>JBCBUE010000046.1:0-25071 GCA_039818285.1 Planctomycetota bacterium | reverse complement strand
TCCTCGGCCTGCCCCACAAGGCGGCCATGGCCCACGTCCCCGGGCTGCTCGACGCCGGGCTCACCGTCATCGACCTCTCCGCCGACTACCGGCTCGACGACCAGACCCTCTACGAGACCACCTACGCCACCGACCACACCGACCCCGCCCGCCTGACCCAAGCCGTCTATGGCCTGCCCGAGCTCTTCCGCGCCCAGCTCCCCGGCGCCAAGCTCGTCGCCAACCCCGGCTGCTACCCCACCGCTTCGCTCATCGCCGTCGCCCCCCTGCTCACCCACGCCCTGGCCAAGCCCGATCGCGTGATCCTCAACGCCGCGTCGGGCGTCACCGGCGCCGGCCGATCCCCCAAGCCCAGCACCCACTTCCCCGAGCACAACGAGGCCTTCACCCCCTACGGCGCCATCGGCGGCCACCGCCACCAGCCGGAGATCGAGCTCGTGCTCCAGCGCGTCGCCGGCCACCGCGTCGGCGTGCTGTTCGTCCCGCACCTTCTGCCGATCGATCAGGGCGAGTACGTCACCGCCTACCTCGACCCCGCGACCGACGACGTCACCCAGGACGAGCTGTTCGAGGCCATCCACGACGCCTACGACGCCGAGCCCTTCGTCCGCATCCGCGGCGTCGACGACGCGCTGCCGAACGTCAAGCACGTCCGCGACACCAACTTCTGCGACCTGACCGTCCGCCTCGTCGGCCCCGAAGACAAGCCGACCGTCGTCGTCTTCGCCGCCATCGACAACATGGTCAAGGGCGCCTCCGGCCAGGCCATCCAGAACCTCAACGCCGTGATGGGCTGGGACGAGACGCTGGGGCTGCGGTGATCGGTCGTGCGGGTGCCACGCCCTGACCCGCAGGGCAGGGTGTGCGAACGCGTCTTGAACTCCCCAGCACACCTTGCCGCTTCGCGGTCGAGGTGCGGCACCCGAGTGGGCTGATCGGCTCGCCTTGGCGAGGTCCAGGCGCTACGCTCCGACAGTCACGTCCGTCCATCGCCCCCGCCGAGGAGTTCCGCCATGTCCAACGACCTGTCCCGCCGTGAGATGCTCGCGATGTCCGCCCCGGCCGCGCTGTTCGGCACCGCCTTCGCCGCCACCGCCATGGGCCAGACACGGCCCGCCAACCTCTCGGGCGCCACCTACCAGCCCGTCAAAGCCCTGCTTGCCGAGGCCTGGGACGGCAAGCAGTACACCCTCCCGCCCCTGCCCTACGACTACGACGCGCTCGAGCCGCACATCGACGAGCAGACGATGCGCCTCCACCACGACATCCACCACCAGGGTTACGTCAACGGCCTCAACAAGGCCACCGCCGCCGTGCAAGAAATGTCCGCCTCCGGCGAGATCGACTCGACCAAGCTCTACGCCCTGCAGCGCAACCTCTCGTTCAACGGCGGCGGGCACATGCTGCACTCGGTCTTCTGGGCCACCATGTCGCCCAACGGCGGCGGCAAGCCCGAGTTCGAGCTCGCCGAGACCATCGACAAGCAGTACGGCTCGTTCGACAAGTTCAAGGCCTACTTCAAGGCCGCCGCCGCCGGCGTCAAGGGCTCCGGCTGGGCCGTGCTCGGCTTCGAGCCCCTCGGCGGCAACCTCATCGTCTTCAGCATGAACGACCAGGACATGAAGTCCATGGCCGGCTTCTTCCCGCTGCTGCCCATCGACGTCTGGGAGCACGCCTACTACCTCAAGTACCAGAACCGCCGCACCGAGTACATCGACAACTGGTTCGAGGTCGTCAACTGGCCCGCGGTGAACTCGGTGTACGCGCCGCTGAAGAAGATGCACATGGGTTAAGGCGCGGCCATTAGCCCCGGGTTTCACCCGGGGTGATCCGGCTAGAAAACGGCGTTGGCAGCTTGTCACAATCTAAAATCTGAAGTCGTTTTTATAGGTGACGAGTCTTTATTCTGGGCCTTGTTGTATTCAGTTGAGATATATGTTCTCACGCTTTTTCAAACGCGAAGTTTTTGAACCAAATTTTCCTATTGTTCCCTTGTATGCCTTGGAGCAGGATGCGCAACAGGTCTTATCGTCGTATGCCAGTGTTGCTAGGGAAGACCCCGGAAATGATTCAACGATCGCAAACTACCTGCTTGTCGCGGAGGATGAAGAGACACGCATTGCTGTGGGCATTTGGGATGGCCGGGTTCGCTTCACAAACTATCTCACATCGCAATTTGATCAGACAGAAAGCCAACGAGGAGACAAACTTCGCTGGTTTGTTGACTACTACGGCGGATTGGATGAGTTTGATGAGCCTGCGGACACGGGACACATGCTTTGGCTAAGGAATCCTTCGAGGAAAATTCTGATCCTTTTTGGACTACACCTGGGGCCCGTGCGAATCATTGACGAAGACGAGTCGCATTGGGCAGATGACGGATAGTTCGCGAATTACTTGAAGTAATCCGGCTCGTTGCCCGCGATCCATTTGATGTTGCAGCCCATCGAGGGCTTCTGGTCGTCGGCCGGCTTGTCGCCCTTGAGAACGGCGTCGAGGGCGGCGCGGAGGTCGGCGCCGGCTGAGGGGTCGGCGTCGTGGTCGTAGTTGCCCGAGGAGATGCGGTTGGGGCGGGAGTCGTCGATCTGGCCGCGATAGGCCAGGGCGTGGTCGGCGTCGAAGAGGAAGACGTCCGGCGTGCAGGCGGCGGTGTAGGCCTTGGCGACTTCCTGCGTCTCGTCGTGCAGGTACGGGAAGGCGTAGCCGCGCTGCTGGACTTCCTCGACCATCTTGTCGGGGTGGTCGTCCGGGTAGTTGGCGACGTCGTTGGACTGGATGGCGACGACGGCGACGTGGTCGGCGTAGTCGTCGCCGATGGCCTTGAGCGTCGGGGCGACGTGCTTGACATAGGGGCAGTGGTTGCAGATGAACAGGACGAGCAGCGGCTTGCCGGCGAAGTCGTCCTTGCTGACGGTCTGGCCGGCGGCGGGGTCGGGCAGGGCGAAGTGCGGCGCGGGGCTGCCGAGGGCGAGCATGGTTGAGGGGGTGAGGGCCATGGGTTGGGCTCCTGGGCGGAAAGGCCGGGCGGGGTCAATCGTCGAAGAACACGACGGAGCCTAGGCTCAACAATCCGACGATCAAGGCCGCCGCGATCGCGATGGTCCAGCGGGCGGCCGCGCCGCGTCTCAGGAAGGCGCGGCGGAACGTCAGGCTGAGCCCGAGGCCGACGCCCGAGACGGCGAGGCTGGCGAGCATGAACTTGGCCGACGCGCCGGCCCACCACGAGGGCGGGGCCTGAAGGGCCGCGATCGAGCCGAAGACCAGCGACCCGCCGGCCCCGAACGCCATCGCGCCGACGGCCAGGACGTACGCCGCGATCCGCGGCTGGGCCGGCGAGACCCGCAGCGCCAAGGCCGTGCCGCACTCCGGGCAGGTCGACGAGCGGCAGCCGCGCAGGCTGTAGTCGCAGCGCGGGCACGCGACGTCCTGGTCGGCCAGGAAGGCGAGCAGTCGTTCGCTCGGCGTGGCCGACGTGGTGTCGCTGGCGGGGTCGCCCGGCATGCGTTGAGCATAAACGAGCGGAACGCCTCGATCGCTAGACTCCGCCGATGGGTTCGATCGAGGTCTTCTGGTCGCTGCTGCTGCAGATCGTGGTGCTGCTGACGGGCGCGCTGGTGCTGGGGGCGGTCATGGGGCGGCTGAAGCAGAGCCCGATCGTGGGGTACCTGCTGGCGGGCGTGCTGCTGGGGCCGAACGCGCTGAACTGGGTGCCGGCGGACGACGACGTGACGGTGATCGCCGAGCTGGGGGTGGCGCTCCTGCTGTTCACGATCGGGCTGGAGTTCTCGCTGGCCAAGCTGCTGAAGCTGGGGTGGCGGGTGTTCGTGGCCGGGGCGTTGCAGGTGGTGGCGACGTCGGCGCTGTTCGCGATCGGGCTGTTGATGCTGGGGCTGAGCCCGGCGGTGGCGACGGTGCTGGGGCTGGCGATGTCGCTGTCGAGCACGGAGGTGGTGCTGGCGGTGATGCAGTCGCGCGGGGAGGTCGACTCGCAGCACGGGCGGTTTGCGCTGGGGATCCTGCTGATGCAAGACCTGGCGGTGGTGCCCATCGTGCTGATCGTCTCGGCGATCGCGGGCTCGGCCGGGGGCGGCGGCGAAGGCGCGGCGCACGCGTTCAACCAGGCGGCGTGGTCGCTGTGGGACTGGCTGACGCACACGGCCCACGCGGCGGGCGCGGTGGAGGTCGACGCGCCGACGGGCATGGGCGGCATGCTGCTGGAGATGGGCAAGAGCTTCTTGTTCGTGGGGCTGTTTGCGTTGGCGTTCTTCTTGTTCTCGCGGTACGTGCTGCCGCTGCTGATCCGCGCGACGCCGATGGGCCGCGACAGCCAGATGACGATCCTGTTGGCGATCGTGCTGGCGGCGGGGGCGGCGTACGTGGCGCACCAGGTCGAGATCAGCCCGGCGCTGGGGGCGTTCATCGCGGCGATCTTCCTGGGCGAGTCGGTCATCGCCGGCAAGCTTGAGGCTGACATCGGCCCGGTGAAGACCGTCTTCGCCACGCTGTTCTTCAGCTCGATCGGCATGCTCGCCGACCCGTACTGGATCGTGACGCACCCGCTGATCGTGATCGGCGGCGTGGCGGCGGTGGTCGTCGGCAAGGCGTTGGTGGTCTGGCCGATCGGCAAGCTGCTGGGGCTCACGCACCGCCACGCGATCGCCGCGGGCGTGACCATCGCGCAGCTCGGCGTGTTCAGCTTCGTCGTCGTCGGCATCGCGCGGCAGGGCTCGGCGGGGCTGCTCAGCGACGACACCTTCAACGCCATCGTCGCCATCACGATCCTCACGCTGTTCATCACGCCCTACCTCTGCCGCCTGGCGCTGCCGACCGGCCTGTGGGTCAACGGGCTGCTGCGTCGCGTCGGGCTGGACAAGACCAAGCTGCAGAAGGGCGAGGCCCCCGAGTCGGCGCCCGTCACGGGGCACGTGATCCTCGTGGGGTTCGGGCCGGCCGGCCGGGCCGTCTTCGAGACGCTTAAGGCCGCGGCGGTGCCGACCGTCGTGCTCGACCTCAACCCCGCCGGCGTGCTGCAGGCCCGGGCCGAGGGCGCCGCGGCGTACGTCGGCGACGCCACGCGGGCCGAGCTGCTGACGCACGCCAACGTCTACTCCGCCAAGGCCGTCATCATTACGCTGCCCGATCACCGGGCCGTGCGCAACACGATCGAGGGCGTGCGCTCGCTGTGCTCGACGGTGACCATTGTCGCGCGTTGCCGGTACGACCGCTACGCCGAGGAGCTCCGACGGGCCGGCGCCCACATCGTGATCAACGAAGAGCGATCGGTCGGGACGATGCTGAGCGTCGAAGTGATGCAGATGGTGTCGTGACGGGTTGATCGCTTGGCTGCGACCGCCATAAAAAAACCCGCCGACGCAGCGCCGACGGGCCGAGGGGGTGGAAGCGGTGTCGGGTCGGGCTGCGTCAGACGAGGAACTCGTCCTCCATCGTGTTGCGGAGCTTGACCAGGGCCTTGTTCTGGATCTGGCGGACGCGTTCCTTGGTCACGCCGATGATCTTGCCGACCTGTTCGAGGGTCAGGGGCTTGGGCTCGTCTTCGCCTTCAATGACCGGTTTATTGACGGCGAAGCGATGCTCGATGACCTCGCGCTCGATCTGGGAGAGGTCGGCGCGGTTGCGGTTGACGATGTCCTTCAGTTCGCTGACGCAGTCCTCTTCGTGCTCGTCGCGCTTCAGCTCGGCGTGGTTGGACCGCTCGAGCTTGGGGTCGAAGTCGGTCGGGAAGAGCTGGCGGTACTTGCTGAGCTTGATGCCCTGGCGGCTAAACGCCTTGATGATCGCTCGGCAGGCGTAGGTCGAGAACTTGAACCCGCGCGTGCAGTCGAATTTGTCGACGGCTCGCATCAGGGCCATGTTCCCCTCGGAGATCAGGTCGGCGAAGTCGACCTCGCTCATCCGCGTGCGCTTGGCCATCGCCAGCACGAGCGCCAGGTTGGTGTGGGCGATCTGCTGACGGTACGCGTCCGCCTTGCGGAACCACTCGAGCATGTCGCGGGCGACGTCGGGGTCGATCGAACGCTCTTCCTGGAGCCGGTCGCGAAGCACACAGACCCGCATCCGGCAGTAATTGTATTGCGAGAAGATCACCCGCTCCTGCGCGGCCGTCAGCAGGACCGTGCCCGCATTCTTCTGGCGGCGGATGTCCGACAGGCTGCGGTCCATCACGGGGTGGTACCACGAGGTGTCGGGCTTGGGCACGTCCTCGGCCTCGTCGAAGATCTGCCGCATCGCCTCTTGTTCCGGGAGGTCGAAGAGGTCGTGGTCCATGTACTCGTACTTCTCGGTCATCAGCCGCCGGACGGTCGATTCGTCCTCAAGGCTGAGCGGCCGGGTCGAGCGTTTCATGTGGGTCCGGCCGGGACGCTGAACCTGATCGAGCGGCGAGTGACGGCGGGTGAGCGAGCTGGTCATGTCATCCTCGTAGCCGGGGCAGCACTCGGGCCATCCCTCATGGACGCGCCCACGGTGGCGTTACTCCTTACCACCGGGGTACAGGATCGGTTCGCTAAGAACGGATGTCAATGCTAAAACGGTCGTATTTTTCTCCAATGCTCCTCAAATCATCTGCCTATACAAATATAAATAATGTCATATAATATTTTATAATCAAAGAAGCGGTCGTATTGGATGAACGATTGGATTGCTCGCAAATAAGAAAAAACCCTATGAAAGGCTTCGAGCGAGTCGCCATTGGTCATTCGTGATCGGGGCACATACAGTCCGACCCAAGCAGTTCGCGGGTCTGGTGCCTTTGATAGAACGCCCGATACCGCTCGATCCTTCCCGAAACGACCACGATCCTTTTTGCCGGAGCTCCGCCATGCCTCACAGCCTGCCCGACCTGCCGTATGCGTTCGATGCGCTCGAGCCGTTTTTCGACGCTCAGACGATGGAGATCCACCACGACAAGCATCACGCCGCGTATGTCAGCAAGCTCAACGCCGCGCTCGAGGGCACCGAGTGGGCCGACAAGCCGATCGACGAGGTGCTCAAGCACCTCGACCAGCTTCCCGCCGACAAGCAGGGCGCCGTCCGAAACAACGGCGGCGGGGCGTTCAACCACGCCTTGTTCTGGCCGACGCTGAAAAAGGATGTCGCGCTTTCCGGCGAGATCGCCGCGGCCATCGACGCCGACCTCGGCGGGTTCGACGCCTTCAAGGAAGCCTTTACCAACGCCGCCGCCACGCGCTTCGGCTCGGGCTGGGCGTGGTTGTGCGTCGAGCCCAACGGCAAGCTGCACGTCACCTCCACCGCCAACCAGGACGTCACTTTCAACCCGCCCGCCTTCGGCGGCCACGGCTCGGGCCACCACCCCATCCTCGGCCTGGACGTCTGGGAGCACGCTTATTACCTCAAGTACCAGAACAAGCGCCCCGACTACATCGCCGCGTTCTTCAGCGTCATCAACTGGGATCAGGTCAACGAGAACTACAAAGCGGCGAAGGGGTAACCGCAGAGGCGTAGCGACACAGAGAATGAGAACCCCGGTTTGCGCCGGGGTTTTTTATTGCCCGAGTTCGATCCCCGCCCGGGTTGCTAAGCTACCGCCCGCTTCTCCCGAGGGTTCACCGTGTCTATCACCGGCCTGCACTATTTTCTGCCTTCCTGGGTCCAACCTGCCGACGAGACGCTCGAGGTCGACCTGTGCGTGTACGGCGGCAACGCCTCGGGCGTCGTAGCGGCGGTCAAGGCCAGCCGGCTCGGTCTGTCGACCGTCCTGCTCCAGCCGGGCCAGCACCTCGGCGGCATGACCACCGGCGGGCTGGGCTGGACCGACTTCGGCCGAAAGCACGTCATCGGCGGCATGGCGCGCGACTTCTATCGACGGATCGGGGTCCGCAAGGGCGTCGAGGAGGAGTGGGCGTTCTGGCCCAGCGAAGCGTCGGCCGTGGTGGACGAGCTGATCGCCGAGGCGGGCATCGACGTTCGCCTCGCGCAGTACCTCGACGCCGTCGCGATGGACGGCCCGCGGATCGTCGCCATCACGCTGCTCGGTGGGTTGACCGTCCGGGCGAAATGCTTTGTCGACGCGAGCTACGAGGGCGATCTGCTGGCCCGAGCTGGCGTGAGCTACCACGTCGGCCGTGAGAGCAACGCGACGTATGGCGAGACGCTCAACGGGGTGCAGTGCATGAACAAACACCAGTTCTCGCTCGGCGGCGTCGACGAGTCGAACCCCGTGCACATCGACCCGTTCGTCGTCGCCGGCGACCCCGCGTCGGGCCTGCTGCCCGGCGTCGAGGCGCGCGACCTGCGCAAGGACGCCGGCCAAGCCGATCGCAAGGTCCAGGCGTACAACTTCCGCGTCTGCATGACCGATGACCCCGACCTGAAGATCGACTGGCAGGCGCCCGCGGGCTACGACCCGCGGCTCTACGAGCTGGCCGTGCGGTGGTTCGCCCACGAGCCCGGCCCCGGTGACTGGAGTGGCTCGCGGGTGTACGGCTCGGACGGCCGCCCCCAGGATCGCGTCCGCAAGTTCGACGTGCTCTCCTCTCGCACGCCGTCGGGTCACCGCAAGACCGACTCCAACAACCACGGCCCCGTCAGCAGCGACTTCATCGGCGCGAACTACCTGTGGCCGGAGGCCGACTACGCGGTGCGCGAGGTCGTCTTCCAGCGACACGTTGCCTATCAACGCGGGCTGTACTACTTCATGGCCAATGACGATCGACTGCCCGAGGACCTGCGGCGGGCTTATGGCGTGTGGGGCTTGCCGAAGGACGAGTTCGTCGACACCGATCACTGGCCCCATCAGCTCTACCCGCGTGAGGCGAGGCGCATGGTCGCCGAACTCGTGGTCACCGAGGCCGACTGCCGCGCCGAACGCGTCGCGGATGACTCGGTCGGCATGGGCAGCTACACGATGGACTCTCACAACTGCTCGCGGTTTGTCGGCGAGGTCGACGGTAAGCCGAGCGTCATGAACGAGGGCGACGTGCAGGTCCCGCCCACCGACCCGTACCCGGTCAGCTACCGCGCGATCGTGCCCGCGCGCGGTGAGTGCGCCAACCTCGTCGTGCCGGTGTGTTTCTCGGCCTCGCACATCGCCTACGGCTCGGCCCGCATGGAGCCGGTCTTCATGGTGCTCGGTGAGAGCGCCGCGTGTGCGGCGTCTCTCGCGATCCACGAGGGCGTGGATGTGCAAGACGTGGCTTACGGCAAGCTACGCTCGATGCTGGACGATGCGGGGCAGGTCTTGGGCTGACCGCGATCGGTCGGCTCAGTCGATCAAAGCGCCTCGGCCGCCCAGAGGATGCCGCGGCGGACGATCTCCTTGGCCTCGGGCACGTCGAAGTCCTTGTGTGTGTGACCCCAGCAGGCGCCGAAGACGCGGCCCTTGCCGAACTGACGGGCCCAGGCGTAGGGGTGGGTGACGCCGGTGGGGTACAGGCCGTTGTAGTCGGGCGTGACGCCGTCGGGCAGGGGGTTGATCACCGTCGTGCAGAGCACGTGATTGCCGGGGTCGTGGTGGCAGTAGTACTGCTCGGTGCCGGGGAGGGTGAAGCCGGCCAGGCCCCGGGTGATGGGGTGGGTGGCGTCGGCGACGCGGACGTCGTAAGTGAGTTCGGCGTTGCCGGGGTGGGCGACCCACTGCGCGCCGGTCATCCACTGGTACTCGGTGTTAGAGCGGAAGGCGTCGATCATCCCGCCGTGGAACCCGGCGACGCCGCAACCATTGACGACGGCGTCGCGTAGGCCCTGCCACTGCTCTTTACTGATTTCGCCCATCGTCCAGATCGGCACGACGACGTGCGCCGACGCCATCAGGTCGGCGTCGGTGTAGGCGTCGAGCGAGTCGCGGAGGGTGACCTCGATCCCGGCGTCGGCGAGCAGGGGGGCGAAGACGTGGGCGGACTCGGTTGGCGTGTGGCCGTCCCATCCGCCGTGGACGATGAGGGCGTGCTTGGTCATGGGGCCTTGGGCTTAAGACGCGGCGATTGAAATCACTCCGCGCAGAAGATATCAGCGCGTCGCGTGACGGGAGGGTCCTGTATGTGATCGAAGCCCGACGCCCGTGGCCTGAGCCTTCGGCTCTAGCTGGCGTGCTCGTCCTTGGTGCCGGGGTACTGCGGGTCGTGGCTGGCGTAGGCGGCCTTGGCGAGGATGTGCGAGCCGGTGGGCAGGGCGACGAAGGCGAAGATCAGGGCGATGATGGACTTGATGACGACGGGGACGCCGCCGTCGAACTGGCCGAGGTGGAGCATGGCTCCGAGCAGCAGGCAGAGCAGGCCGAGGGTCGAGGGCTTGGAGGCGGCGTGCAGGCGGTGATAGATGTCGGGCATCCGGATGATGCCGACGGCGCCGATAAGGGTGAACGCCAGGCCGACGAGCAGGCAGATCGCGGCGAGGGCGTCGAGCAGGGCGTGGGTGGTCGTCGCGATCATGGCGAGGTGGTCTCCGTCGCGGGGTCGGACGCCACGCGATCCGGGTCGTCGGCGTGGGCGAGGTCGTGCTCGGCCTGGCGCTGCTTGGCGGCCTCGGCGTCGGCGGCGCGGGCGGCGATCAGCTGGGCGAACGCGATCGTCGCCGCGAACGAGATCAGCGTGACGATGAGCACCAGGTCGAAGTACTCGGTGCGGCCGATGCGGATCGTCAGCAGGATCACCAGCGCGGTGATGTGCAGGGTGATCAGGTCGGAGGCGACGACGCGGTCGGCGAGGTTGGGGCCGATGAGCACGCGGACGATGCACAGCACCAGGCCGATGACGATCAGCACGAACCCGACGCCGCTGATGGCGTTGATCACCGGGCGGAGGGGCGAGTGGCTCATCGCCTCCTCGAGGGCCTCCTCCTGCGTGAGGCCGTACTCGTCGCCGTAGCCGTCCGAGGCGTGGGCGGCCGGGTCGGGCGCGGGGTCGGCGGCGAAGACGTCGGCGTGGCCGGCGAAGAGCGCGAGCAGGCCGGCGGCCAGCACGGCCAGGAGCGTCAGCGATCGGGCGCGGGCGTTCATTCGCCGAAGACTCCTCGCAGCAGCCGTTCCTTGAGTTCGTCGAGCTCGGCGATCAGCGCCTCGCGGTCCTCGCCGTACATCGCGTGGATGTACAGCAGGTCCCGGTCGTCGTCGAGGTCGACCGAGAGGGTGCCGGGCGTGAGCGTGATCGAGTTGGCCAGCCAGGTGATCTGCACGTCGCTGAGGCCGGCGACGGAGTAGCCCACGAGGCGGGGCGACATGCCGTAACCGGGGGTGAGGATCTCGTAGGCGACCTGGAGGTTGGCGACGATGAGGATGCGGACGAAGTAGACGACGAAGCCGCAGAGCCCCGCGACGCGGGCCGCGTAGCCGCCGACACCGACACCGCCCGACGCCATGCCGAAGACGTACAGCACGCCGAACGCGACGATGGCGGCGAAGGCGATGTTGATGAACGAGACGTCGGCGGTGAGGGCGAGGTAGACGACGATCAGCAGCAGGTGGACGAGGAAGCCCTGGATCACGGCGACACCCCTTCGGCGGTGAGGGTCACGCCGGCCGTCGCGGCGACCGGCGGGGTGATGCGGGCGCGGACCTCGTCCTCGTTGAGGTTGAGGACCGAGGCGATGTAGCGCGACGGGTCGGCGAGCTCGTCGCCGGCGCGGTTCGCCACGGAGTAGACCTGCTCGGCGCCGATGCCGAGGTAGAGGGCCAGGGCGACGAGCATGAAGATGCCGACGTAGGCCGGGCCGAGCAGCTTGCGGGTGGTGGCGGCGTCGAAGTCGGGCCTCGGGGCGTCGGGGGTGTCGCGGTGGGGCGCGGGGTTCCAGAAGCCGTAGGACCAGATCTTGAGCATGGACAGCAGGGTGAGGGCCCCGGTGAGCAGGCCGAGGATCGACAGCCACCAGGTCTCGGGGGTCCAGCCCTCGCGGATGATGACGAGCTTGCCGAAGAAGCCGGACAGCGGCGGCAGGCCGACAAGCGAGAGGGCGGCGATGAAGAACAGCACGGCCAGCAGGGTGTCGCGCTTGAGGATCGAGCCCATCTTATCGAGGTCGTCGGTGCCGGCGTGTTTCTCCATCGCGCCGCAGCAGAGGAACAGGGCGCACTTCACGACCATGTGCTGGATCATGTAGAAGGCCATGCCCGCCAGCGCCGCGCCGGTCATCAACGCCAGGCCGAAGACCATGTAGCCGACCTGGGAGATGACGTGGATGGCGAGGATGCGTCGGATCTCGTGCTGCGAGACGGCGCCGAGCACGCCGAGGAACATCGTGAAAGCCGCGGAGACGGCGATGATCGTGGTGACCACGGCCTCGGAGCTCTCGCCGACGCTGAAGACCAGCGGGAAGGTCCGACCGACGGCGTAGACGCCGACCTTGGTGAGCATGCCGGCGAACAGCCCGGCGATCGGCGTCGGGCAGGTGTAGTACGTGTCGGGCAGCCAGAACCACAGCGGGAAGAACGCGCCCTTCAGGGCGAAGACGAACAGCAGCAGGATGCCCAGCGCGGTGAACCCGGTCGGCAGGGACTGTTCGGGGTCGGCGTTGATCTCGTGCACGATGCGCGAGAGGTCGGCGATGTTGAGCGTGCCGAACATGCCGTAGGTCATCCCCGCGGCCATCACGAAGACGGTCGAGGCCAGCAGGTTCAGCAGGACGTACTTGTAGGCCTGGCTGGTCTGGCGTCGCGTCGCGCCCAGGGTGAGCAGCGGGTAGGACGAGAGCAGCATCACCTCGAAGGCGACGAAGAGATTGAACAGGTCGCCGGTGAGGAACGACATGTTCACGCCCATGAGGACGAACTGCATGAAGGCGTGGAAGTAGCGGCGTTCGGTGTCGGCGGGCAGGACGGCGAAGGCCTGGACGTAGGCGCCGAGCGCGACGGCTGAGGAGGCGGCGAGCAGCAGGCCCGAGAAGCAGTCGAAGACCAGGCTGATGCCGAATGGCGCCGGCCAGTCGCCCATCTGCGACACGAGGATGGTGTCGCTGCGCATGATGTCGACGAGGAAGATCAGGGCGAAGGTGAGCATGGCGCCGAAGGAGACGCACCCCACGGCCCGTGCCAGCGGCAGTCGCTTGGCGAGCGCGATGTTGATCAGGCCCGCGGCGGCGGGGATGGCGATGAACAGGATGATCTGCGGGTTGGTCATCGCGGGTGCTTAGTGGGCGGCCGAGGGGGTGGATCGCTGCTCGAGCCCGAGCTCGTCGATGTCGAGCGTCTCGGAGTTGCGGGCGGTGAGGATGACGAGGGTTAGCAGGAAGGCCATGACGGCGAAGCTGATGACGATGGCGGTGAGGATGAGGGCCTGGGGCAGGGGGTCGACGGTGGTGGTGAGGGCGTCGGCGCCGGCGGCCTCGCCTTGGTAGTGGCCGTGGTCGAGGATGGGCGGGGCCTTGAGGTGGTCGTCGCCGATGTTGGCGACCTGGGTCACGGGCGAGCCGGACTGGGCGAGGATGCACAGGTGGGCCGCGTGCGAGACGAGGAACACGCCCATGACCACGCTCTTGAGCTCCTTGCCGAGCATGAGGAACACGGAGACGGAGAAGATCACGGCGACGCAGACCGCGAGGATGAACGTCATGGCTCGAGCTCCTCGGAGAGGCGGGTGATCATGCCGACGACGGCGCCGACGACGACCAGCAGCACGCCGGCGTCGAAGAACACGGCCGAGGCGAAGTGGATCGGCTCGTTGAGCGGGATGTCGACGTAGCGGACGTAGGACGTCAGGAACGGCAGGTCGAAGAACAAGGGCACGAGGCCGGTGAGCAGCGCGATTGCCAGGCCGACGAACAGCAGTAGGCGCGGGTGCAGGGGGAGCATGCGCTTGAAGGCTTCGGGGCCGACGGCCATGCGGTAGAGGATGAAGGCCACCGCGAAGGCGAGCCCGCCGATGAAGCCGCCGCCGGGCGCGTTGTGGCCTCGGATCGTCAGGTACGCCGCGAACACGAGCGCCAGGGGCACGATCAGCTGGGCGGCGGTGATGAGGATGCGGGAGGTCATGGCGCTTCGCGGGTGAGTGTGGATCGGTCAGACGTTCTTGGGCTTTCGGCCGGGCAGCAGGGAGAAGACGCCCAGGGCGGCGAGGGCGAGCACGCAGATCTCGCCGAAGGTGTCGAAGCCACGGAAGTCGACGAGGATGACGTTGACGACGTTGGCGCCGCCGCCGCCGCGGCCGTCGGTGAGGGCGTGGCCGTCGTAGGTGTTGCGGGCGAAGAACTCGCCCAGCTTCATGCCTTCGAACAGTCGGGTCGGGTCCGAGCCGGCGGCGACCAGCGTGAGCCAGCCGACGGCGACGCCCGAGGCGATCGCGAGCACCAGCCGCCAAGCGACGCCGGGCGAGACGCGCAGGTCGCGTTGGGGCAGCATCCGCAGCACGAGCACGAACAGCAGGACCGAGATGATCTCGACCATCAGCTGCGTTAGCGCCAGGTCGGGCGCCTGATAGATCAGGAACAGGCTGACCACGCCCATGCCCGTGCCGCCCAGCAGCAGGATGCGGACGATGCGGTCGCGGGCGATCGGCATGGCGACGGCCAGTGAGCAGACGATGACCGCCAGCACGGCCCCGGGCCAGGACTCGCCGGCCTTGCCGGCGGCGGCGCGGACGGCGTCGATCATCGCCGGGTCCAGGTACACCGCGGCGCCGAAGCCGACCAGCAGCGCGAACAGCACCATCACGAAGTACTGGCGCATGTTGCCGGTCTGCATCGAGTGGAACGCCTGGCGTCCGCCGTCGACCGCGGCCGAATACATCGCGGGGTAGATGCGGTTGGCGGGGTCGAGGAACACGCCGCGGAAGGCGGGCGAGAAGCCCAGCACGGCCCCGGCGGCGATCGCGATGAGCGAGCACAGCAGCGGGATACCCGGGTGCGTGAAGGCGTAGAGGACCGAGGGGAGCTTGTCGTAGTGGGCGTGCTCGCCGAGGAAGTAGTTGGCGTTCATCTCGAACGGGCCGAAGACCCGCATCCACAGGCCCGGCGCGAGCCCGCCGATGAACTGGGGGATGACGATGATCAGGCCGGGCAGCCAGATGAGCCAGGCCCAGGGCGAGCCGGGCTTGTCGTGGTAGTGCTCGTGGTGGGGCTCGTCGTCCTGGTCGAGGCCGTGGGGGTCGGGGCTCTCGTCGATGTCTTCGTCGGGGTCGGCCGCGTGGTGGTGTTGCGCCTCGGAGGCGGCGGTGGTGATCGAGCCGACCGAGCCGGGCAGGCCGAGCACGGTGGTCGTGAGGCGGACGAAGATGGCGACGTTGCAGGCGGCGGTGACGACGGCCATGGCCATGAGGATCAGCCAGAACGAACCGATCGCCTCGTACGAGTGATAGATGGCGTAGAGGAAGAGTTCCTTGGCCTGGAAGGAGATCGACCCCGGCAGGCCGGCGAGGGCGAAGCCGGCAAGGATGAGCGTGATGCACATCGCGGGGCGCTTGAAGAACGCGCCGTGGAGTTCGGTGATGTTGCGTGACAGGACGTGGCCGAGGGCGCCGGCGATGATGAACAGCGGGGCCTTGTAGAGGGCGTGGTTGGCGATCTGAGAGATGTCGAGGTCGACGATGGGCAGGGCGTGGCCGTCGTGCTGGTAGGTGAGCCCGCCGAGGCCGTAGGCGGTCATGAGCAGGCCGAGCTGGGAGACGGTGGTGTAGGCGAAGATCTTCTTGAGGTCGTGCTGGTTGATGGCGATGAGGGCGCCGGCGGTCATGGTGACCGCGCCGATGGGGACGATGAGCAGGGGCCACCAGGCCAGGCCCGCGCCGTCGCCGGTCTCCGGGTTGACGGCGAAGCCGAGCGCGGGGTAGAGCCGGCCGGTGAGGTAGACGCCGGCCTTGACCATGGTCGCCGAGTGCAGGTAGGCCGAGACGGGCGTCGGGGCGGCCATCGCGCCGGGCAGCCAGTAGTGCCACGGGAACTGGGCGGACTTGGTCATCGCCCCGAACATCATGAGGAAGAATGCGCCGAGGACGCCGGGGTCGGTCAGGTCCTCGGGGTGGTACTGGAAGTGCAGGACCGTCTCGGACCAGGTCCAGTGGTCGATCGCCGACCCCAGCAGCAGCACGCCGCCCAGCAGGCCCAGTCCGCCGAGCCCGGTGGTGAAGAACGCCTGCATGCCCAGGCGGACGGCCTCCTTGTCGTACCGGTCCCAGCCGATCAGCAGGAACGAGCTGATCGAGGTCATCTCCCAGAAGAGGACGGTCGTCAGCGTGTAGTCGGACATGACCAGCCCGAGCATGGCGGTCGTGAAGAAACCCAGCGTGGGGTAGAAGCGGTAGAGCGAATCGGGGTCCGGGCCGAAATAGCCGCGGGCGTAGAGGACGATCAGGCAGCCGATCCCGGCGACCAGCAGGGCGAAGAAGCCGCCCAGCCCGTCGAGCAGGAAGCTGAAGTTCATGTGCAGCGACGGGATCCAGCCGACGACGTCGGTGGGCGTGGCCTCGGCGGGCGGGGTCTGGGTGATCAACCACAGCACGATCGCGAACGCCGACGCGGGCCCGAGCAGGCTCAGCAGCACGCGCGCGGTCATCGCCGAGCGGGGCAGCGGCAGCGTGAGCAGGCCGGTGACCACGGGCGCGGCGATGGCGATGAGCAGCCAGAGCGTGTCAGTCATGCATCGACCCTGATCGATGGCCGGCCGAGCCGGCAACAGGCCACCAATACGGGGCGGCGACACAGCTTACATCGGCCAACCCCCCCGTTCGGCGACACCCACGCGATACGATCGGACCATGCCCAAGCCCGATAGCGCCGCCGACGCCCGATCACGCCTCTGGGCCCCCTGGCGCATCGACTACGTCAGTTCGCTCGGTGAAGCAGGCAAGCAGCGCACCGACTCGCCGACGGGGTGCTTTCTCTGCGACGCCTTCGCCTGCCTTCGCGACGACGGCACGCTCGATGAGGCCCAGGCCCAGCGCGACGGCGTGCTGGTCTGCGACGAGCGCGGGGTCATGCTGATGAACCGCTACCCCTACAGCAACGGCCACGTCCTCGTCGCGCCGCGCCCGCACGTCCCGGCCCTTCGGGACCTGACGGCCGAGCAGCGGGCGGGGCTGATGGAGCTGGCCGAGCAGGCGACGCGGATGCAGGAGGCCGCCCTGGGCACGCACGGGGCGAACATCGGCATCAATCAAGGCCGCGCGGCCGGCGCCGGTGTGCCCGGGCACCTGCACATGCACGTCGTGCCTCGCTGGCACGGGGACGTGAGCTTCATGGAGGTCGTCGCGGGGACCAAGGTCATCCCGCAGGCGTTCGAGCGGAGCTACGAGTTGCTACGCGAGGCGGCGCGGAGTCATTAGCCCGTGTCCCGGCCCGGGTTACACGACGTAGGATCACGGGATGCCCTTGCGTTCAGCGAATTCGGGGACCCGCTACCCGTGGTGGCTGGTGGTGATCGGTCTGCTGGTGCTCACGAACGTAATCGCTTTGGTTGAAGTGGTGCGGGTGCGATCCGTGACCGTCCCGCTTTACGAGGCGGAGGTGCATCGGTCACAAACGACGCTGGGCGGCGTGTGGGCGATGTTGGATTTCGAGAACGGCGAACGTCGGCAGTACGAGCCGATCCCGGCGGGGCGTGGCGCCCAGATCGCCGACACCGGTCGGCGCGACGGGCCGTTCGAGATATGGACTTGGACGTACACGGACCATGTGGTGGGCGGTGCCGCGGCGGGGGAGGCGTTTGTCGAGTCGTACAACCAGAAGATGCGGCAGCTTGCCGGGCAATCGGCATCGGGTGATTGATGTTGTTGAGCCGGCGAGATTTCTCGCCGTCGAAGGGTCGATCGCGTCGAACCGGCGAGAAATCTCGCCGGCTCAACGGGATGTTCGGTCGTCACGCCGCGTGGTGGCGTTCGGGGGTGAGCTCGAGGCCGAGGGTGTAGGAGCCGTCGCCGTTGTCGTCGCATCGGGCGACGGTGGCGGGGTGGGGCCCGCCGGTGGTGAAGTGGTCGGGGGGCAGGACGACGGTGACGGTGGTGCCTCGGGCGAAGCGGGTGCGCGTCGTGCCGGCCAGGCCGAGGGCCGAGCGGTTGCGCAGGTCGAGCCAGGAGATGTGGGCGTGGGGCGGCTGGTCGCCGGAGGCTTCGGCGAGGCCGTAGATGGTGAGCCGGCCGAGGACGTCGTGCCGCGGGGCGCGGCGGCGCTCGAAGCGGAGCGGGCCGACGTCGGCGACGGGGCGGTCGCTGACGAGCTTGAAGGGGTGGGTGCTGGGCTGAGTCGGGGTCGGCTGGTGGGGATCGGGTTGCGGGATGCTCATGGGTGCCTCCGCGAGAAAGGGTCTGCGGGGGGCATCGGCGGACGGGTGGGTCGGGTTTAGCGATGATGCCGGTTATGACGGAGAAAGCCGAGACGGCGACAACGGGTTCCGATAAGGCGGCGGGGTGGGTGGCGCTGGTCGGCGCCGGGCCGGGCGACGCGGGGCTGATTACGGTGCGCGGGCTGGATCGGTTGCGGGCGGCGGACGTGGTGGTGTACGACGCGCTGGCGAACCCGGCGCTGCTGGCCGAGGCGAAGGACGGGGCCGAGCTGATCGACGCGGGCAAGCGGGCCAAGGCCCACCGGCTGACGCAGGACGAGACCAACGCCTTGCTCGCGGAGAAGGCGCTGGCGGGGCAAGGGGTCTGCCGATTGAAGGGGGGCGACCCGTACCTCTTCGGGCGCGGGGCGGAAGAGGCGATGTACCTGGCCGAGCGGGGCGTGGCGGTGGAGGTCGTGTGCGGGGTGACCAGCGGGATTGCGGCGCCGGCGGCGGCGGGCGTGCCGGTGACTTTGCGTGGTGTGTCGAGCACGGTGACGTTCGTGACCGGCCACGAAGACCCGACCAAGGGCGCGTCCAGCGTGGACTACGCGGCGCTCGGCCGACTGATCGAGGCGGGCGGGACGGCGTGCATCTACATGGGCGTCGGCCGGCTGGGCTCGATCTCGAGCACGCTGCTCGACGCGGGCGTTGACAGCGACATGCCGGTGTCGGTGACGCAGTGGGGGACGACGTCGCGGCAGCGCAGCGTGCGGGGGATCCTCTCGACGATCCTGTTGGACGTGGAGCGCGAGGGCATCGGGGCGCCGGCGATCGTGGTGATCGGTCGCGTGGCCGGGCCGATCGACGGGCAGCCGACCGATCGTGTCCCACCGGGGCTGGACTGGTTTGTGAGGCGGCCGTTGTTCGGGCAGACGGTCCTGGTCACGCGGACGCGTCATCAGGCGTCGCAGCTGTCGAGCCGGTTGACGGCGTTGGGCGCCGAGGTGATCGAGGCGCCGACGATCGAGATCGAGCCGGCCGCCGACCGATCGGCGCTGGACGCGGCGGTGGCGGGCATCGGGTCGTTCGATTGGGTGGTGCTGACGAGTCAGCCGGGCGTGGAGGCGCTGGCCGAGCGTCTGTCGACGATGCGGCGGGATGCGCGATCGCTGGCGGGCGTGTCGTTCGCGGCGGTGGGTCGTGCGACGGCCGAGGCGTTGCGGGCGCGGCTGGGGATCGCGGCGGACCTGCTGCCGCCGGACGCCAACGGCGAGGCGCTGGCCGGGGCGATGCTCGGCGCGGGCGTCGGGCCGGGCACGCGCTGCTTGCTGGTGCGGGCCGACATCGCGCGGCCGGGGCTGCCCAAGCGCCTGATCGAGGCCGGGGCCGAGGTGATCGAGGTCGAGGCGTACCGCACGCGGCCGGTGTCGGCGTTGCCCGAGCGGGTGATCGCGGCGCTGCGCGAGGGGCGGGTGGCGTGGGCGGCGTTCACGAGCGGATCGACGGCTCGGAACCTGGCGCCGCTGCTCGGCGACGAGGCGGCTTGCATGCGGGGGGTGAAGGTGGCGTCGATCGGGCCGGTGACCAGCGAGGCGGTGCGGGCGTGCGGCTGGGCGGTGGCGGTGGAGTCGGCCGAGGCGAGCGTGGGGGGGCTGGCCGAGGCGATCGCGGGGGCCGAAGCGGGGGGGGCGGGGGGGTGATAGGCCGGTTTGCCGGTCCCTGGGGGGGGCGTTAGGCTCTGCGATTCGCGGCGGAACGAACGCCCGCCCGGGCAAGACGCCCCGGTTTCCCCCGGATCGACAGGAGAACACGACCCATGGCTCAGCTCCACGACACCTACGCCACGCTCCAACAGGCCGTCGCCGATGTCGAGACCGACCTGCAGAAGGCGGCCGGCGGCAACAAGGCGGCCGGCACGCGCGTCCGCAAGGCGATGCAGGACATCAAGAACATCGCTCAAGAGCTCCGCAAGCAGGTCCTCGAGGTCCGGGACGACTCGGGCGCCTGAGCCCGCCGCTGCTCGCACGATGCCGCCGCCGCTGCTGTTCGATCTCGACGCCCTGGACCTGTCCGAGCCGATCTACGGGCCGGAAGCGATCGAGAAGATCAACCCCCACCGCGGGGTGATGTCTTTCATCGACGGCGTGCTGTACGAGGACCTCGAAGCTCGTCACACGCTGGCGTACTACGACGTCCGCGACGACGAATTCTGGGTCCCCGGTCACATCCCCGGCCGACCGATCTTCCCCGGCGTGCTCATGATCGAGGCCGCCGCCCAGCTCGCCAGCTTCAACTGCCTGCGTGAGCTTCCCGGCGAGGCGTTCATGGGGTTCGCCGGGATCGAGCAGGTCAAGTTCCGCGGGATGGTCAAGCCGGGCGATCGCTTCTACATCCTCATGCATCAGATCGAGCTGCGCCGTCGGCGATCGGTCTGCGACGCCCAGGGCGTGGTCGACGGGCAGCTGGTCTTCGAGGGGCGCATCATCGGCATGCCGATGTAGCCGGCCGGTCCGCGGCGTCGCCGGTTATCTTGCCGCTCGCCGCTCGATCCCAGCCCCGGAGATATTCGCATGCCCGGCACGCTCAACGTTGCGCTCATCGGCTCCAAGTTCATGGGCCGCACGCACTCCAACGCCTACTCGCAGGCGCCGCGTTTCTTCGACCTGCCGCTCGTCCCGGCGATGAAGACCATCGCCGCTCGCGACGAGGCCGACTTGAAGGCCTTTGCGCCGCGCTGGGGCTGGGCGGGCTACACGACGCGCTGGCTGGACGTCTGCGAGGACCCCGAGATCGAGCTCGTCGATGTCGGCACGCCCAACCACCTGCACGCCGAGCAGGCGATCGCCGCGCTCGAGGCCGGCAAGCACGTCGCGTGCGAGAAACCGCTGGCCGGCACGCTCGACGAGGCCCGTGAGATGCGTGACACCGCGAAGAAGCGCAAACGCAAGCAAAAAACGTTCGTCTGGTACAATTATCGCCGTTGCCCGGCCGTTTCCCTGGCTCACCAGCTCGTCCAGGAAGGCCGACTCGGCCGCATCTACCACGTCCGCGCGTTCTACCAGCAGGATTGGGCCGGCCCCGACACGCCGATGCTGTGGCGGTTCCAGGGCAAGGCCGCGGGCTCGGGCGCGCTCGGCGATCTCTGCGCCCACTCGATCGACACCGCGCGCTTCATCACCGGCGACGAGTTCGCCGAGGTCGCGGGCGCGTACATGCCCACCTTCATCAAAGAACGCCATGTTCTCAGCGGGGCTTCGGGCGGGGAGATCTCGGGCCGCGGCGCGGCCAAGGCCACCAAGATGGCCAAGTCCACCGTCGACGACGCCGTCGTCTTCACCGCCACGCTCAAGGGCGGCGCGATCGCGACGTTCGAGGCCTCACGCCTCTCCACCGGCGACAAGAACGGCAACGCCATCCACGTCCACGGCGAGCACGGCGCGATCAAGTTCAACTTCGAGCGCATGACCGAGCTCGAGTGGTACGACAACACGCTGCCCGAGAAGCTGCAGGGCTGGTCGACGATCAACGTCTCCAACGGCGCCGCGGGCCACCCGTACGCCGGCAACTGGTGGCCCACGGCCCACGCGATCGGCTACGAGCACGGCTTCGTGCATCAGGCCGCCGACATGTGCCGCGTGCTCGGCGGCGAGACGCCCGAGGTCGCGCTGCCGGACTTCGAGGACGCCTATCAGACGCAGCGCGTGCTCGCCGCGGTCGAGGCTTCGGCCAAAGCGCACGACCGGGTGAAGCTCAGCGAGATCAAATGATCGCCTCGGCCGCGGCCCCGCCGTCCGATAATGCCGGTCGGCCTGTCGGTTGTGGGTGGGCCCGGGCTTGGCCCGATGCGGGCCTGAAGCCGGGAAACCGGCCAAGGGCGCTCATGGGCGGATCCGAACTCACCAACGCGACGTGCTGGCAGGGCGGCGAACGCCGCGCGGCGGTGCGCCTGGCCGCCGAGGCCGAGGTCCGTGTGCACGTCCTCGACGACCACGGCCAGCCGGTGGCCAAGCTGATCGACGCCGAGCTGATCGACGTGTCGGCCTGTGGGCTGTCGGTCGCGTCGCCGATCGGCGCGCCGGGCTTGTCGCGCCTGCGGGTCGAACCCGGCGATGGGCCTGAGGTGGTGGTCGAGGTGGTCGCCGTGTCGGGGTGGTTCAACGATCGCTACCGGATGCACTGCCGGCTGCTGGACGGCGCGGTGCCGGCGCGGTGGATCGCCGGGTGGCGGCGAGCGGCGTAGGCAACGGGTTCAACGATCAGCCGGCCTTGGCGTGATGCTCGACGATCGGGCGGATGTCGACGGCGGTCATGCCGGCGGCGCGGATCGCCTGCATGCCCAGGTCGGTGTCCTCGAAGGCGCAGCATCGCGCCGGATCGACGCCGATCCGCTCGGCGGCGAGCAGGTAGGTGTCCGGGGCCGGCTTGTGGTGCTCGACATCGTCGGCCGTGACCACCGCGTCGAACATCGCGTGCACGTCGTGGTCGGCGAGCATCGGCTCGATGATCCGACGCAGCCCGCCGGTCGCCACGGCCAGCGGCACTCGACCGTGATGGGCGCGGGCGATCGCCATCACCGGCTCGATGGGCACGACGTCGTGCGTGTGGCGCTGCTCGAAGCAGTCCTCCTTTTCGTGGGCGACGGCCCAGGCGTCGAGCTCGACGCCCTGTTCGGCGGCCAGCGTCGCGACGATCCGGTGAGCCGGCACGCCCCCGAGCGCGTAGAAGCGGTCCTCGGGGAAGTGGATGCCGTGGGCCTCCATCGTCTCGGACCACGCCCGGTAGTGGGCCGGCATGGTGTCGATGAGGGTGCCGTCGCAGTCGAAGATCAGGCCGTCGAAGGCGTGGAAGTCGGGCAGGTGGGGCATGACAGCTTGGCTTGACGGGATGGGTTCGGGGAGCGGGTGGCACGGCTGGCACGCGGCGGGGCGATCCGCCGTCGGCGAGCCCGGCCTCGCCGTGCATCAATCTAAGGCATGGTCCCGCGGTCCGTCCTGGCCGTTCCACAGGCGCCGCCCGGTCCAGTCGACGGGCGGGTCGGCCCAGAAGGCAGACGCGGCGTCGAGCCCGAGCGGCAGGAACGCGGTCGTGCAGAGGTACAGCGAGCCCCGCGAGATGTAGTGCTCGGCGAGCCCGGGCTGGTGGCCGGCGAGCCCGGGGTTCAGCCAGCCGGCGTCGGTGAACGTCGATGGGGCGGACAGCGTGCGCGTGATCGCGGCGTTCAGCGCCTCTCTAGCCTGAGCCGGCGAGATGGTGTCGGGCAGTCGGCTCTGCAGCGCCGCTTGGGCCAGGAGCTGAAACGCACCGCAGCGGTAGCAGATCGACCGCCCGCTGGCCGGGTACGACCCGTCGGGTCCGATGGCCCGCTCCTGCTGCGCGGCCGCCCGCACGAAGCGTGACTCGACCACGCCGAGCATCGACGCGGTCCGCGACTCGGGCTCCACGCGACCCATCGCCTCGACGATGTCGAGCAGCATCGGCTGGATGACGTAGCTGTTGTAGTAGTCCGCGTGGTAGTCCGGTCCGTCGCCGTAGACGCCGTCGCCGAGGTACCACTGCTCGTGCTGCTGCACCGCGTAGTCGATGCGCATCTTGTCGTAGGGGCGATCAACGGCCGCCATGAACGCCTCGACCATCGCCGAGAACAGCAGCCAGTTGCAGCGCGGCGGCAGGGTCTGACGCGTCAGCAGGACCCCGTCGACGAGTCGATCACGCGTCGTCGCGTCCAGGCTCTGCCAGACCTTCGGTGCACGCAGCAGCCCGTGACTCAGAAACGCGGCCTCGACCAACGGCTGCCCGGGCAGATGGAAGGAGAACGGGTCTTCGCTGCGGGGATGCACGAATCGACCCAGGGCTTCTGCCACTCGGCCGCGCATCGCTTCCGCGTCGGCGCCCGAGGCGGCTTGCAGCCAGGGCGCCACGCCGCAGAACGATCGGCAGAACGCCTCGGTCGCCGCGAACGGCTGGCGGTCGTCGCGTCCGGGCGTCGGCGGCAGGTCGCGCGAGAGCCGGCCTCGCTCGCTCGCGGCGATCACCGGTTCGATCATGCGATCGAGCCACGCCTTCCACTCCGCAAATCGATCCACGCGATGCTCCTTGCCCGACCGATTCGGGCCGGTGCCGATCAACCGACGGGTTCGGTGACGGGGCCGCGGTGCTCGGCCTCCTCGGCGTGGTCGTCGGGCGAGCCGGCGCGGGCCTTGGTCTTCGGCTCGGGGCACTGGGCGTCGGGCCAGCGCGACTCGTCGGTGCGGCGGTCGATCGCCTGCTGCGTCGCGACCCAGGCGATGCGCGTCACCTCCATCGCGTTCTCGGCGGTCGACAGCGGGCAGGCCGGCGAGTGCAGCGTGGCGACGCGGTCCGAGCTGTCGAGCATGTCGCGAAACGCGGCCCACAGCCCGTGGAACGACTTCTCCCAGTGGTACGGCAGCCGATAGGTCTGCTGGTCCGTGCGGACCTCGAAGATCTCGGCCCCGCGGTCGTAGAGGATGATGCCGCTGGTGCCGATGAGCTCGTACTCGAACCGGCTGAACTTGTCGCGCGTGGTGTGGCCGTAGGAGAAAGACATCTCGACCATGGTGTGGGCGCCGTTGTCGTGGTCCAGGTGGGCATAGGCGTGATCGGGGGCGTCGTACTCGTCGACCCACGCGGCGTGGCCGGCGGTACGGATCACCGGCGCGTCGAGCCACCACATGGCCAGGTCGATCTGGTGCGTGCCGCAGTCGACCATGGGCCCGCCTTCTTTCATGCGGCCGAGCCGGCGCGGGTCGGTTGTCCAGTGGTCGGGGCGGTGCTTGGGGTCGGGGCGGTAGTACTTGCCGTGGCAGTCCCAGTTGTAGATCAGCCGCAGCGAGCGGACGTCGCCGACGACGCCATCGGCCACGAGGCGCTTGATCTCCATGGCGCACGGCGCGTAG
>JBCBUE010000045.1:0-25424 GCA_039818285.1 Planctomycetota bacterium | reverse complement strand
CCGTGCGTCGTCTCACGGATCGTCTCCCAGAGAACGTGTTCCTCGTGCGCCCGGCATCGCCGACAAGGATTGCACGGACCCGCTTTGGCGGATGATGCACTGCGTGCAGCTCGGTGGGAACACCGAGTGGGCGGACGAACAAAGCCGCGTGGCGCTCGACGGGCTCCGGGATCGAGGCGTGTCGGGCTATGCGTTGGCGCTTGCCATCGGCAAGCGGCTCTCCGCGATGCGCGGTGACCGTGAGGCGCGAGAGCCGCTTCGCGAGTCGTTCGCTGAGGCCTGTCGGTCGATCGTGTATCGGCCGATCGACGATCCGATGGAGCAGGCCGCCACGTTTCAGTTGGTCCGCGGCTTCTACGACGCGTGGCTGAGCTCAAACGGCTACGAATGGCATGTCGCCGAGTACGAGCGGTTTCGCGATCGGCCGACGCCGAACCCGTGGCTGAACGAGGTCATGCTGGCGCGGCTCTCACGGTCGGCTGCGGCGCGGAGCATGGCTTACGACACGAACAACGAATTGCCGCGCGAGGAGCGTGAAGCCAACAGGCGGCGATGGCACGACCGCGTCGTCGAACACGCCACGAAGGCCGATGAGATCGACGCCACTCACCCGCACGCCGTCGTCCTGCTGATCGAACGGCACGGCCAAGACCACGAGGTGACCGACCCGCGGCTCGTCAAGCTGATGGACAGCCTGTCCTCGTTGGCGTGGCAGCGATCCGCGTTCTTGGGAACGATCGTCGATGCATGGACGCCCGAACCCATCATCAACGACCCGAAGACCGATCCGGGCGTGCATTGGCTGGCCGAGGCGATCGATCGCGTGCCGGACTGGCCGGCGGCGTTTCGGGCGTACGAGCGGGTCTGGGGTTCCCGGCGGGGCACCCGGCCCAACGATCGCTGGGAGCTGGCGATGGCGGCGCTGGACGCCGATCGTTTCGACACCATGCTGCCCGAGGTGTTCTGGGGGATGGCCCACCGCGCCGACGGCGGGACCGTCGAGTCGCTCGACGCGGACGAGTGGGCTGGTCGCGGGCTCAACGACGCTGAGGTCCGTGAAAAGCACTCGCCTTACTGGGCTCACCCGCGGGTCTGGGCCGCCTTCGAGCGGTACTTCGGCGGGCGCTTGGCCCATCCGTATCCGCTCGTGGAATACGACCGGCGGATGAAGTCGGCGCCGGCGGTGGCGTGGAAGTGCGGTCAGTACGCCGCGGCCGCTCGATGGATCGAGTTGCTCGGGGATGATTTCGATCCGCGCGTGTTCCGTGATTACGGCGGGACGGATCAGCTCGCCGCCAGCGAGTGCTTTGCCCGTGCCGACGCACGCGTGGCTTATGTGTTGGGCGCGGTGGCGCCGGGGCGGTCGGTCGAGCCGAGCGTCGAGCTGTCCAAGCGGCTTGATCGGTTGCTGGCTGAGCTGCCCGAGGATCATCGCGGCCGGCTGTATCTACAGACGTTGCGTGGTCAGGGTGAGTGGAACGCCGCGCTGGTCGACGACGAGCCGTTGGTTCTCATCGGGTCCCAGCGCAAGACATTCGACGGATGGATCGTGTCGACAGGCGACTGGTCGATCGACGAACGGGGGCGTATCACCGGCACCTCCCAGCAGCACGAGCACTACTCGGGGCTTGGCCTGCTCAACCCGATCCACCTGACCTGCTGTCTTGAGCTTCAGGGGCAGATCACCGTCCTGGAAGGCAACAGTCGAACCAACGCTTCGGTCATGTTCGATTTCTGGGAGAGCGACTATCGTCACAAGTACCGGTCGGTGGCGTTCTATCCCGATCGAGACGAGGTTTATCTAGCTGAGGATGGCTACCGCGATCGCGCCGAGTTCGCGGCGCCCATGAGTGAGACGATCCGCTTCCGTATCGCACGGATCGACGGGCAGGTGTGGGTCCAGGTGAACGGCAAGCTGGTCGTCAATGATGAAACACTGCCGGGCAGGTACGGTGAGCACGCGGGCAGGATCGCGATCGGCGGGGCGTACTGGAAGCCCGGTGTCAGGCTTCGTTTTGACCTGCTCGCGATTCGCAAGATCGAGGCCCCGCCGGGATGGACATCGCCGGCCCCTCGCGCACCGGGCTCGTGATCCATGCCTTGCCGTGATCAGCGTGGCCGTGTTGTTACCAGGCCTCAACTGTCATCGCAGCATTGCTGCGCTGCTGCACCCAGCGCTGCATTTCGCTGCGTGTCGCCGGCCATTGGCCCGATAGGCGGAGCTCGACGAAGACCGCGAACATCGCGTCGATGAGGTCGATCAGCCTTCGCGTGGCGAACAGCCGGTGCTCGATGACGTCGCGTGGCGTCTGGGCCTCGTCCGAATCGGGGAGCTTGGCCGACCCGACCGTGTAGCGATCGCCCTGGAGCGTCAGCTCCCACGGGTACTCGCCGTCGGAGAGCAGCAGCCCGAACTTGCGTGGCCACTTGCCCTCGCGGAGCGCCTCTGCCGCCTCGGGCAGGCGGGTCGGCCCGTCGCCGCGAAGCGTCTGCTTGCCCGTCGCGTCCCAGGCGCAGTCCATGTCGAGTGTCTTGTCGATGGTGATCGCGATCTCCGCGGCCAGCAGCGAGTCGCCCGGGTCGATCAGCCCCTCGGAGGCCTCCGTGACCCACCACAGCCACGCCAGCCACTCGTTGCCGATCCAGTCCTTGACGTCCACCGCCTTGGCGACCCACGGCACCAGCGGACGCTCGATCGGCTGCGTCGGCCCCACGCCGTCGTGTTCGATCCTGGCCTGGGCGGGCGGCGGGGTGAAGGCGGTCGGCAGCAGGTCCTCGTAATCTCGGCCGCGGCCCTTGTCGCGCATCCGGTGACCGACCCACGCGCCGGCGGACATCGGCTGAAGGTCCACGGCGAAGGCCTCTTTCATCAAGCGGATGAGCTGCTCGGCGGCCTTGTCGCTGGTCGCCCCGCACAGCAGCTGCCCGCGCTTGAGGTCCCACACGACGTCGATCATCTGGCTGCGGCGGTAGAGGCCCTTGGCCAGGTTGTCGCGCAGCTCGCGCTGGGCCAGTTCGGCGGCCTCGCGTCGCTCGGCGCGGCTGGCGAAGCCGGTCGGGGACGCCGCCTCGGCCGCGCCGCGGTGGATCGCCTCGTAGGCCTTCTTGATCTCTGACGGCACGCGGTGGGTGTCGAGCCTCAGCCCGAACAGCAGGGCGTCGCCGAAGCCGTTCTTGTCGTAGTCGAACGCGCCGTCGAGCAGGTGCACGCCCGTGACGAAGCCGGCCTCGACCTCGTCGGGCTCGCCGATGGGGGTCTCTCGGAAAGCGAAGTCGTTCAGGATGCCCAGCGTGGTCTCATC
Source organism: Planctomycetota bacterium (assembly GCA_039818285.1). Classification (GTDB taxonomy): domain Bacteria; phylum Planctomycetota; class Phycisphaerae; order Phycisphaerales; family Phycisphaeraceae; genus JBCBUE01. Next base: position 22,122 of record JBCBUE010000045.1, on the reverse strand, counting down.
GACCATCGCCGGCGCATCGCCGAGCACGAAGAAACGCGAGCAGGTCACGCGGCCGGAGCGGAAAGACATCGCGCGAGCGTAACGGCCGGGGGTTGTCGAGCGCGCTAGACGACAGGATGTTCAGCGATTCCTCAGGCCGATCGACCGCGTCGGATGGGTCAGCCGCGCATCCGGGCGATCAGTGATTCGCGGCCGTTGACGCCGGCGCGGGCGTACAGGTGCTTGGCGTACGAGCGAAGGGTCTCGTAGGAGATGCCCATGGCGTCGGCGATCTGCTTCTGGCTCATCTCGGTGGTCAAGGCTTCGGCCAGCTCGCGCAGCCGGGGCGGCAGCCCTTCGAGCAGGCGGGGCGGCTCGAGCCGACCGATGCGGTGCAGCTCGGCCATCTCCTCGGCGGCCAGCCCCAGCAGGGCGGTCTCTCGGGCGTTGAAGTCGGGCTCGCCGAGCCTGCGTTGGATCGACCAGCCGCGGATGGCGTCGGAGTTGGGGTAGCGGTACCAGAGGACCAGGCAGTCGCCGACGCGGCTGGGCTCGACCACGGCCTCGTAGACGTCCCACGCCTGCCAGCCTTCCATCGGCATGAGCGACGATCGGCTCACGGCGGCGTGGCCCTTCATGCCGCGCGTCAACGTCACCATCGGGTCCTGCTCGATGTTGCGTCCGATCCCGACCCACGCGCCGAACCGGGCGACGTTGGGGTCGAGGTCCGTGCCCGGGACGAAGCCGGCCGGGCGTGTTCGGCCGCGATCGCTGAACTCATCAAACCTTGCCGCGAACGCCTGGTCGCATCCGACCAGCTTCGCCAGCCCGTCGGCGAGCACGCGATCCTGTTCGATCGGTCGATCGCGCAGCTCCCGGGCGTCGCCGAGCAGCCGGTACACCCCTCGGATGTCGGCCAGCAATAAACGGCTCGATCTCATGGTTTTCCTTTCGGACATCGTGGTCCCGCTCGCGACGTCTGGACGGGGTCGTCGCGCGGTTAATGATAATTCGAAATAGCCCTCAATTGAGGGTAGTGAGACCCCCCATCGCCTTCTACGTTGCATTCAGCGAGGGTGAATTTGTTGCTTCGCTTGTGGGTCGGCTTTCCGGGGGAGGCCTCCAACGACGCAATCACGAGGCCCGCGGGTTCAACCCGCGGGCTTCTGCTTTTTCTAAGGCCATGATCCTCAGAGACTTGCTTGCTTGGTCTCGCCGAGCCGGCGCCGGTCGGGCCGCAAGCCCGGGTTCGCGGCGAAGCGGGCGACGAAGATCGACCGCGGGGACCCAAGACTTAATGCGGGCGAGAGGACTCGAACCTCCACGGGTTGCCCCACTGGAACCTAAATCCAGCGCGTCTGCCAATTCCGCCACGCCCGCGGCGAACGTTCAGTGTAGATCGACTCGCCGACCGGTTGGCTCGTGGGAGCTCCAGCGGCGAGGGCCCGGAAGCGGGCCGTCAAGCTGGGCCGTCTGTGCCGGTAATACGCCGTACGGGATTCGAACCCGTGTCGCCAGGATGAAAACCTGGTGTCCTAGGCCTGACTAGACGAACGGCGCGTGGCAGGATTGTAGTGGTGGCGGAAAAGCAGACAACCGACGCCTCCGTCACGTATTACAATGGGTCGTTCGTCTAACTCGCGCCCGTTTCTCACCCCGCGGATAAGCCTTGCTTACGTTGACCGTCACCGACGGACCCCTGAACGGTGCGACCGTCGAGGCGTCGCCGGGCGGATCGTGGGTCGTGGGGCGTCAGGCCGAATGGCTGCGCCTGCCCGACCCGCGCGCCAGCCGACGCCACGCCGAGATCACGCAGGCCGACGACGTCTGGCGGGTTGCCGACCTGGGCTCGACCAACGGCACATACGTCAATAGCCAGCGTATCCTCGGGCCCACCGAGATCGGTGAGGGCGACGTCATCCGCATCGGCCGCACGCATATGGCCGTGTCGATGATGCTGCCGACACCGGTGGCCCCGATCGACACGCCGGCTCCCATCGCCGCCGAGCCGCCGACCGCGGCGGCGGAACCCTCGCCGATGGATCAGCCGTCGGACGCGATGGAGGGTGTCGAGGCACCGATGCCGGCCGAGGACGAGGCCGCACCCGCGCCCGATGTCGAGGTCGAGGCTGAGGTCACGTCCCAGGCCGCGGCACCACCCGCCGATGTCGCCTGGTCCGATCCGCCGACGCCCGACATAGCCGAGAGACCCGAGGCACCCGAGACGAGCGAGCCGTTGTCCGCCGAGCCCGAGGCGGCGACGCCCGATGCGGTCGCGACCCCCCCGCCGCCCGCGATGCCAGCGTCTAATCTCGTGGATGAGCCCGAGCCCGAGCCCGAGCCCGAGCCTGAAGCTGAGCCGGAGCCTGAACCCGAAGCTGATCCCGAGCCTGAGCCGACGCTCGCGATGCCGCCCGTGACGGTCGATCCGCTCCCGCCCGTCGATCCGCCCGCCCCGCCGGAGCCGCCCGCTCCGGTCGAGACGGCCCAGCCCGCCGAGGCCGAGCTGCCGTCGCCCGATTTCGACGACGAGGTCGCCGAGCCCAAGCCGGGCCTGGCGGACTCGGTCTCCGCCTGGGACGAGCTCGAGCTCAGCCCGTGGGAAGACGGCGATGACCTGGCGGCCCTGCTCGGCGACGACGACGAGCCGGATCCCTCCGGGCCCGGCGAGTCGGGCGACAGCACGCCGCCCGCGCCGTCCGCCGAGGCAGACACGCCGGCCGACACGCCGTTGCCCGCCTCGGAAGACGAGCAAGAGCCCCCGCCGGGCCTGTTGCCGCGTCGATCGAGCGGCGGCGGGTCGTTGCTGTGGGCGGGGTTGTTGATCGTGCTGATCCCGGCCGGGCTGTGGGCGAGCCAGCGGGCGGGGTGGGTCGATCTGTCGAGCTGGGTGTCGCGCTCCGCCGAACCGACCGAAGAAATCCCGCCCCCGTTGTTGTCGTCGGCAGACCAGGCCGAGGGCGCTGCGGAGGTCGACGTTGATGAAGTTGACATGTCGTCGGAGGAACCCGTTGAGATTGCCGTGAGTCCCCCGGTGCCGGCCTCGCCCGCCGTGCTGGAGATCGAGCCGATTGTCCGGAACGAGCCCGAGCCCGTGCCAGCCTCGGAACCGGTCGTCGAAGCGGCCGCGACGCCTCCCACCCTCGATGATGTGACGGCGATGGAAACGGCCCTGGCGGGCGACACGTGGTCGAGCGACACGGACACGCCGATGGTCGCGGACGCTGCTGAGGTCACGCCCGACGATCGCTGGCTGGCGGCCATGAAGCCCACGCCCGGTTCGGCGCTCTGGGTCGACGCCGCCCCTCTGCCGTCGGCCGATCGACCCGAGTCGGATCGCGTCACGTCGATGCTGGATGCGCCGGAGCTCGGCGATGAGGACCCGACGGTGGAAGCGATGGAGGACTCGGCCACGGCCGCGGCGAACGACGTCCCGTCCATCGAGGCGGACCCGGTGGACGCGGAGGCGCTCGCGTTGTTTCCCGCGGTGCTTGATGTCGCGATCGCGCACGAGGTGAGCGTGGCGACGAGCGACGTGTTGGTCGAAGCCGACGCCGTTGCGGGGGCGGGCGGCGTTGTCGAACGCATGCCGGAAGTTGAGGCCGAGCTCGAAGCCGGGGCGTTGGCCGATGCGTTGGCCGAACTGGAGGCGCCGCGGGCGGTGGTGACCGCGGGCCCGACGAGCGAGGACCTGCACTTCGTGGAGGTTCAGGGCGTGCCCGGCGGGCGGGCCCCGTCCGCCAACGCGGCGGCGGGCTCGGCGTCGCCGACGAGGCTTGAGGGCGTGGCTTACGCCGACCCGGCCGGCGGGGGTCGGCGGGTGGTGTACCTGGTCGATGCGTCGGGGTCGATGATTGACAGCTTCGGCGCGGTCGGCGGCTGGCTCGAACGAGACATCGCCGAGCTGGCGCCGCAGGACCGGTTTGCGGTACTCTTCTTCAGTGACGGCCGAGTCATCGAGAGCCCGCCGGCCGGGCTGAAGCGTCCGACGCCGCGACGCCGTTCCGAGTTGGGCGTTTACATGCAGCCCAGCGCGGGCGCGGTCATCCCGGCCGGCCGATCCGACGTCCGCGCGGCGGTCGATCGGGCCCTTGACTATCGGCCGGACCGGCTGGTCATCGTGTCGGACAACAACCTGCAGCGCCGCGTGTCGGACGATCCGCTGGACGTGTTGGTGGCCGCGATCCTGCCGGCGGTTGACGGGTCGGAAGACTTCACGCTGGACGCGGTGCAGCTGTTCTACGACGACCCGCGCGGCCTGATGCGCGACCTGGCCCAGCGTTTCGGCGGGCGGTTCGAGCGGGTCCAGCCTTCGGCGGGCGACGGGGAAGACAACCCGCTCAACTTTCTGCTTCGCTGACGCGATCGCGTCGTCTCAGAAACCCAGGGCGGGCGGCTGGCCCTGCACGCGACGGCAGGCGGAGAGCTGCCCGACGTGGTACGCGAGGTGGCCGTTGGTCAGGAAGGTGATCATTGAGCCGATGGTGGTGATGCCGGCCTGCTGCATCATCGCATTGGGCTCGGGCTCTTCGAGTCGGCCGTCGTCCACGGTGGCGATGGCGTCATCGACGGCCTGGACGACCGTGTCCAGGTCCTGTCGCATCGTCTCGATCGGTTCGTAGGTCGTGTTCGCGTCGGGTGGGGGCGTGCCCATGCCGTACTTCTGGCTGTAGTCGGTGGCGAGCTGGACGGGCTTGCCGAGCATGCCGGCGGTGCCCGCGAGGGCGTAGATGATGTGGCCGAGCTGCCAGGCGACGGGCTGGACGCCGTCCGCGGGCGTGGTGGCGAACACCGAGTCGGGCGTCTTGTCGAGGATCGTCCGCAGCATGCTGACGTTCATGCGATAGTTTTCGATCACGGGCGTGGCGAGGGGCATAGCGGGGGCTCGTGGGGGCGGGGGGGTGAGATCGCGTCGTCACTCGAGGGCGAATCTGTCGACGACCGATTTATTCCACCCGTGATGGTCGTTCAGCCGGGGGGCAGGTCGGCGGCGTCGATGCCGGGCGCGTCGTCGTCGGTCGAGCCGGCGTAGGCCATGCCGGGCATGGCGCGGCGGAGCGCCGAGACGTTGCCGCGACGCATGGCGATGATCCCGGTGCGGGCGAGCTCGATGATGCCGTAAGGGGTGAGCAACTCGAGCAGGGCTGCGATCTTCTCCTCCGAGCCGGACATCTCGATCATGAGTTGATCGGGCGAGACGTCGACGATCTTAGCGCGGAAGAGGTTGGCGAGGGTGATGATCTCCTCGCGCTTGTCGGCCTGGCCGCCGGGTCCCTTGCTGGAGACCTGCACGAGCAGGAGGTCGCGCTCGACGAAGGGGACGTGCAGGTAGTCGACGACCTTGACGACGGGCACGAGCTTCTGGAGCTGCTTGCGGACCTGCTCGAGGGTGGCGGTGTCGCCCGGGACGACGATGGTCATGCGCGAGAGCTCGGGGTTCTCGGTGCGGCCGACCACGAGCGAGTCGATGTTGAAGCCGCGGGCGGCGAACATGCCGGCCACCTGAGCGAGGACGCCGGGTTCGTTGGTGACGAGGGCGGCGATGACGTGCCGGTAGATGGGCGGATCGTCGGGGGTCTGATCGGGCATGCGGCGGAGTCTAGCGATCGTGCGGGGCTGGGATCGGCTCCGGCGGCGGCACACGCGGCGTCTCGGGCGTTCCGGGCCGTGGAAAACGTGTTGATGGGCCGTCCTGTCGGCAACTGGCGATAATCGGCATCGGAGAATTGCCCAGCCGCTTCATTGGTGGCGATAGGCTCAACAACCTGTCGATAATTTATAATACATTATATAAAAGTAATTTACATGCAATATTTCATCGCGACTCGATCTTGTCCGTGAGGGTTAACCGCGATTGATGCGGCGTCTGCCTCTGAGTCGCGAGTGCGCGACGCATGTGGATAAGCGCAAAAAAACGAGGGTTAAATCGAGGCCGAGCCTTCGGCAGGGCCTCAGCGGATGAACCGCATGTCGGCCAGGTTGGGCACCAGGCCCGGGTGCTGCGGGCTGAGGGCGAGGGGGGCGGGGAAGTAGACGAAAAACGCCCGCCCCACCAGCAGGTCGCGGGGCACCAGCCCCACGGCCGAGCGGCCGCCGTTGAACTCGTCGGGGGCGAAGAAGCGGCGTTTCACGGTGGGGTCGATGTGGTTCCAGAATCGGCCGTCGTCGGACTGCGGGGAGTTGTCGCCGATGCACCAGAACCGGTCGGGGCCGATGACCAGCGGCTCGCCGTGATAATCGCGTTGATCGGCGGGCCCGACGCGGTTCAGCCCGCCGCGGGCGGGGATGTCGCGCGGGAAGCCCGCGTAGTAGAGATCGCGCTCGAGGACGACACGATCCAGGGTGGCGGGTCCGCCTTCGAGACGGACGGCGATCTCGGGCAGCGGCGCGGGGGCGGGGCCGTCGATCAGCCGGCGGGGGGAGACCTCGTCGCGATGGCTCAGCAGGCGTCGGCCGTCGATCCACAGGATGGTTTCGTGATCGACGTGCCAGAGTTCGAGCTGAGTGATCCGGTTGGGGCGAAGCGGTCGGGTCTCGACGGCCAGGGTCAGCGGGGTCGGCGTGGCGTCGGGGGTGGAGACCGGGGCGGCGAGCAGTTGGGCCCGACCCCCCTCGTCGATCCGAGCGGTGAGCCGGGCGTGCTGAAGCTGCCCGTCGATCCACAGGCGGGCCGTGGTGGTGAGGCCGACGGACAGGCCGAACTGGTCTGGCCTGAGGTCGACGGCGAGGCGGATGTCTTCGATCGGCTCGCGGTTGCTGGCCCGCTTGAACTGGTTGTAGGGGTAGCGGGCGTCGAGGTCGGCGTAGCCGTGGGCGTCGAAGTCGAACCGCAGTTCACCCGGCGCCTCGCCGCTGTAGCGGTAGTGCCGGGTGGCGTTGACGGACCAGCGGTCGGCCGTTGGGCCGTCGGGCGTCCAGGGCGATGACCAGGGGTGCGTGTCGCCGTTGTCGGAGGCCTCTTGGATCGCGGGGTCCGGGACGTACCACGAGTCGTAGATGGGGGCGAAGACAGATCGCTGGATCGCGGGTCGGTCGGCCTTGCGGGCGATGCGCCAGCCCTCGCCGAGGTGCTGTGGGTCGGGCCCGTGTCCGTCGGGGTCGAGGGGGCATGTGTAGACGTTGCCGTCGATGAGGGCGACGGCTTCGTTGGGCAGTCCGACGAGGCGTTTGATGAAGTTGGTCTGCGGGTCGTGGGGGGCTTTGAAGACGACGACGTCCCAGCGGCGGGGCTCGGCGATGCCGTAGAGATACTTGAGAACGAGGATGCGATCGCCGGGGCGGGCACGGGTGCCCTTGGCCAGGGTGATGTTGTCGCCGGTCATAGGCGAGGCGGCGTGCTGAGGCCGTTCGAGGCCGCCGTTGCTGTCGAGCATGGTGGTGGGTGGGTCGACGCCGACGGCGAAGCGATAGCCGGTTTCGGGGTCGGCCACGCGCAGGTGCTGGCCGAGCAGCGTGGGGGCCATCGAGCCGGTGGGGATGAGGAAGGCCTCGACGATGAACGCCCGGAAGATGAAGGCCACGGCCAGCGCGATGACGATCGACTCGAGGGTTTCCTTGATGGAGGCGTCGGTCGGCCGTGGGGCGTCGGCGGTCGGCGCGGGGCGGGGCGGGTTGTCGCTCGGCAGGGGCGGGTCGGCGGGCGTCGTTTGCCCGTGGTCCGACGCGGTCTTACCTTGCTCGTGCGATTCGGCCATCCGTGGCCGAGATCATAGAGGCTCGCCGCGCCGGAGACCGCCCGTTCGATGATTCAGCTGCTCGTGAGCCTCGTGGTCATCCTCGTGATCGTTCACGCGATGCTCGGGGCGTGCGCGTATCTGATCTTCCTCGAGCGCAAGGTCGCGGCCTGGGCGCAAGACCGCATCGGGCCCAACCGCACGAACTTCAGTTTCGGCATCCTGTTCAACCCCGACGGGCCGAAGATGTTCGGGCTCGGCCAGGCGTTGGCCGACGGCATGAAGCTGCTGATTAAAGAGGACTACACGCCGCCGCACGTCGATCGCTGGCTCTTTGCGCTCGCCCCGGCGATGGTGATGATCCCGGCGTTGATCGGCTGGGCCGTGATCCCCTGGGGCGGGCTGATCTACGTGCCCGGCGGCGAGCTGCTGGGGTTCAGCTGGCCCGAGCAGGTCGTGACGGTCGCGGTCGCGCCGATCTCCATCGGCGTGATCTACCTGCTGGCGATCAGCTCGCTGGCGGTCTACGGCATCGCGATCGGCAGCTACGCGTCGAACAACAAGTACTCGTTCTTCGGCGGCCTGCGGGCCGTGGCGCAGATGCTCAGCTACGAGATCCCGCTGGGCGTGGTGGTGCTGATCTGCATCCTGGCGTACGGCACGGCGTCGACCGAGGGGATGGTGCTGATGCAGTCGGGCGAGGCGGGGATGACGTGGGGCTTGCTGCTGAATCCTTTGCTGGCGGTGATCTTCTTCACGGCGGCGCTGGCCGAGGCGAACCGCGCGCCGTTCGACCTGGCCGAGGCCGAGCAGGAGTTGGTGGGCGGGTTCCACACCGAGTACGGCTCGATGCGTTGGGCGTTGTTCTTCCTCGGCGAGTACATGCACATGATCACGAGTTGTGCGTTCTTCGCCGTGCTGTTCCTGGGCGGCTGGCAGATCGTGCCGTTCGTGGAGATCCTGCCGGCGGTGGCGACGGGATGGTTCTTCGAGGGGACGCAGTGGGCGTGGCTGGGGTCGCTGCTGCTGGTGGGGGTGAAGTTCGGGGTGTTCGCTGGGAAGGTGACGTTCCTGCTGTTCGTGATGATGTGGGTGCGGTGGACGCTGCCTCGGTTCCGGTACGACCAGCTGATGGGGCTGGCGTGGCGGGGGCTGATCCCGATCTGCATCGCGATGCTGGTGGGCGCGACGGTGATCGAGGGGATGGGGGCCGGGGCGTGGGCCTACCCGGTGATGAACGCGGTGGTGCTGATCGGGGCGGTCTCGCTGGCCCCGCTGATGCCCAAGTCGCAGACGAACCGCAAGCTCCGCTTGCTCGGCTCGCGGTTCAGCCCGCTCGAAGACGAGCACCGGGCGGAGATGCCGAACCCGATCGCCTCGACGCCGTCGGCGCCGGCGAGCGTGTGAGCGGTGGACCCACGGGACGCCCGAACCGATTGACGCGGCGGGGCGTAGCGTCGAGAATCCCGGGCTTCCTCCGCCCCGGCGGGTCTATTCTTCTGCGACGCCGAACCGGTCTCGGCGGCCTTCTCTGGCGTTCAAGGACAGCGACGTGACCACAGCGGCAACCGGCACGGGCCTCCCCTTCAGCACCGGCTTGAGCGACGCCCCGCCTCCGCCCACGCCGACCCTCGCCGGCGGCTCGTCCGAACGTGCCGTCGAGCTCAAGCTCATCGGCACGCTCGGCGGCGGCGTCATCCTGCTGTGCGCCATCCTTGCCACCTTCGTCTTTGCCGAGTCCTGGCAGGCCGCCTTCACCGAGCGGAACTTCTACGCCGGCCTGCTCGCCTTCATCGCCGCGATCGTCCTGGGCATCCCCATCCTCCTGGGCGCCGGGGCCCACGTCCTGCGCCGCGCCGGGCTGATGCGGTCGACCCGGTCGGAGACGGCCAACTTCGAGGAGCTCGTCGCGGTCGCCTTCCTCGCGAGCTTCGCCGCCGGGCGGTACTTCGAGGCCTCGGCGGTGGCGTTCTTCATGCTGCTCGCCAGCTTCATCGAGGCCCGCACCGCGGTCGGGGCGCGTAAGACCATCGAGTCGCTGATCCGCATCACGCCGACCCGGGCAAACAAGCTCACCGGCGAGGGCGACGGGGCGAGCGAGGTCGAGGTCGACGCCGCGACCCTGCAGCCCGGCGACCGCGTGATCGTCCGCCCCGGCGACAACATCCCCGGCGACGGCACCATCCGCCAGGGCATGTCGACCATCGACCAAGCCAACATCACCGGCGAGTCGCTGCCGGTCGAGAAGGGCGAGGGCGACGACGTGTTCGCCGGCACGATCAACCAGACCGGCGTGCTGACCGTCGAGGTCACGCGGGCCGGCAAGGACTCGACGCTGAGCAAGGTGCAGGACCTGATCAGCCAGGCCGTCGAGACGCGGCCGGCGATCGTTCGGCTGCTGGATCAGTACGCGGGGTACTACACGCCGGTCGTGCTGATGGTGGCATTCATCGTGTTCTTCTTCACCAAGGACCTGGAGAAGTCGATCTCGCTGATCCTGATCTGCTGCCCGGTCGAGGTGCTGATCGCCGGGCCGACGGCGATGGTCGCGGCGCTGTCGGCGGCGGCGCGGGTGGGCGTGCTGGTCAAGTCGGTCGGCGAACTCGAGATCGCTCGGCGGGTGACGGCCATCGTGTTCGACAAGACGGGCACGCTGACGACCGGCAAGCTGGCGGTGACGCGGCTGCAGCCGGCCGACGGCATCGACGGCGCGGACCTGCTGCGGGTGGCCGTGTCGGCCGAGAAGGACTCGCGTCACCCGGTGGCCAAGGCGGTGCTGGCGATCGCCAAGCAGGCGAAGGTCACCCCGCACGAGGTGATCGATTTCGAGGAGGTCGCCGGGCGCGGGGTGCGGTGCAAGGTCGACGGGGCGACGGTGATGTGCGGCCGCGAGACGTGGCTGGGCGAGCAGGGCGTCGACATGTCCGGCCTGGACGCGGAGTCCGGCGAGGGGATGTCGCTGCTGTTCGTCGCCCGCAACGGCAAGGCGATCGGTTGGATCGGTCTCGAGGACAAGCCGCGCAAGGACGCCGCCGAGTCGCTCAGCCAGCTCGAGGAGCTGAGCGTCAAGCGCCGCATCATGATCACCGGCGACCGCCGCTCGGCCGCGATGCGCGTCGCGCGTCAGGTCGGCATCACGGACGTCGAGGCCGAGGCGTTGCCCGGGGACAAGCTCGAGCTGGTCAAGGGCCTGCGGGCTCAGGGGCACACGGTGGCGGTCGTGGGCGACGGCGTGAACGACGGCCCGGCGTTGGCCGCCGGCAACGTGTCGATCGCCATGGGCGCCGCCGGCTCGGACGTCGCGATTCACTCGGCCTCGGTCGCCCTCTCTAACAACCTGCTCAACCGCATCCCCTTCCTCATCAGCCTGTCCAAGCAGACGATGAACGTGATGCGGCAGACGCTGATCGGCCTGCTGATCTTCATCGTCGCGATGCTCTCGCTGCTGGCGATGGGGTACATCAACCCGCTGATCGCGGCCGCGGCCCACGGCGTCGCGTCGCTGGCGGTGGTCTTCAACTCGGCCCGTCTGGTCCGCGCCGGCGAAGACCTCGACCACCCCGAGCCCGAAGAAGAGAAGCAGTCCGAGCCGCAACGCCGCGTCGAGCGCGTGACGCCGGCGGCGGGTTGATTGGGTTCAACACAGAGGGCCACGAGAGGGCCACAGAGGTTGGCGATGTCCGATCGTGATCGAGCTTGGCGACGACTGGAAAGCGAACTCAGACGGCATCGTGATCGACGTCACACAGATGTAATGCGAGATGCAATCAAGCATCATGTCCTCGGGACAAGCCTGATCACCTTTCGGGATGTGTGGATCATTTCCGGCTGCCTGACTGGATTCGCAGTCATTGTGCTGACGTTGGGGCTGATTTGGTCGCATCCGACGTCGATTCTGTTGGGCTGGGGTGTGCCGCTTGCTGTTGTTGGCTTTGTGGTGCTTTCAACACGTGCGATCCGCAGCAACAAGCAAGCGAAAAACCTTGGCGTTGAGGATCGGCGATGGCTCATTCAACAAGCGTTGGATGCCGAGCTGATCACCGATGGCATCTATTCGTGGGCATCAGATCAATGCCATTGACCTGCGCATGAGCTATTCGGTCATGCGAAGCGGCTGCACGACGGTCAGGCGGGTTTGCGTCGAGGCGGGGAGGTGCAGGGGGTAGGTAAAGGTTTGGCCGTCGGGGTGGGCGTCGGTGGGGGGGAGCATGACGGTCAGGGTGTAGGTGCCCGCAAAGAGCGTGAGGTCGGCGGCGGCGAGCTCGGCGTCGGTGATGGCGAACTCGTCTGAGCGCCACTGCTCGCCGAAGAGGTGTTCGACGACACGGCCGGCGGGGGTGAGCTGGCCGCGGGTGTCGATGAGTCCGGCGTTCTCGATGGGCGCCGGCTGGCCGGGGACGCGGGGGGCGTCGGGCAGGGGGGTGACGACGGTGTTGAAGACGACGCCGGCGCAGGCGGGGGAGGGGACGAGGGTGCGGAGCAGGAGCTCGAGCTGGTAAGCGGCGGCCTCGGGGGTCGGCCCGCCGACGTCGAGCGAGGCGAGGGTCAGGCCGTAGCCGAGCGAGTCGATGGCGTCGACGGCGCGTTGGAGCGGGGCGCGTTGCAGTGGGGTCTTGATGTGTTCTTCGAGGGCGATGAGGTCGGCGTCGATGAAGTCTTCGCGGAGCGCGGCGACGGCGTCCGGCAGGCGGGTGCGCCGGTGGCCGGTCATGGCGTTGGCGAAGCGGATGGCCAGGCGGGCCTGGGGCGCGGCGGCGCGGGCGTGGTCGAAGAGCAGGCGGCGGACCTGCGGGCCCAGGGCGCGGGTGAGGGATTGGTGGGAGAGGCCGTCGGCGAGGAGGTCGACCTGCGTGCCGGGCGCGGCGGCGACGAGTTCGTCGAGGACGGCGTCGGTGCGGTGCAGCAGGGCGGCGGCGAGGTCGGCGGGGGGCAGGTCGACGACCCAGCCGGGGTTGTGGGCGGGGTCCTGCGAGGCGACGGGGCCGAGGCGGATGGCCAGGCCGGCTTGCCTGGCCTGGTGGGCGACGCGACGGGCGGCGAGCATGGGGTGCTCGGCGTTTTGCCGGGGGTGGGCGTCCGGCCAGGCGACCAGCCGGTCGAGGCTGACGGTGTTGAAGTGGCGGTAGACCGGGGCGTCGAGCGGCAGGCCGTCAAACCCGGAGCGGTCGGCCACGAAGCCCAGCGGCAGGTCGTGGCCGGTCTGCGTGGCCTGGACGACGGCCCCGGGGACGGGCGAGCCCTCGGCGTTGAGCACGACGACCCGCAGCGGCGCGGTGCGGTGGCGGCGCATGGCGGCGTTGGACTCGTCGATCCAGGCCTGGGGCAGCTGCTGGCCGATCGTGGCGGCGGCGATCAGGCAGGCGAGACAGGCAACGACGGGCGCGCAGACGCGTGGCATGCCGTGGACATCGGCACCCGACCGACAATCGGCCGAACCGTGGGGCCGGCGGTCCTATATTGATCGACGGATCGGCCATTGCGGGCCGATCAGCGATTCCTGTCCCGGAGCGACCGTATGACCCGCACCCCGCTTCGCGTGGCCGGCCTGATGGCCGTCGCCGCGCTCACCCTGCTCGTGACTCAGACCTGGGCCCGTTCCAGCAGCGTGTACGAACAGCTCGACCTGCTGGTCGACGTCCGTCACGAGATCGTGCAGAACTACGTCGAGGACCCGGATGCCCAGGCGCTGACCGAGGCGGCCGTGCGCGGGATGATCGAGGCGCTCGACGACCCGTACACGACCTACCTGACGCCCGACGACGTGCTCGACCTGCAGAAGCAGGTCAGCGGGACGTTCAGCGGCATCGGCGCGGAGATCACGACCCAGCCGGGCCGACTGACGATCGTGACGCCGCTGGAGGACTCGCCGGCGTGGAACGCCGGGGTGATGGCGGGCGACACGGTGCTCGAGATCGACGGCGAGTCGACGGAGGACATCACGGTGCAGCAGGCGGTCGGCCTGCTGACCGGCGAGGCGGGCACGGACGTGACCATCAAGGTCCGCCACGAGACCGGCGAGGAAGAAGAGATCACGATCACGCGGGGGCTGATCGAGGTGCAGAGCGTGCGCGGGTTTCGACGCGAGGCCGACCAGTCGTTCGACTTCATGCTCGACGACGAGAACCGCATCGGCTACGTGCGGCTGACGAGCTTCTCGCAGAAGACGGTCGAGGACCTGACCGAGGTGCTGGCCGAGCTCGAGGCCCAGGGGATGCGGGGGCTGATCATCGACGTGCGGTTCGACCCGGGCGGGCTGCTGACCGCGGCGGTGGCGATCTCGGACATGTTCCTGGACGAGGGGCAGCGGATCGTGTCGATCAAGGGGCGACGGACGCGCGAGCAGGCGTTCGACGCCACGTCGGACACGCTGGTCGACCCTGGCGTCGAGGTCGTGATCCTGGCGAACGAGGCGTCGGCGTCGGCGAGCGAGATCCTCGCCGGGGCGTTGTCGGAGAACGAGCGGGCGTTGTTTGTCGGGACGCGGACGTTCGGCAAGGGCAGCGTGCAGAACGTGCGGATGCTCGACGCGTCGGCCGGCGCGATCAAGCTGACCAACGCGTATTACTACCTGCCCAGCGGGCGGAACATCCACCGTCGGCCGGACAAAGACACGTGGGGCGTCGATCCGACGGCGGGGAGCTATGTGGCGATGACGCCGGACGAGATCAGCGCGATGATCGACGTGCGTCGTGACGGCGACGCGGTGCGCCAGCGCAAGGACAGTAATGAGCCGGTGACGCCCGAGTGGATCGAGGCGGAGCTCAAGGACCCGCAGCTGTCGGCGGCGCTGTCGGCGGTGCTGGGCAAGCTGGACGCCGGCGCGTGGCCGACGGTCGGCGAGGACGGCGCGGACGAGCTGGCCAAGGCGGGCCGGATCGCCGGGCTGGAGCGCCGTCGCGAGGCGCTGGCCGAGGCGCTGGCCGAGGTGGACACGCGGATCGCCGATCTGCGGGCGGGCGTCGACATCGACGACGAGGAGCGGTCGACCGACGCGTCGGGCATTGACACTGACGCCGAGAGCGTCGAGCTCGAGCCGGCCGGCGTGGGCGAATGAGCCTTCTGCTGGGGCTGGAGACCAGCTGCGACGAGACGGCCGCGGCGGTGGTCGAGCACGACTCGGCGGGAGCGTTGCTCGTGCGCTCGAGCGTCGTGGCGACGCAGCACGACCTGCACGCCGAGTATCGGGGTGTGGTGCCGGAGATCGCCAGCCGGGCGCACCTCGAGCGTGTGCTGCCGGTGGTGGAGCGGGCGATCGATGAGGCGGGTGTCGGCCTTGGCGAGATCGACGCGGTGGCGGTGGGGAATCGGCCGGGGCTGATCGGCTCGCTGATCGTGGGCGTGTCGGCGGCGAAGGCCCTGGCGTGGGCGCTGGGCAAGCCGATCGTCGGGGTCGATCACGTGACGGCGCACCTCACGGCGGGCGAGCTGCGGGAAGGCGGAGGGCGGAGGGCGGAAGGCGGCATGGCCGCGATCGAGGCCGCTGAGCAAAACGCCGCGGGCAGCGCAATCGATCCGCATGACGCTGGGGACCGGCATCGCGAGCCCTGCGTCCTCCGCTCTCCGCCCTCCGCCCTGCCCTTCCCCCGCCTCGGCCTGGTCGTGTCCGGCGGGCACACCACGCTGTACCGCACGACGCAGCCCGGCCGGATCGATCGGCTCGGCGGGACGATCGACGACGCGGTCGGCGAGGCGTTCGACAAGGCGGCGGTGATCCTGGGGCTGCCCTACCCCGGCGGGCCGGAGATCGACCGACTGGCGGGGCGGGGCAACTCCGAGGCGGTGCGGTTCCCACGCTCGATGCTCGGCGAGGGGTCGCTGGACTTCTCGTTCAGCGGGCTGAAGACGGCCATGCTGTACGCGGTGCGCGGCAGGCCTGTTGGGAAGGGCAAGGCCGCGACGTTCGAGCGGGACCACACGGCGTTGAGCGATGCGCAGCGGGCCGACCTGGCGGCGAGCTTTCAGGCGGCGGCGATCGACGCGTTGATCGCCAAGCTCGGCCGTGCGGTCGATCGCATGACCGACGACGGCGACCGGCCTCGCGCGATCGTCATCGGCGGCGGGGTCTCGGCCAACTCGCGGTTGCGCGCCGAGGCCGCGTCGTTGGGCGAGCGGCTGGGCGTGCCGGTGGTGCTGCCGGCGATGCGGTACTGCGTGGACAACGCGGCGATGATCGCCGGGGCGGCCGCGCGTCGGCTGGCCACGGGCGAGGTCGATGATCTGTCGCTGCCGGTGGTCGCCACGGGGGCGGGTTGAGGCGTCGCCTGGTCGCTAAGCCGCGGCCGCCTCGTGCTCGGGGCGGAGGGCCAGCCAGTCGTCTTCGTTGGCGACGCGCTCGGGGTGTTGGTGGCTGCGAGCGAGGAAGCCGACGCCGTGGGCGGGCATGGGGTCCTGGTCGGTGGGCTGGTAGCGGAGGTCGACCGACCAGCGGACGGTCTCGGCCCGGTTGAGGGTCGACATGTGGATGCACCGGTCGTTGAACAGAATCATCGAGCCGGCGGCGACGGGCAGGGCGACCATCTCGCGCTCGGCCTGGGTGAGGTGCTCGTCGTCGATCTCGAGGAAGCCCGTGCCGGAATAGGTCTCCTTGTGCCACGCAAGCACCTTCTCACGGTGGGTGCGGGGCCAGATGTGCAGGCAGCCGTTGAGCAGGTTGGCCTCGACGATGGGGACCCAGACGGTGATGACGGGGTTGGAGTTCGCGTCGGGCCAGTACGACTTGTCCTGGTGCCAGGGGACGGCGCCGGCGGCGACGCCGGGGACCTTGGGGCGGGTGTTGTAGACGGGGTTGGAGAAGATCTCCGGGCCGATGAGGGACTCGACGGCGTTGAGGATCTTGGGGTTGCTCATGAGGTCGAAGTAGCCGGGGTCGCGGTCGCGCCAGCCCCTGCCGTGGCGGAGGTACTGCTCCTCGGTGAGGTGCGAGGCGATCCTGGCCAGGCGGGACTCGAACGGCTCGTCTTCGTACAGGCTGGGGATGAGGCCCTCCTCGAGCCAGCCCTTGGCCATCCAGTCGACCTTGTTGTTCATCGCGCGCTTGACGCCCGCCAGGTCGCCCTGGTCGAGCACGCTGGGCAGGACCACGAAGCCGATCTCCTCGTACTGCTTGAGCTGGTCCTCGGTGAGATAGCAGTCCGAGCGGGGGGCGGGGGGCGGTGTGTAGATCATGGTCATGGCGTGGCTCGTGGCGGGAGACGGGTGACGAAGAATCGCTTGAACGGCTCGTTATTCTTGGGTTTTCGTTCGCCCGGGCAATAGGGCGGCGGCACCATCGCTGGTTTATTTTCACCATGGTGGGCCTCTCGCCTCACGATCGAGTTGCCGATGGCGGGCGGTTGCGGGGCGGGAGTGCCTAGGCTGGCGAGATGGATGCGACGCCCTCGGGGTTGAAGCTGACGTTCCTCGGCACGGGCACCTCGGCCGGGGTGCCGATGATCGGGTGCGACTGCCCGGTGTGCACGAGCGACGACCCGCGGGACTGGCGGGATCGTTCTTCGGTGGTGGTGAGCTATCCCGACGAAGCGGGCGTCGAGCGGGTTTACCTCGTCGACACGACGCCGGACCTTCGGCATCAGGCGATCCGCGCGGGCATGCGGCGGCTGGACGGCGTCTTGATCACGCACGCGCACGCGGACCACATCTACGGGCTGGATGATCTTCGCCGGTTCAACGCGGTGATGGACGGGCCGATCGACGTGTGGATGGAGGGGCGGGTGCGCGAGACGGTGGCCCGGGCGTACCGGCACATCTTCGAGCCGCACAAGAACGTGAACAACTCGTGGGTGGCCGAGCTGATCCCGCGCCCGCTGACGCCGGGCGTGTCGTTCACGCTGCCGGAAGGCCAGGCCGGCGGGGCGCGGTGGACGCCGCTGCGGTTGATGCACGGCCGGCTGCCGATCGTCGGGTTTCGTGTGGATTTCAATGGGGCGTCGCTGGCGTATTGCACGGATGTGTCGACGATCCCGCCGGAGACGTGGCCGTTGCTGGAGGGCTTGGACGTGCTGGTCATCGATGGCCTTCGCGAACGGCATCACCCGACACACATGACATTCGACCAGGCGATCGAGGTGATCGATCGCGCGGCGCCGAGGCGCGGGTATCTCACGCACATCGCTCACGACTTCTCGCACGTGGAGATCGCGGAGCGCTTGCCCGACGGGATCGAGCCTGCGTACGACGGGCTGGTGACCGAGGTGGGTTGTTTGTCGGTCGATCGATCGGCGAGTGAACTCGCCGGCTAAACGGTCGGCGCGTTACGCGGCCTTGGGCCCGTGGATCAGCGACTCGAGCGCGGCGGCGATGTCGGGTTGCTTCATGAGGTGTTCGCCGACGAGGACGCGGTGGATGCCGGCGTCGGCGAGCTTGCGGACGTCGTCGTGGGTGCGGATGCCGGACTCGCTCACAAGGATGGAGGGGTCGTCGACCATCTCGAGCAGGCGCAGGGTGTGCGAGAGGTCGGTGGTCATGGTGGCGAGGTTTCGGTTGTTGATGCCGAGCAGCTGGTAGCCGGGGTGGGGGAAGCCCAGGTGGGGGCGGATGCGCAGGAGGTTGTCGACGGAGTGGACCTCAAGGAGCGTGGTCATGCGCAGCTCGGTGGCGAGGATGAGCATGTCGATGAGCTGGGGTTCGTCGAGGCACTCGGCGATGAGGAGGATGGCGTCGGCGCCGTTTGCGCGGGCCTCCCAGACCTGGTAGGGGTCGATGAGGAAGTCCTTGCGCAGGACGGGCAGGGGGACGGCGTCCTTGATCTGGTGGAGGTAGGCGAGGTCGCCCTGGAAGTACTTGCGGTCGGTGAGGCAGGAGAGGGCGGCGGCGCCGCCGGCGTGATAGGCCGCGGCGATGGCGACGGGGTCGAAGTCGTCGCGGATGAGGCCGGCGGAGGGCGAGGCGCGCTTGACCTCGGCGATGACGCGGGTGGCGCCGGCCGGCCGGGTGACGGCTGCGAAGAAGTTGCGGGGCGGGGCGGCCTCGTCGACGAGTTGCTGAAGGTCGCGCAGGGGGGTGGCGGCCTTGGCCTGCTCGACCTCGGCGCGTTTGTGTTCGACGATGTCGTTGAGGATGTCGGGCATGGGGACGGTCGCGGCCCGGCGTGCCATCGCCCGACCCAGCCCGGGAGTTTACCCGATACGCCTGACCGGCCGGCTTGCTATGCTCTGCCCGCCTGCGATTCACGGGTCTCGATGTCAAGGGTGGACGGTTGGCGAAGGTCGGACTTCTAGCGGATTCGCACGGGCGAGCGGTGACGACGGATCGGGCGGTGCACGCTCTTCTGGAGCGGGGGGTCGATCGGTTGATCCACCTCGGCGACATCGGCACGGTCGAGGTGATCGACGCCCTGGCGGTCGACGTGCCCGGCGGGGACGACCAGATCGAGGCTCACCTTGTGTTCGGCAACACCGACTGGGACATCGAGGAGCTGAGCGACTACGCGCGGGACCTCGACGTGAGCGTCGATCACCCGCTGGGCACCATCACGCTGCCCGAGGGGGTGTTGGCCTACTGCCACGGGCACGAGCCGGGCGTGATGCAGACGGCGATCCGCGACGGCGCGACCTGGCTCTGCCACGGTCACACGCACCGCGTCAGCGACCTGCGGCGGGGCGGGACGCGGGTGATCAACCCCGGCGCTTTGTTTCGGGCGGCCCAGTACACGGTGGCCGTGCTCGACACCGCCACGGATTCGGTCGAGCTGATCGACGTCGGCTAGGCATCGTCGCGTCCTGATATCATCCCCGCTTAACCGGCCTCGTTTCCTCCCCAAGCCCCGGTCATGACCCAGCCTGAATCGACCGCGGAGTCCGATCTCCGCATCCGCAGCTATCGACCCGACGACCAGCCCACCGTGCTGCGCCTGTTCGATGTCGGTCTGCTGGCCGGCCAGGTCCGGGCCAACGACACCGGGGCCGACATCGACCATGTCCAGGAGGCGTACTTCGACAGCGACAAGCACCACTTCTGGGTCGCCGAGGTCGAAGGCAAGGTGGCGGGGATGATCGGTGTCAACGCCGACGAGGAGCACACGGCCGAGGTCCGTCGGCTGCGGGTCGAGCCGAGCTTTGCCAACCCCGGCGACATCGCCAGCCGGCTGCTATGGACCGCGGTGGAGCACTGCCGCGAGCACGGGTTCCTGAAGGTTCGGCTGGACACCAGCTTTGAGAAGGACGCGGCGGTGGACCTGTTCGACCGCGTCGGATTCCACCACACCCGGACCAAGACGGTCAAGGGCAAGGAGCTGCTCGAGTTCTACGTCGATCTCTACCGCGACCATCAGGGCGACGACGAGTAGCCGCTCGCGGCGATGATCACACGCGTCAGAGCAGCTCGCCAAGCAGGGCGTCGGCGACCATGAGGCCTCGGTCGGTCAGTCGGAGTCGGTGTTCGGTGATCGCCATCATGCCGGTGGCGGTGTAGCGGTCGATGGTGTCGCGGCGTGTCGAGCCGGTCGGCACGCGCGGGTCGAGCCAGTCGAGCGAGACGCCTTGCCGGAGCCGCAGGCGGAGCATGAGGGCCTCGCCCAGGGCGGCGTCGGGGGCGAGCCGTTCGACGTCGCGGATGGGCGGGTCGCCCGGCGAGGCGAGGTATCGGCCGAGGTGCGGTGTATTCTTCCAGCGCAGGCCGTCGATGTGGCTCGCGGCCGAGGGCCCGAGGCCCAGCCAGTGGCCGCCGGTCCAGTAAGCGAGGTTGTGCTCGCAGGCTCGATCGGGCCGGGCCCAGTTGCTGACCTCGTAGTGCTCGTAGCCCGCGTCGTGCAGGCGATCGATGACGCGGCGGTACATGGCGGCCTCGAGGTCGTTGTCGATGGGCCGGACTCGGCCGAGGTCGCGGTGGGCGGTCAGGGCGGTGCCAGGCTCGAAGATGAGGCTGTAGCAGGAGAGGTGGTCGGGGGCGAGGTCGAGCAGGGCGTCGAGGTCGGCGTCGAGCTGGTCGAGCGACTGGCCGGGGACGGCGTAGATGAGGTCGAGGCTGAGGTTGGCGATGCCGGCGTCGCGGGCCATCGCGACGGCCGAGCGGACCGTGGCGGGGTCGTGCGCGCGTTCCAAGGTGGCCAGCAGGTCGGGCTGGAAGGATTGGCAGCCGATTGACAGGCGGTTGACCCCGAGGTTTCTCAGCGTGGCGAGCAGGCCGGGCGTGACGGTTTCGGGGTTGGCTTCGACAGAAAACTCACGCAACGGTGACAGGTCGATCCGCTCGGCGAGCCGCTGCATCAGGCCCGTCCACGTGCCTGCTTCCAGCAGGGTGGGGGTGCCGCCGCCGACGTAGATGGTGCGAGGCGCGGCCTCGACGCGAGCGAGCAGGGCGTCGAACTCGGCGACGATCGCGTCGGCCCAGGCGTCTTGACGATCGGCCTGCGACGTGATGCTGTAGAAGTCGCAATACCCGCATTTATGCACGCAAAACGGCACGTGCAGGTACAGGGAAGTCGCGACGCTGCCGGGTGTCAACGGCAGGTCGGCGAGCGTGTCGTTCGGTTGAAGGACGGCTAGATCGCCGGTATTCTGCAACATGGTTCTGACCGCTGGTCATCGTAGCCGGCGGCCGGCCGCACCGGACGGTCCGGGATGATCCGCGGCCTCGGTGCCACCCTCTCTCGCGCCGTCTTCACGATGGAAGTCACGCTGGTCATGTTCAAGGCGGATGGCACGCGGCGGGATTTTTCCGTCCGCGGCGACCGCATGACCATCGGCCGCAAGAACAGCTGCGACCTGCGGATCCCGCTGTCAAGTGTCTCGCGGCAGCACTGCGAGGTCCTCGTCGAGGGCGACGGCGTCAGCATCCACGACCTGGGCTCCAGCAACGGGACGTTCGTCAACGACCAGCGGGTGCAGCAGGAGACGCTTCGGCCGGGAGACGCCGTAGTCGTCGGGCCGGTGGTGTTCACCGTCGTGATCGACGGCCACCCCGAGGAGGTCAAGCCGGTGCGGACGTTGCTCGCGACCAAGACCGATCCCTCCGAGACGCCCGCGATGGGCGTCGAGGCGATGGACGTTCACGAGGGCGGCGGGGCCGATCACGCCGACGCGCCTGCGGCGAAGACGCAGATCCCCGAGGACACCGACGACCCGATCGCCGCGTTGCAGGCGATGGCCGACGAAGAGGACGATGACTTCGACATCGACGCCGTCGAGATCGCCGAGCTGGACGACGACGATCCGTTGAAGTGACGGGGCGGGGTCAGGCCGCCTTGCCGGCCGACTCGTCGGGCTTGGTCGCGTCGGAGGGCGCGGCGTCGGCCTTGGCCATGCCGGGGACCTGGACCCGCATCCCGCAGGCGCGGCAGCGGACCTTCTTGCCCCGCGCGTTGGCCGGCGCGGCGAGCACCGCGCGGCAGAGCAGGTTCGGGCAGATCATTCGGACGGATGCGGGCATGCGGGCCTCTTGAGACGGGAGACATACACCGCATCGGGCGGATCACCCCGTCACTTCAGCCGTGAAGGCCGATCCGGTCGGTATCGACGCGGTGATCGGTCCTATT
>JBCBUE010000044.1:0-26295 GCA_039818285.1 Planctomycetota bacterium | reverse complement strand
GTCGCGATCGTCGTTCGTCGGCCGCCCGGCCGACGCGTTGCGTCGGGGGCGTCCCGTTCGGCGGTCGACCCCGGTCTTGCATGGGCTCGTACGTGCCCTGCCGATGGGGGACGAGCCGGCGCACGGGGCGTTCCTACTCGTGGACCAACGGCCAATCCGGCGCGCGCTAGCGCGCCTGCGACCACTGCGCGCTCGCGTGCGGTGCCATTGCGTACAGCAGGATTCCCGCGGCCACGCCGGCGTTGAGCGAGTCGGCGGTCGGCAGCATCGGCAGGCGGATCAGGCGATTACACATCGCCGACTGCTCATCGGTGAGGCCGTGTCGTTCGTGCCCGATGCACAGCACGGACCGTTGCGGGAACGCGGTCGTTTTGTCGAGCGCGTGGCCCGCTGTGTGCGCACCGATGATCGTGACGCCGTGCTCACGCGTCCAGGCACGCAACGCCCGCGTGGAGGACCGCACGATGCGCAGCTTGAACACCGTGCCCATGCTGGCGCGCACGATGTCGGGCGCGAACGGGTCGAGCGCGGGCGAGGTGAGGATCAGCCCGTCGGCACCGATCGCCGCGGCCGTGCGCAGCGTCGTGCCGAGGTTGCCAGGCGAGCGCAGTGTGTCGACCGTCAGCCACAGGCAGCGATCGCCCGGCTGGGTCAGCGTCGACCATGGCGGGCGGATCAATGCGGCGATGCCGGACGCTCGCTCGGCTCGACTGATCCGGCGGAAGCTCGCCGGGTCCACGGTGAGCGTTGGGACGCCGCGTGCACGCAACCGACGCACGATGATCTGCCCCACGGTCGATCGCAGGAGTCGCTTGCAGAAGACGAGCTGATCGAAGCGCACGCCGTGATCGGCGCACTGCGTGACGTTGCCGACGCCCTCGATCAGCAATGGTGCGGCGTCGTGCCGTCGTGGTGTATTGGCGAGCTTGAGGAGGCGGTCGAGTGGCGCGCGATTCGTGCGCGGATGATCACTCGACATCCTCCAATCGGCGATATCGGCCGGGATATGTGTTGATGCGGGGCAAGGTGATGGCCGCGAGCGCGGCGGTGAATAAGGGGTCGTGGCGTGACCGTATCAGGTTCTTGCCATTAGCCCCGGCTTCCAGCCGGGGTGACCACGGGTGAAACCTGGGGCTAACAGATTACGCTTTCGCGTCGCGCAGTTGCTCGTACAGCGCGCGCTGTTCGTCCGTCGCTTCCTTCGGCACGGTGACTTGCAGGGTGACGATGAGGTCGCCGGCGGTTTTGGTGTTGGTTTCGGGCAGGCCCTTGCCCTTGATGCGCAGGCGGGCGCCGCTTGAGGTGCCGGGGGGGATGGTGAGGGTGACGGGGCCGTCGAGGGTGGGGGCGTCGGTCTTGCCGCCGAGGGCGGCGAGGTGGTCGGGGATGCGGAGGGTGGCGGCGAGGTTGCGGCCGTCGAGGGTGTAGGTCGGGTCGGGGGCGACATTGATCTTGAGGACGACGTGGTCGGCCTTGAGGCGGAGCTTTTGGCCGGGCGTGGTGCCGGGGGGGATGCGCACGTCGATCGACTTGCGGCCGTCGGGCCCCGAGAGGGTGAGCGAGCGCGTCGAGCCTTTGACGGCCTCGGCGAGCGAGACGGTGAGGTCGGCCTCGGTTTCGGGCGGGGGGGCGCCCGGGGGTCGGCCGAAGCTGGTGTGGCGCGTGCCGGCCTGGCCGAAGAGGTCCTCGAACGCCGAGCCGCCGGCGTTGCCTCGGGCGCCGCCGCGTTGGCCGAACAGGGCCTCGAAGAAGTCGGACATCCCGCCGTGGCCGGAAAACCCGCCGGGCCCGCCGGACGAGCGGAACTCGTAGCCCTCGAAGCCGGGCGGCGGGCGGAAGTCCTGGCCCTGCTTGTAGTCGGCGCCGAACTGGTCGTACTTCTCGCGCTTCTCGGGGTCGGAGAGGACCTCGTAGGCCTCGGAGACCTGGCTGAACTTCTCGGCGGCGTCGTCGGCCTTGTTGCGGTCGGGGTGGTATTGCTGGGCGAGCTTGCGATAGGCCTTCTTGATCTCGTCCGCCGAGGCGGAGCGGTCGACGCCGAGGGTCTGGTAGTAGTCCTGGAATTGCACGGCCATGCGGCAAGGGTAGGGGCAAAGCGGGTGCCGGCGTGATCGCGGCTGAAGAGCGGGGAAACGGGGGGTTGGGTGCCGGAATGGCAGGGGCGGCGGCGCTAGGTGTTCGCCGCTGGGGCGGTGGGTCGAGGTTTGTCTGCGTGATGAGCCCGATGGACTCGGGCCTGGCGCCGAACTCCGAGCGCCTAGGTCAGCGGCGTGCAGAACCACGTTGTTTCGCGGCCGACGGTGACGGGCTGGAGGAGGTGGAGGCGCAGCATCGGGCCGACGCGGTCGGCCAAGCGGGTGGCGGCGCGGGCGTTGTCGGTGAAGAGGTGGATGTCGGGGGCGGCGGCGCGATCGAAGCGGGCCTGCCGCTGCGAGAGGGCGATGAGCGCGTGGTGCTCGATGGCCCACTGGCGGGTCTCGAGCAGGGCGACGAGCGTGGCGTCGAGGTCGGGTGCCTCGGGCTGAGTCGAATCGTGGCGGGCGAGCAGGTGGAGCCGGCCTTCGGGGTCGAGCAGGAGTTCGGTGTCGGGGTGCCGGGGGCATCGGGCTTCAAGAGCGATGGCGCCGGCGAAGGCGGGGTCGCGGTCGGCGAGCAGGGCGGCGAGGTCGGGGGCGTCGGTGAAGGCGGGCGCGGCCGGTCGGGCCGGTTCGGCGCGGCGGGTCGGTGGCGGGGCGACGGCGGCGGTCGTTGGGGCGACCCGGCGAGGTCGAGGCTTTCGCGGCGGGGCCGGGGGCTCGGCTGTCGGTGGCGTGGACCGTCGGACGCGCGGCTCGGCTTGCGGTTCATCGACAGAGTTGGCGACGGGTTGTGTCGTGCCTTCGTCGAAGGGGGCGGGCGCGGGCGGGTCGAGCGTTGAGGCGTCGGCGTCGCTGTCTGCCGGCGGGGCGGCGCGAGTGGGGGTGGGCGGGATGCGATCGAGCCAGCGGCGGCGGATGGTCTCGCGTCGCGATTCGAGGGTGTCGAAGGTCGCGGGCTGCGGGGCGGTGGCGGCCGGACGCTCAGGGAGGGCGGGCTCGGGCGCGGTCGGCTCGGGCGTGAAGGGCGGCTTGACCGGAGCCGGCGGAGCGATGGGTGCCGCGGCGATCGCGGGCGGGTCGGGTGGCGGCGGCGGGGCCACGGGCACCGGCCTCGGGGCGGGTTGAGGCCGCGCGTCGGTGTCGCGGTCCGCGGGGGCGTGCTGCTCGAGCCAGTCGAGCAGGCGGGTCCAGGTCTGGGCGTCGGCGGTGGCCCGGCCGAGTTGGGTGATGCGGACGGGCAGCATCTGCTTCTGGTAGCCCAGCAGTTCGACCGGGTGCGCGAGGCGGGTGCCGACCTCGGCGGCGACTCGATTGGCGGCGTCCAGCGCGGCGGGCTGGTCGGCGCCGAGGACCATCAGCCCCAGGGCCGTGTCGGCGGCCTCGGGGTAGGTCGCCAGCAGGCGGTCGATGAGCTGCACGGCCGCGGCGGTCGCGATGGGGTCCGGGCCGGTGGCGAGCGTCCAGGCGTCGAGGTCGGCCAGGCGCGCGAGGTCGTCGATGTCGGTCGAGGGGTCGATGCGCACCAGCACGCTCTGCACGGGTCGATCGGGGTCGTGCACCGCCGCGTCCAGCAGGGCGATCGGGTCGGCGCTGGCGGCGGCTGGGTCGGGCGTGCCGTGGCCGGGGTGCAGCGGTCGGCGGGGCGTGGCCTCGCGCGGCTCGGGCGCGTCGCTCCTCGGCCGGACGAGTTCGAGGTCGATCTCGTGGCGGTCGAGGTGCACCAGCACGACCGGGCCCTCGTGCTCGGCGAGCGACTGGGCGTATTGACTGACCCACGCGCCGCTCGGCCCCGGCAGGTTGCCGACGACCACGGCCTCGGTCATCACGGCCTGTGGCGCACCGGGCTCTGCGGGGTGCGGCATCGGTGGATCGGTCGCGACCGGCTGGTCGCGCGGCGGCGTACTCGGCTCAAACGACACCGGCGACGGCGTCGCGGCCTCATCCCCCAGCAGGGCGACGGTCTCCGCGGGGGTCAACGGCTCGCGCTCGAGCGCGTCGAAGTCGCCCGGCGACAGCGGGTCGACCGGCTCGAGCGGCGCCGGCTCCTCGGATCGAACGCTCGGTTGCGGGGCGAGCTTGAACGGCGGCGGGCCGTGCAGCGGGTGGTCGGCCGTGCTCGTGACGCGGGGGGCAGGCGGCGGCGCCGGCTGATGCATGGGGGGGACGGGAGCGACATCGGCCGCGGGCGGCGGCGCGGGCTCGGACGCCGGGGGCGACGAAGCAGCGGAGGGTTGGGCGGGCGCCACCTCGACCGGGTCGGACGGGACCCCGGTGAGGTAGAGGTCGGCCAAGGCGTCGAGGGTGTGTTGCGTGCGGCGGTCTTCCATGACGGCCTCGCGACGGGGGCGGGGGCGGACCGGTCGTGGCCGGCGGTTCCACCGTCGGCCGGATGTCGAACAGCGTAATGACTGGCGGTCGTCGGGGTGTTAGGCGGTGCTCGCTTCGGCGGCGATCGCGAACTCGACGACGTTGTTGGGCTCGCCGAAGGGGTTGGCCTCGACGGTGGGGTTGTGCGGGTCGGGCTGCCAGCGGCCGTCGATGACCAGGCGATAGCGATAGCGGCCCGGGTTGGCCGGGACGACCGCGCGCCAGGCGCCGGTGGTCTCGTCGCGGATCATCGGCGTGCGGTCCGGCGACCAGCCGTTGAAGTCGCCCGCGATGGCGAGCCGTCGGCCGGCGTCCGCCGGCTGGACAAACAGCAGGCCCTGCCGGGTCGATCGCGCGCCATACAGGCGGTGCAGCGTCCCGGCCGGCGTCGTCTCGGGCGTCGGGTCGGCGGCGACCACGGGCGACTGACCACGCAGCGGCGGCAGCGGCAGGCGGGGCGCGGGGCGGGGTTCGTCGGGGTCGGGCGCCGGCGCGCGATCGCGCGGGGCGATGCGGATCGGACACGCGGCCGGCGGCTCGGCCGGCGTGTCGTCGGCGGGCGTGCCGTCCGCGGCGATCGCGGGGTGGTCGTAGACCGTCTCGTCGTTGACGTCCTCGGCCGCGCCATCGTTGGCCGCGTCGTAAGGCGACGGCTCGGGGTGGCGCGCGGCGACCTCGGTCGCGATCTCGTCCGGTTCGATCGGGGCCGGCTGATCGGCGGGCGGCGCGGGGGCCGCTTCCTGGCCGGACAGGTTGGCCGACACGCTGGCCGTGCGTTGCGCCAGCGAGCGTGCCCGCTCCACCAGCTCGGCCGCGCGGCTCAACGCCGGGTTGCGGCTTGGCGCCGCGGTCGCCGGCCCGGCCAGCTCGGGCGCCATCGCCGGCGGCCCCGGCGGGTTGGCGATCAGCCAGTCGGCCAGCAGATCAAAATCCTGCATCCCCTTCGACGCCGCGTCGTACTCCGTGATCGGCTGCCCGAACGACGCCGCCTCTCGCAGCTTGGCGTGGTAGTTGATCACCACCGGCAACAGCTGCTCGCCGAACCGATTGCCCAGCTCTTCGAGGATTTCCCGCGCCAGCCGCGTCCGCGCGTCGTACATCGTCGCCAGCACGCTGAACCGCGCGTGATGCCCCGCCCGACGGGCCAGCATCTCCACCGTCTGCGCCTGCTTGTTCGCCCCCTTGAGCGCGAAGTAGCCCGTCTCCACCGGGATCAGCACCTCGTCCGCCGCCCGCAGCGCGTTGAACGCCAGCAGCCCGATCGACGGTCCGCAGTCCACGATCGTGAACTCGTACGTGTCCTGCACCGTCGCCAGCACCTGCACCAGCCGGCGATCCCGGTCCGGCGCCGTCGCCAGCGTCCGCTCCAGCGCCGCCAACGCCATCGTCGCCGGCACCAGGTCCAGCCGGCGCGTGATCTGCCACGTCACCTCGCTCACCGCCAGCGACCCGTCCAGCCCGGCCCGCAGCAGGTCGCCGACCTGGCGCTCGATCTGCGCCTCCGGCACCGCCAACCCCAGCCCGCAGTGCCCCTGCGGGTCCATGTCCACCAGCAGCGTCCGATGGCCCCGGGCGGCGAGCGTCGCGGCGAGGTTGATCGCCGTCGTCGTCTTCCCGCACCCCCCCTTCTGGTTCATGATCGCGATCGTTCGCACGCTTTCCCTTTCGTCCGTGAAAGGCAAGCCCGATCGACGTCGCACCCCGAGACCACGGCACCGCGCCGCGATCGCTGCTTCGACGCCCCGGCCCGATGGCCGATGGCTCTTTCGTCGGGGATATCGGGGGTGGTGCCGGTAATCCTTGAACTTTGAGCCAGATAAAGCCGATTCAAGCCCGATCGCCCCGCCCCCGACGCCGCCCCGAGCCCACCTCGCCCATTAGCATGCCCTCCATGCCGGCCACCCGTCTCGTCCTCGGCAGCCGATCCCCTCGCCGCGCCGAACTCCTCGTCGCCGCCGGGTTCGCCTTCCGCCAGATCGAGCCGCCCTACGACGACCCGCCCGACCCCGCCTCCCACGCCGACGCCCCCGCCGAGCCGGCCGACCTCGCCCTTCAACTCGCCGTCCGCAAGGCCGAGAGCCTCGCCGCCCAGCTCCGTCCCGACGAGATCGGCCTCGCCGCCGACACCCTCTGCGTCGACGCCGCCGGCCGCCTCATCGGCACCCCCGCCAATCACGACGAGGCCCTGGCCATCCTCGGCGGCTTCGCCAACGCCTCTCACCAGGTTATCACCGCCGTCGCCCTCGTCCAGCCCGGCGGCCCCGTCGTCGACCGCTTCGCCGACGCCGCGACCGTCGCCTTCGAGGAGCTCGCCGTCGACCAGCTCGCCGCCTACATCGCCACCGACGCCTGGCAAGGCAAGGCCGGCGGCTACAACCTCACCGAACGCCTCGCCGCCGGCTGGCCCATCACCGTCCACGGCGACCCCGACACCGTCGTCGGCCTGCCCCTCGCCGCCCTGATCCCGCGACTCGCGGAACTCGGCGTCGCGCCCGCCGCATGACCGGCTGGCCGGCCATCCTCGACGGCTCGTCGCGCGGCCCGCTGCCCGCCGCTCTCCGCGCCGCCGCCGCTCTGGCCGAGCCCGCGTATCGCGCCGCCGTCGCCCGCCGCAACCGCGCCTTCGACACCGGCCGGCGCCCCGCGATCGACCTTGGCCGACCCACGCTCGCCGTCGGCAACCTCACCGCCGGCGGCACCGGCAAGACCCCCGTCACCCGCGACCTGGTCGCCCGCCTCCGCGATCGCGGCCACCGGCCGGCGGTGCTGACCCGCGGCTACCACGGCGGCGACGAGGCCGACGAGCTCGCCCACGCCCTGGGCCCCGACGTCCCGCTCGGCGTCGGCCCGTCCCGCGTCGACTCGGCCCAACGCGTCCTCGCCGACCACCCCGATGTCTCCTGCTTCGTCCTCGACGACGCCTTCCAGCACCGCCAGGCCAAGCGGGACGTCGATCTCGTCCTCATCGACGCCACCGCCCCGTTCGGACCAACCGCGATCGACCCGCCGCGGCTGATCCCGCGTGGGCTGTTGCGCGAGCCCCCCGAGTCGCTCGCCCGCGCCGACGCCGTCCTCGTCACCCGCGCCGACCAGGCCGACCCCGACACCCGCGCCGCCCTCGACGCCCGCGTCATCGCCCATCACGGCAACCCCCCCGTCGCCCATGCCTCGATGACCTGGGCCGCGCTCGACGGCTCGGCCCCCGACGCCGACCCCGCCGACCGCTCCTTCGACGACGACATCGCCGTCAACCGCCTGGCCATGCTCGACGTCGTCGCCGTCACCGGCATCGGCAACCCCCACGCCTTCGACGCCACGCTCCACGCCCACGCCGCCCGCGTCCTCGCTCACCACCGCTTCCCCGACCACCACCGCTACGCCGCCTTGCTCCTCGGCCGCCTGCTCAAAGACGCCCGCCAGGCCGGCGCCCACGCCGTCATCACCACCGCCAAGGACTTCGCCAAGTGGCGGCCGATCCTCCGCGAATCCCCCCGCCTGCTGCCCGACTGCCTGCCCATCTTCCGCCCGCGACTCGCCATCGACTACGACCGGCCCGACGCCGTCGATCACCTGCTCGACCGCCTCGGCCCCCCGCCCACAACGGCGTAACACGACCCGCACCCTCGATCTCTACATTGTCCCGCCCGACCTGCGACCCCTCACCCCCGCCTACGATCCAAGTCCCATGCCCGACACCCTCGACATCGTCATCATCGGCGGCGGCCCCGCCGGCTACGTCGCCGCCATCCGCGCCGCCCAGCTCGGCATGTCCGCCGCCGTCGTCGAACGCGACGCCCTCGGCGGCACCTGCCTCAACTGGGGCTGCATCCCCACCAAGGCCCTGCTTCGAAACGCCGAGCTCTACCACACCCTCAAGCACGACGCCGACAAGTTCGGCCTCGCCTTCGACAACCTGCAGTTCGACTGGTCCAAGACCGTCGGCCGATCCCGCGACGTCGCCGGCAGCCTCAGCAAAGGCGTCGGCTTCCTGATGAAGAAAAACAAGGTCAAGACCTACGCCGGCCACGCCTTCATCCCCGCCGCCGGCCAGGTCCACGTCTTCGCTCCCGACGACATCGACCGCAAGAGCAAACCGACCGCCGAGATCAGCTCCAAGCACATCGTCATCGCCACCGGCGCCGAGGCCCGCGCCCTGCCCCGCACGCCGTTCGACCACGACAAGATCATCAACGCCAAGGACGCGATGACGCTCCCGCAGCGCCCCGACAAGCTGCTCATCGTCGGCTCGGGCGCCATCGGCATGGAGTTCGCCTACGTCTACAACGCCTACGGCACCGAGGTCACCGTCGTCGAGATGCTCGACCGCGTCCTGCCCGTCGAGGACAACGACTCGTCCGACGCCGTCCTCAAGGCCTTCAAGAAGCAGGGCGTCAACGTCCTGCTCAAGCACCTCACCACCGACATCAAGGTCAGCAAGAAGGGCGTCAAGGCCACCGTCGCCCCGCTCGACTCCAACGGCAACCCGATCAAGGACGACGCCAAGACGATCGACGCCGACAAGGTGCTCGTCGCCATCGGCGTGCAGGGCCGCTACGACGGGCTGTTCGACGACGCGCTCGGCATCGAGCTGTTCAAGCACCACATCAAGGTCGACTACAAGGCCGAGAACGCCAGCTATCAGACCAGCGTGCCCGGCATCTACGCCGTGGGCGATGTCATCGGCCCGCCCTGGCTTGCGCATCTCGCCTCCGAGGAGGCCGTGCTCTGCGTCGAGCGCATCGCCGGGCACCACGCCCCGGACATCCATTACGACGCCATCCCCGGCTGCACCTACTGCCAGCCGCAGATCGCCTCCATCGGCCTGACCGAACGCGCTTGCAAGGAACAGGGCCTCGAGTACGCGACCGCCAAGTTCCCCTTCGCCGCGTCCGGCAAGGCCCAGGCCCTCGGTGACACCACCGGCTTCGTCAAGGTCATCGCCGGCAAGCCGCACGGCGAGATCCTCGGCGTTCACATGGTCGGCGAAGGCGTCACCGAGCTCATCGCCGAGGCCTCCCTCGCCATGCGCACCGAGCTCACCGCCGACGAGCTGATCGCCACGATCCACCCCCACCCCACGCTCAGCGAGGCGACCCACGAGGCCGTCCTCGGCATCGAGGGCAAGATGATCCACTTCTAGCCGGTCGCGCCGGCCCGGCTTACTCCGCCGGCGGCGTGAGGATGTACTGCACCGACTCGCGTGGCGGCAGGTCGATCGTGAACGTCGTCGTCGGGCCGGCCTGAACCTCGACGTCCGACCGCGCCTCACGCAGCGTCTCGCCCGGCCCGATGCGGCGGCCGGTCCAGGTTCCCGCCTTGGGCAGCGTCACCTCGACCTCGACGGTCCGCGGCTCGTTCGTGAAGTTCACCGCGCTCATCAACGCCTTGTCCGATGTCGCGCCGCTGCCCGGCAGGGGTTCGAGCGTCGACGTGTCGACCGCCCGGACGATCACCGGCAGGTACCGCAGCTCGTCGGCGTTCAACAGCTTGTAAGGCAGCGGCGCGCCGTGCGTCGAGTACGCCAGCGCGAGTCGGCGGTACGTCTGCACGCGTGAGTCCTGACCGTCGACGCCCGGGAAGATGGCCGTGTCCATCACGTCGTGCGCGTCCCAGTCCTCGGGCTCGACGAACAGGCTGAACTTCTCGAACTCCTTCTTCTGGTGGTTGAAGAACGCGGCGTGCTGCATGTGCCCCTTGCCGAAGGCGACGTGGGCGCGCATGTTGCGGTCGAACGCGGCCGCGTTGGGCTGTGTCGAGTGGTCGCCCGAGTCGGCGTCGAGGTGCCACTCGTTCGAGCCGTATTCGGTGGCGATGTAGGGCTTGGGCAGGCCGTCGGTGACCGGGCCATAGGAAGTGAGCTGCTCGGTGAACGACCCGCCGGGGATGTTGTTGAACGACAGGCCGTAGGCGTGGCCGCCGATCATGTCGACGTGCTCTTCGATGGCCTTGCGCTTCTCGGGGTCGCCGGCCCAGGAGTTGAACGCCCACCCGGGGCCGAGGACGGTGATGTGCTCGGGCGCGGCCTCGGCGACATACTTGGTGAACGCCAGCGTGTTCTCGTAGGGGATCGGGCCGATGAGGCCGGGCTCGTTGGCGGTCTCGACGATCTGCACGAGGTCGCCGAACTCGTTCATGTAGCTGTCGAACAGGTCGCGCTGCGGCTGCTGCAGGTCGCCGTTCTCGTCGGGCGTGAACCCGCGGAGGTGCAGCGTGTTGAGGACGACGCGCATGTTCAGGTCGGCGTACGCCTCGAGCACCTCGCGGCCGTGCGTGCGCTGGCGCGACACGTCCGACCAGAACGCAGCGCGGACCGGGTTGCCCGAGTAGGCGATGCCCAGCCACTCGAGCAGCGGCTCGGCGATGCGGACCGAGTGCTCGTTGATGCGGAAGGCCTTGGGCCCGTCGGCGCCGAGCGTGAGGTTCGTGCCGGCCCAGACGTCGGCGCCGTGGATCGGCGTGGCGACGCGCTCGGCCGGGGCGGTCAGCCGCAGGAAGTCGAACGACAGGTAATCCATGCCGGGGTCGGTGCCGTAGAGCTGAGCGACGGGGTCGATGCGGAGCTCGTTCTCGCCATCGGCGAGCATCTCGCGCGGGATGTAGAGCTTGTAGACGCGGTGATAGGTCTGGGTCTTGCCGAGCGCGGTGCCCTTGAGGCCCCACGTCTGGATCAGCCCGGCGGGCTGGCCGTTCATCCACACGCCCAGCTGAGGCGTGAGCTTGGTCGAATCCATAATGCCCAACTCGAGCTCGACGCCGTGGGCGGGGATCGTGTCGAGGTCGAAGGCGATGTCGATCGCGCGGGGGCGATTGGCGACGGCCTTGGCGTTGAAGTCCGACCACTCGGACCCGGTGGCGGTGCGCCGCTTCCAGTCGGCGGGCACGCGGTAGAGCTGCGGCTGGGCGCCGGTGAACTCGGCGGGGGAGCGATCCTCGACGCCGATCTGCCACAGCGTGGTCGCGGCGGGCGGGTCGGCTTGGGCAGAGACGGACGCGGCGAGGGTGGTCATGAGCGCAACGATCGCGGTAAGGGTGGAGGGCATGGGTGGGGCTCGGGGGGTCGGGGTGTCTAAAACTCAAGCGGCCGGGTGATCACGGAGGCGTCATCCGCCAGTGGATCAGGCCGCTCTGGGTGAACAGGTCGTTCTCGCGGTCGAGGCTGCTCGCGTGGGCGTCGAAGAACAAGCCGTTGGGCGCGTCGCCGTTTTGGTGGTAGGCGTACCAGGCGTTCTGGAATCCGCCGGTGTAGTGCTGGCTGTAGTGGATGTTGGCGTTGAAGGTCGACTGGTTGTTGTTGTTCCAGTGGCTGTCGATGACGTTGAGGATGGCCGACGGTTGCGGGACGAAGCCTTGCGAGACGGGCAGGCCGATGGCGAGCTCGGCCGCGCGGGGGTACTGCGCGACGTCGCTGACGCTGGTGAGCACGGTGCCGTCGGAGAGGCGGACGCCCTGGCCGGCGTTGACGCCGTAAGACATGAAGTTGTCGGGCTGGGTGTTGCCGGGTTCGTCACCGATGTCGCGCGGGCACTGGAGGACGGCCAGCTCCTCGGGGTTGCCGGCGGTGGTGACGCGGTCGGCGTTGAAATACGTGCGCAGCGCGGTCGACCAGGACGGGACCGTGGGGTTGACGCCGCCGGCCGGCGGGAACAGGCCGTCGTACTCGGCCTGATAGGCCGCGCCGGCGATGCCGATCTGGCGCAGGTTCGACAGGCAGGCGACGTCGCGGGCCGTGTCGCGGGCGGCTTGCAACGCGGGCAGGAGGATCGCGATCAGCAGGGCGATGATCGAGATCACCACCAGCAGCTCAATCAGCGTGAAGCCGGTCCGGTCGAGCGATCGTGAGGCGGGTCGAGTCATAGAGAAAGAGCTCCGTGTCGAGAGGCAAAGCCCGGCGGGTCGGTCGAGACCGGCCGGGCGAAGGAGGTGCCGGGCGTCAGCGTCGCCGCGCGCTCACGAGCGCGAGCCCCATCAAGGCCAGCGCCAGCGAGCCGGGCTCGGGGATGGCGGTGATCAGCAGGTCGTCGATCGCGCCAAAGGCGGTCGGGAAATCGGCGCCGGGGTTGGCCCCGCCCTTCCACAGCACGATCCCGGCCTCGCCGTTGGCCACCCGGGTGTCGATGCCGGAGAGGTTGACCAGCAGGGTGTTGGGGTCGGCCGCGGTGGCGACCTTGAACGACCAGGTGTCCTGCGTGTCGCTCGAGAAGTCGACGTCGATGTCGAAGAGGTATTCGACGTCGGTGTCGAGCGTCAGGCCGGTGAGCGTGTTGGTGTTGCCGTCGCGGTATCGGAGGATGCCGTTGGCGACCTCGACCTGAATGATGGTCTGCGCCAGGCCGGCGTTGAGCGCGTCGCCGGTGTTGATGAGGAACTGGAACAGCGGTTCGCCGCCGCCGGACGAGAGGCGGGTGTAGCTGAAGTCGGCGGTGAGCAGGAAGTTGCCGGTGTCGTCGGTGGAGACGCCGGCGAGGTCGGCGTTGACGAAGGGCCGGCCGTCGGGGACGAAGTTGTCGATGGTCTTGGTGAGTCGGAGGTCGTTGTCGCCGAGGGATTGATTGACGACGTCGACGCCGGTGGTGAGGCCGTTGTTGGGCGTGGAGGCGCCGGCGTTGCCCGAGCCGACGTTGAGGGCGCTGGTGACCGGGCCGCCGCCGTCGACGACCGAGCCGTCGGCGTAGGGGCCGAGCGTGGAGTTGTCGAAGTCGTAGTCGACGAGCACGACGGCGTGCGCCGAGAGGCCGAGCGACAGGGACAGGGCGGTGGCGCCGAGGGCGGTCGGTCGAGAGAGTGGGGTCATGATGCGGGTCCTCCTGATACGTGTGAGACATCGCGAGCGTGCGGACGATCCGCGTCGAGCTCGAAATCGAAAACCGGGGAGATGGCGGTGAGCGGTGTGGCGGGCCGGCCGGTGCGTTGGCTCTCGGCCTCGGCCAGGGCGCGGTCCATGACGGTGCGGGCGTCGAAGCCCAGGCGGACGACCGAGGAGCCGGTTCGGCCGGGGTCGGGCCAGTTGCAATGGGTCAGCAGCAGCAGGTCGTCGGGCACGCGCAGCCCCGCGGCGACCACCCCGGCCGCCGCCGATTCCAGCAGGGCGTCGTTGGTGACGATCAGCGCGTCCGGCCGATCGACCCCGCGCTGATTGAGGATCAGCTGCACGATGCGGGCCGCCGAGTCGGGGTCCTGCCCGTGCGCGGCGACGCGCGAGCAGGGCCCGGCGTCCAGGCCCATCTCCGGCACCGCCCGGTCGTACGCGGCGAACCCCCGGTGGCCGTCGGTGATCACGGCGACGCGCCGGCGGCCGTGGTCTCGCAGGTACTTCAGCGACCGGCGCACGAACGACTCGCGGTCCGGGAAGACGTGCGGCAGGGCGGACGGCTTCTCCTCGCTGCAGATCGCGACCTTCGCCAGCCAGCGGTGTTCGAGCAGCGGCTTGGAGATCTCCGGCGGATGGCCGACAAAGATCACCCCCGCGAAGCGATCGGCATCGACCTGGTCGAGCAGCCTGTCGTGGCTGGGCGAGGCGTCCCCGCCGTGGACGCCGTAGAAGCACTCGAGCTCGAGGTTGCCGCGGTGGCCGACGGCGACGGCGTGGTTGTTGAGCGACCACCAGAAGCGGTTCCACCCGGGTTCGTCGGGCGAGCCGCGGAAGGCGATGGCATAGCGGTACAGGTGGGGGGGACGCTTCGCGACGAAGGTGCCGCGGGTGGCGTCGGCGAAGACGAAGCCATCTTGTTTAAGCGTCCCCATCGCGCGGGTCAGCGTCGTGCGGCCGACGCCGAACTCGGCCTCGAGGTCGGCCCAGGTCGGCAGGCGGACGCCGGGGTGCCAGCGGCCGTCGACGATCCGGCCGCGCAGCGTCGCGACGATCTGCTGGGTCTTGGGGTCGGCTCGACGACGCCGGCTGGGGGTGGTGAGCGAAGGTGATGCCATGAGAATCCAATTGATACGTTGTAAGATTATCTTACAAGGACTAATTGGAGCGTCAAGCCCTTTTCTGCGCGAGAAAAAGTCGTTTTTGGCCCGACTATCGCCCTGTACGCTCGATCCGTGGCAACGTTGACCCCCGCTCCCCCCCCTCGCGCGCGGCGAAATCATCTCCCCCAGCGCCCTCCGCGATGGTTACCGCGCCTTCTTTGACCACGCCGTGCCCCGTCTCGAGTGGCTGGCCGGCTATCTCCGCCGCGGCGTCGCCCCGCCGCCCAAGGCCCCCCCGCGAACTGGACCCCGCGGCCCAGCGCCGCGCCCGGTCGCAGGCCGCGCGATTCCGCCCCCGGCGTAAGCGTCGCTGAGCCCACGCGCCCTAGCGTCGCACCATGACCACCGCCCACGCCACGCCCGACCTCGCCCCGCCCCTCGACCCGTCGCTACCCCATGACGATCGCTACGGCCGTGCGCGGCTGTGGGTCGGCATCACCGGCGTGGGCACCTGGGTCGTGCTCGCCACCGCGATCCTGACTTATGGCCTGCCCTTCGGCTGGTACGACGCCATGCCCGTCGACGCGGCGCTCGGCGTGCTGCTGCAGTGCCTGGTCGTCTATGCCGTCGTGCAGGCGCCGTTCGACTTCCTGGGCGGGTGGTACCTGCCGCGACGATACGGTCGATCGACGCCCGGCCTGCCCGTGTTCCTCGCTCGATGGGGACGCGGCGTGCTGGTGCACGGAGCACTTCTGCTCGCGGTCGCCGCGCTCGTGACCGTCGCGGGGCGGGTGGGCGGCGTGCTGGGCGTGATCGTCCTTGCCGTGCCGATCGTCGCGCTGCTCTTGACGTTTCGTGCGACCCTCGCCGCCTGCGTCGCGCGGCTCGCGTTGGACCCGGTCTGGCGTCATCCCGGAGGCATGCCCGAACGCGCCGTCCACGTCGGCGACGAGTCGTTCACCGGCGGCATCACCGGC
Organism: Planctomycetota bacterium; assembly: GCA_039818285.1. Taxonomy (GTDB): domain Bacteria; phylum Planctomycetota; class Phycisphaerae; order Phycisphaerales; family Phycisphaeraceae; genus JBCBUE01. The sequence continues at coordinate 10,964 of JBCBUE010000044.1, read as the reverse complement.
CTCTGGCGGCCACGCTGCAGCCTGATCCCCGACCGATGGAGCGTCGTGCTCGACGACGACGGCCTGCGCCTGGCCCGCGCCCGCCGACGCATCGCCGCCGCGTCCGGCCTGTGGGGACGCGGCCGCGCGGTGGCGATCGGCTTCACCCTCGTCGGCGTCGCGCTCGCCGCCGTTCTCGTCGGCCCCGGCGACATCGGCACCGTCGGCGGCACCCTCGAGCTCAGCCTCTGGTTCACCCTCTGGTCCTTCCTTGGCCTGCTCACCCTGCCCACGCTCTCGCGCCGCGCCGTCGCCCAACTCGACCGATCGCTCCTCGACGAGGGCTTCGCCGCCGAGACGCTCGCCGCCACGTCCCGCACGCTCAACGCCATGCAAGACGGCGAGCCGGCCCGCCCCGGCGCCGTCGAGGCCATCTTCCACCCCATCCCCAGCCTCGCCAACCGCGCGGCGACCCCCGCCGCTTCGCCCTCACGATTCGCGGCCTGGGACACCGCTCGCACGGCCGTGTATCTCTCCGCCGCCGGCCTGGGCTTGCTCGGCCGCGCCGTGCACTGCAACGCCGGCAAGCCCGCGCTGTGGGTGTTCCTGCCGACCGACTGAGCCCGCTTTTTCTGCCGGCTTTACGCCTTGCTCAATCACGCCCGACAAGCGTGCATCACCATCATCGATCACGCTTCGCTCGGCCGGAGTGGCTGCCCTCGCTCTCTCCCCTCCGCCCCGTCGGTGCACCGTTGCCGTCGGGGCGTTTGCGTCAAGCACCAACACGGCCTGGCCTTGGCCTGACGCCGCGGGTCGATCGCCGCGCCATCGGACTCGACGCCAACCCCGATCCCCAATCCACCCACACTGCCAATATGGCGGCCAAGATTACTGTTAACCCTTGATTCATGGCCGGAATCGCCGTTTTTCCTCTTGCCCGCTTGGCATCGATGTTGTGGGAGTAGCGGCATGGACTTCAACCGCCTCACGCAGAAATCTCAACAGGCCTTCCAGCAAGCGCAGACGATCGCCGTCCAACGCGGCCACCAGGCCGTCGACAACGACCACCTGCTCCTGGCCCTCTGCACCCAGCAAGACGGCCTCATCCCCCGCTTGCTCGACAAGCTCAACCGGCCCGCCGACGTCCTCGTCGCCGAGCTCACCCGCCGGCTCGACGCCCGACCCTCCGTCTCCGGCCCCGGCACCGCGCCCAATCAGGTCGCCGTCACCCAGCCACTCAACGAGACCCTCGTCGCCGCCGAGAAGCGGGCGCAGTCTTTAAAAGACGAATACGTCTCCGTCGAGCACCTCGTCCTCGGCATGCTCGACACCGCCAAGAGCCAAGGCGCCAACTCAACCGGCAAGATGCTCGCCGACCTCGGCGTCACCGCCGACGCCTTCCTCAAGGCCATGACCGACGTCCGCGGCAACCAGCGCGTCACCTCCGCCGACCCCGAAGCCACCTACGAGGCCCTCGACCGCTACGGCCGCGACCTCGTCGACGACGCCCGCACCGGCAAGCTCGACCCCGTCATCGGCCGCGACGACGAAGTCCGACGCGTCATCCGCATCCTCTCCCGCAAGACGAAAAACAACCCCGTCCTCATCGGCGAGCCCGGCGTCGGCAAGACCGCCATCGTCGAAGGCCTCGCCCAGCGCATCGTCCGCGGCGACGTCCCCGAAGGACTCAAGGACCGCACCATCTTCGCGCTTGATATGGGTGCGTTGATTGCCGGGGCCAAGTACCGCGGCGAGTTCGAGGAACGCCTCAAGGCCGTGCTGAACGAGGTCAAGTCCGCCGACGGCCGCATCATCCTGTTCATCGACGAGCTGCACACCATCGTCGGCGCCGGCAAGACCGACGGCGCCATGGACGCCGGCAACCTGCTCAAGCCCATGCTCGCCCGCGGCGAGCTGCACTGCATCGGCGCCACCACCCTCGACGAATACCGCAAGCACATCGAGAAGGACGCCGCGCTCGAGCGACGCTTCCAGCCCGTCATGGTCGACGCCCCCTCCGTCGACGACACGGTCTCGATCCTTCGCGGCCTGCGCGAGCGCTTCGAGGCCCACCACAACGTCGCCATCCAGGACGCCGCGCTCGTCGCCGCCGCTTCGCTGTCCGACCGCTACATCTCCGACCGCTTCCTCCCGGACAAGGCGATCGACCTGGTCGACGAGGCCTGCGCCAAGGTGCGCACCGAGATGGACTCCATGCCCGCCGAGCTCGACCAGCTCACCCGGCGCGTCATGCAGCTGGAGATCGAGGAGGCCGCGCTGAAGAACGAGAAGGACGCCGCCAGCAAGCAACGCCTGACGGAATTGCAAAAGACCCTCGCCGACCTGCGCACCGACGCCGACGTCATGCGCGCCCGCTGGGAGTCAGAAAAAGCCGACCTCGACAAGACCGGCCAGCTCCGCGCCGACATCGAGCAGGTCAAGCTCGAGATCGAGCAGGCCCAGCGCCGCTACGACCTCGAGAAGGCCGCCGAGCTGCAGTACGGCCGGCTTCCCGAGCTCGAGCAACAGCTCGCCGACGCCGAGAACCGCGAGGTCGAAGCCACCAAACAATCCGAGACCGGCAACGACGATGACGGCACGCCCCTCGTCGCCGAGGCCGTCACCGAGGAAGAGATCGCCGCGATCGTCGCACAGTGGACCGGCATCCCCGTCTCCCGTCTCGTCGAGACCGAGCGCCAAAAACTCCTCAAGCTCGATGAGGTCCTGCACGAGCGCGTGATCGGCCAAGACGAAGCCGTGCGCTTGGTCAGCGACGCCGTCATCCGCGCCCGCGCCGGCATCAAGGACCCCCGCCGACCCATCGGCTCGTTCATCTTCCTCGGCCCCACCGGCGTCGGCAAAACCGAGCTCTGCAAGGCCCTCGCCGCCTCGCTGTTCGACTCCGAGGACAACCTCGTCCGCATCGACATGTCCGAGTACATGGAGAAGCACGCGGTCAGCCGCCTCATCGGCGCGCCTCCCGGGTACATCGGCCACGACGAAGGCGGCCAGCTCACCGAGGCCGTCCGCCGCAAGCCCTACGCCGTGCTGCTGTTCGACGAGGTCGAGAAGGCCCACCCGGATGTCTTCAACGTCCTCCTGCAGCTGCTCGACGACGGCCGGCTGACCGACAGCCAGGGCCGCACCGTCAGCTTCAAGAACACCGTCGTCATCATGACGTCCAACATCGGCAGCCAGTACCTGCTGGACGACGCCGTGACCGCCGCGTCGGGCAACATCTCCGACCAGACGCGTAACCAGGTCATGGCCGACCTGCGCAGCCACTTCCGCCCCGAGTTCCTCAACCGCGTCGACGACGTGGTGCTGTTCAGCCCGCTGACGCTGCAGGAGATCGAGCGGATCGTCGACCTCCTCGCCGCGGATCTTCAGTCCCGCCTCGCCGACCGCCGCATCACGCTCGAACTCACCGATGCGGCAAGACGCCACATCGCGCAGGCCGGGTTCGACCCGATCTACGGCGCTCGGCCGTTGAAGCGTTATCTGCAGCACGAGCTGGAGACCCGCGTTGGCCGCGCGATCATCGCCGGCGAGGTCGCCGAGGGGTCTCGCGTCACCATCGACGCCGGCTCAGACACCGACCAGCCGCTCCAGGTGCGACTCACGGGTGCCGAGCCGGCTGCCGCCGCCCCCTGAACGGAGCTAGGCGGGCTCAGCGCCGCCCGGTCACGCGACTGACGCCGAGACATGAGCCAGAAATTCAAAAAGTTAAATTCATTCAAAACATGAGTTTCATCAATCCGTAACCTGGCTGCCCTAATGTTGCCGCGTAAGTCGCCACATGTGTGCGACATTGACACTCATTAATTGTTGGAGGAATTCATGTTTAAGACCTTCGCCACGGCGGCCCTGGCGGTCGCCGCCACCGGCATCGCCCACGCCACGACCACGGTTCTCTTCGAGGACTTTGAGGACAGCACCGTCACCTACACCACCAACGTCCCCGAGTTCACCGACGGGTTCGGTGACTTCTTCATCCGCACCGATGGCTCCGCGATCGGCACCTTCGTTGAGTACTCGGGCGTCCAGGGCAGCTCGTTTTTCGCCGTGATGGACATCGACGGCGACCAATCCGTCGAGCCCGTTGTCCAGACCTTCTCCGGTCTCGACATTACCGGTCTGACCAGCCTTGAGCTGTCCATCCTTGTCGCCGAAGACGATTCCAGCGACGGCAACGAGGATTGGGATGCGCCCGACTTCGTCCACATCGATTACTCGATCGACGCGGGCCCCGTCCAGTCCCTCCTCTGGTTCGAGAACGACGGCAGCACTTTTAACACCGAGGCCTTCGTCGACAGCAACTTCGACGGCACCGGCGACGGCGCCGCCCTGACCGACACATTTACCGAGTTCACCGCCGCGATCGCCGGCACCGGTTCGACCCTCGATCTCGTCATCACCTACCAGATCGACTCCGGCGACGAAGACATCGCCATCGACAACGTCACCATCACCGGCGTCCCCGAGCCCGCCTCGCTGGCCCTGCTCGCCGCTGGACTCGGTGTCGTCGGCCTGCGTCGTCGCTCGGCCTGATGACCTGACGACTTACAAAAGAGCTTGATCGAAGCGGTCAGTCCTGGGACTGGCCGCTTTTTTCATTGCCTGAATTTTGAGCAATCAGGGTCGCCTTTCGCGTTCTCTAAGTCGAATCTGCCTGCTTTGAGAGCAAACAGCCTCGGTAGCTTCTGCAAATTGTTCAAACAGCGTTAGAAGTCCCCGCGCCAAGCTAGGCGCAAACCCTGAGTCCCTTTATCTTCCCGGTTCGGCTCGGCGACGTCCTACCCCATAACCGTCGAGCCTCACATGCCCCATCGCCCGGTCGCCTCGGCTCGGGCGCGGAAGAGGAAGTCAGCGTCGATGTTCTCCAGGTTCCACGCCCGCTCGGCGTTCGTTGTTGCCTCGCTCCTGCTGCTGCTCGCCCTGCCCCGGCTCACCCCGGCGCAGGCCGACCTCTGGTCCGCCCCGGCCTCCTATTACAGCGGCGCCACCGGCACCGGCTCCACGCTCCAAACCCAGCTCCAGTCCGCCATGTCTGCAGGCCACTCCCAGGCCTCGTACGGCGAGATGCGATTCATGGCCGCCGTCACCGACGCCGACCTCGACAACCCGGGCAACATCCTCCTCGCCTACAACCGTGCCTCCGTCTCCAGCACCTGGGACAGCGGCGCCACCTGGAACCGCGAACACGTCTGGCCCCAATCCCTTCAACCCGGCTCGGCCTCCAACGGCACCACCGGCAACCTCGGCGACCCCCACGCCCTGCGACCGCTCAACCCCAGCATCAACTCCTCTCGCGGCAACAAGCCCTTCGGCGGGACTTACGGCGTCGGCAACGACGGCTCGGGCGGCTTCGGCTCGGGCGGGTTGGTGTCGTCCTCCTTCTACTACCCCGGCGACGAAGACGCCGGCGACGTCGCCCGCGCCCTCTTCTATTCCGATACCCGATACAACGGCTTGACCCTCGTCAACGGCTCGCCCGGCTCCAACCAGATGGGCGACCTCGCCTCGCTCATCGCCTGGAATTACGCCGACGCCCCCGACGAATTCGAGCGCCGACGCAACCACGCCATCTACAGCAATTCCTTCACCGAACGCGACGGCTCCACCAGCACCAACATCTACAACACCAACAACCGCAACGCCTTCGTCGACATGCCCTGGGTCGTCCACTCGATCTACGTCGACCAGCAGAACGACACGCAGGTCTACGTCGGCTCCACGCCCGCCGCCGACGGCTCCTCCGTCTCCGTGGTCAGCCTCGGCCGCGTCTTCCTGAACCAGGACCCCAGCGGCCTCGGCACCACCTCCGTCGACGTCCACAAGACCGGCCAGGACGGCACCTACTTCGGCGTTTCCTCAATCGGCGGTGCTACCACGTCCTTCGAGGGGAATTACAACAACTTCGCCACCGGCGGAGCCGTTACCCGCTCCATAGACGTCGGCCTCGACGGCGTCGATACCTCGACCACGGGCGCCAAGTCCGGCCTGATCACCATCGACAACCTCGACATCACCACGCAAGGCGGCGCGGGCGTCGGCGACAACGACGCCGATGACCTCATCGTCGTGACCGCTTCGGTCGTCAGCCAACGCGTCGTCACCGCCTCCGCGGTCGACCTCGGCTCCTCCCTCGTCGGCTCGGGCGTCTTGGGCGCCACCACCCTCTCGACCACCGGCTCAGACGACGAACGCACCCGTGTCGAGGTCGCCAACATATCCACCGGTTCCACCGAAGTCACCGCCGTCAATCTCAACGGCGCACAGACGTTCGACGCCGCCGCGGATACGTCGGAATGGGCCGTCTTCACCAACTTCACCACCGCCGGCGCCAAATCCGGCTCGGCCAACCTCGCCGTCACCACCGCCGAGAACGGCGGCGCCGGCCTCACCGGCGAGGGCAGCTACAGCGACGTCCAGGTCGACTACACCGCCACCGTCCTCGACCACGCCGTCGCCTCCCTCGACGACACCCTGGTCGACACCGACCTCACCCTCGACTTCGGCACGCTCAACCTCGGCGACGATGCCGGCCTCGCCTCCCTCGACTTCGACATCTTCAACCTCGAGCAGACCCTCGGCTTCACCGCCGCCCTCGACATCACCGCGATCCAGCCCGTCACCGGCGACACCTCAACCCTCACCCTCGACCCCATCCCCGGCCTCATCGCCGCCGGTTCCTCGGTCACCGCCTCGGCCAACCTCGACACCACCGTCGCCGGCGCCTTCTCCGCCACCTGGGAGATCCTGACCGCCGACGAATCCCTCCCCGGCGCCGACGCCAGCAACACCCTCACCCTCACCCTCCTCGGCGAAGTCATCGCGGCCCTGCTGGAGGGCGACTACAACGGCGACGGGGTGGTGGACGGGTCGGACTACACGTTCTGGGCGAACCGCTTTGGCGGGACGACGGCCGACGACTTACTGGCCGACGGCAACGGCGATGGCGTGGTCGATGGCGCCGACTACACCTATTGGGCCAACCGGTTCGGCAACACCAGCAACCTGACCCTGGACGAGATCAACGAGCTTTTCTCACCGATCGCCGTGCCCGAACCCGCCATCGCTCTGATGCTGCTCGTGGCCGGACCTTTACTGGTGGGTAGCCAGCGCAAATCGGCCTCTCGCAGCAAATTAACCCAACGCAAACAGGCCGGCAAGATTGTTGCCCTACACTCGCCGTCAGCCATGGAGATGCTCAATGCACGGTAAAGCCGCACCCCAACCCCATCATCGATCGGTCCAGGCGGCCCCTCCGTTCGCCGGCGCATTCACGCTGATCGAACTGCTGGTGGTGATCTCCATTATCGCCCTGCTCATTGGCATCCTGTTGCCCGTCCTCGGCAGCGCCCGAGAGTCCGCCCGCTCCGTCGCATGCCTCAGCAACCTGCGACAGTGGGGCATCGCGTTGACGATCTACGCCACGGACAACAAGGACTACCTTCCTCGCAACGACGTCGACATATCCAATCCGTGGCAAGACCCCGCCGAAGAGGTCTGGTACAACGCCCTGCCCTCGGTCCTCGAAAAACCCACCATGTATGACGACTGGGTGGATCAAGGCTCTCCGAACCCGACGGTCTACAACCCGTCCGAAGAGTTCGTCAACAACAGCATTTGGTACTGCCCGTCAGCCGGGCCCGAGGTCACCAATCCGTTTAATTACGGCGTGAACGTTGTGCTCGACGGAACCACCGCTCGCACGCCCTATCTTGGTTTCGGCTTAGACCCCACCGCTCTGCAACCGCACACCAACCTCTTGGCGATGACGCACCCATCGAAGTCAATCTTCATGGGCGAGCCCGAGGTCGATCTCCCGCCCGGCGACGAGCAGGGATCGATCGCCAACAGCACGATCTCGGGCGGCACCACTTCGGTCCCTCAAGACGGTGTGGAAGACGGCGTCGCCAGGCACGGCGGCAATTCAGTCAATGTCCTGTTCGCCGGCGCCAACGCAAAGGCTTTCGACGTCAACGACGCCGATCAGCAGTACGAACCCGTTCCCAACCCGACGGGCTGGACCCCGCCACCGCCATTCTTTGTGGCTCCCTTCCCGTTCGCCGAGTATTGGCAGTCTGCCGATGGCGACATTGTCTGGGGCACGTTTATCAACCCTGGGATCCCCTTGAGTCCCACCCCGCCTTCGGTGTTCTAACACGACACCCGCTCGATCGCTCACACCATCTTAATCAGTCGTGATGGGGAGACGTTCTCCCCGCAAATTATCTTTCTAAATCAATAAGTTTGGAGGAAACATGTTGACCTTTTCGAACAACCGCCTGCTGGCGGCTCTGCTGATCCCCGCGGCCAGCGTTGCCTTCGCCGCGCAGGGCCAGACGACCCTTTTCCAGGAAGACTTCGACGGCTCGTTCAACGCCGGCGACTCGTCCGGCAACTTCGCTAACCCCAATCGCATCTTCACGCCCGACAACAACTCCAACACCGGCTTCAGCGGTCTGCCTTCGCCGATTTTCGATCCCGGCGGCTCCGGCACCGGTCGATTCTTTGACTACGGCGGTATCGGCCAAGGCCACAGCGCAACCAACGGCCTTCCGTTCGAGGCCATGGACGACAGCGCCGGCAGCTTCCCCCCCGACGTTCAGGGCCTGATCGAGAGCACCAAGACCGACAACTACTTCATCATGTCCGACACCGTGAACGGCGCGAACGGGTCGGGTGTGATTCAGATCGGCTGGACCAACATCGACATCTCCGGCTACGAGAACCTCCAGCTCAGCGTCGACATGGCCGCCATCGGCGACTTCGAAGGTTCCGACAGCGCCACCTTCCTCTATCAGATCGACGGCGGTGCGGCCACACCTTTCCTCAACGCCGGCCTCACCAACGCCGAGGACAACGCCGACACCCTCTACACCATCGAGATGGAGAGCGGCACCGTCGCCGACCGTTACTTCACCCCGTTCTTCGAGCAGGACGAGTTCGACGTTCTCATCGCTAACGGCCCGGGTGACTACGACCTGGACAACGACGACAACGACAACGACATCACCACCGGCACCCTCGAGACCACTCTCGCCTACCACCCCGACGACAACGGCGGCCCGGACGACGACGGCATCGCCAACAACGGTCGCATCAAGGAGCTCACCTTCGACGAGCCGGCGCTCGACCCGATGGACGTCACCGTCGGCACCACCGAGGCCTATAACGTCACCAATTCCTTCGGCAACTTCGACCAGCAGGAGTTCGAGGCTTACAGCGACCCCCTGCGGGCCAACGGCTCGGTCACCGGCGTCACGCAGCTCGACGACGAGTACCAGACCATCACGTCCGACATCGCCGATACCGGTTCGACCCTGACGCTGATCTTCTCGGGCACGCTCAATGGCTCCGGCGAGATCTTCAGCTTCGACGACGTGCTCCTCACCGGCGACCTCATCGCTATGGCCCTCGAGGGCGACTACAACGGCGACGGGGTGGTTGACGGAGCGGACTACACGTTCTGGGCCAACCGCTTTGGCGGGACGACGGCGGACGACCTCTTGGCCGACGGCAACGGCGACGGCGTGGTCGATGGCGCCGACTACACGTTCTGGGCCAACCGGTTCGGCAACACGGCCAGCCTGACGCTCGCCGAGGTCGCCGAGCTCTACTCCCCGACCGCCGTGCCCGAGCCCGCCGCCCTGGCGATGCTCGCCGCCGCCGGCCTGATCGCCGGCACGCGTCGCCGCCGTTCGTCGTAACATTGTTTTGATTGTGTCCGGGGCCTTGTGGCCCCGGACACTTCATTTATACTCCCAGGGCTGGCAAAGTGCCGGCATTTAGACGTAAGAACCCTTTTGGAGGAAATCATGTTCAAGACCCTTGCTGCTGGCCTCGCGGCCACCACGGTGGCTTCCATGGCCAGTGCCCAGACGTTCGACATCCAGCTCAACAGCGTCACCGACCTGGGTGGCGGCCTGTTCGCTTACGAGATCGGCTTCGATGTCATCGACCCGTCGTTCACCGGTGAGGCCGGGTTCACCGACCTTCAGTTCAGCGGCAACATCGTCAACGACACCGCCTTCGGCGGCACGTTCGACGCTGTCACCCTGTCCGACACCGCCATTGCCTCGAACGACCCGACCTACGACGCGGTCTTCGACAGCTACTGGATCGACACGATCTTCGAGACCGAGAACCCCGGTTCGACCTTCACCGGTTTCAGCGATAACCCGTTTGGTGGCTCGTTCGGTAGCTCGCCGACCAATGCGAGCGATCCGGTCGATGGCACGCCCATCGCTTACATCGTTGCCGACGCTGACGGCCTGACCTACACCGGTTTCGCCACACCCGAGACCGGCTCTGAAGTCATCTCCGGCACGCTCGTTCCCGAGCCCGCCTCGCTGGCCCTGCTCGCCGGCGGCCTCGGCGTCGTCGCCCTGCGTCGTCGCTCGGCCTGAGCACCGTCGCTCACTCTCTTGATCTTTGACATCAGCCGCGTGTCGTGGAAACACGGCACGCGGTTTTTTTGAACCAGGAGAAACCGATGGCCGTGCGTTTCCGTTCTCGAGGCGATGTCGTTTGGCGTGTGCAGTTGTTTGTTTTTGTCGTTGTCTCGCTGCTCACGGCGGTCCCGGCTTCGGGCCAACTCCGCGTGGTCAATTACAACACGCTGTTCGGAGGTCCCGCAAACGCCACTGAGGAGGCGCTGGTCTCGACGATCTTCGACGGCATAGCGACTCAGTCGCGCAACGGGATCGCGAAACGTCCGGACATCATCGCCCTCCAAGAGCAGTCCTTCCAAGCCGGCACCACAAGCACCCAGCGGGTCGCCGACACGCTCAACACCCTCTACGGCGTCACGACCTACCAGGCCACGAACCCGACGGGCGGTTCTGGCGTCTTTCGCTTGGGTTACGTCTACGACAGCTCAACGGTCGGTTTAGTCAACACGACCAACGTCCCCGTCGGCATTCGTAACGGCGTCCGCGCCGAATGGGCGCCGGTTGGCTACACCAACGCCAACT
>JBCBUE010000043.1:0-26409 GCA_039818285.1 Planctomycetota bacterium | reverse complement strand
CCACCCGACCCGCGCGTCCGCCACCACGTACCCCGGCGTCCCGTCCCCCGCCATCAACCACCCGCCCGCGCACCACCACGCGATCGCTCCCAGCGCCACGCCGACCGCCACCACCCATCGCTGACGCCACGCGGGGATCATCGCCCGACAAACTAGCTTAAATACGAGCCCTACTGAGACCGATCAGGTCCGGCCGGTGACATCGACACCATCGCTAGCCATATCAGTCGGCGTAACGCGAAGAGGGCGCTGCTCTCTTGGGTGTCACACGCTGCGAAGACGACGCTCGACCACGGACACAAGGATGGAACGCCGAGTTGGCCGTCGCAGAAACGCTGCGGTCCGCCGCTGCCGCATAGGCCACGCGGACCATGCACCAACGCACCTTTCGCACAACCTTAGCAGGCCTACGGCGATGACTAAGATGACTAAATGCCCGATTCCGGAGACAACACCGAACGTTCCCTGCTCAAGCATCCATACGCATGGCTGTTGTGGCTCGTGGCCATCCTGTTCTTCACGCTTGGCACGGCCGCCCTGGTGCCCACGCTCCCCGATGTCATCAGAACCACGCGAAGCCTCGGCCTGATCGAGGCCGCGCGGGCGGACGAGAAGACCTTCGTGATCGCCGGCCTCGCGGCTGGCTTCGCGGCCATAGGCGGGCTGGCCTTCGTACTGGTATCCGCGCAGAAACTCAGAGCCCGCCCCTTCGCCCACGCCCCGCTCGACACGCTCCCCGACATCCCAACGCAACCGCTCATCCACAATCGCGGCGTGTTTCGCGGCCTCCGCCATCGCCTCCGGCAGACCAACGACGGCTTCGTTATCGAACCCCGACCAGGTACCGTCCGACGCGACGTCATCGGCATCACCGCGTTCGCCCTGGCGTTCATCGCGCTCATCGGTTGGCTGTGTTTCGGTCCGCTCGCAGACTCCCTGCCTCTCCCGCCGGCCGCGTCGTTCGCCGTCGCCACGCTTTGTTGTTCCGCGGCGACTGGCATGATCGTGCTGGTCCTGCTTTACGCCAGCCGTTCCGAGCTGTATTCGACTCGGTTCAACGGGCGTGAGCGGGTATGGCGCATCGAACTGCCGGAGCGTTCGGTCCAAGGCTCTATGAACGGCCTCGTCGCGATTCAGCTCTGCCCCCACTACCAGATCTCGGGCGGCCCAAACCGTACGCATCACTGGGCGTTTCAGGTCAACCTCGTTTCCGGAGCGGCGCCATACGACCGCCACCTGCTCTTCGAGGCAGAGACCCCTCTTCACGCGATCCCCCAACTCGCCAGCGAGATCGCTCTCGCGCTCGATCTACCGCTGGTCCATCACGCCACACCCGCCCACATCGCCCGTATCAAGTCCGACATGAAACAAGAGAGATCGAAGGCTTGACATTCGCCGTATCGGTTCACGCGATTGCTCGACAGAGCCGTGCGCCAGCAAGTCTATCCTGGTCAGGAACACCGAATCGGACGACAGCACGGGATACATCCTCCGTTCGACCGCTCGATTCAAGCAACGTGTCCAAGGTAACCTCGGCGACCTGCCAGCCCGCGCCTTGAGCGTCGGCGTCAACAGCGCTTGCCTACTTGTCGATCACAAACGAGATGCCGAAACAGTGCGGCTCGCCGTCGAGCTCGCCCAGCCACTTGCAGACGTTCAGCGTCAGGTCGCCCTCCTCGGACTTGAGCACGTGCTCTTGAAGGAAGATCGGCTCACCCGTGGCGAACACCTGCTTGTCGTGCTCGACGAGCATCGGCGCGTCGTCCTTCCACCACATGTCGGCGTCCATCTTGCCGGCCACCGGCTGCTTGGCTTCCTTGTTGATCTTCGCGTTGCCCCAGACGTAACGGCTGTCTTGGTCCTTGACCCAGAACAAAAACGGCATGGGGTCGAAAATCGCCAGCTCTTCGGTCTTCATGTCGGGTCCTCCGGTCGGGGTTTGGTAAAGGTCGATCAAGACGGCGCGATCCAAGGCACGTCCTCGACGCCGTTGTCGTGGTTGGCGTGCCGGGCCATGGCGAACAGCAGGTCGCTCAGGCGGTTGAGGTACTGCAGCACGTTGACGCCGACGGACGCCTCCTGCGCGAGCGTGTACGTCACGCGCTCGGCGCGGCGGCAGACGGTGCGGGCGACGTGCAGGCGGGCGGCCAGCTCGGTGCCGCCGGGCAGGATGAAGTGCTTCATCTCCGGCAGGTGGTCGTGGGCGTCGTCGATCCAGCGCTCGAGCTCGGCGATCTCGTCGTCGTTCAGCCGGGGGATGTGGGCCGGCCCGGGGTCGTCGTCGCTGGTCCGCGGGGTCGCTAGGTCCGAGCCGATCTCGAAGAGGCGGGCCTGGATGACGTGCAGGCGCTGTTTCGTCGTGCCCGCGGCGAGCACGGCGGCGAGGCCGATAAAGCTGTTGAGCTCGTCGACGGTGCCATAGGCCTGGACGCGTAGCGCATCCTTGGCGACACGCTGCCCTCCGAAGAGCGAGGTGGAACCGTCGTCGCCGGTGCGGGTGTAGAGCTTCATATGGAGGGCCGGAGGCGGAAGGACGAAAGACGAAGGATGCCTGCTGTCTGGTTTGGCATCGCTGACATCAAAGCACCTCACTCAGCAGCTCATCCACATCCTTGACGAACTTGTAGGTCAGCTTGCTCTTCACCTGCGTGTCGACTTCGGCGAGGTCGCGTTCGTTGTCGGCGGGCAGGATCACCGTCTTAATGCCGGCGCGGGCGGCGGCGAGGGACTTTTCCTTGACGCCGCCGATGGACAGCACCCGGCCGCGCAGGGTAATCTCGCCGGTCATCGCGAGCTTGGACTTCACCCGCTTGCCGAGCGTCAACGAGGCGATAGCGGTGAACATCGCGACGCCGGCCGACGGGCCGTCCTTGGGGACCGCGCCGGCGGGGACGTGGATGTGCAGGTCGTGGTCGTTGAGCACCGCAGGATCGACGCCCAGCGACTCGGCCCGCGACTTGAACAGCGACAGCGCCGCCGCGGCCGACTCTTTCATCACGTCGCCGAGCTGGCCGGTGACCTGCACCTTGCCCGAGCCGGGGTAGCGGGTGGCCTCGATGAAGAGGATCTCCCCGCCGACCGGGGTGTAGGCCAGCCCGACCACCACGCCCGGCACGGCGGTGCGGGTGTCCAGCTCGCGGTGGTGCTTCTCGGGGCCAAGCACCTGGGCGACCTTGGCGGCGTCGATCTTCACCGCGTGGCCGTTGCCGCGGCGCGAGGACGCCACCTTCGCCGCCACGCCGCGGCACACGGCCCCGATCTGACGCTCCAGCTCGCGGACGCCGGCCTCGCGCGTGTAGCCCTCGATCACCGTCTTGATCCCGCCCTGAAGCCACCGGCACTGCGTCGCCGTCAGCCCGTGCTCGGCCAGCTGCCGCGGCACGAGGTACGCCTTAGCGATCTCCAGCTTGTCGTGCTCGGCGTAGCCCGGCAGGTCGATCGTCTCCATCCGATCCATCAGCGCCGCCGGGATGTTGCCCGCGTAATTGGCCGTCGCGATGAACAGCACGTTGCTCAGATCGAAAGGCACGTCGAGGAAGCGATCGACGAACTGATGGTTCTGCCGCGGGTCGAGCACCTCAAGAAGCGCCGACGCCGGGTCGCCGCGGAAGTCCGCCCCGAGCTTGTCGACCTCGTCGAGCATCATCACCGGGTTGTTCGACTCGGCCCGACGCAGCTCCTGGATGATCCGCCCTGGCATCGCGCCGACGTACGTCCGGCGGTGCCCGCGGACCTCGGCCTCGTCCCGGATGCCGCCCAGCGCCAAACGCACGAACTTCCGCCCCATCGCGTCGGCGATCGACTGCCCCAGCGACGTCTTGCCCACGCCCGGCGGGCCGACCAGGCAGAGGATCGGCCCCTTGCCCTCCGGGTTGAGCTTGCGCACCGCCAGGTACTCGATCAGCCGACGCTTGACCTTGTCGAGGTCGAAGTGGTCGCGGTCGAGGATCGCGCGGGCCTTCTTGAGGTCCAGCCGATCCTTGGTGGACTTGCTCCAGGGCAGCTCGGCGATCAGCTCGAGATAACCCGTGATCACCGAGTACTCCGGGCTGGCCGGCGGGATCACCGCGAGCCGCTCGAGCTCCCGCACCGCCTCCTTCATCACCGCCTCGGGCGGGTCGGCTTCCTCGAGCCGCTCGCGGAGCTGGCCGACCACGCCGTCGCCCTCGACGTCGTCGGTCTCGCCGAGCTCGCGCTGGATCGCCTTGAGCTGCTCGCGCAGGAAAAACTTGCGCTGCGTCTGCCCGATCGACTCCTGTACGTCTTCCTGGATCTTGTTCTGCAGCTTCTGGATCTCGAGCTGGCTGGTGACGTGCTGGTGCACGGCCCGGACGCGCTTGGCGACGTCGGCCTCCTCCAGCAGGTCCTGCTTCTGCTCGACGGACAGGTCGAGGTTGGCGACGAGGAAGTCGGCCAGGGCCGAGGGGTCGTCGATGTTCATCAGGACGCCCATCGCCTGGTCCGACGCGTTGGGCATGGCCTCGATGAGCTCGCGGGCCTGGTCGCGGAGCTGGTTGATCGCGGCGTTGAACCGCTTGCCGCTGCCCTTCTTCTCGCGGACGGTGGCGACCGAGCAACGCAGGTACGGCGTGCGCTTCATCACGCGCTTGACGCGGACCCGGCCGAGGCCATGCACGAGGATCTGCATGGTCTCGTCGGGCTGGCGGATGAGCTTGAGCACCAGGCCGGCGCAGCCCACGCCGTACACGTCGTCCACGCCGGGCTCGTCGTCGTCCTCGTCGCGCTGCGTGAACAGGCCGATCACCTTGGACTTGGGCAGCGACTCGTCCAGCAGCTGCTGCGACGACGGCCGGCCGATGGCGATGGGCGTGATCGTGCCCGGCAGCATGACCATGCCGCGCACGGGCAGGATCGGCAGCGAGCTGGGGATCGCGGGGCGTTCGCCGAGCTCGACGACGACGCTGCCGTCCTCGTCGGTGGTCGTACGCGGTGGGTCGTCGGGGGTCGTCTTGGTCTTGCGGGCCATGGGTTACCGGGGGCGTCGGTCGGGCGCGGTCAGCGCACGACGCGGCGGGGGAGGGTCACGGTGAGAATGCCGTCGGCGTAAGCGCTGGTGACGGCGGCGAGGTCGACCGACTCGGGGATCGGCAGGTCGCGCTCGAAGCGGCCGTAGTCGATCTCCATGAGGCGGATGCGCACGGGGTCGGCGGGCGGGCCGCCTTCGGCGGGGGCGCTGGGCTCGGGCGCGGGGCGGTGACCGCTGATCGACAGCCTGCCCGGCCGGACGCTCACGTCCACCGCGCGTTTGTCGATGCCGGCCAAATCGACGCACACCACCACCGCGTCGGGCCGCTCATACACATTCACCGGCGGCGACCAGCAGGACGCGGCCGAGAACGACTCGTGCACGACCCGGCCGTGGGTCGCCGAGGTGCGCACCTCGAGGCGTCGGACGTTGCGGTGGCCAGCCATGGTTTAATCGTACGCCCCACGCCCCGCCGCGACACGCTGTCCGGCGATCCGATCGCCCGGATTCGCCCCGCCAAGCGGCGACGGCTACGATGGGATGTTTCGCCCGGCCGACGACGTCAGGTCGTCCTCGGCAGCGGGCCGACCCGGCCAACCCGAGGGGGAGTTGGCCCACAGGACCCCCACGTGACCGCCTCCGCTCCCACGGCCATGCCCGATGTCCAGGGCACGCCCGACGCTCGCCGGGTCGCCATCGACAAGGTCGGCGTCAAGCACATCCGCTATCCGATCACCCTCAACTGCGCCGACGGCTGCCCCTACCCCGCCCAGCCGACCGTCGCCGACGTCAGCATGTACGTCGGCCTGCCCCACTATCAGAAGGGCACCCACATGTCGCGGTTCCTCGAGGTGCTCAACCGCCACCACGAGTCGATCCACTCCGACAACGTCATGGCCATCTGCCACGACATGAAGGACGTCCTCGAGGCCGAGTTCGCCCACCTCGAGCTCACGTTCCCCTACTTCATCGACAAGAAGGCCCCGGTCTCCGGGCAGCTCGGCAAGCTCGACATCGAGGTCAAGTTCGAGTGCTCGTCCAATCACGTCGACGACTTCATCATGTGCATCGATGTCCCCGCCACCTCGCTGTGCCCCTGCTCGAAGGAGATCAGCGAGTACGGCGCCCACAACCAGCGCTGCGAGATGCGGGCTCGCGTGCGTTTCGCCCAGGGCCGCTCGATGTGGATCGAGGAGCTGTTCGAGATCGTCGAGAAGTGCGCCTCCACGCAGGTCTTCGCCGTCCTCAAGCGCCCGGACGAGAAGCTCGTCACCGAGGCCGCCTACGACAACCCCAAGTTCGTCGAGGACATCGTCCGCGACCTGGCGATCGCGATGGACGCCGAGGACCGCATCGCCTGGTACGAGGTAAGCAGCGAGAACTTCGAGTCGATCCACAACCACAACGCCTACGCCGTCATCGAGAAGGACAAGCGGTCGTCGCAGGTCTGACCCGCCGGCCGCGCCGCCTCCCGGGCCCGAGACGCCGCACGGCCTAGACTGTCGCCATGGCCAAGCGACCCACTCTCACTGAGCACGACATCATCCGCCAACGCCGCGACGAACTCGACGCCGGCGGCGCCGCCCGCCTCGCCGCGGTGGTCGGCCCGATCCTGTTGATCGTCCTCGGCATTCTCGCCGTCGGCGCCTGCAGCTACAAGACCATCCCCGCCGGCTCCGTCGGCGTCGCGACCTACTTCGGCGAGGTCGTCGAGCCCGCCTTCGACTCGGGCCTGCACTTCCCCGTCAACCCGCTCTATCAGTGGCACGTCTTCGACGCCAAACAGAAGTCGCACACCGAAACCGCCAACGTCCCCAGCCAGGACCAGCTGCAGACCGAGGTCGACGTCTCGATCCAGTACCGCCTGATCGGGTCCATGGCCCCCGACATCCTCGCCGACACCGGCAGCGCCGAGCAGGCCGTCGCCGTCCACCTCACCCCCAACGTCCGCTCGATCCTCCGCGAGCAGGGCAAGACGATCGAGCGGGCCGAGGACTTCTTCACCGAGCAGACCCAGCAGCGGCTCCAGCAGAACATGCTCGCCACCCTGCAAGAGCGGCTGAGCGACAAGGGGCTGGACGTCTCGGACGTCCTGATCCGCGACATCCGCCTGCCGGCCTTCATCAACCAGGCCATCGAGCGCAAAAAGGAGCGTGAGCAGGAGGCCGAGCGACAGAAGGCCGAGCTCGAACGCTTCCGCACCGAGCAGGAGCAGATACTCGTGGAGGCCCAGGCCAAGCGAGCCGCCGCCGAGGAAGAGGCCGAGCAGCGCAAGCTCCTCGCCGACGCCCAGGCCTACGAGATCGATCGCATCAACACGGCGATCGCGGAGAACCCGGCCTACATCCAGTTGGAGGCGCTCAAGACCCTGACTCAGATGAGCAAGGACCCCGCCGCCAAGCTTTACTTCCTCGACTCCAACTCGCCGACGCCCGTGCCGCTGATGAACATCGGCCAGGGCGACGTGCGGCCCACGCCCAGGCCTCGCCAATAGACGGACCCCGCCGCGGACTTGGCGTAACTTCTCCGCCATGCCCGCCGGCCCTCAATCGCTCCGACCCACGCCCCTCTGGCGCAACGTCAGCTTCACGCTGACGTGGACCTCCACGGCCGCTACCGGCTTCGGCGACCGCGCCATGATGCTCGTCGGGCTCGCCCTGCTCGGCGGGATCGCCGCCTCCGGCTCGGCCGACGCCACCGCCACGCAGGCCTCCACCCAGTTCTTCTTCTTCCTGCCCTACCTCATCTTCTCCGTCCCCGGCGGGTGGCTGGCCGACAAGCTGCCGCGCAAGTGGATCATGCTCTGCTGCGACGAGTCGCGCGGGCTCATCCTGCTGCTGTCCTGGTGGGCGCTGCTCGGCGCCACCGGCGACGCCGCCCTGCCGGACAGCTATCACTGGCGCATCTACGCCACGCTCTTTGCCGTCGGCACCGCGGCCGCCATCTTCAACCCCGCCCGCACCGCGATCGTCCCCCAGCTCATCCCCCCCTACCAGCTCCAGGCCGGCAACGCCGTCATCCTCGTCATCAACGTCGTCGCCTCGATGATCGCCATGGTCATCATCGGCCGCACGATGGACGTCACCGACGTCGGCACCGTCCGCGGCACCCTGCTCGCCGGCGCGTCCTTCTACCTCGTCTCCGGCTGCTTCTTCGCCTTCCTCAAGACGCGGGACTTCACCGCCGGCGCCCGCTCGCAGTCGGGCGAGGCCGCGCCCATCGACACGTCGGTGGGCAAGACCAGCATGCTCGACGCCGCCTGGTACATCGTCTCCCACCGACGCATCGCCCTGCTCATCGTCATCAACTCGCTGATCTGGTCCTCCGCCGCGCTGGTCATCACCTCGACCTTCGGCGTCGCCAAGATGTTCTACGGCCTGCACGGCAACGACCTGCTCCGATTCAACACGAACCTCGGCGCGACCGTCGGCGGGGGCATGATCGCCGGCGGCGCCCTCATCGCCCTGATCAACACCCGCCGCGAATCCCCGATCGTCTACCTCGCCGCGCTCGTCGCCGCCGGCCTGGCCGTCCTCGTCTACGCGCTCGTGCCCTGGCCGCCCGCCACCTACGCGACCGTCTTCCTCGTCGGCCTGTTCGGCAACGTCGCCATCGTCGGCGTCATCTCCCTCATCCAGTCCACCACGCCCAACTGGGTCCGAGGCCGGGTCCTCGGCCTCAGCGCCATGCTCTCCACCACCGCGTCGGTCGCCGTCTACTTCGCCGTCTGGCGCCTGCCCAACGCCGACCAGAACATCATCCCGGTCCTCTGGGCCGTCGGCCCCTTGCTGGCGATCGTCGGCCTCGCGGGGCTGTGGCGATACATGCGATCCGGCCCGCTGGACTCGCCCTTCGTCAACGCCATGTGGCGCTTCGCCCGGCTGTACTGCCTGGCCTGGTGCCGCGTCGCCTTCACCGGCAAGCACCGCGTGCCTCACACCGGCCCGGTCATCCTGGCTAGCAACCACACCACCGGCCTCGACCCCTTCGTCATGCAGGCCGGCGTCTACCGTCCCATCCGCTGGCTGATGATCAAGTCGTACGAGCTGCCCTGGCTGTGGTTCCTTTGGCGCGAGATCAAGCCGATCTCCATGGTCCCCGGCGAGAGCACGCTCAGGCAGATTCGCCAGATCGTGACCCGGCTCAAGGAAGGCGAGGTCGTCGGCGTCTTCCCCGAGGGATCGCTGCAGCGGTCGATCCGCCGCGTCAAGCCGCTGCAGCCGGGCATCGCCGGCATCGCCAAGCTCAGCAAGGCGCCGATCCTGCCCATGTGGATCGACGGCACGCCCCGCCGCCACCCCATGTTCTGGCACTTCGCCACGCCCTGCCACGTGCACATCACCTTCGGCGAGCCCTACACGCCCGACCGCAAGGCCGAAGACGCCGACGTCATCGCCGACCTGCGCCAGAAGCTGCTCGCCCTCGGCCGACGCCGCGCGTTCGACGTGCACGCCGCCCGCCACCCCGACCGGCGCGAACAGATCGAGGCCTGGTTCCACGGCGGCGAGAATACGGACGCCACCACCGGCCAACTCATCTTCGACGACACCCCCGGCGAGTTCGAGGAGGGCACGTTCGGCACCGCGCGCGGATGATCTGAGTTAGCCGGCGAGCTTGCTCGCCGTGGTGTCCGCCATCACTCCCAACGGCGAGCAGGCTCGCCGGCTAACACTGCTACATTGCCTCGCACCATTCGCCCCCCGGAGCCCGCCATGCCTCGCCCCGTCACCCTCTTCACCGGCCAGTGGGCCGACCTGCCGTTCGAGACCATCTGCGAGAAGGCCGCGTCCTTCGGGTACGACGGCCTCGAGCTCGCCTGCTGGGGCGACCACTTCGACGTCGACCAGGCCGCCAAGTCCGCCGCTTATTGCAAGGACCGATGGGCGATCCTCTCCGACCACGGCCTGACCAGCTACTCGATCTCCATGCACCTCGTCGGCCAGGCGATCTGCGACCCCATCGACGAACGCCACAAGGCCATCCTCCCCGACGACGTCTGGGGCGACGGCTCGCCCGAAGGCGTCCGCAAGCGCGCCGCCAAGAAGATGGCCCTCTCGGCCAAGGCCTGCCGCAACTTCCTCAACCAAAAGCCCGGAAGAAGCAAAAAGAAGGGGTCTGCGGGAGATGATTTCCCGGGGGTCGTCAACGGCTTCACCGGCTCGTCCATCTGGCACTCGACCTACGCCTTCCCGCCCACCTCGCAGGCCTACTGGGAAAAGGGCTTCGCCGACTTCGCCAAGCGCTTCAAGCCCATCCTCGAGGCCTTCGACAAGCAGGACGTCAACTTCGCCCTCGAGGTCCACCCGACCGAGATCGCCTTCGACATCGCCACCGCCCAACGCGCCATCGACGCCGTCAAGGGCCACAAGCGCTTCGGCTTCAACTACGACCCCTCGCACCTCGGCTACCAGGGCGTCGACTACGTCAAGTTCATCCGCACCTTCCCCGACCGCATCTACCACGCCCACATGAAAGACGCCTGGTGGGGGCACGGCGACGGCACGGTCGGCGTCTTCGGCGGACACACCGACTTCATCGACCCTCGGCGCTACTGGGACTTCCGCTCGCTCGGCCACGGCGACATCGACTTCGAGGACATCATCGTCGCCCTCAACGACATCGGCTACCGCGGCCCGCTCTCCGTCGAGTGGGAGGACGGCCGCATGGACCGCGAGTACGGCGCGGCCGAGGCGTGCGACTTCGTCCGGGCGATCGACTTCCCCACCAGCGACATCGCCTTCGACGCCCAGTTCGACAACTGACCGTGGGCGGCGACCGCTTCACCGCCGAACAGCGTGAAGGCTTCGCGTGGAACCGGGCCTCGTGGAACGAGCGCGTGGAGGCGCACTGGCGGTCGCGGATGTATCAAGCGCACGCCGACGCCCTGCGCGCGGGCGGGCACGACCTGGAGCCTCGGCTGACCGAGGCGATGGGGGATGTCGCCGGTCAGCGCCTCGCGCACCTGCAGTGCCATATGGGCATGGAGACGCTCGGCTGGGAACGGCTGGGCGCCGAAGCCTGCGGGCTCGACTTCTCGCCGCCCGCGATCGAGAGGGCCTGCCTGCTGCGTGACGAGTTGGGCATGTCAACGCGTTTCGTCGTGGGCAACGTGTACGACGCGCCCCAGTTGCTCGGCGACGGGTTCGACGCGGTGTTCGTGTCGGTCGGCTCGCTGTGCTGGCTGCCTGACGTGCGACGATGGGCCGAGGTGGTCGCAACGCTGCTCAACGAGGGCGGTCGGCTGCTCCTCGACGACGTTCATCCGCTTCTCAACACGCTCGACAACGCTCCGGGCGAACCGGGGTTTGCCTTCCGCTACCCGTACCTCGGCGGCGACCGCGTCGTGCTCGATGAGGATGGCACCTACGTCGACGGCGACCACTCGTTCGAGAACCAGCGCTCGGCGGAGTGGAATCACTCGCTGGGCGACATCGTCACCGGGCTCATCGACGCCGGGCTTCGCGTCGACTCGCTGAATGAGTCAGCTCATTGCGTGTGGAAAGCCTTGGACGTGATGAGCACCGAGGACGAACAGACCTGGCAATTCCCTGAGCCTTGGCGCGATCGAATCCCCACCTTGTTCACGCTCCGGGCCACACGAACGGGCCCGCTCGGCGTCACCCGCCCGCGCGGATCATCGACTGGATCCGATCCATCAGGCGATGATTCGCGAGCGTCTCCTCGGGCGTGATGAACGGCTCCTTGCCGTCCAGCACGGTCGCCGCGAAGGCCTCGGCCTCCAGCCCGAAGAGCGGGTGCTCGGCGTCGACGGTCAGGACCCGCTCGGTCGGGGCCGAGCCCCCGCCCTCCATCTTCGGGGGGGTCTGGCCGTTGACCCGGATCACCGCGCCGGTCATCGGCGGCTTCCACGGCACGTCGACCGCGACGTGGCCCTCGGTCCCGCCAATCCGCAGCGTGTTGTTCATCTGCACGCTCATGCCGACCCGCGCGGTCGCGAGCACGCCGCTGGTGAACTGCATCACGAACGCCGCGTTCTCGTCCACGCCGCTGGGGTGCATCCGCGCGACGGCCGAGAGGTGGAACGGCCGGGGCTCGAGGCCCTCGGTCGTGTGGTGCGCCAGCAGCACGCGGATCACGTCGAGGCAGTAGCAGCCGATGTCCATCATGGCCCCGCCGGCCAGCGACGCGTCGAAGCGGATGTTGCCCGTCGGGTCCCGCATGCGGTAGCAGAAGCTGGCGTCGATCGCTCTCAGCTCGCCGATCGCGCCCGACGTCAGCAGCTCGCAGGTCCGCGCGAACTGCGGGTGACAGCGATACATGAACGCCTCGATCAGCACGCGGCCGGCTCGGTCCGCGGCGGCGAACATCCGCTGCGCCTCGGCCGCGCTGACCGCCATCGGCTTTTCGCACAGCACGTGCTTGCCCGCGTCCAACGCCTTGATCGTCCACTCGGCGTGCATCGCGTTGGGCAGGGCGACGTAGACCGCGTCCACCGCCGGGTCCTGCAGCAGCGCCTCGTACGACCCGTGCGGACGCTCGATCGCGTGTCGCTCGGCAAAGTCCCGAGCCGACTCTTCTCGGCGGGAAGCCACCGCCACGACCCGGTTCTGCGGCACCCCCGCGACGCCTTCGCAGAACTGCCTCGCGATGTTGCCCGTGCTCAGGATGCCCCAGTGAAGCGTGTCACTCATCGCGTCGTCCACCTCGGAAACTCTGAAACAGACGCGAAATGTAACCAGCCCAAAGGACAAGTGGGCAGAATTGACCCGATCGAGGGCATGAAACAGTGTTTCACGGCCGCTTTGGCCTCGCCCTCACACTTGGCCGCGAAGCCGGTACCCCATGCCCAGCGACAAGACCTTGTGCAGCAAGGCCTCGTAGTCGATCCCCGCCGCGTGCGCCGACTCGGCGAGGTCCTCCCCGTAGGCGATCTCAGGGTTGGGGTTGGCTTCCAGGAGATAGAGCCGGCCCGCGTCGCTGAGCCGCAGGTCCATCCGCGCGTAACCCGAGAGCTGCAGGCTGCGGAACGCTCGCTTGGCCAGGCGGGCGGCCTCGTCGCGGATCGGGTCGGGCACGTCCTTGGCCGGCCCGGTGTCGATGCCGATCTGCTTGCGGTACTGGGTGTCCCACTTGATGCGGGCGGTGGCGATCTTGGGCGCGTCGTCGCGGAGCTTCTCGAACGTCAGCTCCCACAGGGGCAGGGTCTGCAGACGCTGGTTGCCCAGCACGCCGATGTAGAACTCGCGGCCGGCGATGTACTGCTCGGCGATGGCGTCGGTCTGCACGGTGCGGTGCACGAACGCGACGCGCTCGGCGAGCTGCTCGTCGTCGCGGACGATCGACGCCTGGCTGATGCCGATCGAGCCCTCCTCGGTCAGCGACTTGACCAGCAGCGGGAACGCGAGGCGCTTGGGCCGGCGGACCTGATGGCCGAGCTGAAACACGTGGAACCGCGGGACGGGGATGCGGTGGTACCGGCAGATCATCTTGCTGATCGCCTTGTTGTGCCCGAGCATGAGGCCACGCGGGTTGCACCCGGTGTACGGCAGGCCGAGCATCTCGAGGTAGCTGGCGACGTGCGCGTCGAACACGCCGACGCCGGCGAACTCCTCGAGCAGGTTGAACGCGACGTGCGGCTTGAACTCGTCGACGGCCTTGTTGATCACCCCCAGGTCCGAGCCCACGCCCAGCGGCCGTGCGTCGTGCCCCATGTTGCGCAGCGTCGCCGTCACGTCGTACTCGGTCTTCACCGGGTCGAGCTCGGCGTCGCTCAGCCCCTCCATCGAGTCGGGCGGCACGAGCGACTCGTGGACGAGCACCAGGATGCGCAGGTGTTTTCTCATCGCTGGGCCTAGACGGCG
The DNA here is from genome assembly GCA_039818285.1 of Planctomycetota bacterium. Lineage (GTDB taxonomy): Bacteria > Planctomycetota > Phycisphaerae > Phycisphaerales > Phycisphaeraceae > JBCBUE01. Next base: position 12,600 of record JBCBUE010000043.1, on the reverse strand, counting down.
ACGGGGAAGCCCCCGGAGTGCACGTAGCTCATGGTCTGCACGGTCAGCAACGCCACCGCCTCGCGGGACGTGGTCGATTCGGCGCGGGTCAGGCGCAGGTTCAGGTGCTTGCATCGGTCGATCGTGTCGCCGATGACCTGGTCGACGGTGTACGGGTGCAGGTCGGTCCAATAAGCGACCGACTCGCCGAGCGAGGCGCGGTGCTTGCGGAAGAAGGCCGCGGCCGTCGGCCGATGGCGATGCTTGGGGTCGTCCGAGAAGAGCTTGAGCAGGTCGTCGTCGTAGACCACGGCGGCCGCGTCGGGGGCGTAGTGGGCCTTGCGGCGGGCGTAGTGCTCACGCAGGGTCGTGCGGTTGCGCGAGATCGGCTCGACCTGACGACGCGTGCGCACGGCCGGGGGCTCGTCGGCAATCTCGTCGATCAGGTCGTCGACGTACTCGAGCTTCTTGAGCGCCGGCCAGTCGGCGTACTGCTGCCGCCAGGTCGCGCGGGGGGTCAGCCAGACGGCGAACGTCTCGGCGAAGTCCTCGGCCGGGTGCGCCTGGGCATACCAGAACGGCAGGTGCTGCACGAACTTCGTCGAGTTCGGCTTGGGCGTGTAGGCGTCGGGGTACCGCTTGGCGAACGAGCCAAACAACTGACGCCACCGCTTGCGCAGGTGCAGGCGGTACGCCGAGTCGACGGCGTGGCCTGCCTCGTGGCGGAGGATGCGCATGCACTCGGCCTCGCCGCCGCCCTCGACGCGCAGCATCTGTCGCTGCTCGAGGCGCTGAAGACGCGGGTGCGCCAGATAAAACGGCACGGCGATGCCGGGCACGCCGTCGGGGCTGAACCACTCGGTCGACAGCCAGAAGTGCGGCTTGAATCGCCACAGCCCGCGGCGGTCGAGTTGATCGAGCAGCTTGGCCAGGCGGTGGGCCAGCGGCGGCGTGTCGAGCCGAAGCGACAGGTCGCAGAACCGCAGGTCGAGTAGCGCGTCGTCGCTGAGCGTCGTCCATCGGCGGATCGATCGGGGCACGGGCCCATGCTAAGCCGGTCAGCTCGATCGATCAGGCCGGCGCTTCGACCCCCGCCGCGTCGCGGAGCCTCCGCGCCGCCTCGGGCCCGCGGAGTTCGCCCTTGCCGAACCCCGGCAACGCCCCGGCCGCGACGGCGTCCGTCTGCGCATCGGCGTAGTTCGAGATCAGCAGCGCCGCCGGCGGATCGGGCTGAGCGAGGGCGTGCTCGATGAGCCCGACGCCGTGGTGGGTCTTGAACCGCCCGTCGAGGACTCGGTTGACCAGCAGCAGGCTGCCGGGCTTGGCGGCGTCGCGCAGCGCGGCCGCGTCGTTGATCGTGCCGACCGCGACGCCCGCGAGCTCGCGCCTCACGAACGCGGCCAGCATGCCGGCGTCGGCGCCGCAGTGGCCGACGAGGTAGACGTGTTGGATGTCGCTCATGCGGCCATCGTAGGGGGCCGGTCGGGCCCGAGCCGGCTCGGCTAGACGTGCACCCAGCGGTCGATCCGTTCGCCCCCTTCGGGCCAGTCGAAGCACGCCCGCCGGTGACCGTCGTGGGCGAGGTAGAGCCAGTCGAGGCGATCGACCACCGTGCGCAGCGCGGCGAACCGGGCCCGTCCGGGCAGGGTCTCCTCGACCGCCGGCACCCGGCCACGCACCGCGTCGGGCAGGTTCGGGCTGGGCGTCGGGCTCGTCTCGCCCGGCGGATAGGGCGCGAGGTAGCACCGACGCGACGACGGCTGCGACGCGTCCCACCGTTCGTCGGCCAGCGCGTCATCGGTGTGGATCGAAGTCACACCCCAGCATCGCAGCTGCAGCTTGGCCGACGCGTCGTAGAAACACCACGACGCCCGCGACCGATCGCCGAGTTGGCGGACCTTGGGGGAACGCGCATCCGTGTGACAGATCAACACCCGCTCGCCCGGCACGACCCGACGCAGCACGACCACCCGCGCGTCCGGCTCGCCCCGCCCGTCGATCGTCGACAGCACCGGCGTGTGGAACGCCTGTCGCCCGGACGACGCCCCGCTCACCAAGCGAGCCCACGCGTCCCCGAGGATCTCGGGCAAGTCGTCACTCAATCGGGCATCGAGCTCGGGCAAGGCCGGTCACCTCGGCGCGCGGGGACTCACTCCGACACCGGCGCCGCCGCCGATGCGGCGAGCTTCTTGCGCTTGGCCCGCGCGGCCATAAACGAGTTCACGCAGAACGCCACGAAAATCAGCCCCAGCAACCCCATCAGCGCCGACTGCAGCGTCGCCATCGGCAACGCCAGCTCGCCGATCGACCCGCCCGCCTTGGCGAAGTCGCCGATCGCCTTGCCCAGCCCCGCCAGCAACGCCAGCAGACCGATCGCCGCCGCCCCGTGCATCGCGTGCGGCCGCAGCGACGCCACCAGCCCCGCCAGCCCCAGCACCAGCAACAGCAGCCCCGGGATCGCCGGGATCAAGGCCGTCTTCTCCGCAGAGTCCGTCGCCACTGCGGTGTAGCCGTAAAACGCGCCGCCCAACAGCAGGAACAGCACGGCGAAGAACAGGGTGATCGCGGGCATGAAGACACCTCGTCGAAGCAGGCACGAAACCGACGGAAGCGACGCCGCCCCGTCGATCCCGGATGGTAGTCATTCGCCGCCGCTGTCTGCGACGTCGATCGCGGCAAGTTGACGTCGATACGGCCCGGAAAGATCAAAGAAGTCGGCCCCCCGCAGCAATGCCGCGCGATACGCCGCCCCCGGCCGGTGCTCGCCCGCCCCGGCGCTCGCCACCGCCCGATACACCCAGGCCTCCACCGTCGGCTCCCCTCGCCCCGTCCGCAACAACGCCACCGCGCACCGGCCCCGCTCGTACACCCCCTCCGCCACCTCTTCGTACGCATCCAGCTCGGCCAACCCCGCTTCCGTCACCACCCACAGCCCACCCTCCACCGCCGCCGATCCGTCGACCACCACGCCCGCGACCGCCGCCCCCCAGTCCCCGTCCCGACCGATCGGGAACGCCAGTCGATGCCCCGCCAACCGCCCGGCCGACCGCGCCGGCTCGGCCCACCCCGCCCAGGGCTCGGCCCCGGGGCACACGCGCCCCATCACCGAGGCGTCCATCAGACAGCCGTAGGCGAACACGACCGGCATCCGCGACGTTGTATCAGCCCGCCCACGCCGCCCGCTATCATTCCCGCCCCGTCCAACCCCGCGATCACCTCCCCACGAAAGCCTCCCGCATGCCCCATCGCCCCGACCGACGCCGCCTCTTGCCCCTCCGTCGGAACCCCGGCCGCTTGCTGCTGCTCGGCCTGCTCGCCGCGCTCATCGCCCCCGCCGCGTGGGCCCAGGACGGCGACCACGACGCCGCGCCGGCGACCCAGCCCGCCGCGACCCAGCCGGCCGGCGAGCAGCCCAACCTCAGCGAGCTCAGCTACTCCATGGGCTACCAGCTCGGCGCCCAGCTCCGCCGTCAGGGCGGCAGCCAGCTCGAGCCCGACCGCGTCGCCGACGGCGTGTCCGACGCCCTGGCCGGCACCGAGCCGGGCATCGCCCCCGGACGCATGGCCCAGTACCTCATCCTCTATCAGCGCGGCCTCCTTGAGGCCCAGGGTCGGGCGATCGAGGAACAGATCGAGCTCGCCAAGCAGGCCGGCGACGAGTCCCGCCGCGCCTTCCTTGAGGAACGCCTCCGTCAGACCCGCCAGGCCCTCAGTCAGCAGGCGGCGATGATCCGCAACGGCCAGGAGGGCCAGCGCTTCCTCGCCGAGAACGCCGAGAAGGACGGCGTCGAGGTCACCGACTCTGGCCTGCAGTACACCGTCGAGTCCGAGGGCCAGGGCGACGCCCCCGTCGCCGGCGACACCGTCGCCGTCCACTACCGCGGCACGCTCATCGACGGCACCGAGTTCGACAGCTCCTACGCCCGCGGCGAACCCGCCACCTTCGCCCTCAAGACCGGGCCCGGCGGTGTCATCGGCGGCTGGGTCGAGGGCCTGCAGCTCGTCCAGCCCGGCGGCAAGATCAAGCTCTTTGTCCCGCCCGGCCTCGCTTATGGCGCCCAAGGCAACGGGCAGATCCCCCCCAACGCCACCCTCGTCTTCGAGGTCGAACTGCTCGAAGTCAACCCCTGACCGCCACTGGCCCGACGCCGACCGCCAGTTTTCCCACGCAACCCTTGGCAAACCCGAGGGTTTATGTCAGAGTTTCGTCAGGGACAGGCTTTTGCGAACCCGCCCCGCGCGAACGACCGATAATCCGATACGGTCCCGGCAACACCCCGCGGAAACCCCATGAAGGTTCACTACCGCACGCTGTTTCTGAGCGACATCCACCTCGGATCGACCGGCTCGCACGCCAAGCAGGCCAGCCGGCTTCTTAAGCACGTCCGCTGCGACACGCTGTACCTCGTCGGCGACATCGTCGACATGTGGCGGCTCAAGCGCAAGTGGCACTGGCCCAAGAGCCACAACGAGGTCGTCCGACGCGTCCTCAAGCTCGCCGAACGCGGCACCAAGGTCGTCTTCATCCCCGGCAACCACGACAACGGCGCCCGCCAATTCGACGGCATGGAGTTTGGCAAGGTCCAGCTCAAGCTCCGCGACATCCACACCACCGCCGACGGCCGCAAGCTGCTGGTCACCCACGGCGACCAGTACGACCTCGTCGTCAAGCACCACCCGGTCCTCTCGGCCTTCGGCGGGCTGGCCTACGAGTGGCTGCTGCGCTTCAACCGGCTCTACAACTTCGGCCGCGCCTCGATGGGCTACAAGTACTGGTCGCTGAGCAAGTACCTCAAGCTCAAGGTCAAGCACGCCTGCACCTTCATCTCCCGCTTCGAGGAGACGCTGATCGCCGAGGCCAAGCGCGAGGGCACCGACGGCGTGGTCTGCGGCCACATCCACAAGGCCGAGCACACCACCGTCGACGGCATCGAGTACTGGAACTGCGGCGACTGGGTCGAGTCCTGCACCCTCGTGGCCGAGCATCACGACGGCAAGATGGAGGTCCTCGACGGCCTCAAGCTGCTCGACGAGATCGCCCGGGCTAAACGCGCCCACAGCGCCGCCAAGGCGGAGGCCCGCTACGCCAAGGCCCGCCGCGACGACGACCCCGCCTACGACGACCACGACATCCTCGACGCCGACGACTCGCTCACCGGCGAACCCGTCGAGGCGCTCGTCGGCGAACTCGCCGGCCGCGGGGTTTAGGCGTCGACTCCGAGGCACGAAGGGCAAGCCCAAGGCGAACGCTCACGACGTCATGTCATCACCGCTCTGCCCGCCGCTAACCCGTCCAGCCACTCCATGTAGCGATAGGGCAACTCGCGCTCGTCGTGCAGCCGACGCAGCTCACTCAGCGCCGACTCGTAAAGGTCCTGCTGCCAGTCCTGCGTACCCGGCTCGCAAAAGAAGATCCGGCAGCCCGCCGGGCGGATCGCGTGGACCGAACAGGCGTTGTCCGTCATGTACGGGCAGACCCGCTGGGTCGAGAGCTGCGGGAGTGAGAGCTCCCCTTCGTTCCGATCGTCAGGCTTAGCGCGGCCGGCCCGCCGCAGGAACGCCGCGATCTCCAAACCGGTGACAAACAGGTCGTGCCCATACTCGCCGAACCGACAGCACCGCCCCGACTGATCGCACCGCGGCCCGCGCTCCGCCACCGCCTCGCCGATCTGTCGATGCACCGCCTCGATCGCCTCGACCACCGCCGCCTCGCCGGCCGCTTCGTGCCAGGCTCGCCACAGCTCGGGATCGGTCGGCGCCGCGTACATCGCGGCCGTCACGGATCGTTCGAGTCGCAGATGATCCGCACCTGCTCGGCCGGGTAGAACGTCCCGCCGCGCTGCATGCCCGGGCACGTCTTCGCCGCGTCGGCCCAGTCGCGTGCGCTCGCCAGGTTCTCCGGCCAGAACGGCCACGTCCGGCACTGCCTGGGCCTCACCGGGTAGATCGAGCAGCCGGCCTTGCCCTCGGCGTCGCGCGTCAGGAACACGCAGTCGTAGTCCCGGCCGCGCTTCACCTCGGTCAGCGACGGGCGGCCGGCCACCCGCCGCGTGTAACGCTGGCGGAACTCGGTCACCGACAGCTCCAGGTATTCGGCCATGGCCTTGGCTTCGGCGTTGGTGAAGCCGACGTAGCCCGTCGGCCCGGTGCAGCAGTTGCCGCATTGCGTGCAGGTGAAGCTCAACCCGGCGCCGTACCAGGGCTCGGGGGCGTCGGGGCAAGCGGGCGGAGTCGCGCGGGCCATCGGGATACGGTATGCCATCCAGCGGGCGGGTCGTGCGGGCTGGGCAAGATGACCCTCGACCGGCGCGAGCCGGGCATTCCGCCGTGGCTCGCTCGCACGCCGCGGTGTCGTATCTTTCAGCGATGTCCGAGGAGGTCGCGTACATCCTGCGCCGGCGAGGCCAGCGCTGGCGGCTGCCGCTGTGGGCGACGCCCACGGTGCTCGCCGCGGCGTGGGGGGCGCTGCTGATCTGGGGGTCGCTGCTGCCGATGCAGTTCGACGGCCCGGCCTACGCCCGGGAGCACGGCGGCGTGTGGCCGGCGATCGCAGCCGCGCTGCAGACCCCCGCCCAGCAGACCGGCTGGTCGCGGACCGACGCCGTGGACATCGCCGTCAACGCCCTGCTTTACCTCCCGCTGGGCCTGCTGCTCCGCGAGGCCATGCGCGACCCCCGCCGACGTCTTGGCCGAGCCGGCGATCGCCGCGACCCCGGCTCGCCTGGACGCCCGCCGGTCTGGGAAACGGGCTGGGCCAGGCACGTCGGCATCGGCGTGGTCGTCGTCGCCGCGCTGAGCTGGGCGCTGGAATCCACGCAGGCCGTCGCGCCCATGCGCGTGCCGGCGCTGAGCGACTGGCTGCTCAACGCCGTGCCCGGCGCCCTGGCCGTGGCGTTCGGCCCGCTCGTCGTCGACCGCGGCCGACGCCTGGCGTTCTGGGCCTACACCCGCTCGGCCACGCTCTGGCACCGAGCGCTCGACCGCATCAAGGCGTGGCGGGCGCGGCCAAAGCAAGCCCGCATCGCGTCCATCCTCGCCGCCTTGGCCACGGTCTTCGGCGTCTACGCCTGGCTCGCCGATTGGGGGCTGCCGGGAAGCCACACCGTCAACGCCGTGCCCTTCGCGCGGCACTTTCGGCTCGCCTACGACGACGGCGCCGCACTGCTACTGGCCGCCACGCTGGTCTACGCCGTCGCCGCCACCTGGCTCGCGCTGCCCCGCCTGCACAACGGCCTGCGCTCGCGCTTGCACGTCCTCGCCGGCGAAGTGATCACCCTGGCCATCGGTGTCGAGGCGCTGGGTTGGCTGATCGGCCGAACCCGCCCCGATCTCACCGAGCCGATTCTCGCGCTCATGGGTGTCGCGCTGGCCGCGCTGGCCTACGCGTTGACGGTCGCCGCGGTCCGCTTCTCCTGCCGGCGTGAATCGGACGACGACCACTACGCCGGCCCGGAGCGCCGCCGACGACGCCACGCCTACGCTGCCTGATCGCGTTCAAGCACGCCGCCCACCCGCTCAAGCGGCCAGCGACGCGTCGCCCAGCGCTTCCGCCGGCGGGCCCGCATCCTCTCGCTGTCGCAGCGGGAACGCCGCCAGCGGCCGATCGTTCATCGCGTACGCGTCGCCGCGACGCGTCACCCGGTGCACCCGCAGCACCCCCCCCTCGATCACCACCGCCCGTGGCCGGGCCGGCGACGCGTACGCCCCCGTGTTGATCAGCCGCCGGTCGCCGTCGTGCCAGAGGCCCGCGCGGTGGATGTGCCCGAAGATGAAGAACCGAGACTCGGGCACGTACTGCCGCGCAAAGCCGATCGCCCGCTGCGGCAGCGTCTGCCAGTACCACGCGACCTTCGCCAGCTTGATCGCCTTGCGCGCGTAGCCGCGGACAACGTCGAACCGACCCGACACGGGCTCGTGAGCGCCGATGTCGTCCCAGTTGCGATACGCCGCGTGCTGGCTGATGCCCAGCTGCCCGTCGAGCGTCCCCGCCGAGCGCGGCTCGAGCGACGCCTTCGCCTCGTCGTGCAGTTCCTGCAGGCGGCGGGCGTGGTCGGTCCACGGGCTGATCGCCGGGTGCAGCATGTCACCGTGGCAGACAAAAACCTCGCCGCCGTGCAGCCGCAGGTAGCGCCGATCGGTGAGCAGCGGGTCGTGGTTGCCCGAGATCATCGCCAGATGGACGCCGTCGTCTTCGCAGAGGTCTTGCAGACGCAGCATCAGCCGCGCCGCCCGGGCGCGGTACATCCGGTCGTGGACCTCGGCCGAGTCGCCGTTGAGGATCAGCTCGTCCGCGCCGCGCCACAGCCGACGCAGCATCGCCGGGTCGGCCACGCCGTGATTCGGGCGGCCCATGTGCAGGTCGGACAGGATGACGGTTCGCCTCACCCCCCTCCGATCGGCACATCCCCCCCGCTCGCTGCGTCGCCCGGTCGTCACGCCCAGACGCCCGCCGCCCGACCCTGCCGATCGCAACGGCTGGACCGATCCCCCGCTCAGTTCGCCTCGACCGGCTCCTCCACGAACTCCACGTCGAGCAGCTCCAGCCCCGCCAGCGGGTCCCCATCGCCCATGGGCCGAGCCACCACCGACAGCTCCACCCCGCCGCCCCGCTGACCCGGCAACGGCACGTCGGTCACCACGAACGGCACCTCCACCTCTTCGACCTCTCCTCGCCAACGCAGCAGCACCCCGCCATCGTCCGGCAACCGCAGCCCGAAATCCTGGTACGCCCGGTCGTTCGTCGTCCCGCCACCGCGCGACTGCGGCGTCGGGATCGCTTGGCGGTGCTCATCAAGGAATGTCGCCCCCTCCAACGGCGGGCCGCTCACCGGAAACTCCACCCGCACCATCCCCTGCTGCTCCATCCGCTTCACCGTCACCCGCACCCCCTCGATCCCGACCACCCGAACCGGCCGGCCGTCGTAGAGCTGGATGGGCATTAGCGCCGCCTGCTTCACCTCGCCCCGAGCCATCAGCAGCTTGACCGTCCCGCGCAGCTCCTCAATCGCGTCCGCCGACAGGTTGGGCACGCTCAGCTGAAAGCTGGCGTGAAACTCGTGCCCGCCGCCCCCAAACCGCTGACGCTGCATGATCGGGTGCCGGCCGTGCCGGTGATGCTGGTTCGGCGCCGTCAGCCGCTCGCCCGCCGACGTCAGCGCCGACGACACCTCGACTCCGCCGTAAGAGACCAGGTCCTCCGCCCCTTCCACATGCACCCGCAGCTGAACGTTGAAGTTGCGGTGCCGGTGCCGCTCCTGACCGTTCTCGTCGAACTGGATCGACTCGTTGTAGTTCACCCCCTGCACCCGCACACGCACCTCCGGCAACGCCGGCTCGGCCTCGTCGACCGCCTCAATCGCTCCGCCCCGCGGAGCAACGTCAGGCGAAACCTTGTCAACCAACTCGAAAGGCCCCTGCGGCGTCGCGGGCCGCGTCGACGGAGCCTCGGCCGGCGCGATCCCGGTCACGTTGTTCACCACCACGCACGCGATCGCCGCCCGGAACAAGTGAGTCGCTCTCATGGCTTCATGGTACCCAGCGACCCCCCGAATTCACTCGCCCACCACCTTCTTGCGTCGCAGCACGTGGTGGTAGTGCTGGGCAAACCGGTGGGCCTCGTCCCGCATCGCCTGACAGAGCTTGAGCCCCAGGTTTTCCCGCCCCAGCTTGATCGGCTCCGACCGCGCCTGCGTGAAGATCAGCTCCTCCTTTTTGGCCAGCGAGATCACCATCGGCGGCCGAACGTCCAGCTCCCCGAACACCTCCATCGCCGCGTGAAGCTGCCCCAGCCCGCCGTCGATCAGGATCACGTCGGGGTACAGCTCGTGCCCCTGCCCCGCCTCGCGATACCGCCGGCTCACCACCTCGCGGATCGCCATGTAGTCGTCGTTCGTCACCGACTTGATCCGATACCGCCGGTACTCACTCTTGAGCGGCTTGCCATCGACAAAGCACACCTTGCTGCCGACGGTCTCGCTGCCCTGCAGGTGGGCGATGTCGATCGCCTCCATGCAGCGAATCGGCTCGTCCAGCCCCAGCGTCTTCTGAAGCGACCGCGCCGCCTTCTCCGGCTCCTGATAGCTGATCTCCGACTCCGGCTGCCACCCGTCGCGCTTCTCGCCCCGCTCGTCCAGCTTCTCGATCGCCTTGATCTGATCCCGGATCGCCGCCGCCTTCTCGAACGCCAGCGCCGACGACGCAGCGTCCATCTCCGCCTTCATCTCCCGAAGCATCGCCGACCGCTTGCTCCCCAGGAACCGCACAAACCGATCGACGTCCTCTCGATACGCCCGCTTGCCGATCTTGTCCGCGCACGGCGCCGTGCACTGCTTGATCGCATAAAGCAAGCACGGCCGGAAGTACCGCTTCTTCTCGTCGGCCTCCCGGATGTCCAGGTGGCACGTCCGGAACTTGAACGCCCGCTGCAAGAGCTGCATCGCCTCCCGCAACGCGTAGACGCTCGTAAACGGCCCGAACGTCTTCGCCCCCCGAAACTCCGCCGCCGTCGGCTCGCGCGTGATGTACACCCCCGGGTACTCGTCCCGCGTCGTCACCACCAGGTACGGGAACGTCTTGTCGTCGATCAGCCGAACGTTGAACCGCGGGTGAAGGTCCTTGATCAGCCGATTCTCCGTCAGCAACGCCTCCCACTCCCCCTCGCAGTCCAGCGTGTCGAAGTCCTCGACCACGTCCAGCATCGGCTGCTTCTTGAACCCCAGGTCCGTCGCCCGCTGAAAGTAGCTCGACACCCGATCCTTCAGCCGAGCCGCCTTACCCACGTAGATCACCACCCCCTTCGCGTCCTTCATCAGATACACCCCCGGCGTCCGCGGCAGGCCGTGCGCCTTGCCCAGCAAACGATCCAGCACCCCGCGCCGCCCGGACGAAGCCGCCTCAGCCCCGTCGATCTCCGACCCCGCGGGCGTCCCGTCACTCATCTATTCACCCTAGCGCCCGCCCCGCGCCTCGGCCCAAGCCAGACGAGACCTCGGAACGACGATTAGGGAAAATACTTATCTTCATCGGCTTCTCAAGCACTGGACTCTTCTTAGCCGATTGGTAACATAGGTAACTTAGATGGGGCCGACCGGGATTCTACACCCACGCCCCCGCGCTCCGCCGCCACCCCCACCGGCCGTCCACGCCTCCTCCTCGTGGACGGCCGGTCTCTTTTTATTTATGCCTCTTTCGCCAATCCGCGACACCCCTCGCAGGCGAGCCGCCCGCCAGTCTCGAGATGCCAACGCGCCCAAGCTCCATCAGTCCGGCGTCACGTCAGCGCAACCAGCCTGACCGACTTCACCGCTCGACCGACTGACCCTGTCGTCAGACAGGACGCCCGCGCAGAGTCGGTACTCCAACGCCCTTACGAATCGTGACAATCCAACGACTTTCTAAGGCCCTACAAGCCACATATCCATGGGCAAATCAGGCCGAGGACCGGAACAAATCGCTGCTGAATGCGGTCCCGGCCCCACCAACCAAGAGCAAATGGACCCTACAGGACAACACCTGAAAACCATCAAAAACGCGATTCAAGGCACCTTAAAGCTCGATTAATAAACAGACATCAGGATCACGAAAATACAGCCTCGGCTTGTTGGACGGTCGCCGCACGGTCGATACACTACGAGAACGTCAAACGCGTATCTTCGCCTTGCCCGACTCTGCCTCATGCCACGATCCACCCCCCCGATTCGCAACCATCCCTCAGGTTTCAGCCTGATTGAGATCCTCGTCGCGATCGGCATCGTGTCCCTGCTCGTCGCCATCGCCATCCCCGTTTTCTCGCTGGCCTATGGCACGGCAAGGTCAGCGCAGGCCTCCGCCGCGCTCGCCGCGCTCGACTCCGCCGAGGTCGAGTACGAATCCACCACCGGCCTGCGGGTCTGGGCGCTCGACGGCTCGGCCAACGACTACGACAGCAGCAACGGCACCTCGCTCGCCAAGTTCTTCCAGCCAACCGATTGGGGAGACTCCTCGACCAGTCTCGACGAAACCTATCGCGGCAGCACCGGCTCGGGCGTGCCTACTAAGAACGGCCACCCCGATGGCTACCCCGAGCACTACATCGAACGCTTCATCGCGCTGATCGATCAAGTCGACTCCACCAAACGCATCTGGCGCAGCGTGGACGAGAACCAGATCACCGACGCAGACGGCGACGGCTTCGCCGAACTGACCGACCCCTGGGGCACCCCCATCGTCTACGCCGCCTTCATCTCCCACAAGGACAACGCCGGCGAGGACAACTTCCTCGAGCAGCGCGGCGACATGCAGACCTTCGGTGGCGGCAGCTTCGTCCCCAAGGCCCCCGCCCCGGTCTTCGTCTCCGCCGGTCCCGACGGCGACTTCGGCGACGTCAACGGCACCGCCGCCGAGCGGGCCGCCGCCGAGGACAACCTCTACAGCGACGCCCAGGGCAAGGGAGGCAACTGATGCACCCCACCCCCGCCCCCCCAACCGCACCGACCGCCCGCCGCGGCTTCACGCTCGTCGAGCTCTTGGTGGTCATTGCCATCATCGGAGTTCTGGTCGGTCTCTTGCTGCCGGCCGTGCAAGCCGCCCGTGAAGCGGCTCGCCGTATGAGTTGTAGTAACAACTTTAAGCAAATTGGCCTTG
>JBCBUE010000042.1:0-28315 GCA_039818285.1 Planctomycetota bacterium | reverse complement strand
GTGAAAGCACCTTCGCCCCCTACAAGCGCGAGGAAGACACCCTCGCTCGCCCCTGGGCCGTCCCCGGCAACCCCGGCACCGAGCACCGCATCGGCGGCCTCGAGAAGCAGAACACCACCGGCAACGTCAACTACGAGCCCGACAACCACCAGCTCATGACCGCCCTGCGCCAGCAGAAGGTCGAGCGCGTCACCGACCTCATCCCCCCCACCGAAATCCACGGCGACGCCACCGGCGGGCCGGGCTCCCTGCTCATGCTCGGCTGGGGCGGCACCTTCGGCTCGATCCACACCGCCACGCGCCACGCCGTCGACGACGGCAAGCCCGTCGCCCAGGTCCACCTCCGCCACCTCAACCCGATGCCCGCCGACCTCGGCGACATCGTCAAACGCTTCGACAAGGTCCTCATCCCCGAGCTCAACACCGGCCAGCTCCGCCCGCTCATCCGCGGCAAGTTCCTCGTCGACGCCAAGGGCCTCAACAAGATCCAGGGCAAGCCCTTCCTCGTCGAAGAGCTCGGCCAAGCGATCGACCTCATGCTCGCCAGCGACTGGCCGGCGGAGACCGAAGCCATCATGCCCCGCCACGGCACGGTGAATCCCGCCGATGCGGGCTACGAGTTCACTACCGCCTGATGGGAAGTCCTCGGAGCCGAATATCGCCGTGTGACCGCGAGTCCATCGTGAACATCTGTAATCCCCTTAGGTCGTCGGGCAGGTTGTCGAACACAGCGACCGCGCGATAGGTGATGTCCGGCTCGAGATCGATTCCGCGATTCCAGAAATCGATGTGGTTCGACTCGCCGATGGAGAAGTCTGAGAAGCGATACGCGTTCCCTTCGGTGTCGAGGGCAACGATGTCTCGGCCGCCAAATAGTCGCACCGACTGCCGATTCTCGTTCTTGACTGCCATGTCCACGGTGACGCGCCGACCCTCGCCACGGACTTCGTTGACCTTGAACAAGACCTTGCCCGACCGCACAAACCTGTTGGGATAGAGCAGGGCCTTGTCCTTGTCCGTTGCATCGTCGCCCGCAATCTCTTGGGTATGGGGCACGGCCGCGGTCGAACCATCGGCGGTGGCGTCGGCCGCGGTCGTCGAAGGAATGCTCAATGTTTCGACCTTGGCTTGAGTCGAGCTGAGTCTTGCCTCAAGATCGGCGACGTTCGAGGTCAACCGCTTCGTCAGCATGCGCTCGGACGCCAGGTCTTCAGATAGTTCAGCCACGCTACCTTCGAGCGTCAATCGGTGCTCCTCAGCCTGTCGCTTGGCGTACGACTGCTCTTCAAACTGCCGAGTTAGGCGTTCGTTGCGCACCCGAAGGATGCGGAGCTCGCTCTCGGCCGCCTCGAGACGCGGCTTGAGCACGCCCTCGGCCGTCTTGAATCCTTCGTCGTGCCCACGAAGCCTGTGCTCCTCCACGCTGAGCGATTGCGACGACTCTGAGACGTACGTCCCGTACTCGAAACCCGTATACGCAACGCTCAGCATCGCCCCCAAGCCCCCGAACGCCGCGATGCTCCGCCCAATCCAACTAGCAAATAGTGGTTTCATGCAAGCCTCTCGGGTTGTGTCCTCTGTCCTTGCAGTTTGACGCCGCTTCCATTGTCTTGTGTAGGAGATAAACTAACTGTCGGCGCTCGCGGTCCAATGACCGGAGTGAAGCTCACCTTTTTTTCACAATCTGAACCCATGCCCGACCTCCCCGTCCTCAAACCGACTCACTTCGCCTCCGACCAGGACGTCCGCTGGTGCCCGGGTTGCGGCGACTACGCCATCCTCGCGCAGATGAAAAAGGTGCTCGCCAAGCGCGGCGCCACGCGTGAGAACACCGTCTTCGTCGCCGGCATCGGCTGCTCGTCGCGGTTCCCGTACTACATGGGCACCTACGGGTTCCACACCATCCACGGCCGGGCCCCGGGCTTTGCCACCGGCATCAAGCTCGCCAACCCCGACCTCGACGTCTGGCAGGTCACCGGCGACGGCGACGGGCTGTCCATCGGCGGCAACCACCTGATGCACGCGCTGCGCCGCAACATCGGCATCAAGATCCTCTTGTTCAACAACCGGATCTACGGCCTGACCAAGGGCCAATACTCCCCGACCTCTGAGCCCGGCAAGCGCACGCCCTCGACGCCGATGGGCTCGCTGGACTTCCCGCTCAACCCGCTGTCGGTCGCCGTGGCCGCTGAGGCGTCGTTCGTCGCCCGGGCCGTCGACGTCGACAAGACCTTGCCCGCCTGCCTGGACCGCGCGGCCGACCACGCTGGCGCCGCCTTCGTCGAGATCTACCAGGACTGCAACGTCTTCAACCACGAGGCCTTCAAGCACGCCACCGACAAGGACACGAAGGAAGACAACGTCATCCGCCTCGAGAACGGCAAGCCCCTGCTCTTCGGCAAGGAGAAGGACAAGGGCGTGCGGATCATCGGCACCCGCCCGGAGGTCGTGACCGTCGGCGAGGGCGGCGTGACGGTCGACGACCTGTGTTTCCACGACGAGACGGACCACGACCTGGCGTTCATCCTCAGCCGGATGGTGTACCCCGAGTTCCCCGAGCCGGTCGGCGTGATCTACTGCAACCCGCGCCCGAGCTACGAGTCGCTGGTCGACGAGCAGGTCGAGGCCGCGATCGCGAAGCGCGGCCGCGGGACGATCAAGGCGATGCTCGAAGGCGGCGAGACGTACGAGGTCGGCGAAGCCGAGGCGGCGTCGACGCACGGGCTGCACGAGTGAATCCGCTTCGCGGCCATTAGCCCCGGCTTCCAGCCGGGGTGTCCTCAGGGAATCTGACCATCTTGCTTAGCTGCGACGCTACGCGTCGCTGAATGAATATCAACGACGCCTGATGCTTCTTTCAGCGACGCGTAGCGTCGCAGCTAAGGGCGCGTTGACTCGTGCGGCCGGTACACTCCGCCGCATGACCTGGTTCGATGACCTGCATCAACGCGTGGCCGACGAAGGCCAACGGCCGCACGTCCTCCAAGCCGGTGACGGCGATTCCGGGGGCGGGGGACGGCTGCTCATCACCGAGCACGGGGCGCGGGTGTTGGCGTGCGAGCTGCCGGGCGTCGATCACAACCTGTTCTTCCACACCGACCACACCGGCGAGGGCGGCGCGACCGGCAAGGTCACCGGCGGCGACCGCCTCTGGATCGCTCCTGAGACCGCCTACTTCTGGCCGTCGCTCGGGGACGCGCGACGCGACCCGAAGGGCACGGCGGCGGTGTCTGAAGCGATCGATCCGAGTCGCTACTACGCAAGTAGCGGCAGTTACTACGTCTGGCTACTCACAAATCGTGAACACCTCGGCGGGATGTGGGAGGAAAATCGAGGCAAGAAACTGCACGACCAGCGAAGTGGCCACAGCAGCTTCGGTGAGTGGTATCGGCATACTCGCTTAGCAGAGTTTGGGTCGTCGAGCGCAGGTGTCGAGGTGTTGAGTTTCTACGCGAGCAATGAGTTCAAGTTCAGAAGCGCATCAGATGGATCGGTGGCGGGCACGTGGTCCATCCTCCAAGTTCCCGTCGGCGGGACGCTGATCTGCCCGACGACGATTAACGTTGCCGAGTCGGATCGGTACACGGCCGGGGAGCAGTCGCACTGCCAGACACCCAACGCCGGGCCGCGGAGCTATTACGAGCCGTTCGGCGAGAAGCACGTTGCGATCGAGGACAACTGCGTGCGGTTCCTCATCGATGGTCAGCGGCGGACGAAGATGGGGGTCCTGCCCGAGCACACGACGGGGCGGATGGGGTATTACCGCCCCCCCGGAAGTGTGGGGCAGGGCGACATGAGCACGCTGATCTTTCGTTCGTTTGGCGTGTTCCCGGGTGAGCCGTACTGCGACCTGCCGATCAATCACCCGGCCCACGACGCGGTCGCGGCGGGCCAGGATCACCCCGAGATGTTCCGCGGGGATGCGCTGCAGGCGTACAACGACGACGGCGATGCGTTCCCGGGGACGTCGTTCGGGGAGATGGAGTACCACGACCCGTGCGTGATCGCGGGGCGGGGGCCGACGAGCCGGACGGGCAGTTGCGTGACGCACGTGATGGCGGGGCCAGACGGGGCGGTGCGTCGGGTGGGGCGGGAGTTGTTGGGGGTCGAGGTGCGGGGGATTGGATGAGCGTTTAGCTGCGGTGCTCCGCGTCGCTGAAGAGATAGCGGAGACGCATGATACGTCTTTCAGCGACGCGTAGCGTCGCAGCTATCGAGGCGCTGAGATCACGCGACGGGTTTGGGGGCTTCGACGACCAGGGTTTCGCCGGGGTTGTAGTCGCGGGCGCCCAGGACGAGATCGACGATGATCTGCCCGAACTCGGCGGGGTCGAGGGCGTGGTCGGGGTGGATGACTTTTTCGTTGAAGTTCTGTCGGAGCATGGGCGTCTCGATGGCGCCTGGGGCGAGGCAGACGGCCTTGATGCCGCGGCGGGCGCCCTCTTCGGCGGTGCACTTGGTGAACATGTTGACGCCGATCTTCGCGGCGGCGTACATCGCGAAACCCTTGAACGGGTCGATCGAAGACATCGACGAGACGTTGACGATGGTCCCGCCGGTCTTTTGCATGGGCTTCCACACGGCCTGAGTGGTGAAGATGACCGACGAGAGGTTGGCGTCGATGCACTTCTGCCATTCGTCGGAGGTGATCGACGGGATGGGCCCGAGCGGGGCGTGGCCGGCGACGTTGCACAGGGCGGTGACGCCGCCGAGCTCGGCGACGGTGCGATCGACGAGGGCGGTGACGGCGTCGTGGTCGGTGACGTCGGTGGGGATGGCGAGGACCTGGACGCCCTCGGCCGCGGCGGCGCGGGTTTCCTCGGCCGCCTGCTCGAGCTTGTCGGCGGATCGGGCGGCCAGGGCGACGTGGTAGCCGGCGGCGGCGAGCAGCGGGGCGGTGGCGCGGCCGACGCCGGACGAGCCGCCGGTGACGATCGCGGCGTTGGGAGGGTTTGTCTCAGGCATGGGCAACCGTAGGCGTCGGGTCGCACGGCTGCGACGAAAGTGACGACGAGCCGCGGGTTGGCCGCACCGAGCCGGGCCCGGCGGCGTAGGGTGGGGGCATGACTAACGCGCCCGCGGCGTCGCGCACGCCCCGCCATCCCGGCTCGATCTTTCTGTTCCAGGCCTTCGGCATCCCGGTCTTCGTCCACTGGACGTGGGGCCTGCTGTTGGCGTTTGTCGTCGCGACGAATCTCTTTGGGATGGGTCCGGTGATGGGGGTGGTGGCGTTGATCGGGCTGTTTGCGATCGTGACGCTGCACGAATACGGGCACGCGCTGGCGGCGAAGTCGGTGGGCGGGACGGCGGACCGGATCGTGCTGATGCCGCTGGGCGGGCTGGCGTACGCGCAGGCGCCGCCTCGGCCTTGGCCGTTTCTGTGGACCATCGTGGCCGGGCCGTTGGTGAACGTGCTGCTGATCCCGGTGTCGATTCTGGTCGTCCTCGCGTTGGGGGCGTATCCCTCTCTGGTTGAGGTGACGGACGCTGCCGGTCAGACGTCGACGGTGCTGAGCACGCATGGCTTGTCGCCTGTGCAGGAGCTGACACTCTTGCTAGCCGTGATCAACGCTTCGCTTCTGGTCTTCAACATGCTGCCGATTTACCCGCTGGATGGCGGGCAGACGCTGCAAGGCATCCTTTGGCTCTTCATAGGGCGGGCGTCGAGCCTGCGGGTGGCGGCGACGATCGGGTTGGTGGTGTCGGTCGCGGTGGGGGTGTTGATGCTGGCGACGTGGTTCTCGTTCGGCTCGCCGTTCTTGTTCCTGATCGCGATCTTCCTGGCGTTGCAGAGCTGGCGGAGCCTGGCGGTGGCGCGGTTCCTGGCGGCGATGGAGAACGAGCAGGGGCGTCACGTCGAGCCCTGGGAGCTGCGGGTTGGCGGGGCGGAGCGGTCGCAGCCGGGCGGGCCGTTTGGTGGCGGCCGGCGGGGCGATGAGGTGATCGAGGGCGAGGTGGTGGATCGGCGATAGAGACATCGCCGGCCAAGGCCGGCGGCTAACGGGCGGTCACGCGGAGACGGCGAGTGGTTCGTCTGCCAGCCGCCAGGCGGGGCCGTTGCGTTTGACGCGGCGGTAGAGGGTGTCGCGTTCGACGGGGGTGTAGCCGGCCTCGCGGATGGCCCGGCGGAGGGTGGCGACGGTGACTTCCTGGTGCGTGCTGGTGGCGCCGAGCTTGGTGATGTCGTACCAGACGATGGTGCCGTCCATGTCGTCGACGCCCCAGTCGAGGGCGATCTGCGACAGGCCGAGCGTCTGCATGATCCAGAACGCCTTGATGTGGTCGAAGTTGTCGAGCACCAAGCGGGCGACGGCGAGCATGCGCAGGTTCTCGAGGCCCTGTGGGCCGGGCAGGTGGCCGAGCTCGGAGTCGTCGGGGATGAAGGGCAGGGGGATGAGCGTCTGGAACTTGCCGGGTAGGTTTTCGTTGATCGCGCGGTCTTGCTCTTCGCGGAGGAGCATGAAGTGGTGGATGCGATCGTCGAGGGACTCGACGTGGCCGTAGAGCATGGTGGCGTTGGACATGAGGCCGAGGTTGTGGGCCTCGCGGTGGACCTCGAGCCACTTGTCGGAGCGGATCTTGCCCTTGAAGGCTTCGTCGTGCACGCGGTCGTCGAACACCTCGGCCCCGCCGCCGGGCAGTGAGCCGAGGCCGGCGGCCTTGAGGTCGGCGAGGACGCCGGGGATGTCCTTGGCGCGTTTGCTGATGCGGGCGAGGTGGACGATCTCGACGGCGGTGAAGGCCTTGACGTGGACCGTGGGCGCGGCGTCGCGGATGGCCGCGATCATGTCGGTGTAGTAGCTGAAGGGCAGGTAGGGGTGCAGCCCGCCGACGATGTGCATCTCGGTGGCGCCGGCCTCGGCGGCTTGCGTCGCTTCGAGGCGGATGCGGTCGACGTCGTGCTCGTAGGCGTCGGCGTCGCCTTTCTTTCGGTGGAACGCGCAGAACTTGCACGACAGGGCGCACACGTTGGAGTAGTTCATGTGGCGGTTGACGTTGTAATACGTCGACCGGCCGTGCATGCGGAGGCGGACGGCGTGGGCGAGCTCGCCGAGGGTGTAGAGGTCCGGCGTGGTGAGCAGCACGCGGGCGTCCTCGGCGGTGAGCCGTTCGTGGGCGTGGACCTTGTCGGCGATGGGCTGGAGGGCGGGGTCCATGGAGAACATCCTAGTTCGGCGGCGGGGCGTTAAGACGGCGTGAATTGCGACGCCCGGTCGCGGCGGATCGGGGGGTGGGCGGGATAAACTGCCGGCATGTTGACCACCGAGTTATCGCGACGAGTGTTCCTGCAGTCGGCGGCGGCCGTCTCGGCGGGGTTCATGGGGCTGCGGGCGGCGGCGAGCGAGCCGAAGGCGGCGTCGATCGGCGGTCCGCCGATCGGGTACGGGTCGCTGAAGTCCGATCCGCACGGCGTGCTGGACCTGCCCGAGGGGTTCACCTATCGCGTGCTCTCGCAGACCGGCCAGGAGATGGACGACGAGTTGCTGGTGCCTGGCATGCCCGACGGCATGGCGGCCTTTGCCGGGGCGGACGGCAGGACGGTGATCGTTCGCAATCACGAGAATCGCGCCAAGCCGACGCGTAACGGCGCCTATGGCTGGACCAACGAGCGCTACCACCTGGTCCCCAAGGATCGCTGCTATGACGCCGGCGACGACTCGGGCGTGCTGCCGCTGGGTGGGTGCACGCGGCTGATCGTCGACGACGCGACGGGGGACGTGGTCGGGCAGCACCTGGCGCTGGCGGGCACGGTGCGGAACTGTGCCGGCGGGCCGACGCCGTGGGGGTCGTGGGTCACGTGCGAGGAGGACGTGTCGACCGCAGTCGACGAGGGGTACACGCTGGACCACGGGTACAACTTCGAAGTGCCGGCGGACCCGGCGTCTGGATTGGCCGACCCGGTGGCGCTCAAGGCCATGGGCCGGATGAATCACGAAGCCATCGCGGTCGATCCCCGCACGGGCATCGTCTATCAGACCGAGGACCGCCACGAGGGGTTGATTTACCGCTTCATCCCCGACACGCCGGGCGAGCTGTGGCGTGGCGGGAAGCTGCAGGCGATGGTGATCCGCGGCCAGCCGTCGCGCGACACGCGCAACTGGCCGATCGACCTGGCGCTCGAGAAGGTGTATGGCGGCGGGGCGGGCGACGTGGACGACGCGACGATGAAGTCGCTCGGCCAGGAGTCGATGCCGGTGGGCGAGGTGGTCGAGGTGGGCTGGATCGACGTCGAGAACCCCGAGTCGCCTAAGGACGACCTGCGATTCGTCGGGTTCGAGAACGGGGCGGCGCGGTTCGCGCGCGGCGAGGGCATGTGGTACGGCCGCAAGAGCGTGTTCTTTGCTTGCACCAACGGCGGGCGCGACATGACCGGGCAGGTCTTCCGCTACGTGCCCAGCCCGTTCGAGGGCACGGCCGATGAGGCGCGATTCCCCGGCCGGCTCGAGCTGTTCATCGAGCCCAACGACAGCAACCTGATCGAGAACGCCGACAACATCACGGTGGCGCCGTGGGGCGACCTGATGGTCTGCGAGGACCGCAAGGGCGAGTGCCGGCTGGTGGGCGTGACGCCGCAGGGCCAGACGTACCTGTTCGGGCACAACGTCTGGAACGCGAGCGAGTTCGCCGGGGCGTGCTTCTCGCCGGACGGCACGACGCTGTTCGTGAACATCCAGTCGCCGGGCGCGACGCTGGCAATTACGGGGCCTTGGCGGGGGTGAGGTCGGTCAGCGCGGGTCGACCGGCGTCTTCTCGCGGAAGGCGAGGCGGGCGCGGCTGACGTCGTCGAAGATGTTGAAGATCAGGTCGAGCTTGCTGATCTTGAAGACGTCCCAGACGGTGCCGTAGAGGCAGGCCAGCTTGACGTCGCCGCCGCGCTTCTTGAGGCGTCGGTGGAGGGTGACGAGGGTGCCGATGCCGAGGGAGGAGATGTAGTTGAGCTTGGAGCAGTCGACGACGATGCGGTCGAAGCCGGTGTCGACCATCTTGGTGAGGGCTTCGTTGAGCTCCTTGGCGGTAGTGGAATCGATGCCGCCGTCGAGGTTGACGACCAGGACGTTGTCGTCGGTTTCCTGGAAGTTGATCTCCATGAGACGCTCCGGGGGTGACGAGGCGGTGACGGGGTCTAGTTTAGGTCGGCCGTTGGGTTCACGCCGAGTCGGCGGGCTCGTCGGGCAGGTCGACGGTGGCGATCTTGAGGATGCCGGCTCGTTCGCGCAGGGCGTGGACGGCGGAGTCGGGCATGGGGGCGTCGATCTTGAGGACCTGCATGGCGGTGACGTTGCCGGCGCCGTCGTCGCGGCGGGAGATGGACATGTCGGCGATGTTGACGCCGGCTTGGCCGAGCGTGGTGCCGACCACGCCGATCATGCCCGGCGTGTCGTCGTTCTGGATCAGGCACATCGGCCCGGCGGGGACCATGTCCATGCGGTAGCCGTTGATCTCGATGATGCGGGGGCGCATGTCGTCGTAGACCCGGCCGACGATGCGGCGGGTGCGGTCGGCCTCGGGCGTGGAGGCGTCGAGCTTGGCCTTCGGGGCCTCGATCTCGATGACGACCTGCGAGGCCTTGCCGGGGGCGCGCTCCTCGGTGGTGGAGCACACGGCGATGCCGCGTGACTCGGCGACCTGCTCCGCGTTGATCAGGTTGACCGGCTCGGAGAGGTGGTCGTTGAGCAGCTTGACCAGCGCTCGACGGGTCACCATGCCGGCGCCGCCGGCGAGGTCGGCCCCGCGGATGGCGACGGTGACGCGCGCGATCCCGCGCGTGATCATCGGGCTGATCAGCCGGGCCATGCGCTCGGCCAGGTCGGCGTAGCGCTCCTGGATCGGCGTGAGATCGACCTTCAGCCCCGGGGCGTTGACCGCGCCCTTGACGCCCTGCCCGCGCAGGTACGTCAGGCAGGCGATCGCGGCGTCGATGCTGACGGCCTGCTGGGCTTCCTTGGTGCTGGCGCCAAGGTGCGGTGTGGTGAGCAGCTTGGGGTGGTTGCGCAGCGGGCTGTCTTCGGTGGGGGGCTCGCTGCTGTACACGTCGAGCGCGGCGCCGGCGACCTTGCCGGACTCGAGCGCGTCGAGCAGGTCGGCCTCGTCAACGACGCCGCCTCGGGCCGCGTTGACGACGTACACGCCGTCCTTGCACGCGGCGAAGGTCTTGGCGTTGAGCATGCCGCGGGTGGCGTCGTTGAGCGGGACGTGGAACGAGAGGATGTCGCAGGCCGGCAGCATGCTGGCGAAGTCCTGGGTCATCTTGACCTGGCCGTCCAGCATGGTGTCGGCGTTGATGAAGGGGTCGTAGGCGAGGACGTCGCAGCCGAAGGCGAGGCATCGGGCGGCGAGGGTCTGGCCGATGCGGCCGAAGCCGACGATCCCGACGGTCTTGCCCGACAGCTGGCGGCCGGTGAACTTGCTGCGGTCCCACCCGCCGTCGCACATGGTCTTGTAGGCCGGGCCGAGGTTGCGCAGCAGGCCCATCATCAGGGCGAAGGCGAGCTCGGCGGTGGTGACGGTGGAGGCCTCGGCGGTGTTGACGACGAGGATGCCCTTGGCGGTGGCGGCGGGCAGGTCGATGTTGTCGACGCCGACGCCGGCGCGGGCGATGACGCGCAGGTCGCCGGGGTTCTCGAGGACGGGCGGCGTGACCTGGATGCCCGAGCGGACGATCATCGCGTCGATACCGCCGGCGGCGAGCAGCTCGCCGTACTCGCCTTCGGTCAGGCCGGGCTTGTTCAGGAGGGCCGCGTCGGGCTGGGACTCGATGAAATTCAGGCCGTCCTGGCTGAGCTTGTCAGCGGCGAGGAGGGTGAACGTCCCGGTCGCGGGCGGGTGGGCGGCAGGCGTGGCGGTGGTCATGCCGACATCGTAAACGCCGCGGCGACGGGGGTAGTGGCGTCAGGCGATCGCGGCCGCGGCGGCGAAGGCGGGCTCGGTGGCGGCGAGGGTCTCGTCGATGTCGGCCTCGGCGTGGGCGGTCGAGACGAACCACGCCTCGTACGCCGAGGGGGCGAGCATGACGCCGCGGTCGAGCATGGCCCCGAAGAAGGCGGTGTAGCGGTCGGTGCGGCAGGCAGTGGCCTGGGCGTAGTTGGTGACGGGGGCGTCGCTGAAGAACAGGCCGACCATCGAGCCGACCCGCGTGACTCGCACGGGGCAGCCGGCTTTGGCGGCGGCCTGGCGGAGTCCGTCGCTGAGTCGCGTGCTCGTGACTTCGAGTTGCTCGTAGGCGGTGGTGTCGCGCAGTTCGCGCAGCGTCGCCGCGCCCGCCGCCATCGCCAGCGGGTTGCCGCTGAGCGTGCCCGCCTGATAGACGGGCCCGTCGGGCGAGACCATGCGCATGATCTCTTCCCGCGCCCCGTACGCCGCGCAAGGCAGGCCGCCGCCGACCACCTTGCCCAGGCACGTCACGTCGGGCGTCACGCCGTACAGCTGCTGCGCCCCGCCCAGCCCCACGCGGAACCCCGTCATCACCTCGTCAAACAGCAGCACCACCCCGTGCTCGTCGCACAGGTCACGCAACCCCTGCAGATACCCCTTGCCCGGCGGGATGCACCCCATGTTGCCGGCGATCGGCTCGACCGCCATGCACGCGACCTCCCCGCCCATCTCCGCAAACACGCCGCGCACCGCGTCGAGGTCGTTGAACGGCACGAGCACGGTCTCGCTCGTCACGCTGCCAGGAACGCCCGGCGAGCTCGGCGTCCCGAGCGTCGTCGCGCCGCTGCCCGCCTCCACCAACAACGCATCGCTGTGCCCGTGGTAGCAGCCGGTGCACTTGATGACCTTGCTTCGCCCGGTGAACGCCCGCGCGAGGCGGATCGCCGACATCGCCGCCTCGGTCCCCGAGTTCACGAACCGCACGACCTCGATCCCCGGCACCGCCTCGACCACCAGCTCGGCCAGCTCGGTCTCGAGCGGGGTTGGCATGCCGAAGGTCCAGCCCTTCTTGATCGTCTTGCTCATCGCCGCCCGCACGACGTCGGGCCGATGCCCGAGGATCAGAGGGCCGTAGCTCATGACATAGTCGATGTAGGCGTTGCCGTCGACGTCGGTGACCCGGCAGCCGTCGCCGCTGGCGACGAACACGGGGTCGCGGTCGACCGAGCGATAGGCCCGCACCGGCGAGCTGACCCCGCCGGGCATGACGCGGCGGGCGTCTGCGAAGGCCTGGGCGGACTTGGCGTCGCTGCGGGCGTCCTGGTCGGCGGCCGCGGTGGCGGCGGGTGTGGCGCTCATGGCGCGAGTCTACGCCAGCCGGGCCGCGCGCCGACCCATTGCCACGCCCAACGGCCCCCGATACACTGCTCGGCTCGCCGTGGACGGCCGCGTGGCCGTCTCGACCCGGGCCCGGCAGGTCGCAAGACCCGGCTGAACCCGTGGTGACACGACACCCAAGGATCCCCCATGTCCATCACCGCCGAACGCAAGACCGAAGTCGTCAAACAGTACGCCACGTCCGACAAGGACTCCGGCAGCCCGCAGGTCCAGATTGCCGTCCTCACCGAGCGGATCAACAACCTCACCGGGCACCTCAAGAGCCACAAGCACGACTTCGCCTCCCGCCGCGGCCTGTTGCAGATGGTCTCGAAGCGCAACCGCCTGCTTCGCTACCTGCAGAACAAGGACCGCCCGGCCTACCTCGAGCTGATCAAGCAGCTCGGCCTTCGTAAGTAACGCCAACTCGCGTCAGCTACAGCGTTTAGTCGGCGAGCCCGCTGGCCGAGCCCTGATCGGCTCGCGCGTGGCACAGCAATTTGGGCTACATTGTCAGCGGGCGGTCATGCCGTCCTCAACACGGCCGCCGGGCGTTGTGCCCGGTCCCTCGCCGCGATGTGCAGCGAGATGGCAGGCGGTTCCCGGCATCTGCTGGCTCTCCCTGAGCGTCGGTCGTGCCCGCAACCCTCTGTCCTCTCCCGTCTCGGAGCGCGACAGGCCACATTAACCGCCGCGACCGATCGGTCCATTGGGCCGAGACCTGTCGCACCCCCTCCGTCGAGGCGTCCTGCCGTCGGCCTGCTTTCAGGAACACCCCATGTCCGAACACCCCCACCACCCCAAGTCCACCTTTGTCGAGCTCGAGATCGGCGGCCGAACCCTCTCCATCGAGACCGGCCACGTCGCCAAGCAAGCCGGCGGCGCCGTCTTCGTCCGCTACGGCGACACCGTTGTCATGGGCACCGCCGTCGTCTCCGACCCCCGCGAGGGCATCGACTTCTTCCCCCTCACCGTCGACTACCGCGAGAAGCTCGCCGCCGCCGGCAAGTTCCCCGGCGGCTTCCGCAAGCGTGAGGGCGCCCCGAACCAGAAAGAGATCCTCACCATGCGGAACATCGACCGGCCCATCCGGCCGCTGTTCCCGCAGGGCTACGTCGACGAGGTCCAGATCCAGTGCTGGGTCATGGCCTTCGACGGCCAGAACGAGCCGGACGTCCTCGCCGGCATCGCCGCCTCCGCCGCGCTGTCGCTCAGCCCCGCCCCGTTCCAGGGCCCCGTCGGCAACGTCCGCGTCGGCCGGATCGACGGCCAGCTCTGCATCATGCCCACCCTCGCCCAGGCCGAGTACTCCGACCTGGACATGCTGCTCTGCGGCCACTCCGACGGCCTGAACATGATCGAGGTCGGCGCCCACCAGATCCCCGAGGCCGAGATGGTCGAGGCCATTGAGTTCGGCTACTCCGAGATCCAGCGCATCGTCGGCGCGATCGACGAGCTCGTCGGCAAGGCCGGCAAGCCCAAGATCGAGCCCGCCCCCGCCGTCACCGACGAGATCAAGCAGCTCGTCGAGGCCTTCCGCGGCCCGCTCACCGCCGCCAAGACGACCGACGGCGACAAGCTCACCCGCCAGCAGGCCGTCAAGGACGCCAGCAAGCAGTTCCTCGCCGACAACTTCCCCGACCCCGCGCCCACGGCCGGCGTCGGCGAGGTCAAGGAGCAGCAGGCCCGCCTCAAAATGGCCAAGATCGCCGTCCACGACCTCGAGGAAGAGGTCACCCGCGAGATCATCCGCGGCGGCTCCCGCACCGACGGCCGGGCCCCGGACCAACTCCGCTCCATCGAGTGCGAGGTCGGCGTCCTGCCCGTCGTCCACGGCTCGGGCATCTTCACCCGCGGCGAGACCCAGGCCCTCGTCACCGCGACCCTCGGCTCGGGCAAGGACGAGCAGATCGTCGACGGCCTCGGCGACGAGTACGCCGAGAAGTTCTACCTGCACTACAACTTCCCGCCCTTCTCCGTCGGCGAAGCCAAGCGCATCACCGGCCCCGGTCGCCGCGAGATCGGCCACGGCAAGCTCGCCGAGCGCGCCCTCGCCCCGATCCTCCCCGACCTGACGGACTTCCCCTACACCGTCCGCCTCGTCTCGGACATCACCGAGTCCAACGGCTCGTCGTCCATGGCCTCGGCCTCCGGCGGCACCCTGGCCCTCATGGACGCCGGCGTGCCCATCAAGGCCCCCGTCGCCGGCATCTCCATCGGCCTGATCAAAGCCGACGAAGACGGCCAGCAAGACGTCTTCCTCACCGACATCCAGGGCGAGGAAGACCACTTCGGCGACATGGACTTCAAGGTCACCGGCAGCCGCAACGGCATCACCGCCATCCAGCTCGACCTCAAGATCCGCGGCCTGAACATGGAGCAGATCAAGCACACCTTCGAGCTGGCCAAGAAGAACCGCATCGAGATCATCGAGATGATCGAGGCCGTTATCCCCGAGCCCCGCACCGAGCTCGCCGACACCGCTCCGCGTCTGCTGCAGACCAAGATCCACCCCGACAAGATCGGCAAGCTCATCGGCCCCGGCGGCAAGAACATCCGCGCCCTTGAGGCCGACACCGGCGCCAAGATCGAGATCGAGGAGGACGGCACGATCATCGTGTCGGCCGTCGGCGCCGGCAAGGCCGAGGCCGCCATCGAGGAGATCGAGAAGCTCGGCGCCGAGGTCAAGCTCGGGGCGATCTACACCGGCACCGTCAAGTCCATCAAGGACTTCGGCGCGTTCGTCGAGGTCATCCCTGACCAGGACGGCCTCTGCCACATCTCCGAGCTGACCGACGGCTTCGTCAAGAACGTGACGGACGTCGTAAAGATCGGCGACAAGATCCGCGTGAAGGTGATCAACATCGACGACACCGGCCGCATCAAGCTCTCGCGCAAGCAGGCCATCGCCGACGAGGCCAAGGCCAGCGAAGACGAGGGCGCCGAGACGGAAGCCGAACCGGCGAACGCGTAAGCGAAACTCGATAGACCAATCAAGACTTACGCGGGCCGAGGATCAATCCTCGGCCCGCTGTCTAATTCGGCAATCGCTTCATCGACACTCGCCTTGAACGCGCCATATTCGATGAGGTCTCGAAGCATCTGCCGCACGTCGTCAAACGTACTGAGTTGCCAACCGTCTAGTCTTGCCGCAGCTCGTTGGCCGAACTCGGCGACGGCGAGATCGCGGATCGCATAGCAGTAGATTGTTGCGTCGATCTGATTAATCGACCTCTTTTCGCGATCGACATGTGTGCGCGTCGCGACCACGGAGTAGTGGATTGCGGTGATTGCAAAGTTGACAGCATCGATGGTATGACGTGTGTGCAACGCCACGTTGATCGCCCCAGTATCACTTAGTCTCATCCCATGCCGGCGCTTGGTCTCTTCGATCAGGCCGTACACGGTCAACGGGATCGCCTTGCCGCACTCTGGGCAACGGCCGTCTCGATGTTGCTCGAATAAGTCGTAATCGCAGTCGATACATCTGAGGTGATACTCAACTGTGCCCAGCTGCGACGCCATTGCCTGCCCTCGGAGTTGCCGAAAACTCATTCCACCAACATACCCTCGAACCCCGTCACCCCGATCGGCTCGCGGGTCCAGAAGGGTTCGGCGTAGTCGACGCCGATGCGTGAGCCCATGTATTGGTTCATGTGGCGGAGCCACTCGACGACCTGGCGGTTCTTGTCGGGGATAACGAACTGGGTTTCGTACGCGTTGATCGCGTCGATCTTGCGGTCGATGGCGGACGTGATGTCGAAGCAGAAGGTCGGCTGGGGGACGATGCGCAGGTGGGTGCAGAAGTAGTAGATGAGCCGGCGGGGGTAGATAGGGTCGCCGGGGATGTCGGTCTTGGTGAGCTTGGCGTCGAAGCGGGCGTCCTCGACGATGCGGGTGGCGGCGACGTGGTCGGGGTGGGCGTCCTCGGGGTAGGGCAGGAAGACGGTGGAGGCCTGGTGTTCGCGGATGACGGCGGCGACGGCGTGGCGGGACTCGATCGAGTGCACGACCTCGCGGTTGGGCAGGCCGAGCAGGCGGCGGTCGACCTTCATGATGCGCGAGGCGGCCTCCCACTCGAGCTTGCGTTGCTCGGGCGAGCCGTGCGGCGTGGGCTCGCCGTTGGTCATGTCGAGGACGAGGACGTGGTGCCCTTGCTCGGCGAGGCGGATGATGGTGCCGCCCATGCCGAGCTCTTGATCGTCCGGGTGGGGTCCGACGACGAGGATGTTGGCCATCAGGGGGTCTCTGTTTTCTGTTGTGAGAAGGGTTCGCCGGGCAGTTGAATGCGGCCGCCCGATGCGTCGGCAACATAACGCGCCGTGGGGGTGCCGCATTCCGGACAACGTTTGCGGGGCGGCTCGCAGCCTCGCAGTTCGTAGCCGCAATGCAGGCAGATGAGGAACACGCGATCGCCGCCGACGTGGTCGTAGATGAAGCGGTGGTAATCACGGTCGTGGCGTCGAGCCGCAAGCCACATGCAGGACAGCGTGACGCCCGCTCCGATCGCCGCCGACACGAGGAGCAGCGTGTCGAGCCAGACGAGCGATTGTCCCGCGGTGCCCCAGACGATGAGCGAGAGCAGAGCGACAACTACACCGCAGGCCGCGATCGCTCTAAGCCGTTGGTCGGTGCGCTTGCCGGCGCGACGTTGACGGAAGAGTGCGTGCACGCGCGCATCGATGGCCTTCTGCGCCCAGTAAGCCGTGCGTTCCCGTTGAAGCCTCTGGCGGTTGGGGCGTTGAGGCATCTCACCGGCCGTCTTGCCTGAAGATCCACGGCTTGGCGCCGCACTCGGGGCAGACGCGGTGCTGGTTCTGGCCGCGGAGGTCGTAGCTGCAGTTGGGGCAGAAGAGGAAGGTGCCGTCTTCGGCCATGTTGTCTTCGATGAAAGCGCGATAGGCGTGCTTGTATCGGCGGGAGGCGGCGAAGAGGGCGGCGGCGAAGACGAGGACGCCGACGAGCAGGCCGGCGACGGCGGCGACGTCGCTCTGGAGGGCGTAGTGGCCGACGAGGGCGCCGCCGATCGCGATCGCGACGCCGAGGGCACCGAGCAGGCGGAGCTTGAGGTCGCCGGCCTTGTAGTCCTCGGGCTGGTGTTGAAGGAAAAGCTGGTGGACGACCTTGGGGACGGACTGGCCGGTGCGGGGGTCGCGTCGGGGGGCTTTGGGGGAGGCCATGGGGCGATCGTAGCGGTTGAGTGGTTCGTCCCGTCGTGCAAGGCGCCATCGGTTGAAGCGGTCCCGGCTTATCGCGTCGGCGTCGATGGTCGCGAGTGGTAGCATCGATGCCGGGTGGGCGTGGCGTTTGCGGACGACGGTCGATTTTGAGGACGAATGCGTGAGCGATGCCGCGATTGACTTAGCGATGCCTGCGGCGCGTGACTTCGGCTGGGAGCTGAAGCCTGCCTCGTCCTGCTGGTTTGAGATCGATCGCCGATCCAATGGGCAGCTGGCCGTGGTGATGAATCACGCGCTGCTGCGTGGGGTTCGCGCGGAGATGGTGCACTGGTGGTTCTTGCACTTTCCCCGTCTGCGGGTGCGGCTCGTCGACGTTCCGGGTTACGAGGGCCGATCGGTGCCGGCTTATCTGCTGTGGCATCCGTCGGATCACTACGCCGCGACGCTGTCCGGCACGCTGGGTCCGGAGAACACGTCGCGCCGCGGCGCGTCCATCAGGATCCAGGAGGCGATGCAATATGAGCGCTACGGCTGGAAGTACCCGGTCAACACGAGGCTGCGGCTGCATTATGTGGGGGACGACGGTTGGGCGATGGGTCGATCGATCCCGATCCTGGGCCCCGTGATGATGCTGCGCATCCATTACAAGGACGCGTACGTCGAGGGCGAGCACGTCGGGACGCAATACCACTACGAGGTGGTGGTGGGCTTGGGCGGCGGCAACCCGATTGCAAGGAAGATCACCGCTCACTTCGGTGCCGAGTTCTTCGAGGCGTGGCGGCAGCACAACGTTCACGAGGTGGGCGCGTTCGAGAACTTCCTGCCGGCGCTGTACGCGCAGCGAGACCGGTCGGGCGAGCTCGAGTATCGGCGCGAGATGAATCCCGACCTCCCGTCGCCGGCGAGTCAGAAGGGGTTCGACCGGGAAGTGTTTGATCGACGGTTGCAAGGCTTTCGCGAGGCGGCCGACGCGCTGGCTTATCAGGCGTACGACCGAGCGAGTTTTCTCTGACGCGACGCGAGCGGCCGGTCAGTTGCGCGTGACGTCGAGCAGGCGGTCGTAGAGTGCGAGCAGGTCGCGATTCATTTTTTCGGCGGAGAACTTGTCGGCGATGAGGTCGCGGCCGGCGGCGGTCATGCGCTGGGCGGCGGGGCGGTCGGTGAGTTGGTCGGCGATGGCGTTGGCCAGGGCGGGGACGTCGTCGAGCGGGACGAGTCGGCCGGTTTGCCCGTCGATGCAGATCGAGGGGATGCCGCCGACGTCGGTGGCGACGATGGGGCAGCCGCAGCACAGGGCCTCGGCGAGCACGCGGGACTGGCCCTCTTGCTGGCTGGGGAGCGTGACGACGTCGCAGGCCTTGTAGGCGGCGGGCATGTCGCGCCAGGGGACGAGGCCGAGAAAGCGAAAGCGGTCGGCGTGGGGGGAGTCGGCGACGGCTTGCTCGATGGCGGGTCGGTCGTAGCCGTCGCCGAGGAAGACGAACTGCGCGTCGGGCACGCGCTGGAGGATGGCGGGGGCGGCGGCGACGAGGTCACGGTGGCCTTTGTAGGGATCGAGCCGGGCGATGAGGCCGACGGTGGGCGCGTGGGTCGGCAGGCCGAGCATGGCCTTGGCGTTGGGGACGGTGGTGGCGTTGGCCTGGTCGATGAAGTAGCGGTGGTCGATGCCCGAGGGAATGACGGAGAAGTCGGACGAGGTGGCGATATCGTGCAGGGCGAAGGCCTCGACCATCTGGGGAGCGATGGCGATGAGGTGGTCGCAGCGGGCGGCGGCGAAGGCTTCGAGGGCGATGTAGAGGCGGTTCTTGAGGGCGGCGTTGCCGTCGTGGAAGGGCAGGCCGTGGACGGTGTGGACGATGCGGGGGTGGCGTTGGTTGCCGCGGGCGTGGTGGGCGGCGACGCGGGCGAGGATGCCGGCCTTGCTGGAGTGCGTGTGGACGAGGTCGGGCTGGAGGGTGCGCGTGAGTTTGGTCAGGGCGAGATACGCGCGGTAGTCGGTCACCGGGGCGAGCTGGCGGACGAGGGTGGGGAGCTGGTGGAGGGTGGCGCCGGAGGCTTGAGCTTCGTCGAGGAGCGAGCCCTCGGGGCCGTGGATGGGGCCGAAGGCGAGGTGGACGTCGTGGCCAGCCTTCGCTTGGGCCGCGCAGGACATGACGGTGTTCTGCTGGGCGCCGCCGAGGATGAGGCGGGTGATGACGTGGAGGATCTTCATTTGGCGATTTCGTGATTTCGTGATTTGGCGATTGTTGTAGCCGGAGGCGATGGGTGGGGTACGAGCGCTTGGTGAGGAGCGATCGTTCAATCGCTAAATCGCTAAATCGCTAAATCGCCAAATCGCCGGATGCGTACTTGATCCACATCAGTGTCAGTGCCTGCGGCGGCAGGGTGGGCCCGGCGAGGGTGCGGTCGGCGGTGGCGAGGATGTCGTCGATGCGGGAGGGGTGGAGCTTGCCGCGGCCGATCTCGACGAGGGTGCCGGCGACGATGCGGACGGTGTTGTAGAGGAAGCCGTCGCCCTCGATGGTGATGACGAGGTCGGGGTTGTGTTCGTCGAAGGGGTTGGGCTCGGGAGTGACGGTGCAGGCGAGGATGGTGCGGACGGTGGTGGTCCGGCCGTGGTCGGCGGCGGCGAGGCCGGCGATGTCGTGCGTGCCGACGAGTCGGGCGGCGGCGTCGTTCATGCGGTCGAGGTTGAGCGTGAACGGGCGGTGCGTGTGGTGCGGGTGGTGGTAGACCTGGGTGCGTCGCCAGAGCGGTTTCATGGGGGAGGTGGCGATGCGGTAGCGGTACTCCTTGGCGGCGACGTTGCGGATGGCGTGGAAGGTGTCGGGGACGGGGGCGGCGTTGGCGATGAAGACGTCGTCGGGCAGGCGGGCGTTCATGGCGTCGGCGAGGCGGTCGTGCGGGATAGGGGTGACGAGGTCGACGTGGGCGCGCTGGCCGAGGGCGTGGACGCCGGTGTCGGTGCGGGAGGCGCCGGTGAGGGTGACGGGCTGCTGGAGGGCCCGGCTGAGGGTGGTTTCGAGGACGCCCTGGACGGTGCGGGGCTCCTCGGCGTTGGGCGGCAGCTGGCGTTGCCAGCCGTGGAAGGCGGCGCCGTCGTAGGCGATGGTGAGGTCGAAGCGCTGCGGCGCGGGGTTCGGGGCCGGGCTGGGTGAGGCGGGGTCGGGCACGCAGGGAGCGTATCGGGCGGCTGATAACCGCGGGGCGGTCGGCGGGCGGACGGGCGTGGGCGGCGTGGCCGATGGGAGGGGAGACCGTGCTGCGGCCCGAGGTGGGTCGTGCGCGGGACGAGGAGTGCTTGCCTTGCTGGACACGCTGCGACGACTGGCCGTGCACACGGCGCGGAGTTGGACGACGCCGACCGATAACCGCCACTGCCCGATCTGCGATTGGCGGGGGCGTCACTTCCTGATGTTCGGCACGCCGCCGAACCGCCGGCTGGACGCGGCCTGCCCAAAGTGCGGGTCGCTGGAGCGGCAGCGGCTGGGCTGGCTGGTGCTGCGGGACGTGCTGGCCGAGACGGGGTTGGACCAACAGCGGCTGCGTACGCTGCACGTCGCGCCGGAGGTGTGCATCGAGGCGGCGCTTCGGCCGTTGTCGGACGAGTACCTGAGCATCGACCTGACCGATCGCGGCATGCGCGTGATGGACGTTACGGATCTGCGGCTGGACGACGAGACGCACGACGTGGTGTGGTGCTCGCACGTGCTGGAGCACGTGCCGGACGACGGCCGGGCGCTTGGCGAGTTCTTCCGCGTGCTTCGGCCGGGCGGGGTGGCGCTGCTGCAGGTGCCGGTGTGGGGCGAGGCGACGGTCGAAGACCCGACGGTGACCGACCCGCGCCAGCGGCTTCGGCTGTTCCATCAGCGCGATCACGTGCGTGCCCCCGGCGATGACTACGCGCAGCGCATGGCCGACGCGGGTTTCGACGTGACGGTCAGGCACACGCGGGGGTTCGACCCGGCGCAGGTCTCGCGTCAGGGGCTGGACTACTACTGCACGAACGACGTGTTTGTGTGTCGCAAGCCCGAGGCGGTGGCGATGCGTCGGGCGGCCTAGCCATCGAGCCACAGGGCGATGAAGACGACGGCGACGGACAGGCAGACGCCGAAAAAGCCTGTGTTGTAGGAGACGCCCAGCAAGAGCTCGCTCAGCCGTCTGCGGCCGGCGAACCGTGCAACGAGACTGGCGATCAAGGCGCCGGCGATGATCGCCGTCCACACGAACACGATCGCGAGCGTGATCGGCGTGTGCCCCATCAGTCGGTTCGCATGGCTTGCGGGTTGAGGCCCTGCGTCTGGCACCATGTCGCGTAGGCCGACGGCAGGAACTCGCTGGGCTTGATCTCGGATCGGCCGCCCCAGAAAACGTTGGTGTAGTCGGGGGCGATGCCGAGCTCGGCGAGGTGGTCGTCGATGGCCTGCTTATGGGCGAGCACGAGGCCTTTGTCCAGGCCGTGGCAGACGCCCATGAGGTTGACGTGGTTGAAGGCGGCGCCGCCCTCGCGCCAGTAGGCGTGGGTCATGCAGGCGTGTCGGCCGACCTCGAGGCCGGCGTCGTGCTCGCGGCCTTGCGGGACGCGCCAATGGAACAGAGCGTTGTAGCGCGTGACGGGCTTGCCGTCGGCGTGCTTCTTGACATGCTCGAGGAAGGCGGAGAAGCGGCCGACGACGCCGAGGCGGTCGAGCGTTCGGCCGGCGTCGAGGAAGGCGTCCAGCGAGATGCCGGCCTGCTCGGCGCGCTGATGCCAGAGCGAGCGGGCGGGGTCGCGGGCGGCGTCGAGCTCGTCGGGGGTGACCTCGCGTTTGATGTCCTCGACGACCTGCCATTGGTCGTCGGTGAGCTCGATGACGTTGGTGTCGAGGACGCGGGCGGGCTCGTCGGTGCGGTCGCCGGGGGCGATGTCGCGGCGGCGGAGATGGCCGACGCCGAGGGCGTAGAGCTTTTTGGCGGGCAGGGGGAGGTAGTCGGTGGCGCCGGTGAGTCGGGCGAGGTGGTCGCAGTGGGCGTCGAGGCGGTAGGCGGTGGGGAGCTTGAGGGTGGTCCAGAGGCGGTAGTCCGAGCCGGGCGAGTCGCGGTCGGTGGAGCGGGTGACGACGTGGCCGGTGAAGGGGTCGTCTTGGAACATGGTGTCGAACGCGTCGTTGAGTCGGTCGACGGGGACGCGCCAGGCGACGAGGGCGCCGCGGGCCAGGGAGGTGGTGATGAGGGTCTGGCGGACGCGTCGGACGGTGCCGGCCTCGAGCATGGCCAGCAGGCGGTCGACGACGAGGTCGCGGGGCAGCTCGGTGCGTTGGGCGAGGTCGTCCAGGGGGTCGGGCGAGAAGCCGACGAGCCGGTCCTCGGCGACGCGGAGCAGGGCGGCGTTGGTGGGGTCGTCGATGGAGGCGGGGGTGTCGGCGGCGGGGGGCGTGGCCATCGACACAGCGTAGGGCGGGCGGGGTGGCGCGCCTCGACGCGGCGAGTCAGGGCGTGTCGGTCGCCAGGCCGGGGACGTGGACGGCGGGGTTGCCGGCGCGGCGCTCACCGCCCTTGACGTGGCCGACGAAGAGGTCGTGGTCGCCCTCGACGTCGAGGTGGCAGGCGAGCTCGCACTCGAGATAGGCCAGCGAGGTGCGGAGGATGGGCAGGTGAGGGAGGACGCCGGGGACGAGGTCGGCCCCGAGGAAGGGGTCCTCGCTGAGGTCGCTCTCGCGCTCGAACTTGCGGGGCAGGCGGCGGTCGTCGTCGGCGACCTGGCAGAGGCAGAACTGTCGCGACTCGGAGATGAGCGGCATGATGCCTTTGCCCTTCTCGACGGCGACGACGACCATCGGGGGCTCGTGGCAGCACTGCTGGACCCAGTCGACGAGCATGCCGGCGCGGCGGTCCTCGTGGGCCGCGGTGAGCACGAAGCGGCCGGTGGGGATCAGGCTGAGGGCGGAGCGGATGGCGTCGATGGGTTCGGCAGACATGCGCGGGCTCGGGAGCTGCTTCCGGGCGTGAGCAACCATATGCCGAGGCCAGACCGGACGCAAAGGCCCGGGTGGGTCGTGTCAGCACGCGGTGAGCCGCGGGTTGGGCTTGGGCCGATCCCGTAAACTCGGGGCATGGAAAAGCGTTGCGTGGTGTTCGACCTGGACGGGACGTTGCTGGACACGATCGGCGAGATCGCCGAGTCGGGGAACGCGATGCTGGTGGCGATGGGCCGTGAGCCCCGTCCGGAGGCGGATTACAACCTGCTCGCCGGGCAGGGGCTGCCCTACATGGTCAAGCACGCCCTGCGGACCGAGGACGAGGCGGAGATCGCGCGGGGGTGCGAGCTGGTGCAGCGGTACCGGGCGGAGATGGACGGCGACATCGTTCGGCCGTTTGCCGGGGCGGCCGAGCTGCTGGCCGAGCTGGCCGCGGCGGGCTGGACGCTGGCGGTGTTCTCGAACAAGCCGCACGACGA
The DNA here is from genome assembly GCA_039818285.1 of Planctomycetota bacterium. Lineage (GTDB taxonomy): Bacteria > Planctomycetota > Phycisphaerae > Phycisphaerales > Phycisphaeraceae > JBCBUE01. Next base: position 4,450 of record JBCBUE010000042.1, on the reverse strand, counting down.
GGTGGTCAAGCAGGTGGCCCAGCACTTCCCCGAGATCGCGTTCGCCAGCGTGCTAGGCGCGAGACCGGGCGTGCCGGTCAAGCCCGACCCGGCGGGGCTGCACGACACGCTGGAGCGGATGGAGGCTCGGGGCGAGTGCACGGTGTACGTCGGGGACACCGCGGCGGACATGACCGCGGGCACGGCGGCGGGGACCTGGAACATCGGCGTGCTCTGGGGCTTCCGCGACGCCGACGAGCTGCGTTCGACCGGCGCCCACGACATCGTCGAAGAGCTCGCCGAGCTCGGGCCCGCGATCGAGGCGGGGATCGCCAGGCACGCGCCGGCTTGAGATCGATCGTCTGTGCTGGGCGTGAGCGTCAGTAGCCCGAGTCGTCGCGGTCGTTGTCGTCGTGATCGTGGGTGAGCGAGTCGAGGTCGGTGATGGCGCAGCCCATGAGGCCGTTGTTGAGCGCGGCGATCTGGCGGACGACGCGGTCGTTGGCCTCGCGTCGCTCGGCGGGGTGGAGCAGGGCGGCGCAGGGCGTGCCGAAGCGAGGCTTGGCGTAGGCGAGGTGGGTGTCGCCGCGGGCGAGGATGTGGCTGCCGTTGGTCGAGCCGGTGGCCTCGTCGAAGCCGTCGGGGTTGTCCTCGTCGCGTCCCCAGGGGGTGTAGCTGCGGGCGTTGCAGTAGTGCCCGACGAAGGCTCGGCGGAAGCGGTCGGTGGTGATGTTGTCCTTGGAGCGATGGAGGATGTGGCCGTTGAAGAAGACGACGTCGCCGGCCTTGACCGAGCCGAGGACCTGGTCGTAGCGGTCGGCGACGTCGGTGAGGTGGTTGGTGGTGTCGTCGGGGTCCGAGGCGTTCTTGATGTGCTTGACGTCGCTGACGTGGCGATCGCCGAAGCCGTAACCCACCTCGGGGCAGGGCGGGTGGACGGGCTCGGCGCCCGAGCCCTTGGCGAACCAGAGCCCGCCGTTGTATTCGTCGGCGTCGTCGATGGCGAGCCAGGCGCCGCAGAGCGAGTCGGGCATCGTGGGGATGTAGTAGGAGTCCTGGTGCCAGCCCTGGCCGGTCTTGCCGGGTGGCTTGAGGAAGAGCATCGACTGCATGGCCGAGAGGTCGGGGCCGATGAGGACCTCAATGACGTCGAGCACGCGTGGGTGCAGCAGGTAGCGCTCGTGCAGGGCGATCTGCCGGTGGAGCATATGGATGCGCAGGAACTGCTGGGCCTTTTCTTGCGGCGAGAGGTGCGCCGCGGGCTTGACGAGGTGGCGGACGGTGCCGTGCTCTTTTCGGAAGGCCTGATCGCCGACTTTGGTGTCGCGTGACTTCGCCACCTCGGCGGGGTCGAACTCGTCGAGGGCCTGCTGTTCCGGGAGGTCGCCGTTCATCAAGTCGGTGGTGTGCTGCTGGAGCTCGGCGACGTCCTCGGGGCTCAGCAGTCCGCGGACGATCAGGAAGCCCCATTGACGAAACTGGCGGTACTCATCGACGGTGACGCGATAGGCGTCGGCGCGTTCGATCGTCAGGGGTGCGGTGGTCAGGGCGGTGGTCATGCGTGGATTCCGGTGGGCGAGGTGATCGTGGGGGCGACGACAACCATCGCTTCGCCGGGTGACCGTGGCCATAGCCCGGATTGGGGAGTTCATGCCTGAAATTCACCAAGCGTGTGCCGGCTGTGCCGCATGGGAAGCGGCGGTGGGACCCCGGTCTGGGCGCTACGGCGATAGGCCGAGGGGCTGAGGCCGAACGCTTCGTGGAAGCGACGCGAGAAGTGAAACGGGCTGGCAAAGCCGACGGCCTGGGCGATGGCCTGGATCGGCTCGTTGCTCCGCGCGAGCATCGCGGCGGCGGCGTCCAGCCGCATCAGCCGCACGGTCTCGGCGGGCGTGTGGCCGGTGCCCGACTTGAACAGCCGGCACAGATGCCCCGGCGTGACGTGGGCCGCGTCGGCCATGTCGTCGAGCGCAATTGTCCGCGTCGGGTCTTCCCGAAGGCTCGCTTCGACGAACTCCAACGCCGCCTGCACCGGCGCCGGCAGGTGCGGGCTGGGCGGCTGCCGCGTCGACAGCTCGCCCAGGACAAACACGCTCAGCAGGTGGCGGAGCGTCATCCGTGTCAGCTCGGCGTCTCCGTCCGCCGACCAGCGCAGCAGGTGCCCGAGCATCGGCCGCATCACGTCGCCCTCGGGCAGCGTCCGCACGTCCGGCCAGTGCGTCCGGCTCGGCCAGTGCGACGGGACCGCCAGCACGTCGAAGTGCACGAAGCCGTGCATCGATCGGCGGTGCGGGTCCCAGTCGAACGCGTCGGTCGCCCCGGGCCGGCAGAGCACCATGGCGCCCGGCCCGGCGGCGTGTTCGACGCCGTCGCGGCGGTACACGCAGTCCCCGTCGATGATCCAGACGAACTCAAAGTCGCGCATGGTCCGGGGCCCGAACGTGGCGCCTGGGGGGTTGCTGGCGATCCCCTGGTGCTTGGGCGGTCCGACGCGTAGCGGCATGCCCGAATTATGCACCACGGCGGTGCCACGGTCGATGACAGTCCAGGTTGCGGTGAACGGGTAACGTGTCTTCGTGCTGGCGCAGGTGCACAGCTTCGTGCTGCGGGGGATCGAGCCGATCGCCTGCGAGGTGGAGGTCGACGTGGCCGACCGGGGGCTGCCGCGCACGACGATCGTCGGGTTGCCTGACGCGGCGGTGCGGGAGTCGATGGAGCGGGTGCGGTCGGCGATCGAGAACTCGGGGTTTGTGTACCCGGAGGCCCGCTTGCTGGTAAGCCTGGCTCCTGGCGACGTGCGCAAGGAGGGGCCGGTCTTTGATCTGCCGATCGCGGTGGGGTTGCTGCTGAGCGTCGGGGCGGTGCGCAGCGAACGGCACAAGCGGCTGCTGTTCGCCGGGGAGTTGGCGTTGGATGGGCGGGTGCGGCCGGTGGGCGGGGTGATCAACCTGGCGATGCTGGCGAAGTCGATGGGGGCGGAGGGGGTGGTGGTGCCGGTGGAGTGTGCGGGGGAGGCGACGGCGGTGGCGGGGATCGACGTGTACCCGGCGGGGACGCTGGGGGCCGTGGTGGGTTTCCTGAACGGCGACCACGCCATCGAGCCCGCGACGCCGGCATCGGTGGACCTGGCGCTCGCGCGGGCCGAGGCGACGGTCGACTTCGCCGAGGTCAAGGGCCAGGAAGCGGTCAAGCGGGCGATGACCATCGCGGCGGCCGGGGCGCACAACCTGCTGCTCGTCGGTCCGCCGGGCACGGGCAAGACGATGATGGCGAGGGCGCTGCCGAGCATCCTGCCGCCCATGACACGCGACGAGGCGCTGGAGGTCACGCGGATCTACTCGTCCGTCGGCCAGGTCCCGCCGGGCTGCCCGCTGATCACCGCCCGCCCCGTCCGCAGCCCGCACCACACCGCCAGCCAGGCCGCGCTGATCGGCGGCGGCACCGTCCCCCGACCCGGCGAGGTCAGCCTCGCTCATCGCGGCGTCCTGTTCCTCGACGAGCTGCCCGAGTTCCCCCGCCCCGTTCTCGAGACCCTCCGCCAGCCGCTGGAAGACGGCCACGTCACCATCGCCCGCGCCCAGGCCACCGTCCAGCTCCCCGCCCGCTTTATGCTCGTCGCCGCGATGAACCCGACGCCCAAGGGCGACACCCCGCGCGACGCCGTCGGCCAACGCGAGATGCAGCGCTACCTGTCGCGCCTCTCCGGCCCGCTGATCGACCGCGTCGACGTCCACGTCCAAGCCCCGCCCGTCCCCTACCAGCGCCTCACCGACGCCAAGCCCGGCACCGACTCGGCCACCCTTCGCCAACACGTTGTCGCCGCCCGCGACAGGCAGCTCGCTCGCAACGGCTCGCCGCTCAAGCCCAACGCCGCCTTGCGCGCCGGAGAACTCGACCGCCTCTCCCCGCTCGACGAGCCGAGCAAACGCCTGGTCAAGCAAGCGATGACGGAGCTGGGGCTGAGCGCTCGGGCTTACGACAAGGTCCGCCGGCTCGCTCGCACGATCGCCGATCTTGAAGGAAGCGACGCGATCGAGCTGGCGCACGTCAGCGAGGCGATCGGGTATCGGTTGTTGGATCGCTCGGCATAGCCGATCGCACTGATCACCGCCCTGTCACAGGGTCCGCTCGGCTGTAATTCTCTGATCTCGGGCCTGTCTATCCGACCTAGCAACTTATAAAACAGGCATATCGATGAGCGAAGAGCTAGGGCGTAAGTGCGGGGCCGCTCTGAAAAATCGGAACGATCTTGCGTTGCGCTTCGCGCGGTTTGGGCGGATTGTCTGTCAGGATGAGCAGGTTCTGAACCGATGGGTTTTGTGTCGCAAGGATCAGATTTCGATAGTGTCGGACTGAGTTTGACATCGCGTGTCGCGGGTGACCGTCTGTATCTAACTTGTGATTGAAAGCATTTAGGATGTAGACGTTGTAGCCTGATTGGCTGCCAGCAAGCAGTGAATCAGTCGGTGGC
>JBCBUE010000041.1:0-29514 GCA_039818285.1 Planctomycetota bacterium | reverse complement strand
ACAACCTCGACGACCTGCGATCCGTCGTTGATGCCCACTCGTCCACGCGAGACGAGGCGGTGCGACGCTGCGAGCACCTCGCGGCCGAGTCGGCGGCTCGCTGCTATCGCGAGCTGCAGCACCGCGACATCGGGCGCATGGTCGCCGAGCTGAGGGCCCGGCTGGAGACGCTGGCCGAGGCCGAGTCGCGGCGCACCGCCGGCCGGCTGGCGATCGACGGCGAAGGCACGGCAGACGGCGAGGTCATGCGCCGGGCGTTGGCCGAGCACAATCACCGCTTGATCAACAAGCTGCTGCACGTCCCGCTCACGCAGATGCGGGAGGCCGGCGAGCAGGCCCCCCTGGGGTTCTACGCGGCCGCGCTGCGTCGGCTGTTCGGGTTGGAGTCGCCCCCCCGGGCGACGTCGGCGTCGGACGAACAGCCGCCTTCAACGGATCAAGCCGAGCGACGCGAAGTCAACGTGGTCGTCCGGCCGACGGTGCCCGAGCGATCGTCGTAGGCTGGGGTCGTGACGGTCGCTGACGGGTCAAGGGCGCGACGCGTAGCGATGGCGGGCGTGGCCACGCTGGTGATCGCCGCGGCCGCGTCGTGGTGGGCGGTGCAGGGCGGGGCCTGGCCGATCGCGATGGTAGCTGAGCCGTGGTTCGGCGTGGGCAAGTGGGCCGCCGTGGTGAAGCACGCGGTCATCGCGTGGTGTTGGCTGGCGCCGGCGGTGCTGGCCGTGCTGGGGTACGGCGCGGCGGTGAGGCGATGGTGTGGGCCGAGGCTGCCGTGGTCGGCGACGGTCGCGGCAGGGGCGGCCGTGTGGGGGTGGCTGGGGCTGACCATCGCCACATTGGGCGGGGTGGGAGCGGTGTGGTCGTGGGGTCTGGTCGCGGTCGGGTGGGCGGCCGGCGTGGCGGCGCGGCGCGAGCTGATCGACCTTCGCGCCCGGCTAGGCAGTCGGACGGGTGTGGAATTGACGGCGTGGTGTGGGATCGGCCTTGGGCTGCTGGCGGTCGGGGCGGCGTGCCCGCCGGGGTCGATGTGGCGGGTGGAGGCGCTGGGCTACGACGTGCTGAGCTATCACCTGCAACTGCCGCGCGAGTGGTTGGCCACGGGTTGGTTGAGCGGGCTGGATCACAACGTGTACAGCCACCTGCCGAGCCTGGTGGAGTCGATGATGATGCAGGTCGCGGCGCTGCGCGGAGGCGGGGCCGACGGGGTGTTGCCGTCGGCGATCGTCGCGCAGTGGCTGCACGTCGGATTCGCCTTGCTCACGGCGTGGTGCCTGGGCGACGCGGTGCGGCTGATGGGCCCGCGGGATCGTCGCGCGCAACGGTCGGGTGGCATGGCCGGGACGATCGTGGCCGCGGCTTGGCTGGTGGTGCCTTGGGTCGTGGTGCTGGGGTCGTTGGCGTACAACGAGATGGCGGTCACGGCGTTCGCCGCGGCGGCTTGCGTGATGCTGCAGGCTTGGCCAAGGCGACAGCCGTACCGCAGGCTCGCGATCGCCGTGCTCGGTGTCGTCCTGGCATCGGCGGTGTTGGCCAAGCCGACGGCCGGGCCGATGGTCGCCGTGCCGCTGGGGGTGACCGCGACGCTCGTCTCCGCCGTCACGGCGTCGACCGGAGGTGCTCGCCGTCGTGTCGCGACGGCTATGCACACCGCGGCGATCCTCACTGCCGTCGGCCTGCTGGTGCTCTCGCCCTATTTCGCTCGCAACGCCGTGCAACGCGGCAACCCCGTGTTCCCCTTCGCCGGCGAGCCCCTCGGGCACGGGCACTGGGACGCAACGCTCGCCGACCGATGGGACCGCGCTCACGGCCTGGACCCCCAAGACAACCCGAGGTCGCTCGGCCCGGCGCTGTGGCGTCAGTGGCTCGGCAACCAAGGCTATGGCGCGTTCGGCGGTCGCCCCACCCCACCCGAGCGCGACAACGTGGCGCGATTCACCCTCGAGGGTGGCCTCCCCATCTTCTGGCTGTTGGCCACTGCCGGCGCGGTCATCGGGCTCTGCCTCAAGCGTTATCGCTTCGCAACGATCGGCTGCCTGGTGTGGCTGGCGTGGCAGCTGGTGTTCTGGGCGTTCGCCACGCACCTGCAGTCGCGCTTCCTGGTCGTCACGCTCGTGCCGGGCTCGCTGCTGATCGGCGTCGGGCTGTCGGCCCTGCTGCGTGCGCTGCCCGACGATCGCCGCGGGCCGGCGGCGTGGATCGCCGCGGCGGCGATCGTGTTGCCGATCGCCACGGTCGCGGACCAAGTCATCCGGTCCCAGCCCGCACCGGCGATCGACGCCGACGGCCGATTGCTCCGCGATCCGCTCGGGCGTGTCGTGCCCGTCCCGGTGGCGATGGCCGTGGACGCCTGGCCGCTCGACGCCCGTGCCGCCGACACCATGCACCCCGTGAACGCCCTGCCGCCCGACACGCGCACGCTCGTCGTTGCCGACAACGCCCGCCTGCTCTACCTAAACCGCCCGTTCGCCTACGCCACGCCGTTCGACCCCAACCCGCTCGGCCAACTCATCCGCGACCACGGCCCCGACGCGGCCGACGTCACGGCTGCGCTCCGCGACGCAGGCTTCACCCACGTCTATCTCGGCGTCTCCGAACTCAACCGTCTGCACCGCACCTACGGCTTCGACCCCGACGTCACGCTCGACACCCTCGGCCGACTCGTGCGCGAAGGCCGCTGGCGGCAAGTCGCCCCGCAGCTCTACGCTTTGCCCGGCGCAACCGACGCCGGTGCCGGCGCGGGCTGAGCCTCGGTCGTCGCCTCGGGCTTGCTCGCCAGCTCGGCCGAAACGCCCAGCATCTCCAGGCGGCTCATCGTGCGATCGACTTGCGCTCGGAAGGCGTTGAACGGGAACAACGCGATGAGCGACACCGTCAGTCCCGCCGCCGTGCTCAACAACGCCTCGGCGATGCCGGACGACACGACCCGCGGGTCCGCCACGCTGCCGTCCGCCGAACCTCCGTCCACCCCCGGCGCCCCGAGAGCCTCGAAGCTCGTGATGATGCCGATGACCGTGCCGAGGATCCCGAGCATCGGCGCGGCGGTGATGATCGTCGAGAGCAGCGGCAGGTAACGCTCGAGCCGGCCGCGCTGGCTCTCGACCGCCTCGGCCGTGGCCGCCTCGCCGCAGGGCAGGCCGCCGGCCAGCATGACCGACGCCGCCCGGCCGTAGACGGTGCCGTCGCCCTCGACCAGCGCCTCGGCGCCCGATCGATCGCCACGGCGCAGCCGGTCCGCCAGCTTCTGCACGCGCTTCAGCTCGCCGCGATGGTTTTGGCTGACGAAGAACCACACCCGCTCGACCGACACCGTGACCGCGACCAGGCTCAGCGCCAGCAGTGGCCACATCGCGATCCCCCCGCGGGTCATCAATCCCAGCACGCTCTGCCAGACCGCTTCCATCGGCAGAGCATAGCCCCGCGCCGACCGGGCACCGCGCCGACGCTCGTCAGGCCGGCGTCAGGTTGAGCATGCCCATCGCCCGATGCACCACGTGGTCTGCCGACAGACCGCAGTAGTGCAGCAGGTCGTCGGGCGACTTGCCTGACTTGGGCAGGTGCGTGACGTGCATCTGCTGCAGCGTGAACCCGTCGCCCGAGCCTGCCAACGCGTCGGCCACGGCCGAGCCCAGCCCGCCGCCGTAGTTGTCCTCGAGTGTCAGCACCATGCCGTTGTTCTCGTTAGCGAGGTCGCAGAGCGTGTCGCCGTCGAACGGCAGGCTGTAGGCGTCGACGAGCGTGGCGTCGATGCCCTGCTGGTCGAGCAACTCCAGGGCGCGGTTGGCCTCATGGACCATGTAGCCGTGCGCGACGATGAGCAGGTCGCGCCCCTCGGAGAGCACCGCCATGCCGCCGAGGCGGAAGGTGTCGCTGGGGCCGTAGAGGAACTCGGTGTCGGGGCGCAGCGTCCGCAAGTACGCCGGCCCGTCGTGCTGGGCCATCAGCTGCGTCAACGCGTAGCAAGACCAGCCGTCCGACGGCGTGAGCACGTAGAAGCCGGGCTGCCCCTGCTTGAGCTTCATCGTGCCGATGCCGCGGAAGTACGGCACGTCGGCCATGGCCATTTGCGACGGCCCGTCGGCCCCGAGCGTGATGCCGGCGTGCGAGCCAACGAGCTTGAGGTTCGCCCCGCTGTTGACCGCCATCTCGACCTGGTCGTACGCCCGGGCCAAAAACTTCCCGAAGGTCACGCAGAACGGCACGCGGTTCGTCGCCGCCAGACCGGCCGCCGCGGCCACCATCTGCTGCTCGGCGATCCGGCATTGCACGAACCGGTCGGCCAGCGCCGCGTCCTTGCTGAACGCATCGGCTCCGGTGGAGTTCTGCACGTCGCCGTCGAACACGACGACGCGCGGGTCGGCGTGTCCCAACGCCCGTAACGCGACTGCGAAGGCCTTGCGGGTGGCGAGCCTGCCCTTCTCGAGCGCGGCCTCCTGGCCGTAGGCCTTGCACGCCTCGTCAAACGCGGGGGCGGCGGTGGGTTCGAGCTTGGGACGCTCGGACGGGGTCATCAGGTCACGCTTCAGCGGGGTGTCGGCGGCGGCGCCGACCTGCGTGGCGGTGGCGTCCAACTCGGCGAGCGCCGTCACCAACGCCTCGCCGGTCGCGGCGGCGCCGTGGTGCCCGTGACCCTGCTGGCTGGGCACGCCCCAGCCCTTGACCGTGTCGGCGACGATCGCGACCGGCGCGGCGTTGGGGTCGTGCTGCGCCCGGGCATGGGCCGAGAGCGCGTCCTTGATCGCCGTGGGGTGGTGCCCGTCGATGCGATGCACGTCGTAGCCGACAGCCTCGAGCTTGGCGTGCGTGACGTCGGGCATCTGCTGCGGGCCGGTCGGCGTGGACTGGGCGAACTTGTTGCAGTTGAAGATCGGGCAGACGGCCTTGAGGTCGTGGTCGATCAGGAAATCGACGCCCTCCCAGATGTTGCCCTCACGCGACTCGCCGTCACCGATGAGGCAGAAGATGCGCTTGTCCATGCCGTTCAAGCGGGCGGCGATGCCCAGGCCGGTCGCCTGGCTGAGCCCCTGACCGAGCGAGCCGGTGGCGGTGTCAAAGAACGGGAAGCCCTCGACGGGGTTGGGGTGGCCGTCGATCAACGAGTCGATCTCCCGAAGCGTCTTGGCCTCCTCGACGGTCAGGGCGTGCCACTCGTCCTTGCTGCGCCCGACCATCACCCCCAGGTCGGCGCACGCGGCGTAGACGATCGGCACCGCGTGGCCCTCGGAGAGCACCAGTCGGTCGCTGGCCGGGTGCGCCGGGTTGGCCGGCTCGTAACGCATGTGCTCGTACATCAGCACCGTCACCAGGTGCGCCAGCGACGCGCCGGACGTGGGGTGCCCCGATCCCGCGGCCGCGGTGATCTCGAACGTGAGCTTGGTCAACTCCACGGCCTTGGCGTGGATCGTGCTGTCATAGGACATGGTGGACTTCCGATCGAGTAAGGGAAGGGCGTCCCCTGACGCTCTCGCGGTCGGGGCGGGTCAGGGAGTGTACGAGCCCCGGTGACGGAGGATGGCCGCGGACCAAGCCGTGAGGCCCAAGAGGCCGATCAACGTGGCCGCCAAGCTCAGGTAGAGCGACATCGGCGGCGCCGCGGTGGCGTCCCAGTCCGCCAACTCCGATCCCAGCCACACGACCAGCCAGACGCGTGGGGCCATGCCCAGGGCCGTGCCCAAGAGCATCGGGCGCAAGGGGATGCGCAGCGACGCAGCCAGCACGTTGCCCAGCGCGAACGGCACTTGAGGCGGCAGGCGGGCGAACAGCACGGCCGTCGTCGCGCGGGTCGGCCCGCGTTCGAGCATCGCGTCGGTCAGCGATCGACCGACGCGGTATCGCTGGATCATCGAGCGCAGCGCAGCGACGTCGAGCCGGCTGGCCAGGCAGTAACCCAACCCCGCCCCCGCGATGACGCCGACGATCGCCGTGGGCAGACCGACGACGAGCCCTAGCAGGTAGCCGCTGGCGAGGCTCGTGAGGTGCGTCGGCACCAGCGCCAGCCCGCAGACGAGCCCAATGGCCAGCGGCGCCGACCAAGCCGGCAGCGTCAGTGTTTCGGCCAACGCGTCACAGCCGACAATGCCGACGACGGCGAGCCCCACCGCCGGCAATCCCACCGCGACGATCGCGAGCAGCGCCAGCTTGATCCAGGAAGCTCGGGGGGCCGTTGCCTCGGGCATCGCGGCACGTTAGCGGCAAGGCAGCGACCGACCTTGACCGCCGTCGCGACACGACGACGCGTCGCTAGGTCAGGCTCGCTCGCAGCGCGAGATCGCGCCGGGCCCAAGGGTGATGGCGTTCTTGCCCTGGCGCTTGGAACGCAGGGCCATGGCGTCGGCGCGGGCCAGCAGCTCCTCGGGCGTGCGGCCGTCCGACGGATACGACGCGAGCCCGCCGGAGATGGTGAGGGTGCCGGCCTGATCATCGATCAGCTTGGGGAACTCGTGCCGGCAGACCGCGGCCTGGAATCGCTTGGCGCACTGCAGGACGTCGGTGGGGTGTTGCGAGGCGGCGTGGTTCTCGGTGCGGGGGGGCTCGGCGTCCCAGAAGATCACGGCGAACTCGTCGCCACCGATGCGGGCGACCACGTCGTGCTCACGGACCACGGACCGCATCAGGCGGGCGGCCTCGCGCAAGATCTCGTCGCCGGCGGCGTGGCCGTAGCGGTCGTTGTAGACCTTGAAGTCGTCGATGTCGAAGACCAACAGCGTGACCTGCGAGCGATCGTCGTGGGCGTGGTCGAGGACGCGGGCGAGGAAGCGATCGAAGTAACGCCGGTTCCAGGCGCGGGTGAGCTCGTCGGTGAGCGCAAGCCGGCGCAGGCCGCTGAATTTGCGGTCGAGCGCGAGCCAGCACGCCAGCCAGCCGGCCCATCGCGTCAGCTCAGCGTCGTCGGCCGCGGGGGCATGAAGCCAACCCAGTTCGCCCTCTTGACGACTCAGCGGGACCGCCGCATGACCCGCGGGGACGGCCGCGCGATCACGAGCCACGGCGATGTCTCTCGGCCCGCCCTGCTGCTCGATGAGCCGGCAGGCGAGCGGCATCAGCTCAAACCGCCCGCGCAGCACGGCCTCGACGAGATCGGTGTCGCCGAGCTCTCGCGCGGCGTCGGTCGGCAAGTCGGCGTCCACGGCCGAGAGTTTGGCTCGATCAGACTGGGCGGGCGCAGCCGGCAGCAGCAGGGCCGCGAGCTCGTCGGGCCTGAAGGGCTCGAGGACATAGCCGTCAAACCCGGCCGAGAGCAAGGTGGCGGCGTCGTCCTCGCGGCCCTGCGGCACGCGGACGTAGAGCCGGACCTGCGGGGCCAGCTCGCGCATGCTGCGAACAAGCCGGGGCAGCAGCCTCGGGGGGCCGTCGATGGGGCCGATGACGGCCTGGACATCGGGGCGCGAAGCGACGACGGAGAGGGCCGACAGGTAGTTGGCGGTGGGCAGAACCTCGATCGCCGACGCCGAGCCGTTCAGCCGATCGCGGATCGCCGACGCGGCCGACGGGCCGCCGATCGCCACGACGGCGGTGCCGGTCGGCCCCGAGAGCGGAGCGGTGTGATCGATCCCGTCGGGGGTCGGATGGCTGGCCGCGGGGCTCGTGGTGGGCGCCGTCATGGCTGGCTGGGTTCCATGCCCCCGAGCAGCGCGTCGAGCTCGGCCGACGAGAGCACCTCGGGGGTCGCGTCCCAGTCGCCCCACGCATCGCCCGCCGCGACGGTGGCCGCCGGGGTCGGCATCGCGATCCGGGGCAACAGGGCGGACTGGGTCAGCGATCGCAGGGCGCGGCGCTGCGGGTCCCAGCCGGCAATGACGGGTGGATGGTCGACCGACGACACGGCTTCCTGGAGGTCGTTGGACGCGGCCTGAGAGGTCGGGACCATGATCACCATGAGGTCCACGCCACCGCGGATGAGCCGCCGCATGGCCGACACCTCGTCGCGGACCACCTCGACCGGCCGCTGACGCGCCGCCAGGTGACTCATCAGCAGCGACGCGTCAGGTCCACGCTCGCTGTCGAGGATCATCACCACCCCGGCGTCTGGCGACGCATCGATCTGGGTTCCGTGCTCCGTGTGCCTCACCGATCGCTCCTCTTGTCCCCTCTCTGGGCTCATTCTACGCCCGCCCGCGGCGTCCCCAAGCGATACGCCCCGCTCAGGCGGCAGGGTCGGCCTCGATGACCGGCACAAACGGAATCATCGCGAGGGATGGATGGTTCGGGCGGGCTCGGACGGGCTCAGGCGGCCCGAGCGACGACCAGCCGCAACCGTCTTGAGGGGGGATCGACTCCGGGGCCGGGACTGTCAGCCCGCCACGAAGAAACGGGCGTCCGTGCCGCCCGGGCCGACGCGGACACTGACCGCCCGCCCGCACTTGGGGCATCGGCCGGCGTAGGCCGTGCCCTCGTCGTTGCGGTAGATCCGGGAGTAGGTCGAGCAGCAGTCCCATTGGACCGCGATCCAGGGTCGGGCAGCGGCCTCAACCAAGCCACCACCCGCGCCACTCGGCGCGGCGCTGGACGCGTACCGGCTGGACCCGCCAAAAATCCGCCGTCTCGCCGCCTGCGGGTCCTCGCCCTTCATGGGGGCCATGCCGGCGGGGTTCGACGGCGCGGGCGATGTCGGGGGCGGTCGATCGGTCAAGGCGGCGGCTCGGGACGGGCGCGGGATCGTGACTCGTCTGGACTATCGGCACGCCGACCCGGTCTGCCTCAACGCCGCCCTTCTGAGCATCGATCACGGGTCGCGATCAGTCGTTGTCCTCGGTGGGCACCTCGTCCTCGATCGCCTCGTCGGCCGCGGCGGTGGTCACGCCCTTGGCGTCGAGCACCTTGACCTTGACCTCCTCGAAAACGTCGGCGTTGTCCTTGAGGAAGGTCTTGGCGTTCTCGCGGCCCTGACCGAGGCGGATCTCGCCGTAGCTGAACCAGGCGCCGGACTTCTGGACGATGTCGGTCTCGACCGCGAGGTCGATCAGGTCGCCGGAGGCGGAAATGCCCTCGTTGAACATGATGTCGAACTCGGCCTGGCGGAACGGGGGCGCGATCTTGTTCTTGACGACCTTGGCACGAACGCGGTTGCCGACGGCGGTGTCGCCCTCCTTGAGCGATCCGGTGCGGCGGATGTCGACGCGGACGGAGGAGTAAAACTTGAGGGCTCGGCCGCCCGGGGTGGTCTCGGGGTTGCCGAACATGACGCCGATCTTCTCGCGGATCTGGTTGATGAAGATGACGGTAGTTCGGGAGCGGTTGATCGCGCCGGTGAGCTTGCGGAGGGCCTGGGACATGAGCCGGGCCTGGAGACCGACGTGGCTGTCGCCCATCTCGCCCTCGATCTCGGCGCGGGGGATGAGGGCGGCGACGGAGTCAACGACGATCACCTCGACGGCGTTGGAGCGGACAAGGAGTTCGCAGATCTCGAGGGCCTGCTCGCCGGTATCGGGCTGGGAGACGAGCAGGTCGTCGAGGTTGACGCCGATGCGGCGTGCCCAGGAGGGGTCGAGGGCGTGCTCGGCGTCGATGAAGGCGGCGACGCCGCCGGCTTTCTGGGCATTGGCAACGACGTGAAGGGCCAGGGTCGTCTTGCCGGAGGACTCGGGGCCGTAGATCTCGACGACGCGGCCGGTGGGCATGCCCTTGCCGCCGAGGGCGAGGTCGAGGGAGATCGAGCCGGTGGAGATGCCCGGCGGGAGGTTCGACGGGTCGTCGTCGAGCCGCATGATCGAGCCCTTGCCGAAGTTGCGCTCGATCTGGGCGACGGCGGAGTCGACGGCCTTGCGTCGATCGGCCTGAGGGTCGGCGGAGGCCTTGGGCATGTGGATTCCTTTCCGGGCGGACCCGTTCTTGCTGGCTGGTCGATCGAGGGTAGCAACCATGTTGGCTCGGCTCCTGGGGGTGCGCCGGTCGGGATGACGCGACGGGGTTGACGCCCGGAAAGGCTCGGTGGGCCCGCGAGCGACGCGCTCGCCGTCGGCCCCCGCCCGATCCGTTAGGATTCTGAGCGGATGGCCTACGGTAAGCGTTGTTCGGCATCCGTCAATATGTTCGTCCAGTTTTTGTTGGGGTAGCGACACCTAGGTGTCACCGCCCCGCGGAGCCGCGCGGGAAGGCCTCTAGGCGCCGATCCGTGGCGCGTCGGGCTTCGGCGGTCGGCGCGTGCGGAAGTAGACCGGAAAGCCGGCGATGTAGAGGGCCGAGAAGCCGGCCATCGCGATCAGGAACACGGCCAGCGACGGCGAGTCGAAGCTGGAGGCGTTGTGGCTGACATTGCCCAGCGAGGCGAGGTGGCCGGCGGTGGCGGTGTTGCCGGTCTGCTGGACGTGCAGGAGATAAGCGACGATCTCGTCGGCGGCGGTCTCCAGCTCGGCGGTCTGAGCGGGGGTGAGGTTGGCGGTGCCGGGACTCTGGGTGACGAGCTGAAGCAGCTCGATTTTGTCGAGGACGTTGCCGGTGATGGAGGCGGGGGTGATCCCCGAGCCGGCGTAACCGAGAAGCAGGTTGGTGGGGTTGGCGTTGAAGTTCGGGCTGGCGGTGTGCTCCATCGTGGCGAGGTTGACCCACGTGAAGGCGGACTGGTTCGTCGAGGCGGTGACGTGGAGCATGGCGATGGTTGGGTCGCCGGACGACGGGTCGAACTCGAAATTGATGCTGAGGGATTGGATGATGTTGGATGCTGACGGCGTGGGCGAGGCGCTGGCGGGCGAACTCGGACTAACGGGGGTCGGCGCGGGCGGCGAGGGCATGCCGCTCCACTGAGACCCGCCGAAGACGTTGGCGTGCTTGATCTGGTGCTTGGGCCCGACGGCGGTGAAGACGGCCGAGGTGGTGCAGGCCGGGATGGGCAGCAGCAGGGTCCACGCGAGGACAAACACGAGGGGGCCGACGCGGCCGCGCTGTTTGTCGGAGACGATGCCGACCTCGCGCAGGTCGGCGCCGCACTCGGGGCAGGACATGGTGGACAGGCCTTGCACCGGGTAGCCGCAGCGCCCGCAGGTCGAGCCATGCCCCTGGCCGGGTCGGTAGCGGAAGACGAAGACCCACAGCGCGACCAACGCGGCGATGCAGGCGAGGGTGGCGAGCACCGGCACGATCAGGAACAGCAGGCCGACGAGCGCGAAGCCGCTCCACATCATGGCGTGGCGTCTCCGTCAGGGGTCGCGAGGCTCACCGCCCGACGGCGGAGGCGGAAGAAGATGACCAGGCCGGCGGCGTAGATCGCCGCGAAACCGATCAGCAGCAGCGCGAGGTACCACCACGCCGGGCGGGAGCTGCTGCCCCACGACGAGGAGGTGCTTCCGGCCCAGCCCTGCATGACCACGTTGGAGCTGCCGTTGGCGAGGGCGTTGGCGAGGTCGGTGAGGCCTTGGAGTTTGGGGTCGGTCATCGGCATGGTGGTGTTAGTGGCTAGCAAGAGGTCGTCGCGGATGGCGGCGGGGGCAAGCGGGACGGGCTCGACCGCGGCGTACCCGGCGTGAGCGATCTCGTAGGCGGCCTGGCCGGGCTGATAGGTGAGCGTGGTAAGGCCGGCGGGCGTGGTCAGGTTGAGCTGGAGCCGATCGATGGACGCGGGGTTGGCAGCGGGGAGGCCGAGGGTGGTGGTGGCGGTGCGGACGCCGTTGATGGTGGCGCTGCTGGTGGAGGTGCTCATGCCGCCGGTGACGTGCGGGCCGTGGTAGACGGCGTCGACCACGAGGACGTGGGGGGCGTCGTTGAGGGTGAGGTGCAGGCGGGTGGTGGAGACGCTGGGGCCGATCGCGGTCAGAAAGGCCAAAGCGATGAGCGCGGGCAGCGCGGGCAGGCAGGTCCAGGCGAGGATGAAGACGAGCGCGGGAACGGCGCGTCGGCCTTGGGGGGTGACGATGCCGACTTCGCGGAGGTCGGCGCCGCACTCGGGGCAGGTCAGCGAGCCGATGCCGCGGACGCCCGCGCCGCACTTGCCGCACAACGGGGTGTCGGTGTCGACGGTCGCGAAGCCGCGGACGACGCGGACCCACAGCCAGGCTGTCGCGGCGAGCAGCCCCAGCGGGATCGCCATGAGCAGCAGCACGACCGGAAGCGCGACCATCATGGTCAGATCGTAACCCCGGACGATGGCCCGGCCGTGCGACGCCGTACCGATCGGGTCGCCGGCGTGCGTGACGGGGTTAGAGCGTGACGGCCTCGACATCGGCCGCGAGGCGGGCCGAGCCGGCCGAGTCGCGGAGGGTGAGGACGGTGCCCTGTTCGCGGGCGTGGTGGAGCAGGCCAAGGTCGAGCTCGCCGACGACGACCGTCTCGGCGTTGGGTTGGCCCTCGGCGAGGATGCCGTCGCGGGCGAAGGGGAGGTCGGACGGCGTGAGGATCGCGGACTGGCCGTGATGCAGGCTGGCCGAGGGGATGCGAGGCAGCGAGCCGACGGCGGACGCCAGAACGAGGTAGGCCTGGTTCTCGACCGCGCGGGCCTGGGCGCAATAACGGACGCGCAGGTAGCCCGGGAGGTCCTCGGTGCAGGCCGGGCAAAAGATGACGTCGCAGCCGGCGTGGGCGGCCGCACGGGCCAGCTCGGGGAACTCGATGTCGTAGCAGACGTTCACGGCGAGCTTGCCGATCGCGGTGTCGAAGACGCGGAGGCGGTCGCGCGGGGTGACGTGCGTGTGCTCGAGCTCCCAGCGGGTGAGGTGCAGCTTGCCCTGCGTGGCGATCCGGCCGTCGGGCGAGACGACGGGGCAATCGTTGTAGACGGTGTCGGGGTCGTCGGGGTCGGGGGTCGGGACGGTGCCGCCGACGAGGTAGAGGCCGTGTCGCCGGGCGAGCTGGCTCAGCAGGTCGAGCGTGGCGTCGGCGTGGCGGGCGACGCGCCGCAGCAGGTCGCGCGGCGGCAGGTCGGGGTCGTCGAGCGAGGCGAGCTGGGTGCTGAAATACTCGGGGAGCACGACGGCGTGCGGCCGGTACTCGGCGGCCGCGGCGATCACACCGCGGACCTGCTCGGCGAACTGCTCGAACGAGCTCACCGGGCGGACGAAGTACTGCACGGCGGCGACACGCAGTCGGTCGGGGGCAGGCATGCCGGCACGTTAACCCGTCAGCTCGACGCCGACGTGTAGAACCTCAGCGCAAATTTCAGCAGCAAGCGAGAGGCGATCACCATGAGCGCGGCGACGACCACGGCGGCGGCGAGCGTCCAGCCGGGCGCGTCGCGGCCGGTCAGCGTGGCGGCGGGGACGGTGGTCATGAACGCCACGGGCAGGACGAACGTGAAGAACACGCGGTAGGCCGGCGCGTAGGCCGGGATGGGGTAGCGGCCGGCCTCGAGCAAGGCGTTCATCGCCAGCGTGATGTTGTCCATCTTGACGAACCAGATGGTCAGCGTGGCGAGCAGGAAGCCGAGCGCGTAGACGATCGCCATGCCGACGACGATCGCAGACAAGCCCAGCGAGATGGCGAACGCCGAGGGCGTCGCGTCGAGCCGGCTCATGGCGAAGGCGAGGAGGGCGCCGCCGAAAACGAGGTTGGGGACGCCGAAGATCGCCAGCCGGTTGGTGGAGAGCCAGAACTGCGGATCGATGGGCTTGATGAGCACGAAATCGAGCTTGCCCTCGCGAACCATCTCGGTGAGCTGCTGGCGGTTGGGCTGCAGGAAGGTCTGCTGGAAGCCATCGAGCAGGGTGTAGACGGCGGTGACGCAGAGGGCCTCGTCGTAGGTCCAGCCGCCGAGGATGGTGGCGTCGCTGCCCGAGGGGTCGGGGCCGTAGAACAGCGCCAGCACGAGCAGCGAGCCGGCGAGGGTGAACAGCGCGATGACGGCGGCGGCGGCGAAGTTCAGCCGGTACTCGGCCTCGGCCGCGAGGGCCGCCGACCAACTGGCGTAGAGGGTGCGGGCGTAGCGCATGGCGATGGACTCAGGCCCCCATCGCCGTGTAACGCCTGACGCCCCGCCGCCACAGCCAGCGTTGCAGGGCGATCATCAGCCCGATCCAGGCGATCAGGGTGACAAAGCCGCGGACGATCGGCAGGTCGCCGGTGGTCGCGTCGGCGTCGGTGGCCAGCAGCATCGCGGGGAACCACGCCATGTACGGGAACGGCGTCAGCAGCGCGAGCTCGTACGCGGCTTGGCCGAGGTGGATGTCGGTGCCGAAGAGCGTGACGGTTGTCTCGATGCGGTTGCGCAGCTCGCCGAGCGGGAACATCAGGCCCGAGAGGAACAGGTACGGCAGGAAGATCACGTCGTGCAGGGCCGAGACGCGCTCGACCCAGAACGACCCCATCGCCATGGCGTACTGCATCCACCAGCGCAGGATGAAGCCGAGATACGTGGCGAGCACCGCCAGCAGCACGCGGTCGGGCGCGGGGGTCCAGAACGAGGGGTCATCACGCGTGCCCCAGATCGCCTCGGGGAAGATCAACAGCGACAGGATGAGCAGGCCCACGACGATCGGCAGTCGGCAGGCCTGCTCACCGACGTGGATAAAGAAGAACCGCCACCACGGGTCGACCGGGTGCAAGAGGTACGGCGTCATCCGCCCCGACACGACGTGCCACTCGACGTCGTGGATGACCCACACCACCGTGAACTGCCGCACGATGAACACCGCCAGGAAGTAGCGGATCATCCCCACGCGATCGAGCGTGAACTGCCCGGTCTCGGCGGCCTGCGACCACACGCCCATCATGATCAGCGGCAGGCACGTCGCGATGCCCCAGAGCACGATCTCGACGCGGTACTCCACCATCAGCGCGTAGAACGACGTCGTCATCGCCCTGGCGAGGTGCGCGAAGCGACGGGGGACAAACAGCGGGTGCGCGGTCGGCACGGCGTCAGCCATCGTCGACCTCGCCGTCCTTGTCGGCGGTGCCCGTCTCGAACGCCCGGTTGATGACCTGCTCGATCGGCGGGTCGTGGATCGTGAGGTCGGCGACGGGCAGATCGGCCATGATGGCGGCGACGGCGGACGCCAGGCCGTCACGACCGATCAACAGCGTGGCGGCGTGGCCGTCGTGCGACTCGACGTCGCCGAAGCGGGCGAGCGACTCGGACGAGGGGGCGGGGTGGTTGGTGTCGAAGTCGAGCGCTACCTCCCGGAACGGGGCGAAGCGTTCGAGCAGCGCATCGAGCCCGCCGTCGTGGATGACTAGGCCCTCGTGGATGAGGATCACGCGCTCGCACAGCGCGGTGATGTCGGCCATGTAGTGCGAAGTGAGCAGCATCGCGGCGCCCTGGTCGGCGTTGTAGGTGCGGAGGAAGTCGCGGACGGCGGTCTGGGCGTTGATGTCCAGGCCGAGCGTCGGCTCGTCGAGGAACAGCACCTTGGGGCGATGGAGCAGGGCCGCGATCAGCTCGACCTTCATCCGCTGGCCGAGCGAGAGCTTGCGGACCGGGCGGGTGAGCTCGTCGGTGACGCCGAGCATCTCGGCCAGCTCGGCGGCGCGGCGGTCGGCCTCGCGCGGGGCGATGTCGTACACGGCCGCGTTGATCCGCAGCGAGTCGGCCGCCGGCAGGTCCCACATCAGCTGCTGCTTCTGACCCATGACCAGCGTGATCTGCTGCAGCAGCGACGGGTGACGGGCGAAGGGCCGCTGGCCAAGGACCTCGCATTGGCCGGCGGTGGGCTCCATCAGGCCGGTGAGCATCTTGAGGGTGGTCGTCTTGCCGGCGCCGTTGGGGCCGAGGAAGCCGACGATCTCGCCCGGCTCGACGGCGAAGGAGACGCCCTTGACCGCTTCGACGGTCTTGGTGCGGCGGTTGAAGAAGTGCGCAAACGTGCCCAGGAGCCCGGGCTTTTTATCGGCCACCCGGTAGTGCTTGGCGAGACGGTCGGCGAGGACGGCGGGCACACGGGCAGGGTACCCCAGCCCGATCGGGGGGTTCACCAAGCCGGCCGAGTTCAGAAAAAGTTCATCCGAATCGGGAACTCCGCCACTCGGGCGGCGTAACGTTTGGCCGGAAGGCGGAGCGTCCGCCGAGCGTTCACCCCAGACCCGGAGTGTTTGTCATGACGACCCGTCGTTTCGTCGGTGGTGCGTTCGCCCTGCTCGCGGCGTTCGCCCTGGTTACCCCCGCCCTCGCCCAGTACGGCGGTGGCAGCAACGTGCTCAACAAGGCCAAGGAGACGGCTAAAGACGCCGCCCACCAGCACGCCCACGTCAACGCGCCCGCCCCGCAGTTCACCCTCACCGACGTCCGCACCGGCGAGCCCGTCTCGCTCAGCGACTACTCCGACAAGCTCGTGATCCTGGTCTGGCAGTCGATCAACTGCCCGTGGGACAAGATGCGTGACGGCGGCGGCTACCAGCGCGTCCTCTCCCCGCTGGCCGAGGAGTGGGCCGCCAACGACGTGCAGTTCATTGCGATCAACTCGAATAAGAACGAGTCGGTCGAGCAGGTCGCCGAGTACGCCTCGACCCACGACATCCCCTACCCCATCCTCAAGGATCCGGGCAACAAGATCGCCGACATTTACGGCGCCCAGACCACGCCCCACTTCTACGTCATCACGCCCGGCGACCAGGACCTGGTCTACGTGGGCGGCTACGAGGAAATCCCGACCTCGCCCGAGAAGGCCGGCTACATGAACGAGAATTACCTGAAGCCGGTCGTGCTCGCGGCCCTCAACGGCGCCCCGCTGCCGATGACCGAGACCAAGAGCAAGGGCTGCTCGATCAAGCGAGTGAAGTAACGCCACCGACCTCGCGGCATCGATGAACTCCCCAACCCCGGCCGTTTAGGCCGGGGTTTTTTCTGCGCCTTTCTGCACCGAAGTCACGCCGACAGCAGGCGAAACAGCGGGGCCGGAGTCGGGTCGTGGACAACGGGGAGGTCGTGCGCGGGGGTGATGCCAAGCGCGTCGACGGCGGCGGCGGCGGCACGATAGCCAGAGCGGCAGGCACCCTCCATCGTCGCGGGCCAGCCGGTGTCGACCCAGTCGCCGGCGAGCAGGACGTTGGTGATCGGGCCGGCGGTCGGGGGGCGTAAGGCGTCGACGCCCGGCGTGGCGGCGAAGGTCGCTCGCACCTCGCGCACGGCTAGGCCGGCCACCAGTTCGCGATCGGCGGCGGCCGGGAAGTAGCGACGGACCTCGGCCCCCACCAGCTCGACGAGCTCGGCGTTGGATTGGTCGAGCAGGTCGTCCGACGCCGAGATGACGCCGTGCACCCATTGCACCACGCGGCCGTCGGGCAGCGTGCCGGGCGGCTCGTTGAAGACCCAGTGCAGCGGCGAGTCGAGCAGCGCGGCGTGAGGCAGGTCGAGCGCCGGGGCGTCGAGCGAAGGGCAGGCGATCGCGAGGTGGACGCCGAGGATGGAGGAGACACCGACGTCGTTCAGCCGGGCGAGGCGATCGTCGGCCACGGCCATGGGGGGATCGACGACCTTGGCGAGCCGGTCGGCGGGCATGGCCGAGACGACCGCGTCGACGGCGAGCGTGGCGCGGTCGCGGCCGTGGCGGACCGTGACGCCGGTCACGCGTTGACGCCCGGCGTCGTAGCCGATCGACTCGACGGCGTGACCGAGCAGCACCCGCCCGCCGATCGAGGCGACGATCGACCCGACGCGCTCGTACAGGTCGCGCAGCGGCACGCGCGAGACACCCATCTCGTAGACGTCGCCGCGGCAGAGGAAGCCCTCGCGAAAAACCTGGATCGCGTAGCGCGCCGAGGCCTGGGCGCACGGGAGGTTGACGGCCGAGACGACGACGGGCTCCCAGTAGCGGGACATCGCCCGGTCCGTTTGCGGGGCGTGGCGGGCGAGCCAGTCGGCGAAGCTGATCGCGTCGGCTTCAACCATCGCCCGGGGCGAGGTGCGGATCAGGGCGAACATGGCACGGGCGATGCCGAGCTTGTCGGCGAGGTTGAGGAAACCGAGCCGAAGAAAGCTGAGGGTGAATTGGCCGGGGGCGGGGAGTGGCGCGGCGGCGAGGGCGTCGCGTTGTCCGTCGGGGCGGATGAAGTTAAGCGTGCGGTGCCAGGCGATGCGGTCGGCGACGCCGAGGGCGGCGTAGAGGTCGAGGATCGCCGTGCAGCAGCGCATGACGACGTGCTGGCAGTTGTCGAGGGTGTGACCGGTGGCGGGGTCGTCGAACGAGGTGGCCCGGCCGCCGAGCTTGCGGCGGGTGTCGATCAGATCGACGGCGACGCCCGCGCGGGCCAGGCCTACGGCGGCGGCCATGCCGGCCACGCCCGCGCCAAGCACCGCCACCCGCGGCGCCAGGCCGGCAAACGTGTCGGAGGGAGCGGTCGGTGGAAGCGTGGCCTCGCGGGGCGTCATCGAGTCAGTGTAAGCCGCGCCGCGCGGGTATCCTGTCTGCCATGGACGCCGCACCCACGGCCATTTCGACCGACGAGGCCGCTCGCCCGCGGCTCGCGACACGCCGGCTCGTCGCGGCCGGGGTCGCCGTCGCCGCGGCCGTTGTGCTCGCCCTGGCGGCCTGGATGCAGCCAAGTTCGGCCGGGCACGGCACGCACACGCAGATCGGCCTGCCCCCCTGCGGGTTCGAGATGACCACCGGGCTGCCCTGCGCCACCTGCGGGATGACTACCTCCTTCGCCCACGCCGCCGACGGCCGTTTCCTGGCGTCGTTCCTCACGCAGCCCGCCGGGTTCGTGCTGGCGGTGCTGACCGCGATCGCGCTGATCGTTGGCGGGTACATCGCGGCGACGGGCGCCGACCCGCGCCCGCTGAAGTCGCTGCTATCCGCCAAGCTGCTGCTCGCCTTCGGCGGGCTGATCCTGGCCGCCTGGTGCTACAAGCTGCTCGTCACCCTCGGAGGCCTCGCATGAGCCCGCGCCCCGTTTGCCACTACTTGCCGCCTCGGCCGCTCGCCCGCCTGCGCGGCGTCGCGATCGCCCTGCTGGCCGCCACGCTGCTGGCCGGCTGCTCGCACCTGGATCAGATCGAGCGCTTCGACGTCGAGGCCGAGTACCTCGGGCTGGAGAACAAGACGATCGCCGTGTTCGTCTCCGCCGACGAGTTCCTGCTGTACCGCCACCCGCAGGTGCAGGACAAGGTCGGCCGGGTGATCGCCGGCCGGCTGCAGGAGAACCTCGACGGCGCCCGGCTGATGCACCCCAACCAGGTCGCCGCCTACCAGAAGGACAACCCGTACTGGCAGACGATGATGTACAGCCAGCTCATCGAGCGGGTCGGCACCGACGCCATCGTGCTGGTCGACATCGTCAACTACCAGCTGCACGAGCCGGGCAACCGCTGGGAGAAGCGCGGCTCGATCACCGCCAACGTCGGCGTCATCGAGGCCAACGCGCCCGACGCCGACGACTTCACCTACTTCAACACCGTGAGCAACGTGTTCCCCGAGGACCTCGAGTACGGGATCATCGACGAGGAAGACTCGGCCATCGAGCTGGGCCTGCTGACCCTCTTCTCGCGCGACGCGGCCGGCCTGTTCTACGACCACACCGTGGAACGCAAGCGGTGACGCACCGACGGGTCGCGACACGTCTCACGCCGCTCGTCGCGGCCGCGCTCGGGCTGACAACGCTGGGCATGCAGTCGGGCTGCGAGGGGGTGGCCGCGGCGGCCGTCGTCTTCCGCGACACCGACGTCAAGGCGGTCTACACCCTGCCCGACCGCTCGATGGCCGTGCTCGTTGACGACCCTAAGAACCAGCTTCGCGACGTCAACGGCGCCGGCCGGGTCCTCGCCAACATCACCTACCACCTGCACCAGAACCGAAAAAAGGCCGGCCTGTCGGAATCGACCGAGATCTTCGGCGTCTCGGACGTCCGGGCCCTGCAGCGCGAGGTCGGCCCCGAGGCGTTCGCGGCGATGCCGATCGACGAGATCGGTCGCGAGCTCGGAGCCGAGATGGTGCTGTACGCCGAGGTGCTCTCGGCCGGCGCCCGCGTGGCCGGCGGGCTGTACAAGCCCAACGCGGTGGTCGAGGTCAAGCTCGTCAACGCTGAGGACGGGCGGCGCATCTGGCCCAACCCCGGCACCTCCATGAGCGGGCCGGGTCCCGGCTACGTCAAGACGATCGAGGAAGAGTACGAGGCGTCGGCGATCACCGATCGCAGCGTCGAGTTCCAGATGATGCGCCGCCTCGCCGAGGAGGCCGGCAAGGAGATCGCACAGCTCTTCTACAAGCACCGCGGCAAGGAACCGGGCGACATGCTGCCGGGCTGAGCGAGGAGGCCGCGTGGCGCGATGGCACCTGATCGATCGAGCGGCCGAGCCGGCGCTGGCGTTGCGCGCGGCCGCCGCGACCGGCGAGCCGGTGCTGGTCGCCGCAGACGCGTCGCTCGCGCGGCTGGCCCAACACGCGGGGGTCCGGCGTGGGGCGTACGTCTCGTCGCCGATGGGCCAGACGAGATTGGCGGGGCCGGCGATCCGGGCGACGCTGAGGCGCGGCGGCGCGACGACTTGCCTGGCGTGGTCGCGCTCGGCGGCGACGGTCGCACAACGCTGGGGGGGCTTGAAGGTCGAGGTAACGTCGAGCACGACCGTTGCCCCGACGTGGCAACTCGGCGCCGAGCCGACCGTTGAGGCGCGACGAGCCGAGCTGCGCGACCAATGGGGCGTGACGGACGGCGTGTCGTGCGTCCTGGCGGTCGGCGGCGACCCGGTCTCGGGCGACGCGTACGACGCGGCGATGGCGGTGGGGCTGGCGCGGGAGGCGAGTCTGGCGGCGGGGGGCGGCGAGCTGCGGCTCGTCGTGCGGCCGTCGCAGCCGGGGCGGGTGCACGCGTGCTCGCTTTGGCGGGACTTCGGGCTGACCGGGCTGTTGATCGCCGAACCGCGGGCGGTGGAGCCCTGGGTGATCCTGCCGGCGGTCGACGCCGTGCTCGACCTGGGGCCGCAGCCGACGGCCTGGCGTTCGTGGATCGAGGACCGTGGACTGCCGATCGTCGGGCCGGCGTGGTTACCGTCGCGTCACGGGCCGGTGGTGGACGTGCGTCGCGCCGCGGGCGGGATCGACCAAGCGATCAATCGCTGAAGAACCCGACCGCGATCAGCACGGCAATCACCGCCGCCGCCCCGACTCGGTAGTACCCGAAGATCGCGATCCCGTGCGACTTGAGGTACCCCACCATCCACTTCACTGCCAGCACCGCCGACGCCCACGCCGCCACCGAGCCGAGGATCATCGGCCACCACCCGTACGCCTCGACCATGACCGGGCCGGCGTCGATCGCCTTGTACGCCGTCGCCGCCAGCAGCGTCACCACCCCCAGCAGGAAGCTGAACTCCACCGCGGCCGCCAGGCTCAGCCCGACCAGCACCCCGCCCACGATCGTCATCAGCGACCGACTCGTTCCCGGCCACATGGCCGCGCACTGCAGCAGCCCGATCCCCAACGCCATCGTCACCGTCATCCCCTCCAGCGACTTGCCAGGGTCCGCCGCCGGCGCATCCGCCCCGTCGGCGATCACGTCGTCCTTCCGGCTGGCCGTCCGCCGCTTCCACCGATCGACCACGATGATCGCCACGCCCCCGACAAACAACGCCACCGCCACCATCGTCGGGTTGAACAGCCGGGCCTCGATCGCGTCGTCCAGCAGCGGCCCCAGCACCGCGGCCGGCAAAAACGCCACCAGCAGGTGCAATCCAAGCCGAAACCCGTCCGCATCGCCCGGCCCGAGCCCGATCTTGCCAACCCACCCCACCGCCGCCTGACGCACCCGCTTCCAGTAGAGCCCCAGCACCGCGACGATCGCCCCGGCCTGGATGCAGATCGCAAACGCGTCCGCGGCCTGCCCCTCGAGCCCCAGGGCCCGCTGGGTGACGATGAGATGGCCCGTTGAGCTGACCGGCAGGTACTCGGTCAGCCCTTCGACAACGCCCAGGATGATGGCTTCCCACCAGGTCACGGCCGAAGTCTATCGGCACGCCGAAGGCCCGCCATTGACCCGGCTTAGGGCTCGACAAGCCCCCCGGCGACCACTATGATCATCCGTTAATCCAGATATATGGATGAATGAGGCCCGCCCCGGGTTGATCTCCCGGCGGCGTCCTGCCGATCAAGGATGACCCATGAGCCAATTCGTCGACACCCTCAAGCAGCGCGTCCTCTTCCTCGACGGCGCGATGGGCACCTCGATCCACTCGATCGAGGATCTCGACCTCGAGCGTGATTACCTCGGCCGGGAGAACTGCACCGAGGTGCTGCTGCTCACCCGCCCGGAGGTCATCCAGGGCATCCACGAGTCGTTTCTCGCTGCCGGCGCCGATGCCGTCGAGACCGATAGCTTCAACGCCTCCGTGCACACGATGGAGGACCAGGACCTCCAAGACCGCGTGCACGAGCTCAACGTCCTCGCCGCCCAGACCGCCCGCAAGGCCTGCGACAAGTACGAGCAGAAGGACGGCCGCAAGCGCTTCGTCGTCGGCTCGATGGGCCCAGGCACCAAGCTCGTCTCTCTCGGGCAGATCGCCTACGACGAGATGCTCGCGTCCTACACCGAGCAGGCCCGCGGCCTGATCGACGGCGGTGCCGACGTTTTGCTCATCGAGACCTGCCAGGACATCCTGCAGGTCAAGTGCGTTGTCAACGCTTGCCTCGACGCGCTCGAAGAGCGCGGCCTCACGCCCGACATTGACGGCGAGGGCGACATCCCCATCATGGTGCAGGTCACCATCGAGTCCTTCGGCACGACGCTCATCGGCACCGACATCGCCGGCGTCGTCGCCGCGCTGGATGGGTTGCCGGTCATGTCGCTCGGGCTCAACTGCGCCACCGGCCCGGTCGAGATGCACGAGTTCGTGCAGTACATCGCCAAAAACTGGCGCCGCCGCATCTCGCTGCTGCCCAACGCCGGCCTGCCGACGCTCGTCGAGGGCAAGACTGTCTTCCCGCTCGGCCCCGAACCGCTGGCCGAGAAGGTCAACGAGTACGTCTGCGACATGGGCCTCAACATCGTCGGCGGCTGCTGCGGCACGACGCCCGCTCACATCAAGTGCCTCGTCGACACCGTCGGCCTGGACACCGCCCCGACCACGCCCGAGAAAGAGCCCTGGAGCCCGCAGGTCGCCTCGCTCATGGGTGCCGTCGACTACCGCCAGGACAACTCGATCCTCAACGTCGGCGAGCGCACCAACGCCTCGGGCTCGCGCAAGTTCAAGCGGCTGCTCGAGGAAGAGGACTGGGACGAGATCATGTCCCTGGCCAAGGAGATGGTCCGGGAGCAGAGCCACGTGATCGACGTCAACGTCGACTACGCCGGCCGCGACAACGCCGCCGACATGGAGACGATCGTCGGCAAGCTCGTCAACCAGGTCAACGCCCCCCTGATGCTGGACTCGACTCAGCCCAAGACCATCGAGGCCGGGCTGAAGAAGGCGGGCGGTAAGTGCATCATCAACTCGGCCAACCTCGAGGACGGCGAAGAAAAATTCGCCGAGCTCTGCCACCTCGCCAAGCGCTATAACGCCGGCCTGGTCCTGGGCACGATCGACGAGGACCCCGAAGAAGCCATGGCCCGCACCCGCGAGCGCAAGCTCGCCATCGCCGAGCGCATGCGCGACCTGGCCGTCAACAAGTACGGCCTGCGCGACGAAGACCTCATGTTCGACCCCCTCGTCCTCCCGGTCTCCACCGGCATGGACAAGGACAAACGCTCCGGCCTGGAGACCATCGAGGGCACGCGGCTGATCTCCGAGCGTTTCCCCGACTGCCAGATCACCTGCGGGCTGAGCAACATTAGCTTCGGGCTCAACCCCGCGGCGCGGCAGGTGCTCAACTCGGCGTTCCTGTACGAGCTCACGCAGGCCGGCATGACCTCGGCCATCCTGCACGCCAGCAAGATCCTCCCGAAAAACCGCATCGACGAGGCCCAGTGGGACGCCGCGATGGACGTGCTGTATGACCGACCACGCGATGAAGCGAACGCCTACGAGCTGCCCGACGGCAGCAAGACGACCGACGCCCTGCAGATCTTCATCGCCCTGTTCCCCGAGGGCGCCGAGGCCCAGTCCACCAAGGTCGACCTCGCCGAGCTACCGCTCGAGGAGCGTCTGCGCCGGCACATCATCGACGGCGAGAAGAAGGGCATCGACGAAACCCTCGAGGAGGCCCTGCCCAAGTACGGCCCGCTGTCGATCATCAACGACCACCTGCTCGACGGCATGCGCGTCGTCGGCGAGCTGTTCGGCTCCGGTCAGATGCAGCTGCCGTTCGTGCTGCAGTCGGCCCAGGTCATGAAGCAGGCCGTCGCCCAGCTTGAGCCGCACATGGAGAAGGTCGAGGGCTCGACCAAGGGCACGATGCTGCTCGCCACCGTCCGCGGCGACGTCCACGACATCGGCAAGAACCTCGTCGACATCATCCTCTCGAACAACGGCTACACCGTGCACAACATCGGGATCAAGATCCCCATCAACGTGCTCGTCGAGAAGTACCACGAGACCAAGCCCGACGCCATCGGCCTGTCCGGCCTGCTCGTCAAGTCCGTCAACGTGATGGAGGAGAACCTCCGCGAGCTCAACGAGCTCAACATCGACACCCCGATGATCCTCGGCGGAGCGGCCCTGTCGCGGCACTACTGCGAGAGCTACCTGCGCAACGTCTACGACGGCCAGGTCTATCACGGCACGGACGCGTTCGAGGGCCTGCGCCTGATGGACGAGATCATGGGCGGGCGTGAAGACGCGTTGAACGAGGCGATCGAGGAGCGCCTCGGCAAGCGAGCCGAGACCGACAAGAAGCTCGCCGCGATGGCCGAGCGCAAGGCCGAGAAGGAAGCCGCGGCCGCGGTCGCCGTGGGGGGCGGCGGCGATGGCGACAGCGACGACCGCCACGCCGGCAAGCTGAGCGACGTCGAAGACCTGGAGTCGATCCCAACCCCGCCGTTCTGGGGCGACCGCGTCATCGAGGGCCTCAAGCTCGATGACATTTACCCCTATATCAACACGGTCGCCCTCTTCCGCGGCCAGTGGCAATTCAAGAAGGGCGCCAAGTCGGACGAAGACTACGAGCGCCAGCTCGTCGACGAGGTTGTCCCGATCTTCGACCGTCTCAAGACCCAGCTCCGCGACGAGGACGTGCTACAGCCCAAGCTCGTCTACGGCTATTACCCGGTGAACGCCGACGGCGACGACCTGGTCGTCTACGACGCCGAAGACCACGACAAGGAGATCGAACGCTTCACCTTCCCCCGCCAGTCGAGCCGCAAGCGGCTGTGCATCGCCGACTTCTTCAAGCCGGTCGGGTCCGGCGTCAAGGACGTGCTCGGTCTGTCGTGCGTCACGATGGGCCAGGAGGTCAGCGTGCTCGCTAAGCGGCTCTTCGACGACGACAACTACGCCGAGTACCTGTACGTCCACGGCATGGGCGTCGAGACGGCCGAGGGCCTGGCCGAGCTGTGGCACAAGCGGATGCGGGCCGAGCTGGGCATCGGCAACGACGACTCGCCCAAGGTCCGCGACCTGTTCACCCAGAAGTACCGCGGCTCGCGCTACTCGCCCGGCTACCCCGCCTGCCCCGACATGTCCGACCAGGACAAGATCTGGCGGCTTATCGACCCCACGCGCATCGGCTGCGTGCTCACCGAGAACTGGCAGATCGACCCCGAGCAGTCGACGTCGGCCATCGTCGTCCACCACCCCGAGGCGAAGTACTTCAACGTCTAATCGCTGTGGTAATGGGGACCATCAATGCCCGTGGGCACGGGTCCGCCCCAGCTGTTACCTGGCCATCGCCACAAGTCAGACTCATCGATCTCGTATGCTTCGCCGAATTCGGACTCTTGAGCAAATCCGCGACAGACGTATAGCACGTTCCAAGTCTTTGACTGGACTGTCAACTTACTGTGCTTGAGTTTTGCGTTGTCAAGGACTTTCACCTCTCGTTTGATGTCAGGACCCACGAACTGCTTCAGCACCGCTCCTTCTGGATAAAAGCGCCGCAGGTACCACAGCCCTAGCTTTTTCAAGCAAGCTCGCAATCAATGAGCTCCCCGCCGCTCAGCCTCGGCGAAGAGAGGTTCTAGTCGTTCTGCAACTTTGACAGGCAACTGCTCAAGCAGCTCGCGATCGATCAGGCCGACGTGGATCATGTCGACGAGGTGGACCTGATCGTGCAGACGGTTGGCGGTGAGCTTCATGCCGACGAGGTCGAGGATCGGTACCACGAAGACGCCGGGTTGGATCTCGATGCGGCGATCGACGTCGGGTGCAGGCAGCGGGTCGCCCTCGCGAACGACTTCCCCAGCCCAGATGATGTGCACGCCTCGCTTGGGCGAGGGGTTGTCATCGTCGAGGAACATCGGGATGCCGGCCGACGTGTCGAAGTGCATGCCGACGGCCCGCAATGCCGCCCCGGCACGCTCGGCGTCCTCGCGGCGGAGCAGGATGTCAGTGTCCTTTGTGGTGCGCGTCGCATCGGGATCGCGGCTACCAACCCAGTAAATCACGGCCTGCCCGCCGATTAGGGCGTAGGGCACCTCGGCCGTGCCGAGGGTGTCGATCACGCGGTGCTTACGAGCGTGGATCTCTTCCATAACGGCGGCGTAGCTCCCCCAGATCGTGTCGGTGCTGCCGGCTGCATGAGCCATCCAGGGATGTTACCGCGTTACTCCGCCGGCTCGAGCACGATGTAGCAGTCGAACGTCAGGCGCGTCGCCGACTCCTCGGGACCGGGCGGCGCGTCGTCGATGCCGAACTCGCTGTCCAGCGGGCCGAGCACCCACGTGCCGACGAACGCCAGCCGAGGTTTGCCGTCCTCGCCGGCGAAGGCCTCGATCGAGACCGGCACCGCCAGCGGAATCGCCTTGTTCTTCATGGTGAACGTGCCGACCAGCTTGCCGGGGATGACCTGCCCGAAGGCGGGCGTCGCGCCGTCCGGGACCTCGATGTTGTCGAAGACGAACGAGGCGTTGGGGTGGGTCGAGGCGTTGAGCATGCCCGAGTGGATGTAGCTATCGAGGTCGGGCTCGCCCATGGTCACGGACTTGACCGGCACGACGAACTCGCCGCTCGCGTCGGCCAGCGTCAAGCCCTCGCCGAGCGTCACGCCGCCGGTGAGCTCCTGGGCCTCGCCGGCGTAACCGACGATCGGCTCGGGGAAGCGGAACTGCACGACGGGTCGACGGTTGACGGCTTCCTGATCGACGGTCCACTCCCGCACGATCTCGAGGTCGGCCACGTCGATGTCCGGGCCTTCGGGCTTGGGCGGCAGGGGCAGGCCGAGCTCGTCCCACGTCGGCGTCGCGGCGTCGACGGCGATCGCGTCGAACCCATCGCCCAGTTCGGGGTTGGCGAGTTGGCGATCGACCTCCGCCGCCAGGCCGGCCGCGGCCGCGGCGAAGACCTGCTCGGCCTGCGCCCAGTTCCCCGACGCGGGCTCAGGGCTGACATAGACCGGCTCGTGGCAGTGGAACTGGCTGAACAAGGCCGTGCTGACGTACAGCGTGCCGTCCTCGGCCAGGTAAGGGTAGAAGTCGGCGTAGAAGAGCCGGTCCATCGACTCGCCTTTGCCGTCCCCGGGCGGCTTGCCGAGCGCCTCGTAGATGCCGTTGCGGTACATCGTGATCGGCGAGATGTGCATGGCCGCGATCGGCGAGTCGTCGACCTGGCTGAGATCGGCGGCGCTGGGCAGCCCGTCGACGCGCCCCCTCTCGGAGGCCTTCACCGCGTCGACGCCCGGGCCGACCCACGGTGTGACCTTGATCGGCGTGCCGACCACGGCCTTGCCGATCGTCCGCCGAGGCACGCCGTCCATGCTCGTGCGCACGTCCTCGGCCCCGCCGCCGAACCTGGCGGTGCGGACGTGGTTGCGAAGCCGATCGACGGTCGCGAACCGCCCGAGATACGGAAATCGCCCGCGGTGATTGACGTAGACCATCGAAGGCGTCAGCGCTATGCCATCGGGGGCACCCGCCTCGGAAGCATCGATCGTGACGACTTCGACGCCCAGCTCGTCCGCCACGGCCCGCACCTCGGGCATCACGTCGGCGTCGAAGCCGGCCTGCACGTCGCTGCCGGGCTGGACGAAGATCGCCAGCGTCTCGGCGGGCCGCTGAGACTCGGCGTTGACCACGCCGATCGACAGCCACGCCAGGCACACGGTGAGCGCGGCGATGGGGCGCCGCGTTGAGGCGAGGGTCATGGTCGTTCTCCGGGTGCAGGAAGGTGGGTTACTTGCTGTAGCCGGCGATGGGGATCTCGATCACGACGGTCTCTGCCACAACGTCACCGCCCATGCCCGGCTTGATCCCGAAGTCGGTGCGATCGATCATCATGGTCGAACGCAGGACGAGCAGGTCACCGGCTTCGGCGCCGCCGCGGGCCTTGGCCATGTCGGCCAGGTACGTCGCCATGACAGGCACGCTGATCTCCTTCGTGACCCCGGCCAGCGTTAGGTCGCCGGTGACCTCGAGCTTGACCGCGCCGTCCACGTCGGACTCGGCGACCTCGGCCGACTTGAACGCAAACGTGACGATCGGGTGGTCGCTGATGCCCAGCCACTCCGCGCCTCTCATGACCTGGGTCATGCGCCGGTTGCTGGTCGCCAGGCCTTCGGCCGAGAGGGTGATCGTGCCGCTGATCGACGCCGGGTCGGCCGGGTCGTAGCTAACCGTGCCGGCGATCCCGCCGCCGAAACCGACGATGGGCTCGAGCTTGGAATCGAGGACGAAGCTGACGCCGTTAACGCCTTTAGGGTCTTTGAAGTCGAAGGTAATGGCTTCGGCGGCCGCCGAGGCTCCGAAGGGAAGGGCTACCGCCACACCGAGGGCCAGCGGGGCGAGGGAGCGACGGACGTTACGGGCAATGGTTTGCATGGGGCTCTCCTGATCGAGGGTTGTATGAGAGTAGGCGGGTCGAAATACCTGTTACGACAACCACGATACGCCGGCGCTCCCGACTGGTTCTTCGCGCGATCAAAAAACCTGCCTGTCAGCACGCACTCCCGATCCGCCCCGGCGACGGCGTTGCCTCAGCCGCTCGCCCGATATAAGCTCCACCCACTGGGGGCGTTAGCTCAGTTGGGAGAGCGCCTGCTTTGCAAGCAGGAGGTCATCGGTTCGATCCCGATACGCTCCATTTTCGGAACCCCTTGTCTCGCGGCACTTTCACGCGATATCCGGCAACGTGCCGGCGCGGCCGTGACACCGTTTGGGTCCGTAGTACTACGGCCTGAACGGTACCTCTCCCTGAAGGGAGGCCGCGATGCCGCGCCGAATGTCCGACCGTTCCCCGAAGCCCACCCTCAAGCCCAACCCTGTCCGCCAGCTACGCCGCCATCGCGGCTCTGGTTTCGCCTACACCCGCGTCAACGGCCGCGACGTTTATCTGGGCGGGTGGGGCAGTCCGAAGGCCCAGCGGGCCTACGCCGAGCTGCTCGACGAACTCGCTCGCTTCGGCGGCGTCCTGCCCTTCAACGAAGCGACGACCACGACTGAGATGGTCCTCGACTGTTGGACCTGAGCCGAGGCCGAATACGCCCGCCCCGACGGCAGGCCCATCAGCGAACAGTCGAACTTCCGCGTCGGCCTACGCGAGTGACGGCAGCTCTAAGGCGACAAGCCCCTTTGACCTTC
The DNA here is from genome assembly GCA_039818285.1 of Planctomycetota bacterium. Classification (GTDB taxonomy): domain Bacteria; phylum Planctomycetota; class Phycisphaerae; order Phycisphaerales; family Phycisphaeraceae; genus JBCBUE01. The sequence goes on along the minus strand of JBCBUE010000041.1, from coordinate 69 downwards.
CCCCACGGTTGTGTCCACAGTCTACGGTAGACCGGAGGCAATGTGCTGAGGCGGGCGGAGCGTAGCGGA
>JBCBUE010000040.1:0-29561 GCA_039818285.1 Planctomycetota bacterium | reverse complement strand
CCGGGCTGGAGGGGCTCGACCCGGACGCGGACGCCAACGAAGAGCCGCAGCCCTGACCGGCACGCGGGGCGATCGCATGGCTGAGCGCCCATCCGACCCGCCCCCCGACATCGACGGCCTCGATGCCCCCGACGACCTGCACGACGACCTCGTCGGCGGCCAGACGCGCACCTTCTCGTTCAACAAGCCCGCCGAGCTGCGGCTCGACCGTTTCCTGCACCAGGCGATCGGCGGCTTCTCGCGTCACCAGATCCAACGCATCATCGACCTCGGCGGCGTCAAGCTGAATGGCAAGCCGACCAAGCCCGCCGCCAGGCTCAAGGCCGGCGACACGCTCGAGGTCTTCCTGCCGCCCAAGCCCAGCGACCACCTCGAGCCAGAGCCACTGCCCATCGAGGTGCTGCACGAGGAGCCCGGCTTCATCGTCATCAACAAGCCGGCCGACATGATCGTCCACCCCGCACGCGGCCGACGCAACGGCACCCTGCTCAACGCCCTGGCCCACCACTTCATCGCCACCGGCCAGGCCACCCCCGATGGCGACGAGCACGCCGACGCCACGCTCTCCGACGTCGGCCGCGACGACGCCCGACCCGGCGTCATCCACCGCCTCGACATGAACACCACCGGCTGCATCGTCGTCGGCAAGCGCGAGACCGCCCACTGGAAGCTCGCCAAGCAGTTCGAGGACCGCACCAACCTTAAGTGCTACCTCGCCCTGGTCCACGGCCACCCCGACCCGCCGTCCGGCCACGTCGACCAGCCCCTTGGCCGACACCCCACGATCCGCGAGGCGCAGGCCGTCCGCCACGATCGCCTCGGCCGCGACTCACTCACGCTCTACCGCACCCGCGAGACCTACCCCGGCTACAGCCTCGTCGAGTGCGAGCTCAAGTCCGGCCGGACCCACCAGATCCGCGTCCACATGAGCTACATCGGCCACCCGCTCGTCGGCGACATCCTCTACGGCGGACTGCCCATCGGCCCCGAAGAGATCGACGATCCGCCCTATCCGCCCGCCGCCCGCCCGATGCTCAACTTCGCCAACACCAAGGAGGACGGCCTGAAGCTCGAGGCAGAGTCCATCGAGCGTGAGAAAGCCGGCGACCTGTATCTTCGCACTCCTGCTCTGCACGCCGCGTTGCTCCGTCTCAAGCACCCCGAGACCGGCGAGGACATGACGTTCACGGCGCCGCTGCACGAGCCGTTCCGCTCGCTGGTGCGTCGGCTGCGGCGGCACGCGATCGACACGGGGCACGACCTCCACGACCCGAACCAGACAGTGAGCGACGGCACGCACATCGACCTCGACACAGCGATCGGGCCTTAGCCCCAGAGCGATGAGTCGGCGTCACGCCGCGGGCGCGAGCGATCGGGACCGACCGACCCAGGTCGTCATCAGGTGCATCGCCGGCACATAGAGCAGGGCCACTAGCGTCGCGCCGAGGATGCCGCCGACAAAGACGATCGCCAGCGAGGGCCAGAAGTCCCCGCCGACAAACAGCAGCAGCGGCAGGAACCCGCCCGCGGTGGTGAGCGTGGTGGCGACGATGTGGCGGGTGGAACCGACGATGGAGTCGACGACGGCGCGCAGGTCGCCTGCGGCGGCGCGAGGGTCGGCGCGGATGGCGGCGATGACGACGATGCTGTCGTTGAGCGCGACGCCGATGAGCCCGAGCACGCCGAGGATGGTGTTGAAGCTGATGGGGTAATCGAGGGTCCAGGTCGACAGCAGGCCGAGGCCGACCGAGGCGATCGCCACACCGCCCAGCACGAGCGCGTAACGCACACTGCGGAAGACGAGGATCAGCGTGGCGACCATGAGCACGGCCAGCACGGGCACGTACGTCGCGAGGTTGGCGTTGGCCTCGGCGTCCTGCTCCTCGGCGCCGCCGAGGCTGAGCGTGTAGCCCGGCGGCGGCGCGACGCCCGCCGCGCCGAGGTCGGCGAGCACGGCGCGGCCGATGTCGATCGGCAAAGCGCCGTCGCGGACGTAGGCCTTGATCGTGTTGGTGCGCTCGCGGTTGAAACGGGTGACGGCCTCGAGCTCGGGGCGGAGCTGGAAGTCGCCGAGCGACGCGGCGTGCAGCCAGCGGTTGTCGGCGGGCGTGACGATGGGGGCGCTGGCGAGGTTGCTCTCCCCGGCGCGGTCGCCAGCGGCGTAACGGACGCGGACGGGCATCAGCTCGATGCCCTCTCGGATCGACCCGGCCGTCACGCCGTCGAGCCCACCGCCGAGCTGATCCGCGAGGTCGGCGGGGGTCAGGCCGGCGAGACGGGCGGCGTCCTCGTCGGCGCGGAAGAACAGCTTGGGCTCGCCGCGCTGCACGCTGGCCTGGGTGTGCAGCACGTCGGGGTGGGCCTGCAGCGCGACGCGGAACCGATCGCCCAGCTCGGCGAGCACCGTCTCGTCCGGGCCGGTCAGCCGGTACTCGATGTCTGCGACGACCGGCGGGCCCTGGCCGAACTTGCGGACGACGATCTGAGACCCGGGGTGTGCGAGGTCGAGCGCCCGCTGCGACTCATTGATCAGGCGGGCGGTGGCGTCAGCGGAGTCGGTGGTCACGATCGCGTGGGCGTAGTTGGGCGACCGGTCCTGATTCATGATCAGGTTGTAGTAGACGGACGGGAAGCTGCCGCCGACGAGCCAGTCGACCCGCTCGACGCCTTCGAGGTCGAGCAGCACCGACTCGACGGCGGCGGCCTCGGCCATGGTGGCGTCGATCGCGTTGCGACTGGGGGTCCAGACGCGGACCTCGAACATGTTGCGATCGACCGGCGGGAAGAACGAGTTGCCCATCGAGGGCGCGATGGCAAAGCCCGCCAAAGGCAACGCAAACGCGATCGTCACGGCGAGGACCGGCCGCTTGAGCAGCCGCTCCAGCGCCCAGCGATAGCCCGCCGTCACGCGGTCGGACCGCACGCCCTCACGCAGCCAACGCCAACGGCCGCGATCGCGAGGCACGGCGACGAACAGCCCGGCAAGCGTGGCCGTGATCGTGATGGCCACGACGAACGAAGAGACGATCGCGAGCACCACGCTGGTGCCGATCGCGCTCACGAAGTCGCCGGCGCTACCGGGCAGCAGCATGATCGGCGCGAAGGCCAGCATGGTGGTCACCGTCGACGCCAGCAGGGGCACGAACAGGTGGCGCACCGCCCCGCCGACGGCCTGTATGGGCGACGCGCCGCGCGCCCGCTCGACCGAAACCTCGTCGACCATCACGATCGCGTTGTCGATCAGCAGGCCCAGCGCGATGATCAGGCCGAAGATCGACATCTGGTGCACGCCCACTCCAAGCAGGCCCCAGCCCATCATCACCATCGACACCACGATCGGCAGCGCCGACGCGACCACGATCGCCGATCGCAGCCCCATGATCAGGAGCACCACCGCAACGATGACGCCGGCACCGGCGAGCAGGTTGCCCGCCAGCTCGGACAGCCGCTCGCTGGTGTAGCGCTCCTGCTCGAAGACGCGGTCGATCCGCACGCCCGGCCCGCGCTCGGCCGCGAAGGCCTCCACGGCCGCGTTGGCCAACCCCGCCCAACGATCGACCCGCACGTCGCTGGACACCCGCGCCGCCACCAGCACCGATCGCTGCCCGCCCACCAGCGCCGCCTGCTCGACCGGCGTCCGCCAGCCGCGGCGCACGTCGGCGACGTCGCCCACGGCCAGGACCGAGCCCGCCTCGCTCGCCAGCGCCACCGACGCCACCCGGTCGAGCGTGTCGAACGCCCCGATCACCTCCACCTGCAGGTCCGACGCGTCGCCGCGGATCACCCCCGCCGGCCGTTTCGCGTCGGCGGCGCCGATCCGCTGCGCCATCGCCGCCGGCGTCAGCCCGATCTCCGCGAGCTCGGCCCGGTCGATCGCGACCGTGATCTCCGGCTCGACCCCGCCGTACACGCGCACCAGCTCCGTGCCCGGGACGTTGCGCAGCCGATCCGCCAGCGCGTCGGCCAGCCGCTGCTGCGTCACCAGCTGCGGCTCGCCCGCCCCGTCCCACGTGACCCCGACGATCAGCGTGAACGCGGCGGGGTCTCGCTTGTCGTCAACGACCGGGTCGAGCGCCTCGGGCGGCAGTTGGCCCGACGCCTCGCCGACCTTGTCGCGGACCTCGGCGAACACCTCGACGTTCGTCGTCGCGTCGACGCTCGGCTCGAGCTCGATCGAGATCATCGACACGCCGGCCCGCGATGTCGAGTCGATGTCCTTGATCGCCGTGATCTCGTCGAGCGCCGACTCCAGCGGCTCGGTCACCAACGCCTCGACCAGCTCGGCCGAGAAACCGGGCACGGCCGTGATCACCAACGGCCCACGATTCACGATGCGCGGGTCCTCCAACCGCGGGAGGCTCGAGTACGCCGAGACGCCGCCGACGAGGATCACCGACACCGCCAGCCAGAGCAGGTGACGGTTGCGGAACAGCAGCGTCGCGAGGCCGTGTTCTGGCGCCGGCGAAGTCATGGCTGCGCGCCGGCCTCCGCGTCGGCGTCGAGCGCGACGGGCGCCACCACCGTCGGCCGCACGGCCATGCCCACCGCGACACGATGCAGGCCGCCCGTCACCACCGTCGACCCTTCCCGCAGCCCGCTGCGAACGTAAGCGCGGTCGCCATCGACGTGCAGCAGCTCGATGTCGACACGCCGCAGCCGGTCTACGCCCGAGGCGTCGCTCGCCACCGTGTACGCCGCCCAGAGCCCGCGCTCGCCCCGCGTGAGCGCGTCGACCGGCAACCAGTGCCCTGATTCATTCAACGTGCGACTCACCGACAGCCGGGCCAGGTCACCCGCACGCAGCTCGCCCAGCGACGCGTCGAGCGTGATCAACGCGTCCACGCCACGCACGACCTCGCCCCGTCTGGGCAGGATCGCCGTCAGCTCGCCCTCGTACGCTCGCCCGTCGATCTCGACCGACCAACGATCGCCCACGACCAGCTCCCCGATCGCCGGCCCGCCGACCGCCACGCGCACGCGGGGGCGATCGCTCTCCAGCAGCTCCATCACGTCGGCCCCCGCGCTCACCACCTGCCCCGGCTCGGCCCAGCGCATCGACACGATCGCATCGAACGGCGCCACGATCTCGCTCTTGGCCAGCTCCACGTCGATCGACGCCACCGCCGCCTCCGCCGAGGCCAACGCCGCCTCCGCCGCGTCGAATCGCGCCACCACCTCGTCCCACTCCCGCGCGGTCGTCGCATTACGATCGCGCAATTCGGCGACGCGCTCCCGACGGATCGACGCCAGCTCGCGCTCGGCCCGAGCGGCCGCCACCGACGCGATGAGCTCCTGACGCCGCGCGCCAAGACGGTCGGTGTTCAAGCGAGCCAGCAACGCCCTCGCCTCCACACGGTCCCCTTCGTCCACGCGCACGGCCTCGATCATGCCGCCCACCTCGAACCCAACCCGCGCCTCCTGCCGGCCCTCGACCCGCCCCACAAAGGCCCGCTCGACGTCGTACGACGGCGACCATGCGATCGGCTCCACCGGCACCGACGGCGGCGCCACCCCCGGGGCGTCAAGATCACGCTCGTCGCCCCCCTGGCCCGACCACCCGAACGCCACCACGCCCGACGCGATGGCCGCGACACCCGCCACCGTCACCCACACCCCCGTCGCCCGACGCGACCGCTTGGTCTTGCGCTCGGCCATGTCACGCCGCCTCCCGCGCGGTCGTCGCCACGCCTTCGACCAGCAAGCCCTCGGCAACCCCACGCGCCGCCACCAGCAACTCCTCGGACAGCGGCGCCTCCAGCGCCCTGGCCAGCATCAACGCGCCCACCATCAGCGAGAGCGACGCGAGCACGCGACGCCGGGCCTCGTCATCGGCGGCGTCGACGCGATTCACCATCCGCCCCAGACGTTCGCGGAACACCTCCGTGTAGGCATGAATGGCCTCCGGCCCGGTCCGCGCGATCTCGGCCGACAGCGTGGGCAAAGGACACCCCGCCTCCGGCTGACCGAGATGCCCGTCGCTGAGGTATCCCCGAACCCACTGCCGCAGCCATTCGTCGCCCTCCGCCTGACGGAACCGCGACTCGAACCGCTCGGTCACCCCGTCGAACCCCGCGCGGATGACCTCGGCCACCAGCCGATCCTTGCTGTCGAAGTGAGCGTAGAACGCGCCGTGCGTCAGCCCGGCGTCCTTCATGATCGACGCGACGCTGGGCCGGTCGAAACCCTGCGCGCGAAAAGCCCGGGCCGCCGCCTGGAGGATTCGCTCGCGTGACGCCTGCTTCTGCTGTGCCGTGTACCTCATGGCCGATCTGCTCCTGAAGCCATTTCTCTCCCCGAAGTGACAACCAGAGTTCGTCATAGTATGATAGACATCATGCAATATCAAACCACCCTCCGCCACTTTTCTTCCCGGCTGTTCGCCGCCTCCGCGGCCGCCGTGCTCGCGACGTCCTGGACGGTCGAAACGCTCGCCCAGCCGGCGAACCCGATCACGACGATCGCCCGCGAGCGGCTGTTCCTCGATCAGCCCTGGCGCGGCGAGCAAGGCGGCTGGGTCCTTACCCTCTCGCCTGGCAGCGAGATCACCCTGCCGACCTCGTACGGCGACGCCGACCTCACGCTCTCGCGTGCCAGCGTCGATCTTGCCAGCGAGTACTGGTTCAGCCGACAACTGATCGCGACCTTCGGCATCGGCGGCGAGTACAGCCACTACGCGCTATCCAACCTGCGGGACGCGGCCGGCATCCGCGAACCGATCAGCGACGCGCTGCGGATCTCGCTTCGCCCCGGCGTGCGCTTCAACTTCTCCGAGCAATGGGGTGCCTTTGCGTTCGGCCAGTTCGAGTTTTCCGGCGACCCCGGAGCCAACCTCGACAAGTCCTTCACCGGCGGCGGGGCCGGCGGCGTGCGGTGGGCGCCGCGCGAGGATTTCACCCTATTGCTCGGGGCGGGCGCGATCTCCCGGCTCGACGACACCACTGGCTACTACCCCATCCTGGGCATCAACTGGCAGATCGACGAGCGTTGGTCGGTCGACACGCTCGGCACCGGCGGCGCGGTCCGCTACAAGCTCACCGACCGGTGGCGCTTTGGCTTCGGCGGTCGTTACGAGACCCGCGACTTCCGACTGGACTCCGACGCGTCCGTCCCCGACGGCGTGCTCCGGGACGATCGGGCCCTCGTCGAGCTGACCGCCACTTGGCGACCGCAGCCGGCGATCGATCTGACCGCCGGTGTCGGCGCCGTGGTCTGGTCCGAGCTGACGATCGACACCTCGGGATCGGACGAGGTGTTCGAGGAGACCGGCGATCCGACGGCGTTTTTCTCGCTGCGTGGCGTGATCCGGTTCTGACACCCGGAATACGGTGAATCGCGGCGATCTCGCTCGGAAGAGTGACCCAACTTGACGCCTCGGGGATCGTGGGTTAGCGTGGTGTGTTCTATGTCGCCCTCATGCAGAATCCTGGGGGGTGACACGGAGGGCCGGCTCAGCCGGCAAGGTCAGACCGAACGGTTCGGCTGGCCTGGGTCTTTCGCGTGTGAGTAGTTGTTCGGCCTGCCCGCCATTGCCATTGTCAGCATTCGCTTGTCCCGGCCCGGCGAGGTTCGCCGAGGTCATTTAGGGCTCCCGCCGAATCCTCGCCTCACCTCGTGATCGGTTCCCGATCGTTCTCTATTTTTACGTAGGAGTTCGTAGCAATGAAGAAGGGTTTTACGCTCATTGAGCTGCTCGTGGTCATCTCGATCATCGCGCTGCTCATCGGCATCCTGCTGCCGGCCCTCGGTGCGGCCCGCCGTACCGCTCGCCAGATGCAGTCCAACACCCAGGTCCGCGGCATCCACCAGTCCCAGGTGATGTACGCCCAGTCGAACAATTCCAACTTCTCCGGTATGCAAGGCGACGGCGACATCGAAGGCAATGTGGACGGCTCCAACAACAACGGTGGCACCGCCGGTTCCCGCGCCGTCATCCTGATGGAAGGCAACTACTTCACCGGCGAATACGCTATCTCGCCGGTCGAGTCCGGCAAGCAAGAGTGGACGACCACCAACAATGACATCAGCGCAGACAACATCTCGTTCGCCATGCTCCGCATCTCGGAAGTCGTCACCAGCGGCAACGAACAGACGTGGCAGGGTTACGGCGACGTGGTCAACGAGTGGTCCGAGACCCTCAACACCGAGGCCCCGGTCATGGGCGACCGCAACACCGGCGCCGACTCGACGGGGCAGGTTTCCTCGATCCACACCGAGCGAGACGGTGGCGACTGGCGAGGTTCGGTGGCCTGGAACGACAACCACGTCGTCTTCGAGACCACCCAGACGCTGAGCACCCGCATGGACGACGGCCCGTTCAACGATGACACCGACAACCTGTTCATCGACGACGATGGAAACGGCAGCCCTTCGGGCGCGTCCGCGAACGCGGCTTGGGTTTTCCAGGGCATCACCTACACCGGGCAGGCCCCGAACTGATCGGCAGGCGGCTGGCGACTTGACGCCACCCAGGCATCACTCAGACCAACACCGGCCGTCCTTCGGGACGGCCGGTTTTCTTTTGCGGCAACTTTCAGCGTCGGGCCCGGTCTCGCGCCACTGCCGCGGCGCCAACTGTGCGTCCCCCGCCTTGACGACGCCACGCCCCGCCGGTATCAGTGGCCCATGGACGCCAGAATCACCGCCGACGGCATCACGTTCGACGACCTGCTGCTGCTGCCCCGCTACTCCGAGCTGGTCCCCGCCGAGGCCGACACCGCCACCCGGCTGACCGCCCGGATCGCCCTGAACATCCCGCTGCTCTCGGCCCCGATGGACACGGTCACCGAGTCCGCCCTGGCGATCGCGCTGGCCCAGGAAGGCGGGCTCGGCGTCGTCCACAAGAACCTCTCCCCCAAGCAGCAGCAACGCGAGGTCGTCAAGGTCAAGCGCTCGGCCAACGGCGTTATCACCGACCCCGTCACCCTCCCCCCCGACGCCCCCTGCTCCGAGGTCCGCCGCCTCATGCACGAGCAGCACATCTCCGGCGTCCCCATCACCCTCGACGGCCGCACCGACGGCCGCGTCGTCGGCATCCTCACCCGCCGCGACATGCTCTTCCTGCACGACGACGACAAGCCCATCCACGAGGTGATGACCAAGGACAACCTCGTCTGCGCTTCGCCCGGCACGGACCTGGCCAAGGCCCGCGACATCCTCAATCAGAACAAGGTCGAAAAGCTCCTGCTCGTCGACGACCAGATGAACCTGCACGGGCTCATCACCATGCGCGACATCGCCAAGCTCGAGCAGTACCCCCAGGCCTGCCGCGACGACCGTGGCCGGCTCCGCGTCGGCGCCGCCATCGGCGTGCACCAGCTCGACCGCGCCGCGGCGCTCATCGACGCCGAGGTCGACTGCCTGTTCGTCGACTCGGCGCACGGCCACTCGCGCAACGTCGTCGAGACCGTCAAGGCCATCAAGGCCCGATACGACATCGACATCGTCGCCGGCAACGTCGCCACCCAGGAAGGCGCTCAGGCCCTCATCGACGCCGGCGCGGACGCCGTCAAGGTCGGCATCGGCCCCGGCTCGATCTGCACGACCCGCGTCGTCACCGGCGTCGGCGTGCCGCAGATCACCGCCATCCACAACGCCCTCGCCGCCGCCGAACCGGCCGGCGTCCCCGTCATCGCCGACGGCGGCATCCGCCAGTCCGGCGACATCGCCAAGGCCATCGGCGTCGGCGCCAACGTCGTCATGCTCGGCTCGCTCTTCGCCGGCCTCGACGAATCCCCCGGCGAGATCGTCATCCACATGGGAAGACGCTTCAAGACCTACCGCGGCATGGGCTCCGAGGGCGCGATGATGGCCGGCTCGGCCGACCGCTATGCGCAGGCCAAGGCCGCCTCGACCAACGGCCGCGACAAGCTCGTCCCCGAGGGCGTCGAGGGTCGCGTCGCTTATCGCGGGCCACTGTCCGATTTCGTCTACCAGATGGTCGGCGGCCTCCGCGCCGCCATGGGCTACTGCGGCACGCCCGACATCGACCGCCTCCGCCACGACGCCCAGTTCTGCCGCGTCTCCGCCGCGTCGATGATCGAGTCCCACCCGCACGACATCACCATCACCCGCGAGTCGCCCAACTACACCGGCGCGGTCCGCGACGGCGAGTGATGGACAAGCGTCACCCCTTCGCCCAGCTCGCCAAGGGCCACGGCCTGTTCGGCCGAAGGTCCGGCCGGCTCCCTCACGAGACGCCCGCGCTCCAGCCCGTCGACCCGAGCCGGCTGCGACGGTGGCGGCTGATCGCCTGGTTCACGGCCATGGCGTTGCTGCCGGTCAACGGGCTGCTCGCCCTGGTGTTCGTGATCGCGCCCATGAGCGCGGCCCCGCCGTCGATCCCGCTGCTGATGGGGCTCAACGCCGTGATCGCCCTGCCCGTGGCGTTGCGTGCGACCGCGCTGCGGCCGTATCACCCGTCGCTGAACCTCGTGACGGCGATCGCGGCGGCGACGCCGGTCCTGAGCCTGGTCGCCCTGATTTCGCTGGTGGTGAGGCTGGCCCCGGGTCGGGACCCGTCGCCTTGACCGCGCCTCGCGAGCCCCTAAACTGCGTGACTCGGTTGAGCGACCCACGCCCAACCGTCCGCTCCGCGCGGGCTTGTAGCTCAGTTGGTTAGAGCGCACCCCTGATAAGGGTGAGGTCGGAGGTTCGAGTCCTCCCAGGCCCATTGTTCGCTTGTCCTGCACGGCCTGCGTGACGGCGAAGCCACACCCGGATCCGGTCGATACTGCGGATGCCCGGCCCCGTAGGGTCGTACACTGCCGCCGCTGTTTTCGACGCTCCAGGGCCGACACATGGGCATCCGCGCCTACCTCCAGCACCGCACGCACTATCACTACGACCGACGCGTCCAGCTCGGCCCGCAGGTCGTGCGCTTGCGCCCGGCCCCGCACTGCCGAACGCCCATCGAGCACTGGGCGATGACCGTCGAGCCCGGGCCCGTCGGCGACAAGCACTTCTGCAACTGGGTGCAGGACCCGCAAGGCAACTACATGGCCCGGCTGGTCTTTCCCGAGCCGGTCCGTTCGTTCTCCGTCGGCGTGGACCTGATCGCCGACCTCGCCCCAATCAACCCCTTCGACTTCTTCCTCGAGGAGTCGGCCTCCGAGTACCCGTTCCGCTACGGCAAGCGCCTCGCCGACGAGCTTGAGCCCTACCTCGAGTTGACCGACGAGGGCCCGCTCTTCGACCGGCTGCTGAACCGAGTCGATCTGACCCAGCGCGAGACCATCGACTTCCTGGTCGAACTCAATCAGCTGGTGAACGCCGAGCTGGCCTACACGATCCGCATGGAGCCGGGCGTGCAGACCTGCGAGGAGACGCTCAGCAAGGGCATCGGGTCCTGCCGTGACTTCGCGTGGCTGGTCGTTCAGTTGCTGCGTCGGTGCGGCGTGGCGGCGCGGTTCGTGTCGGGGTACTCGATCCAGCTGGTCGCCGACGTCAAGCCGGTCGACCCCAATGCGCCGGCCGGCGTCGCGAAAGACGTGTGCGACCTGCACGCCTGGGCCGAGGCGTACCTGCCGGGCGCCGGGTGGGTCGGGCTGGACGCGACGTCGGGGCTGCTCTGCGGCGAGGGGCACATCCCGCTCTCGGCCGCGCCGGACCCCACGTCGGCCGCGCCGATCACCGGCGGGTTCACCGTCCTCGACGATCGCAACGAACCGGACGAGGATCTCACCGCCGAGGTCGACTTCGACGTGCACATGTCCGTCGAACGGCTGCACGAAGACCCGCGCGTGACCAAGCCGTACACCGACGCGGACTGGAAACGCATCGACACGCTCGGCCGGCGGATCGACGCCGACCTCGTCGAGCACGACGTGCGCCTCACGATGGGCGGCGAGCCGACGTTTGTCTCGGCCACCGACCCGGACGGCGACGAGTGGAACACCGCCGCGATGGGGCCGACCAAGCTACGCCTCGCGACGGAGCTGCTGCACCGCCTGCACGACGAGTGGGCGCCGGGTGGAATGCCGCACGAGGGGCAGGGCAAGTGGTACCCGGGCGAGGAGCTGCCGCGCTGGGCGCTGTCGATCTACGCCCGCCGCGACGGCCAACCGATCTGGCGTCACAAAGAGCTCATCGATCATTCGTCCCCCGAGGTCAGAGCGGACGAGCCGGCCGGGATGCCCGCCGTGCGCGACGCCGAACGCTTCGTCGCCCACCTCGCTCAAGCGCTGGGCCTGCCCGAGCGATACTGCGTCCCCTGCTACGAGGACGACGACTACTACGACCACGTCGTCTCCCGATTGCCCGTCAACGTCACGCCGACCGAGAACCGCCTGCCCAACCGGCTCGAGCGACGCCGGCTCAAGCGTGTCTTCGCCCACGGCCTCGACAACCCCGTCGGCTACGCGCTGCCCCTGCAACGCGTCTGGCACACCACGCCCCACACGTGGCACACCGGGCCGTGGCACCTGCGCACCGACAAGCTCTACCTCATCCCCGGCGACTCGCCCATCGGCCTGCGCCTGCCCTCGCCGTCCCTGCCGTGGGGCCGCGAGGAGGACTTCCCGTTCACGACCGAGGCCGACCCGTCCGACCCGGACGCCCCGCCGCTGCCGGACGCCGACGAGCTGGTCGCTCTGACCGACGACCCGCCGCGCCCCGGCGCCCCGATCGCCTACCCCGAGCGCGACGACAAGCTGCCCGAACTCGGTGAGTCGGCGGCCGGCGTGCCACGCACCGCCGTGTGCGTCGAGCCCCGTCTCGGCCGGCTGCACGTCTTCCTGCCCCCGCAGCGCACCGCCGGCGACTACCTCGCCCTCGTCGCCGCTGTGGAGAAGGCGGCCTCCAACACCAACCAGCCCGTCGTCCTCGAGGGCTACACGCCCCCCGCCGACCCCCGTCTGCACCACTTCGCCATCACCCCCGACCCCGGTGTCATCGAGGTCAACGTCCCCCCCACCGACAGCTGGCCCGCCCTGGTCGATCAGACCACCGCCCTCTACCATCACGCCCGCCACGCCGGCCTGGCCACCGAGAAGTTCCAGGTCGATGGCCGACACACCGGCACCGGCGGCGGCAACCACATCGTCGTCGGCGGCCGCGACCCCCTCGACTCGCCCTTCATCCGCCGCCCCGACCTGCTCGCCTCGCTGCTGACCTACTGGAACAATCACCCTTCCCTCAGCTACCTCTTCAGCTCGCTGTTCATCGGCCCGACCTCGCAGGCGCCCCGCGTCGACGAGGGCCGCCCCGACGCGATGCACGAGCTCGACCTCGCCCTCCGCCACATCCCCTACCCCAACGACGCCGACGTCCACGGCCAATACGCCGTCCCCGCCTGGTACACCGACCGCGCCTTCCGCCACCTGCTCACCGACCTCACCGGCAACACCCACCGCGCCGAGTTCTGCATCGACAAGCTCTACGCGCCCGACGGCACCAACGGCCGGCTCGGCCTCGTCGAGTTCCGCGGCTTCGAGATGCCGCCCCACCCCCGCATGGCTCTGGCGCAGAACCTCCTGCTCCGCGCCCTCGTCGGGCTGCACTGGCAACGCCCACGACGCGCCCGCCTCACCCGCTGGACCACCGCCCTGCACGACCGATGCCTGCTGCCGCACTTCGTCGAGCAGGACTTCCGCGACGTCCTCGACGAGCTCAACGAGTTCGGCTACCCCGTCGAACGCTCCTGGTTCGACAGCCACGTCGAGTTCCGCTTCCCGGTCATCGGCTCGGTCCACCACGGCACGACCCAGCTCACGCTCCGCACCGCGATCGAGCCGTGGCTCACCCTCGGCGAAGAGTCCACCGGCGCCGGGGCGTCGCGGTACGTCGATTCGTCGTGCGAACGGCTCGAGGTCAAGCTCAAGCACGCCAACGCCGACCGATATCGGCTCGCCGTCAACCGCGTGGCCGTGCCGCTGACCTCGACGGGCACGGTCGGCGAGTTCGTCGCCGGCATCAAGTACCGCGCGTGGCAGCCGTGGTCGGCCCTGCACCCGCACATCCCCGTCGACTCGCCGCTGGTGTTTGAATTGATCGACACCTGGTCGGACACGCCCGTCGCCGGCTGCACATACCACGTCATGCACCCCGGCGGCCGGTCGCACGACGACTTCCCGGTCAACGCCCTGGCCGCGGAGACGCGCCGCAAGGCCCGCTTCGACCCCTACCCCCGCCGCACCGGCAAGGCCACCCCGATTGTCGTCCCGCCGCTCTCGCCGGACTTCCCGGTGACGCTGGACCTGCGGCAGGTGCGACGGTAAGGGGTCGTGGCGTCGACGCTCGAGGATCATTGAAAAACCCCGCCCAGCGTGGTCACGCGGAGCGGGGCTGCCCTCCTAACAATCAGGTGGTCACGATCGTCACGCCATGGTTTCGTGTGCGGGGCAACCGCGGTTGCCTTCCGTGTTGGCCCGGGCACAGCCCGCACAATGGCATCCATAGAGATTCAGGCCGTGGGCAAGCACGAGCAGGAGGCCGCCGGCGAGCGTGGCGGTCGAGCCCCAAGGCATCCCGACGCGAGTGGCGCCGGTGATCGCGTCGATGGCGACGCTGGGGCAGCACGTGTCGGTGCAAGCGATCGGGGCGGCGAGCGGGTCGGCAGCCATCAACGCTGGAGGCGGCGCCGCGTTCGCCGTAGAACCGAGCGTAAAGGACAGACCACCCGCCTCGGGCAGGAACAGACCGGCGATGATGGCGGCCGCGCCGAGCGACGCCAGCGCGAGCGTCGAGCGACGCCTGTGAGCGCGATACCCCCGGCCGATCACGATGAAGGCGACCGGCAGGACAAAGGCCGCGATCGCCCAATGCACCCACGGTCGAGACCAGGCCGCCCCGAACGCCGGCAGGAACAGCAGCAGGAACGGCGCCGCCAGGCAGTGCACGGCGCACGCCGCCGACGCGGCCATGCCGACGAGGTCCCATCGCCGGTCCGACGTACGGCCGGCGTGGTCGTTCGTCGGTAAAGAGGCGATCGCGAGGGTGCTCATGGCTCAGTGTGAAGCGGGAACAGGGGCGATGCGGGTTCTGCGTCAACCCCGCGCGGCGCTTCAGCGCGGAACGGGACATTCCCCGGAGGCGCGGGCTTAGTTGCCGACATCACGACGGCGCCGCGCGAGAGCCAGACCACCGACCAGCGCGATCAGCAGCGCCGACGCAGGCTCGGGGACGACCGCGGGGTCGAACGTGGCGAGGACTTCATCGAATGTCAGGCCGCCGGCGTCGCCGAAGCGGTTGGCCCAGAACGTGTAGTCCGCCCCATCGACCACGCCGTCGCGGTTGCCGTCGGCGAGCAAGTCGTTGGGGGAGGTGCCGCCGAAACGATTGGCCCAGAAGGTGTAGTCCGCGCCATCGACCACGCCGTCGATGTTGTAGTCGCCGAACACGGTGCCGGCGAGTTCCAGGATCCAACGGTCGATGTCGTCGTCGGTGACCAGCGCGTCGCCGGTCAGGTCGAAGCCGAACGCCGGGTCGGCGAGCCCTTTCTGCGCGATGAGCTGTTCGAGGTCGTTGAGGTCGAGGTCGTCGGAGTCGTTGAAGTCACCGAGCTCGCGGAGGAGGTAGTCCTCGACCCACTGCTGGGCCGCGGCCTCGGCGGCGAGGTCGGTGAGGGCCAGGAAGCCGTTGTAGATGATGTCGCCGTTGGTGTCGCGCTGGTAGACGCCATTAAACTGCAGATAGATGGTCTCGGAGTCGGCCAGGCCGGTGGCACCGATGGTGATCGGCAGGACGAACACGCCGTCGTCGGGCGTCGATCCGCCTGGGCCCAGGACGCGGAAGGCGACGTGCTCGTGCACCCCGCCGCTGGCGTTAGCCAGGCCGACCGGGAAGCCCGTGACGGGCGACGACGAGCCGTCGACGCTGACGCTGCCGCCGGGGAAGGGGTTGTCGAACACGACGAGCGTGGTGCCGGCCGGCGGCGTCGAGAAGTCGACGTCGTCGAGCTTGTCGCCGTCGTTGTCGTCGTCGATGCCGTCCCAGTACAGGAGGTTGTGCACGTCAACGGTGTAGGGGGCGTTGGCGTACGAGCTGTTGAAGGGGTGATCGACGGCCGGGACGTCGAAGTCGACGATCGCACCGCTGGGGAGGGGCAGGGAGGCGTCGCTGTAGAAGCCGGGTGCGCCCACGGCGTGAAAGCTGGACTCGATCAGCTCGAGCGGCTCGGTAAACAGACGCTGGTCAAGGAGAAAGCTCTGCGTGTCGAAGTCGTAGAAGCCGGTCTCGACCTGGCCTGCACCGTTGTCGTAGACACTGATGTCGACATGGCCCGCGGACGATTGCGCGGCGGCGGGCGACCCGGCGGCGAGGGCCAGGCCGACTGCCGCGAGCGAGGCGATGGGTCGGAAGGACATATCAAGGCTCCGGGGGGCGATGGGGAAGACAAACGGCCGGCTCCGCGTCAACGAAGCCGGCCGGCTAGAGGTGTTGATTAGCGACGACGGATCAGTGCCAGGCCACCGGCCGCGGCCAGCAGCATCGCTGACGCCGGCTCGGGGATAATCACGTCCTCGACGTAGCCCTCAGCCAACTCGAGCGCCGAATCCAGCTGCACGTCCGTCAGCTCCACGCCGTCGGCGTAACCGAGCAGGAAGTACAGCGGCTCGGAGACCGCGCCGCCGGCCTCGAAGGTCAGCGAGAACAGGTAGATGCCCGTCGTGGTCGAGGCGTTATCCAGTGGCGAGAGGAACTCGAAGTGGTCGTGGTTCGTGCCGTCGCCGAGCGACTGCCACGGGGCCAACTGGCCCGACGGGGCGACGCCGTCGCCATCGAACACGAACTCATCTTCAAGCGGCCCGGGGCTGAACGGCGACTCGACAATGATGGACTGCGGCGTCGCGCCGAACGAGACCGCGCCATTGCCGTCCCAGTACGCCAGGTCGACACCGAGGACGGGCAGGACGTTGGCCGTGGCGATCAGGGCGGTGTCGGCCGGGAACGGGAAGCTCAGGGACTGGCCGTCGGGGTCGGGCGTGGGACCGCTTTGCAGCGCCCCGTCGGTCGTCAGGCCGGGCTCGTCGGTGCCGGGGTTGGGGCCGAACTCCCAGCTGGGCTCCATCTCGGCGATGATGACGGGCTCGGTCTCGGACTCGAGGACGGCGCCGGTGCCGCCGTCGAAGTCGTAGCGGCCGACCTTGAGTTCGGTCGAGTCGCTGGGGTTGACGTAGAACATGAGGTCGCCGCCCGCGTCGGCGTTAGCCTCGCCGGTGAACGCCAGGCCGCCGGCGCAAACGCCAGCCAGCGCGAGCGTGGTGAATGAACGATCAAGGGTCTTGGTAAACATCTCGAAAATCCTCCTAGGATTTCATAGGGTGAGTGAGGTCCGCGGCCGAACTCACGGCCGCGCGACCATAGGGTGCGGATCGAAGCGGTTGTTCAGGATGTCCCGATAGACACCGCCGAACTCTGCCGTCTTGGCCGACCCGTCAAGGAACGCGTAATTGGATTTGGACTGGAAGGACCGCTCGGGCCCGCCGACGGCGTCGATCTCGACCTGGTCGGGGGCGAAACCGGCCGCCAATGGGTTACCGACGAGGTCCCAATCTTCTGGGTGAACGTGGTCCGCGCCTGCGAAATCTCCTTCAAAAGCCATGATGAAGAAGTGCACCATGTCGGACGGTTGTTCGACCATATCGACCTGGGTGTTGGCCGGGCCCGCCAGCGGGTTGGTCAAGCTCGGTCCCCACGGGTTGACCCCGTTCTCATCGACATCGCACAGGTGCGTGTTGATGCCGTAACTGGTCAGGCGATAAGTGGCGGGCGTGGCGGGCACCACGTTGGGCACCGGCACCCCGCCGTCGTCTTCCCAGTGCGGCGAGTCGTCGATGGGGGACCGCAGGACGAGATCGCTGTTGTACTGTCGCTTGAGCGTGGTGATCCAGGCGGCGTCGATGTTGTTGTGGGCGATGCCGTGAGGCAGGCCCGCGTTAATCATCAAGCCGTTGGTGTCCGTGAAGTACGCGTGGTGAGCCAGCTCCATCTGCCGAAGATTCGACAGGTCCTGCAGGACTTTGGCGGTGAATCGAGCCGAACTGAGCGTGGGCAGCAGAATGCCCACGAGCAGCGCGATGATCGAGATCACCACGAGCAACTCGATCAAGGAGAACGCGGCACGTCGGCCGCACGCATCGGGGTATCGATGGCGCATGGATGTCCTCAATAGAGCTCCGCCCGCTCGGCGCCGCCGGGCAAGGCAGGAATCACAGAATGGGAATGAGAGGTCACCGCGACCGCTCGACGCTCAAGCAAGGTCGAGGGCGGACGGCGGGCCACGGGTGCCGAAGGAGTGGCTGAAGACGCCGAGGGCGACTCGGCGGGCGGGCGTGAGAACGGTGATGGGGGCGGGCTCGGCGGCCCAGACCACGGCCGGGGGGACGGCCGGGACGACCGGTGCGCCGAGGACATAGGTGAACCCACAGTCCTCGCGGGAGGGGATGTCGTCCTCGTCGACGGGCGTCGTGGGCGAGTCGGCGGGTTGGTCGGTGGTGTAGGTGTGGTGGGGGCCACTGCAGGCGGTGTGGGCGGCGTGCGGGCCGTCGTGGTGGTCGTGCAGGTGGTCGTGGGCCGCCTCGTGGACGGTGGGCGCAAGTAAAAGAGCCGCCGCGAAGAGCAGCGGCAGGCATAGCTTCAGGGCCCGGAACAAACGCGGAGTTACCTCACTCACATTATTAATCTAGCAAAATCGGGAACCGAAGGCATTAGAAATCAGTTCACACGCCAAACTGCCGCGGGTCAGGCCGGGGCGTCGGCCGGGCGGGTGAGGTGGGCGTGGCCGTTGGGGGTGGCGGCGCCCTCGGCGAGCTGCTTGGCGGTGTCGTTGCGGCGGTGGGCGAGGCGGTGGAGATAGGCGTCGTCGACGTCCTCCGTGACGTAATGACCGTCGAAGCAGGAGCACTCGAACCGCTGGATGTCGGGGTTGCCCTCGCGGGTGCAGGCGACGAGGTCGGCGAGGTCCTGGTAGAGCAGGCGGTCGGCGCCGATGGCGCGGCGGATGTCCTCGACGGTCTTGCCGTGGGCGATGAGTTCCTCGGAGGCGGGCATGTCGATGCCGTAGACGTTGGGGAAGCGGACGGGCGGGGCGGCGGAGGCGAAGCTGACCTGCCTCGCGCCGGCCTCGCGGGCCATCTGGATGATCTCGTGGCAGGTGGTGCCGCGGACGATGGAGTCGTCGACGAGCAGGACGTGCTTGTCGAGGAACTCCAGGCCGATGGCGTTGAGCTTGCGACGGACGGACTGCTTGCGTTCGGCCTGGCCGGGCATGATGAAGGTGCGGCCGATGTAGCGGTTCTTGATGTAGCCCTCGCGGTACTTGAGGTTGAGGCGGTTGGCCAGGGAGAGGGCGGCGGTGCGGGAGGTGTCGGGGATGGGGATGACGACGTCGATGCCGTGGTCTTCACCCCACTCGGCAAGGAGCCGATCGGCAAGGCGTTCGCCCATGCGCAGACGGGCCTTGTAGACGGAGATATCGTCGAGGACCGAGTCGGGGCGAGCGAGGTAGACGTGCTCGAAGATGCAGGGGGTGTGCGCGGCGCCGGGGGTGACGACGCGGGCGTGCATCCGGCCGTCGCGGGTGATGTAGACGCACTCGCCGGGGGCGACGTCGCGGAGATGGGTGAACCCCAGGGCGTCGAGGGCGACGGACTCGGAGGCGAGGACGTACTCGTCGGCGAGCAGGGAGTTGCGTCGGTGGCCGATGACCAGGGGGCGGATGCCGTTGGGGTCGCGGAAGCCGACGACGCCGTGGCCGAGGATCATGCCGACGCAGGCGAAGGCGCCGCGAACGCGACGGAACAGGCCGGCGGCGGCGGCGAAGACGTTGTCGGGGTTGAGGTGGCGTTGGCCGACGCGCTGCAGCTCGTGCGCGAACACGTTGAGCAGCACCTCGGTGTCGGAGGAGGTGTTGATGTGCCGCATGTCGGACTCGAAGAGCTCGCGGCAGAGGTCGTCGGTGTTGGTGAGGTTGCCGTTGTGACCGAGGCAGATGCCGTAGGGGGAGTTGACGTAGAAGGGCTGAGCCTCGGCGACGGCGCAGGAGCCGGCGGTGGGGTAGCGGACGTGGCCAACGCCCATGGTGCCGGCGAGGGAGGCCATGTCGTCGGCGGTGAAGACGTCGCGGACCAGGCCGCGACCCTTGCGGAGGCTGAGCTTGCCGTGGTCATCGGTGGCGATGCCGGCGGCGTCCTGGCCGCGGTGCTGGAGCACGAGCAGCGCGGTGTAGATGTCCTGCTGGACGTCGGCGTTGGCGACGACCCCGACAATGCCGCACATGGGCGATGGGCCTCGTGGATCGGATCGGCTGGCGGGCGACCTCGACGCCCTACCACCCCATGTTAGCGGCCCGGGCGTCAGCCGAGGCCGGCATCCACAAAGTGGACCTCGAGATAGCGGGCCACGTAGTCGATGATGCTCATCGCCTCGGGGATCTCGGGGTTGTTCGTCGAGCCCATCGGCTCGAAGCGCATGCCCTTGAAACGACGGACGGCCTCCTCGACGGGCAGCCCGTACTGCAGCGCCAGCGATAGGGCCCGGCAATAGCCCTGGATGAGGCCCGAGAGGGTCGAGCCTTCCTTGGCCATTTTGATAAAGACCTCGCCGGGAGCGCCGTCCTGGAACAGGCCGATGGTGAGGTAGCCCTCGTGGCCCATGATGGCGAACTTGTGGGTGACGCTCTCGCGGGTGTTGGGCAGGGAACGGCGCTGGGCGGCGGCGAGCGTCTCGGGCATGGCGTCGGGGCCTTGGGGGTCGAGTTGTGGAAGATCGTCGCCCATGAAACGACCATCGTAAGCGGGCGACCGACTTATAGTCGGCCGAGCCGTGTCGATGACTGCAATACACGAGATATGGGGGGCGTGGGGATGACGAACCCCGATCAGTGGCGGGCGTTGCTGCTCGCGTGGTATGACGCGGGGCACCGGGAGCTGGCGTGGCGGCCGCCGCCGGGGGCTGGGGCCGGGCGGGTCGATCCCTACCTCGTGCTGGTCAGCGAGGCGATGCTGCAGCAGACGCAGGTGGCGACGGTGGTGGGGTACTTCAACCGATTCATCGAGCGATTCCCGACCCTCGCGGCGCTGGCCGAGGCCGACGAGCAGGCGGTGCTGACGGCTTGGCAGGGGCTGGGGTACTACCGGCGGGCGCGAAACCTGCACGCCGCGGCGCGGGCGATCGTGGCCGAGCACGGCGGGCGCGTGCCCGACGACGCCGACGCCCTGCTCAAGCTGCCGGGGGTCGGGCGGTACACGGCCGGGGCGGTGGCGTCGATCGCCTACGACCGACCGGCCCCGATCGTCGATGGCAACGTCGCGCGGGTGTTCGCCCGGCTGACGCACCTGACCGACCCCATCGACAAGCCCGAGGCGCAGCGGACGCTGTGGCGACTGGCCGGCGACTACGCCGACGGCCCTCGGCCGGGCGACGCCAACCAGGCGCTCATGGAACTGGGGGCGACGGTCTGCATGCCGCGGGTGCCGCACTGCCTGACGTGCCCGCTGCGGACGGTGTGCCGCGGGGTGCGAGAGACGAACCCCGAGGGCTTGCCGATCAAGTCGCCGAAACGCGGGCCCAAGGCGGTGACGCACGGCGTGCTGGCGATCCGTGACGCCGACGACCGTTACCTGTTCACGCAGCGGCCTGACACCGGGCTGTGGTCGGGCATGTGGCAGCTGCCGACGCGCGAGGACGGGCCGGCCACCGCGGCCTGGGCGAAGTCGTCGCTGGGCGTAACGATCACTCGGCCGAGGGCTTGCCAAGCGATGCCCGAGTTCACCCACGCGACCACGCACCGGCGGATCACGTTTGCCATCGGCGTCGCCACCCTGAAGGGCAAGGCCCCCGACGATCAGACGTGGCGATCGCTCGATGCGCTCGACGACCTTCCGCTGCCGAACCCGCAGCGCAAGATCGTGGCGACGCTGCTGAACGGCTCATGAGCCGATCGCCTCGATGAGCCGGGCCTCGTCCCACACCTCGACGCCGAGCTTGGTCGCTTTGGCGAACTTGCTGCCCGCCTTCCCGCCGGCGATGAGCAGGTCGGTGTTCTTCGACACCGAGCCGGTGACCTTCGCGCCGAGCGACTCGAGCTTCTCGGTGAGCGGCTTGCGTTCCCAGGCGTCGAGCGTGCCGGTGATGACGACGGTCTTGCCGACGAAAGAGCTGTCGTCGGTTGCCGCCACCGACGGCGTGTCTTCGGTGAGGTCGACGCCGGCCGCGGCGAGGTCTTCGATCACGTGGCGGCCGGCGTCGGACTTGAAAAAGGCGGCCACGCTCTCGGCGGTGATCGGGCCGACCTGATCGATCGCCGCGATCTCCGCGACGCTGGCCTCGCGCAGCTTGGCGACGTCGCCGAAGTGGCGAGCCAGCAGCTTGGACCCGTTGCCGCCGATCTGCCGGATCCCCAGCCCGGCCAGCACGCGTGCCAGGCCACGCCCCTTGCTGTCCTCGACCCCGGCCAGCAGGTTGTCAACCTTCTTGGCGGCCATGCGGTCCAGCGCCTCGATCTGCTCGCGCTTCTCGTGCAGCCGATAGATGTCGGCAAACCCCGAGATCAGGCCCGCGTCCATCAGCTGATCGACCGACTTCTCGCCCAGCCCCTCGATGTCCATCTGGTTGCGCCCGGTGAACCACTTGATCCGCTCGCGCAGTTGCACCGGACACTCGGGGTTCGGGCAGTACCGCCCCGACTCGTCGTCCGGGCCGAGCGGCGGCGGCTCGGGGATCGGCTCGGGATCGCGGCCCTCCTTCTCGGCCCGCTTCTTCTCACGCTCGACCCGGCCGGGCCACTTATCGATGTCGTTGACCCGCTTGCTGTCGTACTCGATCTCGACGGGCGTGCCGCAGACCGGGCAGGTGTCCGGCGGGACGATCTTGCGCTCGCTGCCGTCGCGGCCCTGGCCCTCGTCGGCGACCTCGACGATCTGCGGGATGATCTCGCCGGCCTTCTCCACGACGACGCGATCCCCGATCCGCACGTCCAGCCGACGGACCTGCCCGACGTTGTGCAGGCTCGCGTGCCGCACGGTCGTGCCGGCGACGAAGACGGGCTCCATGATCGCCCGCGGCGTGATGCGCCCGTTCTTGCCGACCGGCCACTCGACATCGATCAGCGTGGTCTCCGCGCGCTCGGCGGCGTATTTGTAGGCGATCGCCCAGCGGGGGAACTTGCTGGTCGTGCCCAGGGCGTCGCGGTCGGCGAAGCGGTCGCACTTGACGACGACGCCGTCGATCATCCACGCCAACCCGTCGCGACGGTCGTGCAGTTGGCGGACGTAACGCTCGGCGTCTTCGAGCGAGGCGACGACCTCGTGCCCCGCCGCCGGCACGCCCCACCGCTTGGCCGCGGCGAGCAGCGCCGACTCGCTCTCATAGGCGGCGCCCTCGATCACGCCGACGCCGTGGCAGAGAAACCGCAAACCACGCGCGACCTTGCGCGGGTCTTTCTGCTTGAGCGTGCCGGCGGTGAGGTTGCGCGGGTTGGCGTATCGCTCTTCCTCATCGCGGTCGGCGTTGATCCGCTCGAACACGTCGTTGGGCATGACCACCTCGCCACGCAGCTCGACGACATCGGGCACGGGCTCGCAGGCAGTATCGAGCACCAGCGGGATGGCCTCGATGGTGCGCGCGTTGGGCGTGATGTCGTCGCCCTTGCCGCCGTCGCCGCGCGTGACGGCCCGCGCGAGTCGGCCCCGCTCGTACCGCAGGGAGAGCGCGACGCCGTCGATCTTCGCCTCCAGGATCAGCGGCACGTCGCCCGCCTCGCAACCCAGCCCGCGCAGGACGCGGTCGTGCCAGTCGGCCAGGGTGTCCTCGCCATTCTCGGCATCGGCTTCGCTCAGGGCGTAGGTGTTATCGATCGAGAGCATCGGCACGGCGTGCGCGACGGTCTCGAACCCAGAGGTCAGGTCGCTGCTGACGCGCTGCGTCGGCGAGTCGGGCGTGACGAGTTCGGGGTGATCGGCCTCGAGTCGCTCGAGTTGCTTGACGAGATCGTCGTACCGCCGGTCGGTGATCTCGGTCGCGGCGTCGACGTAGTACAGCCGGTTGTGTCGGCGGATGTCGGCGCGGAGGGCGTCGATCTGCTGAGCGACGTCGGGCATGCTGGCGAGAGTCTATCGCTGTAGCCGGCTTGGCCGAGCGTTAGCGCATGGCGCGGTCGAAGGCGGACTGGGCGGCGGGGAAGCCGGCGCTGCGACGGGCCAGCTTGACCTGCTCGGGCCGGCCCTCGCGCTTGAGCTGACGGACAAGGTCCTTGAGGTGCTTGTCGCGGCTGCGAGCAAAGCGGGGGAACGCCTGTTCCATCTCCTGGCGGGTGTAGCGCGTCAGCGGGTCGGACAGGCCGGTCTGGTGGATGGCCCAGTCGATCAGGCTGCGGGGCTCGGTCGAGAACTTGTAGGTCTCGAGGGTGAGCTTGATGCGCTCGGGGATGGAGAGGAACGGGTCGAAGAGGGCCTCGGGCAGGGCCCAGAGCTCGTGCTGGTCGCCGGTCTCAAGCTCGTTAAGCCAGCCCTTGGAGTCGTTGGGGTTGCCGCCGAGGATCGCCGAGTCGCCGGGGGAGGCGGTGGCGACGGCGGCCTGCTGGGGGGCCTGCGCGGGCTTGGCGACGGGCTTGTGGCCGGAGCTGGGGATGGTGTCGTAGACGGGCATCGTCCGTGGCGAACGGCGGCGAGAGGCCGCGGCGTTGCCGTTGTCGGTCGCCGATTCCTTGAGTTCAAGGGGGACGACGCCGGTGTTGATGACCTTCCGGCCGCCGTTGGGGAAATCGACGGTGACGCGCTGGGCGGCGGCGCCGTTGTGGTCCACCCGGCTGGTCTGTCTCACGGTGCCCACGCCCCACTCGACCCGCTTGGGGTGAACGACGTGATCTCCGACGCTGAATTTCATGACCTTCTCACACAAGATGATGGGTGACCCGTCGCCCAAGACGACGAAGCCAACACGGAACTGACACGAACCGGAACGATCCTTGGGGCCGCGTGGCCCAGAATTGCTCAACGGGAAGCAGTCGCTCGATCACCCCTTACCCGGACTATATACGATAGACGAGCCGATGCTCAACTGCTAACGCATTTATCGGTTGCCCGGGCCGCGGACGTAAGTTTTTCCGGGCGAACCCGCCCCGCCCGTCCCGTCCCCCTCACGCCCCGCCGGCACCGGGGCGGCCACCCGAGACCCCGACTTGTCGACCGCTCACCCCGACGTGCCCGCCTCCCTCCGCCCGTCCGCCCTGGCGACCGGCCACACCGCGATCGTCGGCCTGCAATGGGGCGACGAGGGCAAGGGCAAGGTCGTCGACCTGCTCACCCCCGAGTTCGACACCGTCGTCCGCTACAACGGCGGGGCCAACGCCGGCCACTCCGTCCAGGTCGGCGACACCCGCTACGCCCTGCACCTCATCCCCTCGGGCATCCTCTACCCCGACAAGCTCAACGTCCTGGGCAACGGCGTCGTCGTCGATCCCGACAAGCTCGTCAGCGAGATGCGAGGCCTGCGCGAGCGCGGCGTCGCCATCGGCGACAACCTCCGCGTGTCCGACCGCGCCCACGTCGTCATGCCCTATCACAAGGTGCAGGACGCCCTGCAGGAAGCCGCGATCACCCTGCCCGACCGCGACGATCGGGCCGCCGAAGCCATCGGCACGACCGGCCGGGGGATCGGTCCCTGCTACGCCGACAAGGCCCTGCGCTCCACCGCCATCCGCATGGGCGACCTGACCGACGCCCCCCGCCTCCGGGCCCGGCTCGAGCGGATCGTGCCCATCAAGAACGCCACCCTCGCCGCCCTCGCCGAGTACGCCGGCCAGCCGTTCGAGCCCTTCGACGCCGCCGCCCTGGTCGACGCGCTCGACCCCGCGGTGCGTGAGCTCACCCCCCACGTCACCGACACGGCCACGCTGCTGCACGCCCAGCTCGACGCCGGCCGACGCCTCTTGTTCGAGGGCGCCAACGCCACCCTGCTCGACATCGACCACGGCACGTTCCCCTTCGTCACTTCCTCCAACTGCTCGTCGCTCGGCCTGCACACCGGCACCGCCGTGCCCGGCCATCACCTCAGCGACGTCCTTGGCGTCGTCAAGGCCTATCAGACCCGCGTCGGCGGCGGGCCCATGCCGACCGAGCTGCTCGGCGAGCCCGACGATGGGGCCGACGGCGCCACCGCTCATCGCATCCGCGAGGTCGGCCGCGAGTACGGCACCACGACGGGTCGGCCCCGCCGCGTCGGCTGGATCGACCTCGTCGCCCTGCGTTACGCCGCCCGCGTCTCCGGCGCCACCGAGCTGGCGATCATGCTGCTCGACGTCCTCGCCGGGCTGCCCGAGCTCAAGCTCGCCACGGCCTACGACATCAACGGAACCACCACCGACCGCTTCCCCGCCGACGCCGCCGACCTCGCCCGCGCCAAGCCGATCTACCGATCCCTGCCCGGGTTCGACGAGCCCATCGACGAGGTCACGGGCCTGGAAGACTTGCCCGCCGCCGCGCGGGGGTACCTCGACGCCATCGAGCGGGCCGTGGGCGTGCCGATTCGCCTCATCAGCGTCGGCCCCCGCCGAGATCAGGTGATCCACACCGGCTAACCTTGCGTACAGACCCAGGTCCCTCCCTCCGGCTCGACGCATGCCGACCACCCCCCCCGCCACCGCGCCCGTTGACTCGCCGGCCGACGGCGTCGCCCCCGCACCGCCCGACCGCCTGCCCCGTCACATCGCCATCATCATGGACGGCAACGGCCGATGGGCGACCTCCCGCGGCCTCACCCGTTCGGACGGCCACCGCGCCGGCGCCAAGGCCGTCCGCGACGTCGTCACCGAGTGCGCCCGCCTCGAGCTCGACGCCCTCACGCTCTACTCGTTCTCGACCGAGAACTGGTCCCGCGCCCCCGAAGAGGTCAGCACGCTGATGGCCCTTTACGTCGAATACCTGGTCAGCGAGCTGCCGACCATGCTCGACAACAACGTGCGCTTCCGACAGATCGGCCGCCGCGAAGGCCTGCCCCGCGACGTGCTCGACCACCTCGACCGCGTCACCGAGGCGACCGCCGACAACCTCGGCCTGACCCTCGTCCTCGCCATCAACTACGGTGCCCGCACCGAGATCACCGACGCCGTCCGCGCCATCGCCGCCAAGGCCCGCGACGGCTCGCTGGACCCCGACGCCATCACCGCCGACACCGTCGCCGACCACCTCTACACCGTGGGCCTGCCCGACCCCGACCTGCTCATCCGCACCGCCGGCGAGCAGCGCCTCTCCAACTACCTGCTCTGGCAGGTCTCCTACGCCGAGATCCACGTCGCCAACTGCTGCTGGCCCGACTTCGGCGTCGCCGAACTGCACGACGCGCTGGCCGACTACGCCGGGCGGCACCGCAAGTTCGGCCGCGAAGAATAGCGCGCGACCCTAGGCGGCGCGACGCTCGACCGGCTTTGGCGTCTGACCTGCCGGGCCAATGCGGGCAACGACATCCACCTCCATCGCCTCGGGCTTGGCCGCCTCGACCGCCACCCGCGGCTCGTCCCGCAGCTGCACCACCAGCTCGTGCGCATCGGCCGTGAGCCGGGCCGCGACTTCCAGCATCCGCTGAGCCTCGCCCAGCCAAGCCAGCCGCTCCTGCTCGTCGAGGTCCGCCCCGCCGGCCGGCGGAGCCTCGGATCGGAGGCACGTCGACCCCGCGTACCGATTTCTCGCTCGCCGCCGACGCACCGACGGCCGCACCGCTCGACGCCTCATGGAACCCGACTCCGACACGAGTTGAAACACAGAAAAGAACCAAAACTCCCATCGGCCAATCGCTCGGTCCGGTTGATCCGCGCCCGCTAGGTCCGCTAAGACCGCTGCTAAACTCCGGCCATGCCCCACGAAGCAATCCAACGCGTGCTCGTGACTGGTTCCTCAGGAAAGATCGGCCGATCGATCGTCCCCTCTCTCCTCGACGCCAAGCTCGACGTTCACGGCTTCGACGCCGGCCCGCCCGATCAAGGCCGCCCGAATCCCTGCCCGACCCGCTACGGCGACCTCACCGACCCCAACGCGGTCCACGCCGCCATCGAAGGCCACGACGCGCTGATCCACCTCGCCGCCAACCCCATGACCAACGCCGACCTAGGTAACCAGCTCGTCGGCCCCAACATCATCGGACTGCACAACGTCCTTCATGCCGCGGTGGACCAAGGCGTCCGGCGCATCATCCTCGCCTCCTCCGTCCAGGCCACGCTCTTCGACCGACGCCCTCACCGCCCCCACCTCGATAGCCAGGGCGCTCGCAATTGGTACGGACTCACCAAGGTCTTCGCCGAGCACGCCGGCGCTATGTTTCATCAGAAGTATGGCGTCGATGTCATCGCCGTGCGGATCGGATGGTTCATGACGCGTCCACGGAATCGCCACTGGATCGAAGAGGCCAAGGAGCAAGACGCCTATCTGTCGCGGCACGACGCTCAACGATTCTTCACCGCCGCCGTCACCGCCGACTGGTCGGGTTTCCACGTGCTCTACGCCATGAGTGCTCCGCAAGACCCCAACGACCCCAAGTACGACCTGCAACCCAGCCGAGAGGTCATCGGTTACACACCCGAGCATCGCTACCCCGAGGGGCTGATCGACACGCCCAACCACCGAGCCTCCGCATGACCCCCATCGAGATCCTCTCCCTCGTCCGCCAGCAGGAAGTCGAGTTCATCGACTGCCGCTTCATGGACTTCCCCGGCTCCTGGCAGCACCTCACCTTCCCCGCCTCCGAGCTCACCGAGGACTCCTTCGTCGAGGGCTTCGGCTTCGACGGCTCGTCCATCCGCGGCTGGCAGGCCATCAACGAGTCCGACATGCTCATCGTCCCCGTCCCCGAGACCGGACGGATCGACCCCTTCTACGAGCGACTCACCCTCAGCCTCATCTGCGACATCAAGGACCCCATCACCAAGAAGCGCTACTCCCGCGACCCCCGCTCCATCGCCCGAAAGGCCGAGGAGTACCTCCTCAAGACCGGCCTGGCCGACGTCGCCTACTTCGGCCCCGAGCTCGAGTTCTTCGTCTTCGACCGCGTCCAGTACGACCAGGGCGTCAACCACGCCGGCTACGAGATCGACTCCGAAGAAGGCGCGTGGAACCGCGGCCGCCAGCACGGCCCCAACCTCGGCAACCAGGTCAAGCTCAAGCAGGGCTACTTCCCCTGCCCGCCCGTCGATTCGGGCACCGACCTGCGCAACGAGATGGTCGCCGCCCTGCAGTCCATGGACATCCGCGTCGAGACCCACCACCACGAGGTCGCCACCGGCGGGCAGGGCGAGATCGACCTCCGCTACGACTCGCTCCTGCACATGGCCGACCTGTGCATGACCTACAAGCACGTCGTCAAGAACGTCGCCGCCCGACACGGCAAGACCGCGACCTTCATGCCCAAGCCCCTCTTCAAGGACAACGGCTCGGGCATGCACACGCACTTCTCCCTCTGGAAAGACGAAAAACCCCTCTTCGCCGGCAAGCGCTACGCCGGCCTCTCCCAGATGGGCCTCTACGCCATCGGCGGGATCCTCAAGCACGCCGCCGCCCTCTGCGCCTTCACTAACCCCACCACCAACTCCTACAAGCGCCTCGTCCCCGGCTACGAGGCCCCCACCAACCTCGTCTACT
>JBCBUE010000039.1:0-30124 GCA_039818285.1 Planctomycetota bacterium | reverse complement strand
ACGAGATTGTCGGCCGACAGCGCGTCGTTGTGCGTCACGCCCAACTCGAGCAGGGCGGACTCGGGCGTGACGAAGTCGAACTGCAGGCTCCGCTCGCCCGGGCCGGCGGCCGACGCCGGTGGCAGGGTGATCGGCTCGACGCGCATCAGGTTGCCCGCGACGCGCAGCTCCACCGTCGTCTCCACCTGCTCGGGCCCGTAATTGGCGACGCGGGCGAAGGCCTGCACGATCTGCGGCTTGTCGAAGTCCCGGCGGGCCGAGAAGCCGACGATCCCGACGTTGTCGATCACGGTGCCGTCGTCGACCACCTGGACGAACTGCACCTGCGCGTCGGGCAGTACCGCGGCGCTGGCCTCGGTCTCGGCGGCCCGGACCCGGCCGTCGGAGATGACGTGCACGACCAGCCCGCCGTCGCCGCCCGCGGCCGCCTCTTGCGCGAACGGCTCGACCAGCCGCAACGCCTCGTTCAGCCGGCTGCGCTGGTCGGTCGGCTCGATCGAGCGGATCGCGTCGCGCAACCGGCCGACGTCGCCGGTCATCGGCTGCTCGACCCGCGCGGCCTCGGCGAAGCTCACCACCATCGCCTGCCCGGCGCCGTCGGCGCTCAACGCGTCGACCACCCCCTCGGCCAACCGCTTCGCCTCGTCCAACCGTGCCCCGCCGCCCGGGCCGTCCGTCGCCGACATCGAGCCCGAGCGGTCGATCACGATCACCGCCCGCGCCCCCGGCGTCGCGTCCCAGAACAGCGTCGGCCGAGCCAGCGCAAACAGCAACGCCGCCAGGATCAGCAATTGCAGCAGCAGCAGCAGGCTCTTGCGCAGCCGCTGAAACGGCGAGTTGACCTGCATGTCCTGGATCGCCTTCTTCCACAGCAGCGTCGACGGCACCTCCATCCGCCGCCGACGCAGCTTCAGGAAGTACAGCGCCACCAGCGACGGGATCACCACCGCCGCCGCGATCGCGCCGACCAGGGGGGCTAGGAAGCTCACTCGGCCTCCGGGGTTGGGCTGGTGGTGAACGCCAAGACGCCAAGACGCCAAGACGCCAAGACTCGTTGATCAAGTCTCAATCCCGACCTCCTGGTTCGGTTTGATTTGTGAAGCGCGATGTACGGCAAGCATTCTGCTCATATCACGAAGCGTGAGAATGCTCCAGAAGCCAACGAATATCAGCATCAGAGAGATCATGATCGCGGCACGAATGACTACAGCCCAGAATGCCGTCGATGCCGAGTCTTCACCGATCCACGAGACGGGCCAGGATGCGAGCCCTAAGCCCAGTTCGAGGATCAGCACTCCCAGAAAAGGCAGTGCGCACGCCATTACACATACACGAGCAATCCAATAAGCTAGTGACCCCCTTGGCGTCTTGGCCTCTTGGCGTCTTGGCGTTAACTCACTAACGGAAGTCATCCCAGCAGCCCCCTCTCGCGCAGGTACTTCAGCACGACCGTCTCGAACGGGACCTCGGTCTCGGTGATCATGTGCGCGACGCCGCGGCGGACGCATTCGTCGCGGACGTGGTTGCAATAGGCCTGCAGGTTGGCCTTGTACCGCTTGATCAGCGCGGCCGACATCGACACCTCGGCGACGTCGCCGTCCTCGATGTCGGTCAGCCGTAGGTCGCCAACAATCTCGCCCTTGGCGGGGTCGACCTCCTGCGGGCTGAGCACCTGGATCGCGTACGTGTCGTGCCGATCCGAGGCGAGGTAGCGCACGGCGTTGTTGATGTCGCCCTTGTCGAAGAAGTCGCTAACGAGGATCACGATGCCCGGCTGGCGTTGCAGCAGGGCGATGCGCTTGCACACGGCCTCGAGGTTCCCGCCGGGGGTGTGGCCGGCCGCGTCGCGCTCGACGCGCTGGTCGTCCAGAAAACCCAGCAGCCGCGTGACCGGCCGACGCCCACGCAGGCCGGCGATCGAGTCGGTGACGCCGTCGGCGAAGGCGTAGACCGACAGCCGGTTGTAGTGCGTGAGCGCGATGTACCCCAGGGCCGCGGTCAGCCGCTTGGCGTAGAGCAGCTTGTTGGGGTCGCCGTAGTCCATGCTGCCCGAGACGTCGACCGCCACGGCCACGGACAGGTCCTCTTCCTCCATGAACAGGCGGAGGAACAGCTTGTCCAGCCGGGCGTAGAGGTTCCAGTCGATGAAGCGCAGGTCGTCGCCGACGACGTAGTTGCGGTAGTCCGCAAACTCGACGGACTGGCCCTTCTTCTTGGACCGCCGCTCGCCCTGCAGCTTGCCGCGGAGCATCTTGCGCGAGATGACATCCAGCCGATCGAGCTTCTTCATGAACTCGCCGGTGAGCAGCTCGCGGGTGGGGGTGGCGGTTTCAGGCATGGGGTGCGGGTGAGACAGGAATCGCGGAGGGGGCGGAGGCGCGGAGGCGCGGAGATGAGTTTGTGTTGACAACTCGGGCCAGGCCTTGCTTGATGGTGTCGGCCTCGAAGTTCATGACGAGTGC
Organism: Planctomycetota bacterium; assembly: GCA_039818285.1. Lineage (GTDB taxonomy): Bacteria > Planctomycetota > Phycisphaerae > Phycisphaerales > Phycisphaeraceae > JBCBUE01. Next base: position 27,662 of record JBCBUE010000039.1, on the reverse strand, counting down.
GAGTTGTAAGCCGGTCGCTTTGAGGTAGCAGACGGCTTGGCGGCGATACTTGTCTGGGTTGGCTTCGGCGGCCTTAAGTTCGACGACGAGCCGGTCGTCGATCAGCAGGTCGATCCTGCCATCGCCGATCCCGCGATCGTGATAAGTCAGCTCCACTGGCACCTCGGACGCGAACTCGATGCCGTCTTCCTCAAGCTGGATCATCAGCGCCCGGTGATAGGTCTTCTCGGCAAACCCCGGCCCAAGTTCGCGATGCACCTGAATCGCCGAGCCGATCACTCGCTCGGCCAGGTCGTTTAACTCCACCGGGATGTCGTCGTGCCTCATCATCACTCAGTTCTCCGCGCCTTCGCGCCTCCGCGCCCTCCGCGATATCAGGAAACCCCCGCCATCGCCGGCATGCTGGCCTCGACCGGCAGGCTGTCGTGGATGTCGTTCACGACCATGTCGGCCGTCACGCCCTCGGCCTGGCCCTCGAAGTTCATCAGGACGCGGTGGCGCAGCGCCGGGAGCATGACGTGCTTGATGTCGTCGACGCTGACGTGCGCTCGGCCGTCGAGCATGGCCCGCAGCTTGCCGCCGAGCACCAGCGACTGCACGGCACGCGGGCTCGCGCCCATCCGCAGGAACTGCTTAGCGAGCGATGTCGCGAACTCGCCCTCGGGGTGCGTCGCCAGCACCGAGCGGATCGCGAAGTCCTGCACGTGCGGGGCGATGATGACCTGACGCAGGACCTTCTGGAACCCGACGATCTTCTCGGCGTCGAGCACGGGCTCGATCTTGGGTTCCTCGGCCATGGTGGTGCGGTTGACGATCTCGTGCAGCTCGTCACGGGTCGAGTAGCCGACGTCGAGCTTGAAGAAGAAGCGGTCGAGCTGGGCCTCGGGCAGGGGGTACGTGCCCTCCTGCTCGATGGGGTTCTGCGTGGCCATGACGAAGAAGGGCTTGCTCATCGGGTAGGTCGTGCCGCCGACGGTGACGGACTTTTCCTGCATGGCCTCGAGCATGGCCGACTGGGTCTTGGGGGTGGCGCGGTTGATCTCGTCGGCGAGGATGATCTGGCCGAAGAGCGGGCCCTTCTGGAACTGGAAGACGCGGTTGACGGTGCCGTCGTCGTTCTTCTGTTCGACGACGATGGTGGTGCCGGTGATGTCGGCGGGCATGAGGTCGGGGGTGAACTGCACGCGGGAGAAGTTGAGCGAGAGCGCTTCGGAGAGCGAGCGGATGAGCAGGGTCTTGCCCAGGCCGGGCACGCCTTCGAGCAGGCAGTGGCCGCCGACAAAGAGGCAGGTGAGGACGCCGTCGACGATGTCCTCGTGGCCGACGATCATCTTGCCGATCTGCTCCTTGACGTCGGCGTAGGCCTGGCGGAAGGCGTCGGCTTGTTGGAGGACGGCCTGTTCGGATTGCGTTTCGGTGGGTTGGGCCATGGGTTAGCTCGGGGTGGTTGGTTGTTCGTTTTGGGAACCGCAGATGAACGCGGATGAACGCAGATAAGCGGCGAGGCGGAAGGTGTAGTGAGCGAGCACAAAACCGAGTAGTGCACCCAACAGACCGCAAAACAGCGGGACGGCTATCAGGCCGAGGATGGAGTCTTTTGCAAGGCCGCCTTGAAGTGGCACAAACCAGGCAAAGAGACCAAACGCAACACCGGCAAAGCAGCCGATGCCTATGAATAGGGACCAAGCTGCGCCACGCTGATACACGCCGAACCATCGGTATCTGCGTTCATCCGCGTTCATCTGCGGTTTCAAAACGGCCTGATTCACGACTTGCCCTCCTCGCGGAGTTTTTGGGCGGCGGCGCGTTTGGCGGCGAGGAGGCGGGACATGCCGGACTGTTCTTGCTGGGCGACCTTGTCGGACTTGCTGGCGGTGGCCATGGCGGCGAGGCGGGCGTTGCCTGGGTTTTCGCTGGCGCCGCCGACGGCGTCGGCAAAGTTGTCGGACGCGGTGGCGGTGGGGCCGGCTTCGAACTTCTGTTTTTTATTGGGTGATTTGGCGATTTCGCGATTGGGCGATTGATCTGGACCCAACGGGGCGCTGCGCCTCCCGTTGGCTTGGGCCGGGGTGGGGGTGTCGCCGTTGTTGGTGGCGGCTTGAGCGGCGCGTTGTCGGGCGGCTTTGAGGGCGCCGGTGTTCGTGGCGGCGGTTTCGACCTTGTTTGGCTTGAGGGCGGTGCCGACGGCGGCGGCCTTGGCGGTCGTGGCGCGGGCGATGGCCTGGGCGTCCCAGGCGATGCGGCGGTTGGCGACGTCGAGCATGATCAGGCCGATGAGCAGCCAGAGCAGGGGCCGCCAGAGGGGTCGGATGGAGCGGGACTCGGTGACGCCGGCGCGGTCGAAGAGGGTGGCGGCATCGGGGTTGGCGGGGTCGAGGAGTCGGCCGCCGGTGATGTCGGCGACGCGCTGGAGGGTGGCGCGGTCGGAGGCGAATCGGCGGAGCTCTTCGCCGGCGGGTCGTGAGGCGCCGGTGACGACGGTGGAGCGGGAGCCGTCGGGGCGGGTGACCATGAGGGAGACGATGTAGTTGCCGGGGAGGTCGGCGGCGTCGGCGACCTCGTAGAGGCCGGGGCCGGTCTGCTCGAGGGTGACGGGCCGGGTGTCGCCGTCGGGGGTGATGACGGTGCCCTGGACGTCCATGAAGTTGCCGAAGTTCCCGCCGACGGGGCCTCGTCGCGGGGTGTCTGCGGATTCGTCGGCGCCGGCGGCGTCGAGACGGACCTGGAGTCGGCCGCCGTCGATGGTGGCGGCGAGGTCGAGGTCGCGGGCTTCGGGGGGCTTGGCGATCTGCCGGACGGTGCGTGCCCAGAAGTCGGAGTAGCCGCCCCATTGCAGCCAGTCGACGGCCCACTTGTTGGTGGCGTCGGAGGTGAAGGCGGCGGCGCGGCCGAGGCCGACCTGCCAGTGGGCGAAGATGGGCTCGTCCTCGGGGCCGACGATGGGGACGTAGACGCGGGGGTCGTCGCGACGGCCGGTCAGGACGTAGCCGCGGAGTTCGGGGACGGCGCCGATGCTGGCGGTGATGGGCGAGCCGTCGTTGACGACGATGGGGGTGAAGGGGACCTCTTTGATGAGGTTCTTGCGGATGGTCTTGGCTTCTTTGATGAAGACCTGGGGGAGGTTGTTGGGGTTCTGGACCGGGTGGTACTGGCCGCCGCCCATCTGGGCGAGCTGATTGAGCAGGCCCTGGTCGTGTCCGTCGCCGACGCCGATGGTGGAGAGGGAGATGCCGGCGGCGCGCATCTGGGCGACGAGGCGGGCGTAGTTGCCGGAGGTGGAGTTGCCGTCGGTCAGGAGGATCATGTGCTTGATCGCGGCGTCCTGGACGGTGAGGGGGGCGAGGCGGTCGTAGGCCATCTGCAGGCCGGAGTAGATGTTGGTGCCGCCGCCGGGTTGGATGGCGTGGACTTTGGTGGCGACGGAGCCGGGGGCGTTGTTGGGGCCGACGTCGACGATGAGCTTGGCCGAGGAGTCGAAGGCGACGACGCCGACGAGGTCCTGGGGGTAGAGGGTGGCGAGGGCGAGCAGGGCGGCCTCGGCGGCGACTTCCTGCTGGGTCTTGGAGGTGCCGGCGACGGTGGAGGACATGGAGCCGGAGCGGTCGATGACGATGACGAGGGCGCCGGAGGGGAGGATGGTCTGGGAGGGGATCTGGCAGGTGACGGGCAGGACGGTCTTGTCGATGGGGGTGTTGGTCCAGGCGCCGGCGCCGAAGCCGTCGGTGCCGCCGATCATGGCGAAGCCGCCGCCGAGGTCGTGGACGTACTTGACGAGGTTGCGTTGCTGAGGGCCGTTGACCTGGTCGGCGGGGACGTTGTGGAGGATGACGGCGTCGTATCGCTGGAGGTCGGTGAGCCGTCGGGGCAGGCCGAAGGCGGGGACGACGTCGACGGCGATGTCGTGTGAGGCGAGGGCCTGGGGGAGGATCTGGCCGGGGTCTGAGCCGACGCCGTCGACGAGGAGGATGCGTCCCTTGCCCTGGACGACGGTGAAGGCCTGGCCGCGGTTGTTGGCGGGCTGGGCGTCCTGGCCGGGGTCGGGCTCGAAGACGGCCTCGAAGCGGTTGACGCCGGTGTAGGCGAGGGGGACGTTGAGGAGTTTGACGGCGACGTATCGGCCGGCGGGGTTGTCGGGGGCGTCGGGGTCGTTGGCGGACTCGAGGGTCCAGTCGGTCTCGCGGACGGGCATGCCGGTGCCGGAGCGTTGGCCGTTGAGGTCGACGACCTCGCCGTCGTGGAGCAGCTGGAGCAGGCCGGTGGCGGGTCGGGTGGCGCGGAGGGGGATGCGGACGGCGGCGGTCTGGCCTTCGCGAGCGTTGGCGGGGGCGTAGACGCCCTCGACGAGGACTTCGCGGTCGACGCGGTAGTCGAGGGGGAGGACGTCGATGGTCATGCCGGCGGCGGCGGCCTCGCGTGCGGCGGCGATGAGGTCGCCGTCGGTGTCGTTGCCGTCGGAGACGAGGACCATGCGGGCCGACGACTGGCCGGGGGGCAGGGCCATGGCGGTGCGGATGCCGTCGGCGGAGTTGGTGCCGTCGCGGGCGGTGACGTTGGCGGCGGCGTCGAAGTCGGTGGTGTTGGCGGGCAGGCCTCGGACGGTGGGGCGGCCGTCGTAGGTGACGACGGCGAAGCGGTCGTCCTGGCGGCGGTCGGCGGAGGCCTGGCGGAGGTAGGAGCGGACCCAGTCGCGGACGGTTTCGGGCTGGTTCTCGGGGTCGAGGGCGGCGGGGTTGACGAAGCGTCGGACGGACTCGGACTCGTCGACCACGGCGATGACGGTCAGGTCCTCGTGGGTGCGGACGGCCTGGACGCCGGCGAGCATGAGGACGACGACGACGAGCACGGCGAGCCGCAGGGCGATGGCGACGTAGCGGCGAGCGGGTTCGAGGGCGTTGAGCCATCGCCAGCCGAGCCAGGCGATGGGGATCGCCAGCAGCAGGAGCCAGAGGAGGTCGGGATGGTCGAAGCGGAGAGGGATGGCGAGAACGCGGCGGAGCGAGTGCGAAGGGGCGAGGGGCCGTGCACGTCGCCGACGCCCTCGGGGATCGGCCGGTGATCAGCCGCCGGGTGCGCGGGGGGCGCGGCGGGTGTCTTCGGCGGCGTCGGGGAGCTGCTGGAAGTAGTGGCGGATGGCTTCGTGGTAGCGACGGGGGACGCGGTCGTCGGTGACGGCGCGCTCGGCGTCGTCGACGGCGGAGCTGACGGCCTGGTCGAACTCGACGGTCGACTCGCCGGCGGCGTTCTCGCCTTTCTCCATCCACGAGGCGATCAGCCGGCCCTGGCGGTCCTGGTAGTCCTCGGAGACGTAGCTGTTGGGGTTGTAGCCGGGGCGGGTTGCGCCGAGCGGGTTACCGCCTTCGCCGGTGCCGGCCTGTTGACCGCCTTGGCCGCCGCCCTGGGCCTGCTGGCCGGCGCCGGTGCCCTGGCCGGGCTGGCCGCCTTGTTGTCCGGGCTGCTGTTGGCCCTGGGGGCTCTGCTGGCCCATCTGCTGCTGGGCTTGCTGGAGCTGCTGCTGGGCGAGCTGCATCTGGTTGAGCTGGTTCTGCATCGACTGCATCTGCTGCAGCGCCTGCTGACCGGAGAACGAGCTGGACTGGCACTGGCCGGCGGCCTGCTGCTGGCTCATCTGCTGGTTCTGCTGGCCGCCTTGTTGTTGTTGCTGTTGTTGTTGCTGGCTTTGCTGCTGCTGGGCCTGTTGGCTCTGCTGACTCTGGCCTTGCTGCATGGCCTGGCTCATCTGCTGGAGCGACTGGCCGAGCTGTTGCTGGTTCTGCGACTGCTGCTGCTGGGACTGGGCCTGCTGCTGCTGTTGAGCAGCTTGTTGGGCTTGTTGCTGGGCCTGCTGGGGGCTCATGCCCTGCTGCTGGTACTGCTGCTGGAGGGCTTGCTGCACGGCCTGCTGGTTGAAGCCCTGCTGCTGGAGCTGGTTGATTTGCTGCTGGCTGAGGCCCTGGTTGGCGAGCTGCTGCTGGATGTTCTGCTGGGTCTGCTGAGCGGCGGCGGCCTGCTGCTGGGCGAAGGACTGCATCTGGGTGGCCATCTGCTGCAGCTGCTGGGCGGCGGCGGCTTTCTCCTCGTCGGTCATCTGCTCGAAGCGATCGGCGATCTGCTGGAGTTCGCGCTGGGCGGCCTCGAAGTCGCCGCGGCGCATGGCGTCGGCGAAGCGGTCGGCGGGGCCGGGCCGGCCGGCGTCGATCTGGCTCATCTGGTTCTGGAGGGTCTTGAACTCCTGCTCCTTGGCGTCGGCGGCCTGCTTGAGCCGGTCCTGCACGCTGTCGAGCTGCTCGAGGGTCTTGCGCTTGACGTCGGGGTTGCTGAGGTCGCGACGGGTGAGCGAGGCGAGCTCGGTGAACAGGTCGGTCGGGTCGGCCTCGTTGAGCTCGCCCTCCTGCGTGTCCATCTGCTTGACCAGCGCCTGGGCGTTGACGATGCGTCGCTCGGCTTCTTCGGCGCGCTGCTCTTCCTCGGCCGCGGCCTGGCGCTGCTGGTCGATCGCCAGCAGGTCCATCGGCGGCACGAACCACACGGCCGCGAAGACGGCCCCCAGCCCGACCGGCACCCACCACGACCGCCCGACGCCGATCGGCGTGGCGCGGCTGACGACGGCCGAGGTCGCCGCTTGCTCGGCGTCTCGCACGACCGATTGGGCCATCGGGTGGTCGGCCTTGGACTGTTGCAGGTACAGGGCCGTGCCGAGGCGATCCTTGAGCCCCAGCCCGGCGTCGATGCGCACGGCGGCGTCCTGCTCGCCCGGGCGGCCGACGTAGCCGGCGATCAGGGCGATGAGCACGGCCAGCCCGCCGATGACCCCGTAGGCCGCGACCGGCACCGGGACGGCCATCAGCCGGTCGGCCAGCAGGGCAAGCAACGCCGCCCCCAGCCCCGCCGCCAGCGCCCACGCCAGCCGGTCCAGCCACCGCTGCATCAGCATCCGTCGTCGTGCCCGTCCGATTGCCCGTTCGATCGACGCCATCGCGTGCTCCTTGTCCGTGCCCGGCCGGGCCATCATATGACGGCCACCCCCGCTTGGACGCCTCACCGCCGGGAAAGGTTCGCCCTCAGCCCGCAGAATCGGCGATCGCGGCCCGCAGCTTGGCCAATTCGCCCAGCAGGGCGAGCGTGTCGTCAAGTCGCAGCATGGTCGCGCCGTCTGACAGGGCCCGGGCGGGGTCGGGGTGGGTCTCGATGAACACCGCGTCGACGCCCGCCGCCACGGCCGCCCGGGCCAGCATCGGCGCCCGCTCGGGCCGACCGCCCGAGACGACCGTTTCGCCGCCGGCCCCGGCCCCGGGGAGCTGGGTCGAGTGGGTGACGTCGAAGCAGACCGGGCAGCCGAGGTCCATGAGGTCGCCGAGCCCGACGAAGTCGTTGACCAGCCGGTGGTAGCCGAAGAAGGTGCCGCGCTCGGTGAGCATGACGGGAGAGGCGCTAGGCGCTAGGCGCTGGGCGCTCGGGGATGCTTGACGCACTTTTTCGACGGCCGTCGCCATCTCGGCGGGGCTCATGAACTGGCCCTTCTTGATGTTGACGGCCCTGCCGGTCTGCCCGCAGGCGACGAGCAGGTCGGTCTGCCGGCAGAGGAACGCCGGGACTTGCAAGAGATCGACGCCGGCGTCGGCGGCCATCGCGGCCTGCTCGGGCAGGTGGATGTCGGTCGTCACCGGCACGCTCAGCTCGCGCCCGACGGCGACGATCATCGCCAGGCCTTCTTCGACCCCGGGGCCGCGGGCCGACCCGGCCGACGAGCGGTTGGCCTTGTCGTAGCTGGCCTTGAAGACGTAGCCGAGGCCGAGCGCGTCGCAGCGCGCTTTGACGGCCGAGCCGATCGCGATGCACAGCTCGTACGACTCGGCGACGCAGGGGCCGGCGAGGACGGTGAGATTCTCGTTCGGCGCGATAGTGACGCCGGGGAGCGCGATGGGGTGGACGGCGGGGCGTGTTGGGTTCGTCATGGGGATTCAACACAGAGGGCCACGAGAGGGCCACAGAGGTTAGCTAACTGAGTAGCTCATTCTTGTTTTGCTCGACATAGCTTCGCAGCGAACCTTCAAGCTCAGCAAATGGTCCTCGCTCGTATTGATCATCGACTTCTTCTAGGAACACAGTTTGATCATCTGGGAGCTCAGCAACGAGCTTCTCTCGTTGCTCGCGACTCTTAGGAGGATCGTTATTGGGAAACACGGCAAATGAGCTGAGAAGCAGGTCCGCCGCTTGGTTAGCCCCGATCATTCTCAGAGCCAGAACAGCCGCCCATGCATTGTCGCCATAGCTGTTGAAGTAGTAAGAGCAGATACCGCCGTCGTTCATCGCAACGACAAAGTCGTAGACGTAGATGAAGTCTCGCTGGATACGGTTCAGCTGTTCAACTTGACCCGCGACGCCATCGATATGGCCACACAGATGGTCAACGATCTGTTGAATTGGGTCCCAGTTCTGATCTGCAAACATCTCAACCTCTGTGGCCCTCTCGTGGCCCTCTGTGTTGAATCAATACCCTTCCACCCCCGCCCCGCCCGAGACGATCGCCACGCCCGCCGAGCAGCCCAGGCGGTCCGCCCCCGCGTCGAGCATTTTCATGGCATCGTCTCGAGTGCGGATGCCGCCCGAGGCTTTGACTTTGATCGTCGGGGCGTGCTTGCGCATGAGCTTGACCGCTTCGACGGTCGCGCCGCCGGCGGGGTGGAAGCCGGTGGAGGTCTTGACGAAGTCGCAGCCGGACTGCGTGGCGGCGGCGCACGCGGCGGCGATGCGTTTCTCGTAGGTCGCTTCGCTGACGCCGGCCATGAGCGCGGCCGACTCGATGATCACCTTGACGACGCACTCGCGCAGCGCCGCCCGGCAGCCGCGGGTGACCTCGAGGAACTGCTCACGCGCGGCGTCGGCGTCGGCGGCCATGAGCGTCGGCAGGTGGGCGACGAAGTCGACCTCGTGGGCCCCGTCCTTGACCAGGCTGGTGGCCTCGATGGCCTTGACGGTCGACTTCATGGCCCCCAGCGGGAACCCGGCGACGCCGCAGGCCTTGACCCCCGTGCCGCGCAGGGCCGGTGCGACGGCGTGGATCCAGCAGCCGTTGACGCAGACCGACGCGAAGCCGTGCTCGACGGCCTCGTGGACGATCTGCTTGACGTCGTCGGCCGTGGCCTCGGGCTTGAGCAGGGTGTGGTCGATCGTGGCGGCGAGTTCGGCGGGGGTCATGCCGGGCAGGGTACCGAGGGTGACCCTTCGAGGTTGACGCTTTCTCGTAGCTGCGACGCTACGCGTCGCTGAAGGAACCACGGAGACGTTTGACCGTCTTTCAGCGACGCGTAGCGTCGCAGCTAAGGAGTGGCTACCCGTCGCTGAGATCTCACTCGGCGTGGTGATCGAGATAATCGCGCAGCGCGACGGCTTGGTTGTGTTGTTCGTCCTTGGCCGAGTAGACGAGCGTGAGGGTGCCCTGCTTCGGGGCGTGGGCGAGCAGCTCGGCGACGGCGTCGGGGTGGGCGTCGAGCTCGGCGTGGTAACGGGCGACGAACTCGGGCCACTTGGCGGGGTCGTGGGCGAACCATTGGCGCAGCTGGGTGCTGGGCGCGACGTCCTTGCACCAGGCGACGATGTCGGCTGCGTCTTTGCTAACGCCGCGCGGCCAGACGCGATCGACGAGGACGCGGACGCCGTCGGTATCGGCGGCCGGCTCGTAGATGCGTTTGACCGTGATGCTCATGCGGATGCCTTCGGCGTCGCGGCTCGATCGAACAGCCGGCTCAGGGCTTGAGCGTACGCCTCCTCGTCGAGCTCGTAGGCGGAAAGGTGCGGGCCGTGCGGCAGGGCGAGCAGCTCGACGTCGCAGCCGGCCTGTCGGGCGGCGTTGGCGATGGCGGCCGGGTCGGCGGGGTCGACGAGCTCGTCGCCGGCGGTGGAGACGACGAGCACCGGCAGGTCGGATGGCAGGTGGGCGGCGACGTCGGCGGTGTCCTGCCAGCGGGAGCGCATGCGGAGGACCAGGCCGGCGAGGGGGACGATGGGCCAGCGGGGCCAGCGGTGTTGGCGGAAGACTTGGCGGACGGGGCCGTCCCATCGGCGGTAGGGGCTGTCGAGGATGAGGCCGGTGAGGGGGCGGGGTGTGGCCATGTCGGGGGCTTGGCCGAGGGTGGCGGCGGCGCGGAGGGCGGTGTTGGCGCCCAGGGAGTAGCCATAGAGGACGACGCCTCGGTCGGCCGCGTCGGGGCGGGCGGCGAGGAGCTGGCCGAGGACGGCGACCAGGTCGTCGGCCTCACCGAGAGAGCCGTCGGCATCGGGGGCGGTGCTGTCGCCCTGGCCGCGGTTGTCGTAGACGGCGACGGCGTGGGCAAAGGGCAGCACGCGGGGGGCCCAGTGGGCCATGGCGCCGTATCGGGAGTCGCCGAAGCCGTGGCAGACGACGACGAGGGGGCCGGCGGGGTTGCGGCCGGCGATCCACCAGCCGGGGGAGGCGTGACCGTGGCTGAGGCGGAGGTCGAGGGTCTGGGCGTCGAGGTCGATCTCGCTGGGGTCGGCGGGCTCGCCGCGGGCGAGGACGACGCCGGCGGTCTTGCGGGGCGGTCGGCGGAGGCCCCGGACGAGCAGGGCGACGCCGACGCCCACCGCGATGGCCCACGCGCCGACCAGCAGAAGTGCAACGCCGATCACGCGGCGACGGTAGCCGATGGCGTGCGGGCTCGTTGGCGGGCAGAGCGCAAAAAAATCGACCGTTGCTCCTCCAACAACGGTCGACCCGCCAACTAAGGCGTGCTGTCTCCAGCTCTCCTCCGTGATCACCGGCGGGTCTTGCTTCCGCAGGCCACCCCCACCGGGGCCGGTAGTATGCGCCGGCTAAATGAGCGTGTGGTGAAGCGAGCGTTTATTCCTCGCGAGCCGCGCGAGCGACGTGACGAACACAAGCGTCGTGAGCATGATGTGCGGGCCTGCCGTTCCGCGTTCCCGCCGGGTCCGTCGCGATCCTGGCCTCATCGATGAGCCGCTGCATGGACCTCGACCTCGCCCGCACCCTCCTCGACGCCGCGCTCGAACAGGCCCAGAAAGGACTTAGCGAGGGCGGCATCCCCATCGGCTCGGTCCTCGCCACCGAGGCCGGCGAGATCGTCGCCCGCGGGCACAACCAGCGCGTCCAGCAGGGCGACCCCACCGCCCACGCCGAGGTCGACTGCATCCGCAACGCCGGCCGACGCCGCGACTGGCCGACGCTCACCCTCGTCTCGACCCTGTCGCCATGTGTCATGTGTACAGGCACGTCGCTGCTGTTTCGCATCCCGCGCGTTGTGATCGGCGAAAACACCACCTTCATGGGGGCCGAGGAACTGTTCGTCGAGCGGGGGGTCGAGCTGATCCTGCTGCACGACCACCGGTGCATCGACCTGATGACGAAGTTCATCGCCGACCGCCCGGACCTGTGGAACGAGGACATCGGGGACGAACACCTTGCGGATTGACCCAACGGCGAGCGGGGCCAGGCGGTGGCGGCTGTCTCAAGGACACGACGTGAGGCCGCGTTGACGATGACAACGACGCTCAGCGGCTGGGGCCGATACCCGATGATCGAGGCGCAGCGGCGGCCGGTGCGCGGCCGGGGCGACGTGGCGGGCGCGCTGTCGGGCGGCTTCGCCGGGATCGCTCACGGGCTGGGGCGCAGCTACGGCGACACGGCCTTGGCCGACCGGGTGCTGGACACGACGCCGATGGATCGGCTGCTCGAGCTCGACGCGGAGCGCGGCCGGCTGCGTTGCCAAGCCGGCGCGTCGTTCGACGACATCCTCGGGGTCGTTGTGCCGCGCGGTTGGTTCCTGCCGGTGACGCCGGGCACGAAGTTCGTCACCGTCGGCGGGGCGATCGCGGGGGACGTGCACGGCAAGAACCACCACCGCGAAGGATGCCTGGGCGACCACGTCGAGCGTCTGTCGCTGATGACGGCCGACGGGTCGGTGGTCGAGTGCTCGGCGACGGAGCACGCCGAGCTGTTCGACGCCACCTGCGGCGGGATCGGGCTGACCGGCGTGATCCTCGACGTCACGATCCGGCTCAAGCCGATCCCGTCGGCGATGATCGACGAGACGACGCACCGGGCCAGGTCCCTGGACGCGACGCTCGAACTGTTCAACCGGACCTCGGACGCGACGTACTCGGTCGCCTGGATCGACTGCCTGGCGACCGGCGACGCGCTGGGGCGATCGCTGGTGATGACGGGCGAGCACGCGGCCGAGGGGGCGTTGACGCCGCACACGCCGCCGCGGCTGAGCGTGCCGATCGATGCGCCGAGCTCGCTGCTCAACCCGCTGTCGGTGCGTGTGTTCAACGCGCTCTATTACCGGCGCGTGCTCGGCGACGTCCGCCGCCGGCGCGTCCACTACGGCGGGTTTTTCTACCCCCTGGACGGGGTGGCCGACTGGAACCGGCTCTACGGCAAGCGGGGCTTCACGCAGTACCAGTTCGTCATCGATCGCGAGGCCGGCCCAGACGGGCTGCGGACGATTCTGCGACGCATCGCCGAGTCCCGCCGCGGCTCTTTCCTGGCCGTGCTCAAGGAGTTCGGCCCGGCCAACCGCCGCCCGTTATCGTTCCCCAAGGCCGGCTACACCCTCGCGCTCGACTTCAAGATCGACGATGCGTTGTTCGGCCTGTTGGACGAGCTCGACGCCATCGTGCTCGACCACGGCGGCCGGCTGTACCTGGCCAAGGACGTGCGGATGAGCGAGGCGACGTTCAAGCGCAGCTACCCGAGGTGGGAGGAGTTCATGACCGTCTGCCGACGCCACGACCCGAGCGGTGTGTTTCGGTCCCGGCAGTCCGATCGCCTGGGGCTCACGGGATGAGCAAGGCGTTGATCATCGGCGCTCACTCGGCGATCGCCACGGCCGTGGCCCGACGGCTGGCCGCGCGCGGCGACACGCTCTACCTGGTTGCGCGTGACGCCGACCGCCTCGCCGACCTCGCGGCCGACCTGACGACGCGCGGCGCGGCCGAGGTGGGCTTTGCCGAGCTCGACGTGCTCGACACCGATCGCCACGCCACAGCCATCGCCGGCGCGGTCGAAGCGCTGGGCACGATCGATCTGGCGCTGATCGCTCACGGCACGCTGCCCGATCAGTCGGCCTGCGAAGCCGACGCCGAGCTCGCCCGCCGGGCGTTCGACGTCAACGCCACGAGCGTGATCTCGCTGCTCACGCCGCTGGCCGAGCGGATGGCGGCGCAGGGCGGCGGGACGATCGCGGTGATCAGCTCGGTCGCCGGCGATCGCGGCCGGGCGTCGAACTACGTCTACGGCTCGGCCAAGGCGGCCGTCACCGCGTTCACGCAGGGCCTTCGTCAGCGGCTGGCCAAGGCCGGCGTGCACGTCGTGACCGTCAGGCCTGGGTTCGTCGACACGCCGATGACCGCCGACTTCCCGAAGGGCCCGCTGTGGGCCTCGCCGGAGACGATCGCCCGGGGGGTCCTGCGGGCCGTCGATCGTCGGCAGAACACGGTCTATCTGCCGTGGTTCTGGCGCTGGATCATGACGGTCATCTGCCTGGTCCCCGAGCCGATCTTCAAGCGGATGAAGCTATAGAGCTTGTTGCATGAATAATTGTCACCCCAGCGCAGGCTGGGGTCCACGTCCCTGATCACCATTTTTGTGAATCGGAAGCGTGGGTGCCTGCTTTCGCAGGCATGACGGCAAACATCGATGCAGGACGCTATAGGCGTCGAGCCCACGGCGTTGCTCCATCACGCATCGCTCGAACACGCATCGCCCCGATATGCTTCGGACCGATGTCGCCAGCGAGTCGAGCCGTCGGCCCACCGACGTCTCCCGCCCGGCAAGGCCCTCAATCCCACTCGGATCGCCGCAGGTCCCACAGGCGCTCCAACGACGTGATCAGCACCTGCTGGGCGGTCGTCCGGCTCGCGCGACTGACCTCCGACACCAGGGCCTCGTCCACCGGCTCGTCCGACTCGTCGCCGAAATCGCGGACGTCACGCGGCAGCCGGTTGACGACGCGGATCAGATCTCGGTCCCGGTCAATCATTGTGATATGATATCACAATGAAATCACCTCATCAAGTGCCTTGACGCGGTCGCTCGGGACGCGACCCTGTGGGCATGAGCGACAAGCGAACCATCAACCTCGCCATCCCCGCCGACCTCGCCGACGAGTTCGACCGCGTCAGCGCGATCTTCGGCCACGGCAAGCAGAAAGGCCTCATCCTCGCGGCCGCGATCCGGCTCTTTCTCGACACGCCGCCCGAGCGGCAGGGCGAACTGATCCAGGCCGTCTTCGCCGACGAGGTGAGCCGCGGCGTGCGAGCGATGCGGCTCGGCCAGTCGCCCCCCGCCCGCAAGGCCGCCAAGAAGCGCGGGCAGAGCAAGAAGCCCTTCACCCGTTAGGCCGTCGCCATTGGCGATCACCCGCCGTGGTCGTCCCCGGCCCGGCGTAAGGCGGCTATCACCTCGGCGCGGAGCCTTGCCTCCACGTCCTGCCTGGCCGGCGACTCCGGTGAGTCCGTCGCGCGGTGCGGCTTGGTCGAGACGTCCGCGCGGCGCGTCGGCGGGGCTTGGCCGGTCGCCGCGGCGGGTGGGCCTGCTTCGGCCTCGGGCTCGGTCCAAGCGTCGCTCGCCCCGGCCTCGCGCATCGTCCGCACCAGGTCCATCACGAACTGCGTCATCGCCGCCCCGAACAGGTCGCACCACCGCTCCTTCTGGGCGGCGTCGTCCGCCAGGTCGGCCCCGAAGTGGTACACCCACGCCTCCATGTACTCGTGCCCGATCACCTGGATCTGCTGAGCCTCGCTGACCGATCGCGAGATCGTGATCTCGTGCCGTTCGTGGTCGCAGAGCCCCAGGCACTCCGCCCCGTCGTGCTCGATGAAGCCCTCGACGAACACCACGCGATACACGAACGGCCCAACCTTGAGGTGCATGCCCAGAGGCTAACGCGCTTCGCCGCCGCCCGACGCCGCGCGAGGTACGATCCGCCCATGGCCACCACGACCCACCGCGCGTTCAACTTCTCCGCCGGGCCCTGCACCCTGCCCACCCCCGTCCTCGAACGGCTGGCCGACGAGCTGACGGACTATCAGGGCTCCGGCGTCGGCGTGGTGGAGATGTCGCACCGCTCGAAGGAAGTGGTCGCGATCTTCGACGAGGCGACCGCCCTGGTCCGCGAGCTGCTCGACTTGCCCGACACGCACGAGGTGCTGTTCGTCGCCGGCGGGGCGACGTTCCAGTTCGGCATGCTCGCGATGAACTTCCTCGGGCCCGACCAGCACGCCGACTACACGCACTCGGGCGCCTGGGCCAAGAAGGCCATCGCCGACGCCAAGTGCCAGGGCAACGTCCATCTCATCTACGACGGCGGGCCGGACTACATGTCCCTGCCCGACCCGGCCGACGTAACCGCCACGCCCGGCGCCCAGTACCTGCACCTGACCAGCAACGAGACCATCGGCGGCGTGCAGTGGAAGGCGTTCCCTAAGGTCGACGTCCCGCTGGTCGCCGATATGTCGTCCGACATTTTGAGCCGGCCGATCGACGTCGCGCCGTTCGGGCTGATCTACGCCGGGGCCCAGAAGAACATCGGCCCCGCGGGCGCGACGCTGCTCATCCTTCGCAAGGACATGCTCGAGCGCGAGCTGCCGCGCCCGCTGACGAACTACTTGAGCTATGCGAATCACGTGAAGGGCCAGAGCATGCTCAACACCCCGCCGGTGTTCAGCGTGTACGCCATGAAGTACGTCCTCGAGTGGCTGCGCGACCAGGGCGGCGTCGCGTGGGCGCAGCAACAGGCCGGCGTGAAGAGCAAGCTCATCTACGACGCGATCGCCGCGGCGCCGAGGGTGTACACCTGCCCGGTGGACGAGCGGTACCGCTCGACGATGAACGTCGTCTTCACGCTGCCGAGCGACGAGCTGACGGACGCGTTCATCAAGGGCGCCACGGCCGAGGGCATGCCCGGCCTCAAGGGTCACCGCTCCGTCGGCGGCGCCCGCGCCTCGCTGTACAACGCCATGCCGGTTGAGGGCGTTCAAGCGCTCGCGCAGTACATGGTCGATTTCGCGGCCAAGCACGGTTAGTTGTGAAACCGCGGATGAACGCAGATAAACGCTGATCAATCAGTTGCTAACAGCAGCCCATGTGAACAACAGCTGAATCCGCGTTTATCCGCGTTCATCTCCGGTTCCATTCAGCACCGCCACCGCCTCCTCCACCGACTTCACGACGTGCAGCGTCTCGACGTGCTTGGGCTTGGCGAAGCCTTGCTCGACGAAGTGGTCGAAGAGGGTGAGCAGGGGGTCGTAGAAGCCGTCGGGGTTGACCAGGACGATGGGGCGGTCGGTGTAGCCGAGGACTTTTTGGACCATCATCTCGGAGAGCTCTTCGAGGGTGCCGAACCCGCCGGGCAGGACGACGAAGGCGTCGGCTCGCTCGTCCATGGTGTGCTTGCGGGTCCGCATGTCGGGGGTGACGATGAGTTCGTCGGCGTCGTGGTAGGCGATCTCGACGGAGGTCATGGATTCGGGGATGACGCCGATGACGCGGGCGCCGCCTTGCTGGGCGGAGCGGGCGACGGCGCCCATGAGGCCGACCTGCCCGCCGCCCCAGACGAGGGTCCAGGCGCGTTCGGCGATGGCGGCGCCCATCGCCTCGGCGACGGCGAAGTGGGCGCGGTCGATCGCGTCGCTGGAGGAGCAGTAGACGCAGACGGCGAGGGCGGCGGGGGGCATCGCGGGAGCTTAGCGTGCGGGTTCTTGCACAACTTGCGCTAAAAATCGTCGATCGGCCCCCGCTCGGCGGAGGCGGGGCTATATTCGAGTGGAAGCGTCGCAGGGCGCTTCGTTTGTGTCACAGACTCCCGCCCCGAGTTCGCCGCGGGACCCTCGGTCGTCGTCCGCCGACCATCGTCTCCGCGAGTCCGACACCTCCAACTGGCAGCTGATCGCTCGGCTGCTTGCCTTGGCCTGGCGGTATCGCGCGCAGGCGCTGCTGACGCTGGGGCTGCAGCTGGTGCTGCTGGTGCTGGCGGTGAGCAACTTCGGGCTGCTGGGGCTGGGGGTGGACGAGCTGTACGTGCACGTCAAGGACGGGGCGGACCCGCCGAGCTGGCCGCTGGGGATCCCCAGGCCGGCGGAATGGCCGCCGATGGGGCGGGTGGCGCTGATCGCGGGGGTGATCTTCGGGCTGGCGTCGATCCGGTTCGTGCTGGACCGCTGGAACACGATCGCGATCGCGGTCCTCACGGCTCGGATCGTGGTCGAGCTCCGCCAGCAGGTCTACGCCAAGCTGCAGCGGCTGAGCTTCCGGTTCTTCGACGCCAACTCGTCGGGGTCGATCATCAACCGGGTCACCGGCGACGTGCAGGCGGTCCGGGCGTTCATCGACCAGGTGCTGGTGCAGGTCGTGATGATGACCGTGTCGGTCGCGGTCTTCATGACGTACATGCTCATGATCGACGCGTGGCTGACGGCCGCGTGCCTGGCGACGACGCCGTTGATGTTCGTGATCTCGATCTGGTTCTCGAAGCGCGTCCGCCCGGCGTTCCGCAAGAACCGCGAGCTGATCGACGAGACGATCCGCGTGCTGGCCGAGAACGTGCAGGGGCATCACGTCGTGCGCGGCTTCGGGCTGGAGCGGGCGGAGATGCGCAAGTTCCGCACGGCGAACCTGAACGTCAAGCGCCAGCAGCGTTGGATCTTCCGGCAGGTGTCGGTCTTCGTGCCGGTGATCCAGCTCATCCCGCAGATCAACATCATCGTGCTGCTGGTGTACGGCGGGGCGCTGTTCATGCGGGGCGAGCTCTCGCACGGCACGCTGCTGGTATTCCTGTTCCTGCTCAACCAGTTCAGCGCGCAGATCGGGATGATCGCTCAGATCACCAACATGGTGCAGCGGTCGCTGATCGGCGGGTCGCGGGTGTTCGAGATCCTCGACGCGCCGGTGGAGATCGCCAGCAAGCCCGACGCGCTGCCGCTGAAGCACGCCCGCGGCGAGGTCGCGTTCGAGAACGTGACGTTCGGGTACCACGACGACAAGCCGGTGCTGCACGGTGTCAGCCTGCACGCCAAGCCGGACGAGACGATCGCGATCCTCGGCACCACCGGCGCGGGCAAGTCGACGCTGCTGTCGCTGCTGCCGCGGTTCTACGACCCGCGCGAGGGCCGCGTGACGCTCGACGGCGTGGACGTCCGCGACTACGACGTGGCCGACCTGCGACGCCAGGTCGGGCTGGTGTTCCAGGAGAGCTTCCTGTTCTCGCAGACGGTGCACGAGAACATCGCGTTCGGGCACCCCGAGGCCAGCCGCGAGCAGGTGGTCAAGGCGGCCCAGATCGCGCAGGCGCACGACTTCATCGAGGCGATGCCCGACGGGTACGACACGGTGCTGTCTGAGGCCGGCGGGAACCTGTCGGGCGGGCAGCGTCAGCGGCTGGCGATCGCGCGGGCGGTGCTGCTCGAGCCGTCGATCCTGATCCTGGACGACCCGACGGCGGCGATCGACCCGGAGACCGAGCACGAGATCCTCGCGGCGATGGAGCGGGCGATGCAGGGGCGGACGACGTTTGTGGTGGCCCACCGGATGAGCACGCTGCGCCGGGCGGACCAGGTGATCGTGCTGGACAACGGACGGATCGTGCAGCGCGGCACGCACGACGCCTTGATGAACGACGACTCGGGTCATTACTTCGCCGCGGCGATCCTGCAGACGGCCGACGAGGAGTCGGACCGGATCCTGGGCATCACGGGGAGGGCGGGCTGATGCCACCGGGCGGCAAGGCTCCCGCGTTCGATCCCGAGGCGCACCGGCGGCCGCTGGACTGGGACATCGCGCGCCGGCTGTGGTCTTACACGCGGCGGTACAAGTGGCTGCGCAACACGCTGATCGTGATCGTGATCGTGAGGTCGCTGCAACTCACGCTGGTGCCGTGGATGGCCGCGCACATCCTTGGCATGCTCGCGCTGCTGGGGACCCAGGGTGGCCCGACGTCCGATGAGCTCTGGGCCAACCACATCCGCTGGACCGTCGTGTTGATCGGGCTGATGATCGTGACGCAGGTCACGTTCATGTTCCGTCAGCGGCTCAGCCAGTACCTCGGCGAGGCGATCATCCACGACCTGCGCAACGACCTGTTCGCGCACCTGCAGCGGATGTCGATGGCGTTCTACGACCGGACGAAGCTGGGGTCGATCATCAGCCGGATGACGTCGGACCTGGAGTACGTGCGGTTCGGGGTGCAGGACGTGGTGTTCGTCTCGACGGTGCAGTTGGGGCAGATGCTGGCCGCGGCGGCGATCATGCTGTGGTACGACGCGGCGCTGTTCGTGGTGGTGTTGGCGCTGGCGCCGCTGCTGGGCTGGCTCTTGCAGCACTTCCGGGTGCGGATCGGCACGGCGTGGCGCGAGGTGCAGGAGTCGATGTCGCGGGTGACCAGCAACATCGCCGAGTCGGTCAACGGCATCCGGGTGACGCAGGGGTTCGTGCGGCAGGACCGCAACGCCGAGCGGTTCAACGAGCTGATCGAGGCCCACGGTCAGAAGAACATCGAGGCCGCGAGCCTGCAGGGGACGTTCCTGCCGCTGCTGGAATTGAACAATCAGTTCGCGATCGCGGCGATGCTGGTGCTCGGCGGTTACCAGGTGATCTACCAGGGCTTCTTCGCCAGCCACAGCGACGCGATCCAGTACGAGTCGCTGTTCGTGTTCTTCAACCTCGTGCCGCTGTTCTTCGGTCCGGTCTCGACGATCGGGCGGATGTATAACCAGGCGCTGACGGCGATGGCGGGCGCTGAGCGGGTGTTCAAGCTGATCGACACGGACCCCGAGTCGCTGGACGCGCCCGACGCGACGCCGCTGCGGCCGATCGCCGGGCACGTGGCGTTCAACAACGTCGGCTTCGCGTACGTCCAGGACCGCCCGGTGCTGCACGACGTCAACTTCGACGTCGAGCCCGGGCAGACGCTCGCGCTCGTCGGGCACACGGGGTCGGGCAAGTCGACCATCATCAAGCTGCTGGCCAAGTTCTACGTGCCCACGCAGGGCCAGCTGAACATCGACGGCCGGGACATCCGCGGGATCGGCACGAAGTCGATCAGCGATCAGGTCGGCATCGTGCTGCAGTCGAACTTCCTGTTTACGGGCAGCGTGCTGGACAACATCCGGGTGGCGCGGCCCAAGGCGACCGACGCCGAGGTCGCCGAGGCGGCCCGCAAGCTCGACTGCCTGGACCTGCTGGAGTCGTTGTCGGACGGGCTGCACACGGACGTCGGGGAGGCCGGGGCGAACCTGTCGCTCGGTCAGCGGCAGCTGGTGTGCTTCTGCCGGGCGATGCTGGCCGACCCGCGGATCCTGATCCTCGACGAGGCGACCAGCTCGATCGACACGATGACCGAGGTGCGGATCCAGACCGCGCTCGAGCGGCTGCTGCAAGGGCGGACGTCGTTCGTGGTGGCCCACCGGCTGTCGACGATCCGCCGGGCGGACAACATCCTGGTGCTGGACCAGGGCCGGATCATCGAGCGCGGCACGCACACGCAGCTGCTCGAGCAGGGCGGGCACTACGCGCACCTGTACCGACAGTTCATCCACGCGACGCAGGCGTGAATCCGCCACAATACCGCCGATGTCCGATACCCCTCTGCCTGCTTTGACCCGCACGACCCTCCGCACCCTGCAGCAGCGCACGCGCGACGGCGAGCCTTTCGCGATGCTCACGTGCTACGACGCGACGATGGCGCGGTGGCTGAGCCGGGCCGGGGTGGACTGCATGCTGGTCGGGGACACGGCGGCGCAGATGGTGCTCGGCCACGACACGACGCTGCCGGCCACGATGGAGCTGATGGTGACGCTGACGCTGGCGGTGCGGCGGGGGGCGCCGATGAGCTGCCTGATGGGCGACCTGCCGTTCGGGTCGTTTCAGGGGTCGGCGGATACGGCGGTGGAGAACGCGGCGCGGCTGGTGGCCGGGGGCACGGCCGACCTGGTGAAGCTCGAGTGCGACGCGACGTATGCGCCGCTGATCGACCGGATGACGCGGGCGGGGATCCCGACGGTGGCGCACCTGGGGGCCAAGCCACAGAGCGTGCGGGTGACGGGGGGGTTCAAGTCGACGGGCAAGACGGCGTCGGAGGCCGACGCGATCGCGGCGGCGGCGGCGGACCTGGCGGTGGCGGGGGCGGCGGCGGTCCTGCTGGAGGCGGTGCCGGATGGCGTGTCGCAGCGGGTCAGGGCGGCGGTGCGGCGGGCGGTGCCGGGGCGGGTGATCCCGGTGATCGGCTGCGGGGCCGGTCCGTCTTGCGACGGGCACGTGATCGTGCTGAACGACCTGCTGGGGTTGACCGACTGGCAACCGCCGTTTGCGCCGCCGATGGCGGACCTGGGCGAGCAGGTGCGTCGGACGGCCGAGCGGTGGGCGGCGGACGTCCGCGAGGGCCGATACCTCGCCGACGGCGGGCCGTACCACGCAACCGACGGCTGACGCCTGGGCGACTCGGCGCGGTTGCCCGCCGAACCACGGGCCGATCCCTCGCGTAGCATCCACCCTATTAGGGGGTCTTTCTCATAAACCCGGAGTGTTGCCCGCCATGACCCGAATCCGCAGCTACGGCCCGTCGCTGGTCCTGCTCGTTACCGCTGTCGTTGTCTTGCTTTACGGCCCGGTCGCCGTCCGTCAGATCGCCCACGCCCAGACCGACGCCGACATTCAGCTCGCCCGCAGCGAGCTCGCCACCAGCCCGATGCTCGCCGAGCTGAACGAGGCGTTCACGCAGGTCGCCGACGCCGTCGAGCCGTCCGTCGTGCACATCAACGTCTCCCGTCGCGCCCCGCTGACCAACACCCGCGGCCCGGCGGCCGACCCGATGGAGCGCTTCCGTGAATTCTTCGAGGGCATGCCCGGCTTCCGCGACGGCGAGGCCACGCCCGAGTCCGAGCCCGCCGACCCCCGCCGCGATGACTACCGCGAGTATGACCCCGCCCGCCCGTTCGGCAACGGCTCGGGTTGGGTCTACGACGACGCCGGCCACATCATCACCAACAACCACGTGGTCGAGGGCGCCGACGAGATCGAGGTCCGCTTCGCCGACGGCACCGAGCGCGAGGCCAGCGTCGTGGGCACCGACCCGTCGACCGACATCGCCGTGCTCAAGGTCGAGATGGACCCGGCGACGGTGCACCCGGCGTTGCTGGCGCCCAGCCCCGTGCGGCAGGGCGAGATCGTCTTCGCGTTCGGCTCGCCGCTGCGGTTTGACTTCTCGATGTCGCAGGGGATCGTCTCGGCGACCGGCCGCAAGCTCAACATCATCCGCAACGGCAACGGCTACGAGCGATTCATCCAGACCGACGCCGCCATCAACCGCGGCAACTCCGGCGGCCCGCTGACCAACATCCGCGGCGAGGTCGTCGGCATGAACACCGCCATCGCCGCCGGCGGGGGCGGGCTCGGCGGCAACCCCGGGTTCATCGGCCTGGGCTTTGCCATCCCCGCGCAGATGGTCCAGCGCGTCGCCGACCAGCTCATCGACTCGGGCCGCGTCGCCCGCGGCTTCCTGGGCGTCCGTATCGGCGAGGTCGACGAGGCCCTCGCGCAGACGTACGGCTTCACCGGCAAGGGCGTGCTGATCGTCGAGCCGATGGCGACCGGTCCCGCGGCCGACGCCGGCGTCGAAGCGGGCGACATCGTCACCGCCGTCGACGGCCAGCCCGTCGCGACCACCGACGACCTGCGTTTCCGCATCGCCAACATCGCCCCGCTCTCGGACGTCACGCTCACCGTCTTCCGCGACGGGCAGACGCTCGATCTGGTCGTCACCCTGGCCGAGTTCCCCGACGCCACCGCCTCGGCCGAACCCCGCCCCGGCGCGACCCCCGAGGCCCTGCCGGCCGAGGACTCGGGCATGGAGCAGCTCCGCAAGTACGGCATGAGCCGGCTTCGCGCCTTCACCGCCGAGGACGTCGAGACCCTCGACGCCGACTTCAGCACCGGTGTCATGGTCCGGGCCGTGCGCTCCGGCTCGGTCGCGGCGCTGTCGGGCATCACGCAGGGCTCGGTCATCACGGAAGTGATGGGCCAGTCGGTCGCCTCGGTCGACGACCTCGCCCAGGCCGTCGCCGCGCACGACGCCGAGCAACCCATCCGCTTCACCATCGAGCAGTGGTTCGCCCCGGCGCGGTCCTTCCAGACCCGCATCCTGGCCCTCGACCTGCCCGACAACGACTGACCCTCACGACCAACCAAGGCGGGCCACCACCCGCCAACACCACCCAGCCCGCGGAGCGTCACGCTCCGCGGGTTTTTCGTTCGCAGGTCGGGCAATCCTCCATACCGAGGCGTTGGCTCGGGCGGAAAAACGCTTGGTTGCGCTTGTGCTGGCCGGTACACTCCGGACGGTTCACTTAAGGAGGAGCCACACAATGCGAACCAAGAATCAACACGCGGTCGCTGTGGCCGCGGCGGGCCTCGGCCTGTTGACGGCGGCCGGCGCGGCCCGCGCCGCGATCGCACCGCCCGAAGAGGTGGTGATCACGCCGCTGCCGAGCTTGGCGTTCTACGAGGTCACCACCAGCGCGTTCGTGCAGAGCATCGACCAGGGCTTTGTCGAAGACTTCATCATGGACCCGGCCACGAACGGCCTGAGCTTCCTGCCGAGTCAATTGTCCAGCGTGTCCTCGGACGGCGCGTTCGCGTCGTCGACCGTCGGTGGCTTCGCCGGTTACGTCGGCGGCGACACGATCCTTCGGTTCGTGGGCGACCACCACGCCGAAGTGTTCACCCTCCGCGATGCCACGCACGATGGCGGGGTGCTGGTCGATCTCGAAGTCCAGATGCCGTTCGTCGTCGACCTCGAGCCGACCTCCACCGCCGACACGGTGCGGCTGCTGATCGCCATGTTCGCCGAGGTCGCGACCCTCGGGTTTGGCACGGTCATCGAGATGGATATCGAGATCTTCGGCCCGTCGCCTAACCCGCTCGATCCGCTGCCCGAGCTCGGCGACAGCGTCTTCAAGCAGTCCTTCATTGCCGATGACGGCGACGCGGAGGGGGTCGTCGACGGGCTGAACGGCGTCTTCGAGCTCGATATCCCCGCGACCGACTTGGGCATCTATACATTCGAGCTCACGCTCAAGGCCGACACCAGCGAGCGGCAGGGCGGCGAGCCGGTCGACTTCGACGCCGCGTGGAACGTCGTCCTCTTCGTGCCCGAGCCCGCGTCGCTCGCGCTGCTGACGCTGGGTGGCGCCCTGGCGCTGGGTCGGCCGCGGCGCTCGATTCGCCAGTAGACCCGGCCCCGGCGTATAACCTCGCGATGCCGACGCTCGCGCAGGCCGTCGCCGCTCCGGCCCCCGCACCGCCGCCCCCGTCGGTCGAAGTCGCGCCACCCTTCTGGCAGGTGCTGCTCGACAACGGCCTGGCGCTGACCATCCTGCTCGTCTTCGTGGTGGCGATCGTCTCGGTCGTCGTCAATCAGCGCCGCCGCGACAAGTGCCTGCGCCTTTTCCATGACTACCGCGTCGCGTCGGTCTCGCTGGCCGGGCGCGTCATCTGGGGCGACCTCGCCGTGTTCGCCAAGGGGCTCGAGCTGGTGTTCGACCGGCCGCACACCACCCGCCACGGGGTGGTGAAGTCCTCGGCCCTGCTGTACCCGCCCGAGGTCGAGGGCCTGCTGTGCATCGCCCGCACGGTCGACGGGCTCACCGCCGACGAGCGCGCGATGCGTCGACGCCAGATCGATCGCACGTTCAAGCCCAACCTGATTCGCCGCTTCCTGCGGTTCTGCCGCAACACCGTCGCCACGCTGCGCGACGCCTTCAGCCAGACGTTCAGCCTGCTGGTCGGGACGCTGACCACCAAGCTCCAGCCCGGCGGCGTGTTGGCCAAGAACCAGGGCTCGGTCAACACGATCGGCGACACGCTGCTCACCGCCGCCGGCAACGCTTACGAGCCCCTGCTCGAGCAGCACATCGGCCGACCCGTGGTGCTGCAGCTGGCCACGCCCGGCGTCGGGGAGAACGCGTTCGTCGAGCTGCCGGGGTACCTGGCCGATTACTCGGCCGCCTACGTCGCGCTGTTCAACACGGATCACGAGCCGGTCGAGACGTTCGAGCTCGACGCCCCGGGCGAGGTCGGCGGTGAGCCGGTCGCGCGCGCGGGCGTGACGGTCTCGCGGTCGGATCAAGCGGTCACGATCGCCGCGACCGGCCCGGAGCTGCTGATCGTCAAGTCGGCGCGGATGGGTGCCGTCGAGGGCGAGCCCGAGATCACGCTCGACCTCAACGCCACGCTCGTCCCCGGCAGCGGGCTCGAGCTGCGTCACCGTGATCGGCCGATCACGCTGCGGCTGGAGCGCACGCGACGGGTCGACGTGGTCGCGCCGAGGGCGCGGGCGATCGTGTACTTCGGCGGCGACGACCCGCGGGTCCGCCCCTCGCGCCCCGCCGGGGTCGCGCCCGAGCAAGACGTCGAGGAGGCCTCGCAGCCGTTGGCGTGACGTCGCGCGCGCCGCGATCGCCCACTCGCCAGAGATAGGAACGCCCCGTGTGTCGCTCGTCCCCCATCGGCAGGGCACGTACGAGCATGGCAAGATCGGGGAAGACCGCCGAACGGGACGCCCCCAGCCCACGTGGTTGGCCGGGCGGCCGACGAACGACGATCGCGACCCTGCCTTAGCGATCGACGGACGCGTGAGCTGCAGAGGCCGCGCCGCCCCTCCCCTCGGCGACTGGCGTGACACGGGGATCTCATCGATCCCCTGAGTGAGCAACCGCTGCGGAACGTCGGCGAAGCAGCGCGAGCGTCACGACAGGCTCATTGACAGGCCAACGTCAGGCGGGCTTGGTCAGCCCGAGGCGCTCGTACTGTTCGTCGGGCGCGTCGGCCTCGAGCATCAGCTCGGCCATCCGCCGATCCAACCGGGCCGTGAGCGCGGGGTCGTTGATCTCCTCGGTCTGGCCCGGGTCGGCGAGACGGTCGTACAGCAGCGACCGCCCTTCGTACCCGCCGGCCCCGGCCGACCCGCACCCCCACGGGATCCGCAGCGTGCGCATGCCTTTCGTGAACGAGAACGGCTCGGCGAGCCGCGTGTCGTTCAGGTTGGCCTTGAAGCCCCGCATGCTGGTCGGCAGCAGCGTGTAGCAATACGCCTCGCCGCGGTCGCCGCCGCCGGGGTGGCGGGAGTAGGTATATCGGCCGTCGGTGAGGTTCACGCGGTTGGCGTGGTAGCCGAAGATCGCGGCGTCGCGGACGGGCGTGTCGTCGGCGATCACGGGGGCGAGGTTCTTGCCGAGCATGTCGGGCGTGGGCGACTGGCCGAACAGGTCCAGCAGCGTCGGGCCCAGGTCGATCGACGGCTGCACTAGCGCTTGACGACGCTGACCGGCGGCGCCGGGACGACGCGGGTCCCAGACGAACAGCGGCGTGTTGGCGACCTCGTCGAACAGCGGCGCGACGTTCTTGGCCCAGAGCCGGTTGCGCTCGCCGAGCATGTAGCCGTGGTCGGTCCACACAATCAGCATGGTGTCCTGCCAGAGCTCGTGCCGATCGAACGCGTCGAGGACGTCGCCGAGATGGCTGTCGCACTTAGTGACCAGCGCGGCGTAGCGATGGCGGACCTGCTCGGCGTGCTCGTCGTTGCGCGGGTCTTGGCCGTAGCCGGGCCAGTCGAGCAGGATCGGGTCGTCGATCCCGCCGTAGCGATCGGTCCACTGGCGGTGCGTGGTGAACGGTTCGTGGGGGTCGAAGGTTTCGATCTGCAGGAACCAGTTGTCGTCCGCGGCGTTGCGGTCGATGAAGGACAGGCCGCTCTTGAAGGTCTGGGTCTGGGGGTAGTCGGCCTCGGCCTGGATGAACGCGCGGTTGACCCAGTCCTGCCGGCGGCCCTTGCCGTTGGCGTTCTCGGGGATGTCCGGCTCGCGGCAAAGGCCGAAGGCGGGGTCGCCTTCCTGGCCGCGGAAGAACTCCCACGAGCCGTATCGGGTGTGGTAGGTGGCGCCGCCGTCCTCGAAATAGTGGTAGTGGTCGGTGGCGAGGTGGGTGGTGACGCCGGCGTCCTGGAGGCGTTGCGGGACCGAGTCGTCGAAGGGCTCGAGCGGGCCCCAGGCGGAGTGCAGGAAGTTGGGCCGGCCGGTGTGGAAGTCGCGGCGGGCGGGCATGCACGGCATCGAGCAGACGTAGCTGGTGTCGAACGTGGCGGATCGCTGCGCGAGCCGACTGAAGTTCGGCGCCTGCACCCAGGTGTCGGGCGCGTAAGGCGGCAGCTGCCGACGGTTGAGCGAGTCGTACATGACCATCACGCACTTCATGCGGGGCTCCGGCGGGGGCGAGTCAGTAGCGCGGGACGTCGGGGTCGATCGAGCGCGACCAGGCGTCGATCCCGCCGGCGAGCGACTTGACGTCGGTGAAGCCCTGGCCGCGGAGGAACTGAGTGACCTTGAGCGAGCGGCCGCCGAGGTGGCAGTGGACGACGACCGGCCGGTCCTTGAGCTCGGCCAACTCGGCGACGCGGGCGGGCAGCTCGTTCATGGGGATCAGCAGGGCCGCTTCGATCGACGCGACCTCGTGCTCACCGGGCGTGCGGCAGTCGAGCAGGGCGGGCGGGGCGTCGGCGGCCAGGGCGTCGCGCAGCGCGTCGATACCGTCTCTCAGGCGAGGATTGTGTTCAATGTAGCCTGCCGCCTGGACGTACTGG
>JBCBUE010000038.1:0-30734 GCA_039818285.1 Planctomycetota bacterium | reverse complement strand
CGGCCCGCCTGGCCTCGGCGATCGCGGCGAGGCAGGCGGCGCCGTAGCCGGGGCGTTCCTCGCGAACCACGACGGCCCCCCGCGCGGCCGCCCGCTCGCCGGTGCCGTCGGTCGAGCGGTTGTCGGCCAGGACGACCCGGCGGATCGGTCGGCCGTCGCCGACCACCGGGCGCAGGGCGTCGAAGAGGGGGTCGATGTTCTCGGCCTCGTTGTAGGCCGGGACGACAAGATCGGTCGTAAACACGGGCATCGCCGATATCGTGGGGCCTGGGGGCGGCCGCCGCGAGTTGGCAGAGCGGCCCGAGTGTGTATCATCCGTCTATCCGGATGAACGGATCATTCTTGGAGCGACGCCGTGCACATCAATGACGTCTTCGACCGCGACGGAACGACCTTCTCGTTCGAGTTCTTCCCGCCGAAGACCGAGGCGTCGGCCGAGGCGTTGTACGCGACGATCCGCGAGCTGGAGTCGCTCAAGCCGTCGTTCGTCTCGGTGACCTACGGGGCCGGCGGGTCGACGCGCGAGCTGACGCACGACCTGGTCTTGCGGATCAAGCGCGAGACGGACATCACGACGGTCCCGCACCTGACGTGCGTCTGCCACGGCGTCGCCGAGATCGATGACATCCTCACGCGCTACGCCCAGGCCGGCGTCTGCAACGTCCTCGCGCTCGGCGGCGACCCGCCGCGCGACAAGCCGAACTACGACCGCTCGCAGGACGCCTTCCGCTACGCGGCCGGGCTGGTCGAGCACGTCAAGGCGTTCAATGACGCCGGCAAGCACCCCGACCCGCGCGGGTTCGGCATCGGCGTCGCCGGCTTCCCCGAGGGCCACCCCGCCACGCCCAACCGCCTCGACGAGATGGACCACCTCAAGGCCAAGGTCGACGCCGGCGCCGACTACATCTGCACCCAGCTGTTCTTCGAGAACCGCGACTTCGACGACTTCCGCGAGCGCTGCACCCTCGCCGGCATCAAGGTCCCCATCATCGCCGGCGTCATGCCCATCACCTCGGGCAAGGGCATGCGCCGCATGGCCGAGCTCTCCGCCGGCTCCCGCTTCCCGGCGCCGCTGCTCCGCGCCCTGCAGCGCTGCGACGGCGACGAGGAAGCCATCTCCCGCGTCGGCGTGCACTGGGCGACCGAGCAATGCCGCGACCTCATCGACAACCACGTCGCCGGCATCCACTTCTACACCCTCAACAAGTCCGACGCGACGCGGCAGATCTATGGCAACCTCGGCGTCCGCGACTCGGCGGCGCTGCGGGCGTCGGCGTAACGACACGCCATCAATCCGCCAGCTCCAGCCGGACGATGCGGAACGGCTTGACCGTCGTGTCGTTGCCGGCGTTGAGCGCGGGATGCGCGTTGAGGTGGTTCTGCGTGGCGTACAGCGCCCCGTCCGGGCCAAACGCAAACCCGTCCGGCCAGGCCAGCAGCTCGTCGTCCTGCGCGATCACGGTGTATTCGCCCGGCGTGGTGACACCAATCGCCGAGCCCTCGATGTCGGTGATGTAGACCCGGCCTTTCCCGTCGACCGCGATGCCGTCCGAGGGCGGCTTGGGCCCGTAGACCTCGATCGCATCGGCCAGCGCCGCGTCATCGAGCGTGGGATCGCTCAGCGCCTCGGCCGGCAGGCGGAACACCTGCTCGCCGTTGATCGTGCCGAAGTAGACCCACTCGAACGCCGGGTCGATCGCGATCGGGTTCACACCCAGATGCAGCGGCACGGTGATGCCGTTGACGTCGGCCGCGACGAACGAGCTTTGGATGACGACGTTCCGCTCGGACGGCATCAGCGGTTCGGCCCCCTCGAGCACGCGCCGCGCGTCGCCAGAGGCGAGGTCGACGACGACGATCGCCGGGCTCGGCGGCTCGCCGGGCGCGGGCAGCGTCATGTCGGCGATGTAGATCAGATTCCGCTGCTCGTCGATGGCGAAGTCCTGCAGGAACGAGATGGGGGTGACGACATCGTCGGGCAGGACGATCTGCTGGGCGAGTTCGTCGTCGATGGTGTCCCAGCCGACGAGGCTCGGCGGGTGGCCGGGGGCGCCCATGTCGAGCATCCACACGACGCCGTCGGTCGTGGACCCGACGCCGATGATCGACGCGATGCCGACCTCGCCGGTCTCGGGGCCGTTGGACCAATCAAGCGTGGGGAACGGGGCCTTGGTGCCGTCGGGCATGAGCTCGACGACGCGCAGCCGCGGCTGATCGAGCGGGTGGTTCGAGAGGATGACCCGGCCTTGCGGGGTAACGGCGATGTTGCCGGGGCGGGTGTCGATGATCTCGGCGACGACATCGAGCGTGGCGGAAGGCGGAGCGGCCGAGGCGGGCGCCTTGGTGTCGGGCGTGGTCGAGCAGCCGGCCGCGAGAGCCATCGTGGCCAGGGCAACGGCGGAGGTCGTGAAGGCGTGACGCATGGGGCGGGTTCCGTGTCGGTGGGGGGAATCGCGAATGTCACGTTAGGCTGGGTGGATGAGCGAAACGCAGCTCGTCGCCGTGCACCCCGTCCTTCCGGCGCGAGAGGTCGCGGCGCTGGCGGCGTTCTACGTCGACCGGCTTGGGTTCGAGCTGGTCTTCCAGGATGCCGAAGAGGACCCGCGTTACGCCGGCATCACGCGCGACGGGGTCGAGCTGCACCTGCAGTGGCACGACGCCTCGGAATGGGCCGACGGCGTGGACCGGCCGTCGCTGCGATTCCTGGTCGCCGATCCGGACGCGTTGTTCGCCGAGTTTGCCGCCGCGGGCGTGATCCCCGAGGGCAAAGCCGTTGTTGACACGCCGTGGGGGACGCGCGAGTTCGCGTTCTACGACCCAGACCGCAACGCGCTGTCGTTCTATCGCGACCTGTGATCGCGGCGTTCTCGACGAGGGGCGTTGGGAGGCCTGGCGGTGTTCGAAGAACTCCTGCGTGACGTGCCGAGCGACTTCTGGGGGGCGATGGGGCATGTGCTGTGGCGGGTGGACTACGGCGACCCGCTGTCGGCGACGTACAGCGTCATCAACCTGCTGGAAGCGATCGCGTGGTTCGCCGTGGCGGCGTGGGTGCTGCGGCGGCATGTGAGGCAGGGCGGCGGCGGGTGGAACTATGCGTACGCCGGGGCGTTCGTGGTGTTCGGGCTCAGCGACGTGCTTGAATCGCAGATGGTGCCGATCTGGCTGGTCGCGGCCAAGGGCGTGATCTTCGGGCTGATCGTGTGGCTGCGTTATGAGGTGCTGCGGCGGTACTACCCGGGGCGCAAGCTGTAGCCCGGCCGGTAGCGACTTGCCGCCGCGTGCGGGTTGCCCGACACTCATCGGCCATGCCTGGCTCGATTACCCCGCTGCCCATCATGCTGGAGGAGGAAGATCGCAAGATCTACGACCGCCTCGAACCGCCCAAGACGATCGTCGTCCGCTACGGCTACCAGAAGCTCGTCGCCGAGCTGCCCTATTCGGGCAACGACAAGCCGGGCTGCGGGAGCAAGCTCGTCGCCCGCACGCCGCGCGGGACCGAGCTGGTCGAGATGCTCACGACGACCTGCCCCAACTCCGGCTGCGGCAAGAGCGTCTCGCGGTCGGAGATGCTGGACTACATCAAGAACTCCGGCGGCAAGCAGTACCCCTTCACGACCAAGGGCCGGATCGAGCGGGTCGCGACGATCGACGACCTCAACGAACAGTCGCGCGTCGAGGGGACCAAGCCGGAGATGGTGAAGCTCGGTCGGCGACTGATCGCCGAGCACGGGCTGGATGAGCAGATGAAGCTGGTCGAGGTCGAGCCGATCCTCGGCGGCGAGAAGGTGAGCTTCTACTTCACCGCCCCGGACCGCGTCGACTTCCGCGAGCTGGTCAAGTCGCTGGCGGGCGAGCTGCACACGCGGATCGAGATGGTGCAGGTCAACGACCGGGAGGAAGCCCGGCTGGTCGCCGACTACGAGAAGTGCGGGCAGCACTGCTGCTGCAAGCAGTTCCTTAAGGTGCTCAAGCCGGTGAGCATGCGGTCGGCGAAGGTGCAGAAGGCGACGCTGGACCCGCAGAAGATCAGCGGGCGGTGCGGTCGGCTGATGTGCTGCCTGCGTTACGAGGACCAGACGTACGACGAGCTGCGCAAGCGGCTGCCGAAGCGCAAGACGTGGGTCGAGACGGCCGAGGGGCTGGGGCAGGTGTGGGACACGCAGATCCTCACGCAGCTGGTGCTGGTCAAGAGCGGGCCGCAGCCGGCCGAGGCGGTGCCGATGGAGGACATCGTGCGGTTCCTGTCGCCCGAGGAGTGCAAGGAGCAGGACCGGTTGCTGCGTGAGCGGCAGAAGGAGGCGGCCGAGGCGCGCGAGGAGCGGGCGAATCGGCGGAGTCGAGGCGGGGGTCGGCCGCGAACGGGCGACAGGCCGCGTCGCGACGATCGGCCGAAGGACGGGCCCGCGCCGGGCGCCGAGGCGGGCGAGGGCGAACGCGGCCCGAGCGACGAGCCGGCACGGGCGTCGGACGGACCCGACGGCGAGAAGCCCAAACGCAAGCGTCGACGACGACGGCGGCGGGGCGGGGGCGGCGGGGCGAGCGGCGATGGCCCGCCGCCGGGTGAGGGCGGGTGACGCGCGGGTCGGGGGCCGGTCAGGGCGTCGGGGGTGGTTGCACGAGCACGCTGCCGTCGTCGACGGTGATGACCAGCAGCAGTTGGACCGGCCGACCGAGCCGTTCGCCGACGAGCAGTTCGCGGCCTATCGAGGGTTTGAGGGGCGGGGCCTCGAGGACCGGGGCTGGGTTTAACGGGTTGTCGGGCGTCGCGGGGCTGGCGTCCGGCGCGGGGGGGGTTGTGTTGCCGGGTTCGTCGAGCGGAGCGGGCGCGTCGGGCGGGGTGTCCTCGGCGTCTTCGGCCGGGTTGGCGGGCGGGTCGAGGAAGCTGGGGATGGGCTCGCGGGGCGGCAGCCAGGGCCAGTGCAGGCCGATGACGAGCATCTCGCTGGGAGCCAGGAGGACGCGGGTGGTGAGCGGCTCGTAGACCTGGCCGTCGAGGAGGACGTCGCCGATCTCGTCGGCGTTGCGGGGGATGAGCCGGGCCTGGGGGTCGAAGCGTTGGAGCATGAGCTCAAGCTCGACGCCGCCGGGCAGGGCCTCGACCTCGCGGAGGAGCAGGCGGAACCGGCCTCGGTCGGCCCACTCCTGGCGGATGTTCATGGGCGGGAGGGTGAGATCGACGGGGATGGGGCGGGCGATCCGCGCGCTGGTGCGGACGGGCGCGGGCTCGGCGATGTTGAGCAGGGTGTTGTCGCGGATGGCGGCGGGGGGGCCGATGGCCTTGGCGAGGTCGGTCGCTTCGGCGGCGGGGAGCTTGCCGAGGCGTAGCCCGTTGTTCTCCCAGGCGGTGCGCAGGATGGGCGAGGCGACGGACTCGTCGATGATCGCCCAGGCCGCGTTCATCGGCCGGTCCAGCGAGACGTCGACGCGTTGGATGCGGTAGAGCAGCCCGCTGTCGCCGGCGGCGTTGGCCTGCTCGGGGGGTTGGACCGGCTCGGGCGGGGCGATGTCGGTGAGGGTGACCTCGGCCGGCGGCGGGGGGTCTTGCGGCGGGGGCGACGCGCAGCCGACGAGCGCCAGGACTACGCACCCCCCGACCCACCCCACGACCCGTCTTGCTCGCCGTGCTCGCATCGTCGCCGACCTTACCGATTCACGCCGGCGTGAGCGCGTCGACCAGCACGTCCAGCCCGTCATCGAGCACGTCGCGCTCGATCGTCAACGGCGGGGCCAGCCGCAGCACGCCCGCGCCCGTCGCGTTGATCATCACACCCCGGTCCATCAGGTCCGTGACCAGCGCCTTGCCCGAGTCGTGGTGGGTTTTCGACACGTCGATCGCGACGCCGATGAACAGGCCGCGGCCGCGGACCTCCTGCACGACGCCGCCGGCGACCAGCGGGGCGATCCGGTCCTTGACGTGCTCGCCGAGCCGGGCGGCGCGCTCGACCAGCCCGTCGCGTTTCATAACCTCGAACAGCTTGGCGGTGACGGCCATGGCCAAGCAGTTGCCGCCGAGGGTGGTGGCGTGCTTGACGCCGTGCTTGCTGGCGTCGAACAGGTGGGTGTGCCTGGGGTGGATGACGCAGACGCCCACGGCCAGCCCGCCGCCGACGCCCTTGCCCAGGGTCATGGCGTCGGGCGTGACGCCCCAGTGCTGGTGGCCGAACCACTTGCCGGTCCGTCCGCAGCCGACCCAGACCTCGTCGCAGATCAGCAGCAGGTCGTGGTCGTCGCAGAGCTCGCGGAGCTGGGCGAAGTAGTCAGCGTCGGGGACGTTGACGCCGCCCTCGCCCTGGATAGGCTCGGCGATGATGGCGACGGTCTCTTCGTCGAGGCAGGCCTCGACGGCGGCGATGTCGTTGTAGGCGCAGTTGACGAAGCCCTGAGGCAGGGGCTCAAACCCGGCGCGAACGGCGGGCTGGCCGGTGGCGCCCATGGTCGCGAAGGATCGGCCGTGGAAGGACTGGGTGGTGGAGACGATCTTGTACCGGCCGAGGTCGGAGGGGGCGTCGCCGGGGTGGGCCTTGCCGTAGAGGCGGGCGAGCTTGATAGCGGTCTCGTTGGCGTCGGCGCCGGCGTGGCCGAAGAAGGCGCGGCCGTCGAATCCCGAGGCGTCGCGGATGGCCTCGGCGGCGCGGACCTGAGGCTCGGTGTGCAGGAGGTTGCCGACGTGCCAGAGGGTGTTGGCCTGCTCGGTGACGGCGGCGACGAGGTCGGGGTGGCAGTGACCGAGCTGGGGCGCGCCGAAGCCGGCGAACAGGTCGATGTAGCGCTTGCCGTCGACGTCCCAGAGCTCGGCGTTCTTGCCCTTGGCGATGGCGACCGGGAATCGTCCGTAGTTGGGCGAGAGCGCGGCGTCGGCGCGGGCGATGAGGTCGGCGGTGTGGGGGCCGGGGTCGGTCATCGCGGGAGTGTACCGCCGGGGGCGCAAGCAAACGCCCTCGGCATCGGAGCGGCACCGAGGGCGTTGCGACTGTCACGGAAAAGTACAACGGGTCGCGTGGTCTCCGCCACGCGGGGGAATGCTTAGAGCATATCCTTGACGGCCTTCATCGGTCGAACCTTGACGGTCTTGGAAGCCGGCTTGGGCTTCTGCGGGACCATCTCGCCGGTGAAGGGATTGCGGACCATCTTGCCGCCCTTGACGGCTGGCTTCTTCACGAGGGTCATCTTGTAGAGGCCGAGCATGTTGAACGTGCCGTGCTTCTTGAGCGACTTGACCATCAGTTCGGTCAGGCTGTCGAAGATCTCGACGACCTCCTTGCGGGGGTAGCCGGTGTTCTCGGCGAGCGTGCGGTAGATCTCGGACTTCGTCGGCGGCTTGGTGGGCGCGGCGGCTTTCTTCTTGGTGACTTTTTTCGCCATGTGGGCTCTCCTTGGCTGGCGTTTCGGGGTCGTCCGTGACAGGGCGGGTGTATTGCCCGCTGGGTTGATCGTGATTCTGCCGTGTTTTGCTGTAGTTTTCAAACGTCGATCGCGAAATCCCTGCCTCAGCAGGCCGATCCGACACCCGTTCGACGCCGAAAACCGCTCTGTCAAGCTGGCAGCCGCGCGGCGGCGGCGGGCGGGCGTGGCAGGCTCGGCCGGGGTTAAACCGCGTCTCACGGCCGCTGAGCGGGCCCGGCTGGCATCCCGTTTGTCGGTTGTGGGTGGGAGAAGTCCGGCCACCCCGGGCCCCCCGAGAAAGGAACCATCATCATGAGCAAGACCATCGGCATCGACCTGGGCACGACCAACTCCGTCGTCGCCGTCATGGAGGCCGGCGAACCCAAGGTCCTCATCAACGCCTCGGGCAACCGCACCACCCCCTCCATCGTCGCCTTCACCGACAAGGGCGAGCGGCTCATCGGCCAGCCCGCCAAGCACCAGCAGGTCACCAACCCCAAGAACACCGTCTTCTCCATCAAACGGTTCATGGGCCGTCGCCACAACGAGGTCCAGTCCGAGGAGAAGCTCGTCCCTTACGAGGTCATCGGCGGCGCCGACGAGCTCGTCAAGGTCAAGGTCCGCGACAAGGACTACACGCCGCAGGAGATCTCGGCGATGGTCCTGCAGGACCTCAAGAAGACCGCCGAGGAATACCTCGGCGCGGCCGTCGACAAGGCGGTCATCACCGTCCCGGCGTACTTCAACGACTCGCAGCGCCAGGCCACCAAGGAAGCCGGCGAGATCGCCGGGCTCAAGGTCGAGCGCATTATTAACGAGCCGACCGCCGCGGCCCTCGCGTACGGGCTCGACAAGAAGTCCAACGAGAAGATCGCCGTGTTCGACCTCGGCGGCGGCACGTTCGACGTCTCCATCCTCGACATCGGTGACGGCGTCTTCGAGGTGCTCTCGACCAACGGCGACGGCCACCTCGGCGGCGACGACTGGGACCAGCGCCTCATCGACTTCCTCGCCGACGAGTTCAAGACCAAGGAAGGCATCGATCTCCGCAACGACCCCATGGCCCTGCAGCGCCTCAAGGAGGCCGCCGAGAAGGCCAAGATCGAGCTGTCTCAGCAGCAGCAGACCACGGTCAACCTGCCGTTCATCACCGCCACGCAGGAAGGCCCCAAGCACCTGCAGCTCGACATCACCCGCACCAAGTTCGAGCAGGTCTGCGGCGATCTCTTCGACCGGATCAAGGGCCCGGTCCAGCAGGCGATGACCGACGCCAAGCTCTCCGGCTCGGACATCGGCGAGGTCGTCCTCGTTGGCGGCTCGACCCGCATCCCCAAGGTCCAGCAGATCTGCCAGGAGCTGTTCGGCAAGGAGCCCAACAAGTCGATCAACCCCGACGAGGTCGTGGCGCTGGGCGCGGCGATCCAGGGCGGCGTCCTCGAGGGCGACGTCAAGGACGTCCTGCTGCTCGACGTCACCCCGCTGACCCTCGGCATCGAGACGCTCGGCGGCGTGATGACCCAACTGATCGAGAAGAACACCACCATCCCGACCAGCAAGTCCGAGACGTTCTCGACCGCGGCCGACAACCAGGCCGAGGTGACGATCCACGTCCTGCAGGGCGAGCGTGAGTTCGCCAAGGACAACCGCACGCTCGGTCGGTTCAACCTGGCCGGCATCGCCCCGGCGCCGCGCGGCATGCCTCAGATCGAGGTCGAGTTCGCGATCGACGCCAACGGCATCCTCAACGTCAAGGCCACCGACAAGGGCACCGGCAAGAGCCAGCACATCGAGATCACCGGCTCGTCGGGCTTGTCCGAGGAAGAGATCGAGAAGATGCGCCAGGACGCCGAGGCCAACGCCGAGGCCGACCGCCAGCAGCGCGAACTGGTCGACGCCCGCAACCAGGCCGACTCGGCCGTCTATCAGACCCGCCAGCAGCTCGAGGAGCACGGCGACAAGGTCGACGCCGAGCTGCGTGGCAAGATCGAATCGGCCGTCAGCTCGGTCGAGGAGAAGGCCAAGGGCGACGACGTCGAAGCCATCCAGCGGGCGCTCACCGAGCTGCAGACCATCTCGATGGAGCTGGGCAAGGCGATCTACGAGTCGGCCGGCGCGACGGCGGGGGCCGCGGGCGGCGCGGACGCGGCCGGCGGCGCCGAAGGCTCGGCGTCGGCGGACGACGACGTGATCGACGCCGAGTACGAGGTCAAGGACGACCACAAGCCCTGAGAAATTCGGGGACGCCCGGGCGACGATTCGCTCGACAACCCCGGCCGCGTTGCTACACTGCGGCCACGATCCAGACCCCACCCCCCGGAGCGAGTGAGCCATCCCCGGCTCCTCGCTCCTTTTTTTTATGCGCCCTCCGATCCGGGCGGGGCGGGGTCAAGGCGGCGCTTTACCTAGTTTCACGTCGAGGGCTTGACCAGGCTTCGCAACCGTTACAGACGCGCCGGATCGGGCCGAGGTTGGGGGAAAGCTTGCCATCTTTCGTGCGAAATCCGTGAGCCGGATTAGTTTTCAGGCATCGCAGGCGAGCCGCGTGGCCGCCCCTCGATCAACCGGAAAACGCATCGGCCGCGTGGCCGGGGCACCGACCACCACGAGCAGGAGAAGGAATTAATGTTCAAGCAGCTCACCACCGCCGCGGCCGTCCTGGCCTTCGCCGGCATGTCACAGGCCGGGACCATCCAGTTCGACTTCGACTCGCTGCTGGGCGAAGTCACCTCGGGTGATGCCGCCGACTTCGGCACCGACGACTTCGCCGGCACCCTGACCATTACCGATACGGACGACACCATCCTCCTCGACATCCTGGACGGGACCACCGCCCTCGGCGTCGGCCCCGTGGCCCCCGCGGACTTCACCATGACCGTTGACCTGGACGGCACCGAGGTCACTGGCGGGTCGCTGAGCTTCAGCGATGGCGTTGAGTCGTTCGACGCGTCGATCGTTGCGGGCGGGTCGCTTCTCTTCGGCCCCGGGTCGACTTTCTTCATCACGAACCTGATCACGGGCCCCGTCGGCCAGCTCGATCTCTTCGGCGTCCTCTTCGAGTTCGACGGTACCGGCAACACCTTCACCTTCGACGGCATCCCGACGTCCATCCGTGATGGCTCGTCTGAAGTCGAGGTCAACGTCTTTGCCACCGGCAACGTCGTCCCGACCCCGACGGCCGCCGCCGCCGGCTTCATGGCCCTGGGCCTGCTGGCCGCCCGTCGCCGTCAGGCCTGAGCGACCTCTACATCGCCCATTCTCCCTCACGAGGCGGCCTTCGGGTCGCCTCTTTTTTTGCGCGCGACGTGCGCGGGTCGGCCGGTGGTTGTGACCCGTTCTCAGCCCCGGAAGGGCGGTCGTTGCGTTTAGACTCGCGCCGGGCCGGGAATATCGCCCGGCCCGGGCCCGTTCGCCCCGCGTCCTGCCGACTCCGCCCCCGCCTCGTCGAGCCCGCCGATGTCGATCGCGTCCTTGATGCGCCACAACCCCGTCGCCTCGTACACGCACTGGCTGCACACCATGTGGCCGGCCGGCAAGCCCGAGAAGCTGCCGCTGGTCAACGCCGACGGCACGACCAACGTCGCGGGGCTTTACGTCGTCGGCGACCTCACGGGCATCCCGCTGCTCAAGCTCTCGGCCAACGCCGGCACCCGCGTCGTCCGCGAGATCGCCAACGATCTGGGCGCGGACCGGGCGGGCGACGGCGAACTGGACGTGGCGATCATCGGGGGCGGGACCTCGGGCTTCGCCGCGGCGTTGGAAGCCGAGAAGCTCGGGCTGAAGTACCTGGTCTTCGAGGCCTCCGAGCCCTACGCGACGATCGTGAACTTCCCCAAGGGCAAGCCGATCTACAAGTACCCGACCGACATGCCGCTCGAGGGCGACCTCGAGTTTCACGACAAGTCGGACATCAAGGAAGGCCTCATCGACGACCTGCGCGAGCAGACGGTCGACAGGGGCGTGAAGTGGGCCAAGGCTCGGGTCGAAGGGGTCAAGGGCGGCAAGGGGCGGTTCCAGCTCGACATCCCCGGCGGCGTCGAGGCGCCCGAAGGCGTCTCGCTCAACGGCACGGGCTTCGTCGTCGGGCAGAAAACCGTCAAGGCCAAGCGCGTCGTTGTCGGCATCGGCCGATCGGGCAACTACCGCAAGCTCGGCGTGCCCGGCGAGGAGAAGCCCAAGGTCTACAACCGCCTGCACGACCCGGCCGACTACTGCGGGCAAGACGTCCTCATCGTCGGCGGGGGCGACTCGGCGATGGAGGCGGCGATCGCGCTGGCCGAGTGCGGTGCGAACGTGACGGTCAGCTACCGCAAGGCGGAGTTCAACCGGCCCAAGCCGGAGAACATCGAGAAGATCGAGACGCTCGCCGCCGACCCCAACGCGCGGGCCGACATCGAGGAGGCGACCGACCCGCGGATGGTCCCGTCGCTGGGCGAGTCGGCGACGCGCGCCACGCCCCGCGGCAAGCTCGAGCTGATGATGGCATCCAACGTTTCGGCGATCCGCGACGGCGCGGTCGACGTCAAGGACGCCGAGGGCGAGACGCAGACGCTGAAGAACGACTCGGTCTTCGCGATGATCGGGCGCGAGGCGCCGCTGGACTTCTTCCGCCGATCGGGCGTGCCGATCATCGGCGACCGCGGCGCGATGTGGTGGATCACGCTTCTGCTGTTCTTCACGTTCTGCCTGTGGGTGTACACGTGGAAGAGCTCGTTCGCGGACAACTTCGCGGGGTTCAACGGGCTGGCGATCCCGGACTGGCTGCACTTCGACCCGCGCGCGATGGTGCAGTCGCTGCAGAACACGCTGGGCGAGTGGGCCAAGAACCCGGCCAACCCGATCGGGGTGCTGCTCAACTCGGCGCAGGGGCGATCGTTCTATTACACGCTGCTGTACACCGGGCTGATCGTCGTGTTCGGCATCCGCCGCATCCGCCGACGCAAGACGCCTTACGTCAAGTGGCAGACGCTCACGCTGATGGCGGTGCAGGTCGTGCCGCTGTTCCTGCTGCCCGAGTTCCTGCTGCCGTGGTTGGCGGGGCTGGGGGCGTTCGACTCGGGGTTCGGGGCGTGGATCGCGAACACGTTCTTCCCGAATCAGAGCTGGTGGCGGGCGTACGGGCTGATCCTGGCGTGGCCGTTGATGGCGTGGAACTGGTTCACGCACGAGCCGATCTGGGGCTGGCTGATCCTGGGCTTTTTGCAGACGTTCGTGGCGATCCCGGCGATGGTCTACTTCTGGGGCAAGGGCGCGTACTGCGGGTGGATCTGCTCCTGCGGCGCGATGGCCGAGACCCTGGGCGACACACAGCGGCACAAGATGCCCCACGGGCCGTTCTGGAACCGGCTGAACATGGTCGGGCAGGTGTTGCTGGTGTTTGCGCTGGCGT
Source organism: Planctomycetota bacterium (assembly GCA_039818285.1). Classification (GTDB taxonomy): domain Bacteria; phylum Planctomycetota; class Phycisphaerae; order Phycisphaerales; family Phycisphaeraceae; genus JBCBUE01. The sequence continues at coordinate 17,965 of JBCBUE010000038.1, read as the reverse complement.
TGATGGGGCTGCGGGCGCTGGGGTGGATGGGCGTGGGGTGGGCGTCGAGCTGGTTCAGCTGGCTGAGCAGCGACGCGCCGATCATCAGCTACGCCTGGTTCGTGGACCTGTTGCTGGCGGGGGCGGTCGGGTACGGGGTGTACTTCTGGCTGAGCGGGCGGGTGTGGTGCCGGTTCGCGTGTCCGCTGGCGGCGTTGATGCACATCTACGCGCGGATCGGGCGGTTCGCGATCCTGGCGGACAAGAAGAAGTGCATCTCGTGCAACGTGTGCACGTCGGTCTGCCACCAGGGCATCGACATCATGTCGTTCGCCAACAAGGGCAAGCCGATGAAGGACCCCGAGTGCGTGCGCTGCTCGGCGTGCGTGCAGATGTGCCCGACGGGCGTGCTGACCTTCGGGCAGGCCGACCGCGACGGCAACACGATCTCGAAAGACCCGGCGTGGCTGGCGGCGTCGCCGGTGCAGATGGTCGAGAGCTCGCGGCTGACGGTGAACGGCGGGGCGCAGGGCGGCGCTTAGGCGCTAGGCACGGGAACGTATGCTGCTGCGTGAGCGACGCGGTTCGCGACACCTCTCAGGAGACACGGCATGAAGGCTTTGACCCATCTTTGCGTGGCTGGTTTCGTTGGCCTGGGCTTGATGACCGCGATGCGGCCGGCGTCGGCGCAATCGACGATCCCCGTGGAGGTGCTGGTCGGTCAGATCGAGGCGGCGCACCAGACGGAGAAGTACCTCGGCGAGGCGGCGGTGCAGGCCGACTTCGTGGTGGACTTCCCGGGGATGGTGTCGCTGTCGGGGACGATGTGGTTTACGCCGGCGGTGGGCCAGACGCGGCTGGAGCTGGACGACGGGACGGTGATCGTGTTCGACGGGGAGACGTGCTGGGTGACGCCGGAGTCGGCGGCGAGCCCGATGGCGCGGTTCCACGCGTTGACGTGGCCGTACTTCGCGGCGTTGCCGAACAAGATGACCGAGCCGGGCGTGAACCTGGAGTCGGTGGGGATGCTGCCGGCGGCGGGCGAGCGGATGCCGGCGGTGAAGATGACGTTCGGCGACGGGGTGGGCGATGCGCCGGACGACTGGTATTACGTGTTCGCCGACGAGCAGGGCGTGGTGCGGGCGGCGTCGTACATCGTGACGTTCGGCAAGTCGGAGCAGGAGGCGGTGGACGCCGAGGACAACGCGAGCATCATTCTTTATCAGGGTTACCAGCCGGTGGACGGCGTGCCGATCTCGACGGACTGGATCTTTGGGTACTGGGACGACGAGTCGGGGATGGGGCTGGTGAAGGGCTCGGCGGGGTTGAGCAACGTGCGGTTCGTCGATCCGCCGGCGGGGGCGTTCGACCGGCCGGCGGGGTCGGTGGAGGTGGCGATGCCGGGCGGGGGCGGGTGAGCCCTGAGGGCGCTGTTGGAGCGTCCTATCCAATGTTGGGGTAGCAAGATGCGCGGATCGCCGGTAGGCTGCGGGGCGGTCGCGCGTGTGGTCGCCGGCCGTTGTGGTGTTGCGTCATCCGGCCGTCGCCAAAGGGGGCGAGCGTCTTGTCGTTGGTCGAAGCCATCTCGTCAGACAACGCGTACCGCCGTGTGCTGGCGATCACGCGCAAGCTGCTGACGCCGATCGACCTCGACCCGTTGCTGTCGGAGATCGTCGACATCGCCTGCGAGCTGCACGACGCGGACCGGGCGTCGGTGTTTCTGTACGACGCCGAGTCCAACGAGTTGTACGCGCGGGTGGCGAAGGGGGCGAAGGAGATCCGCTTCCCGGCCGACCACGGCATCGCCGGCGCGACGGTCACGCACCAGCAGATCATCAACGTGCCGGACTGCTACGCCGACCCGCGGTTCAACACGCAGGTCGACAAGGACAACAACTACAAGACGAACACGCTGCTGAGCGTGCCGTTGATCGGGGACAACGACCAGGTCGTCGGCGTGCTGCAGGTGTTGAACCGCGCGGGCGGGCCGTTCACGGATCGCGACGAGGAGGTGGCGCGGGCGTTGGCGGTGACGGCGGCGGTGGCGTTGTCTCGCGCGTTGCTGGTGGAGGACCGGGCGCTGAAGGAGAAGATGGAGCGCGACCTGGAGGTGGCGTCGGACATCCAGCAGCGGATCCTGCCGGCGGTCCTGCCGCAGGTCGACGGGTACGACATCGCGGGCTGGAGCAAGCCGGCCGAGCAGACGGGCGGGGACGTGTATGACGTGGTGGAGCTGCGGGGGGGCAAGGTGGCGTTGCTCTTGGGGGACGCGACGGGGCACGGGATCGGACCGGCGTTGTCGGTGTCGCAGATGCGGTCGATGTTCCGCGTCGGGCTGAGGCTGAACGCCGGGCTGGACGCGATCGTGCACGAGGTCAACGGGCAGCTGACCGACGACCTGCCCAGCGACCGATTTGTGACGGCGTTCTTCGGCGTGCTCGACCCGGTCGAGCACACGGTGGCGTATCAGTCGGCCGGGCAGGCGCCGCTGCTGGTGGCGCGGTGCGGGGCGACGGGGCCTTGCGAGTCGCTGGACGCGACGACGCTGCCGTTGGGGATTCTCGACCCGATCGAGCTGGTGGACGAGGGCCCGATCCGCTTCGAGCCCGGCGACGTGCTGGCGTTGATCAGCGACGGCATCTACGAGTACCAGTGCCCGGGCGGCGAGGAGTACGGGTCGGCGCGGCTCGAGAAGCTGCTGCACGACCACCGGGGCAAGACGAGCACGGAGCTGATCGGCCTGATCCGCGACGACGTCACCGCGCACGCCCGGCGGGTCTGCGAGGACGCCGACGACGCCCCGGCCATGGTCGAGCAGGCGGACGACATGACCATCCTGCTGGTGAGGCGCGTGGCATGATCGTTGCAACGCCCGCCGCGGCATGTCGGCTCTGCTCACACCGTTGTCGCTGAAGAAGGAGCCCCCGCGCAACATGGCCAGTTTGGCGTCCGTGCTCTCGTTCGGCTTCGACCCGATGCCCCCGGACCTGCTCTTGCCCCTGTGGGCGGAGTTGGGGTGCACGCGCGGGCAGTTCTACCGCAACACCGACAACCCGCCGGACTACGGCGAGGCGCGCCGGATGGCCGAGGACGCGGGGGTCCCGATCGACTCGATGCACGGGGTTTTTGGGGCCCGATTGGACCCATCCAGCCCACGCAAGGCGGTCCGGCGGGCGGCCATCGACGCCTATCGCCGCGAGGTCGACGTGGCTCACGCGGTCGGGGCCACGGGCATCGTCGTTCACCCCTCGCCCCGCAACCCCGGCGACGTGGTCTTCGGCCCCAGCGACATCGCGGCCCGCCACGAGGCGTTGGTCGCCTCGCTGGACGACCTCGCCAAGCTCGGCCGCGAGCACGGGGTCCAGTTCTGGCTGGAGAACCTGCCGCTGGACCACCTGTTCGGGACCGACCCGGTGCGCCTGGCCCGAACGCTGATCGACCACGGCCGGCCGGAGATCGGCATGTGCTTCGACACCGGCCACGCCCACATCAGCCTCGAGGAGGCCTCCGAGCACTTCGACCGGATCGCCCCGGCGGTGCGGTGCGTCCACGTCTCGGACAACGACGGCGAGCGCGACGCCCACCAGTGGCCGGGCGACGGCAACCTGAACTGGGCCCCGATGGGCGAGGGGCTGGCGGGGCTGGACGACGGCGTGTCGGTCGCGCTCGAGCTGTTCCCCAAGCCCGAGGAGCTGCGGGCCCGGATCGACGCCGGCTACGCGCAGACCATCCGCCGGCTGGTGCTGCCGGGCGTGGCGGCCGAGCTGTAAGACGACGCGTTTCCTCGCGGGCGGCGCACCGTTCGGGCTACTGCGATTAGACTGCGCGAGCATGGGATTCTCGCTCGCACGACAGATCAGGGTCGTGGCTGCGGCGGTGGTGGCCGCGGCGTGCCTCGGCTGGCCGGTCGGGGTCGCGATGGCGCAGGCCGACGCGCCGCCGATCGAGTTCGACACCGATCGCCCGGCGGCCCCGCAGGTCGAGGTCCTGCAGCCGAGCGAGGACGACGACGCCGGCGCGGAAGACGACGCCACGCAAGACCGGTCGACCGAGGTCGAGCCCGGCGACGTGGTGGCGTTGCCGGGCGACGGGCCGGCGTTCGTGATCACCGATGTTGAGGTGCGTTACCTCGAGCCGGCCGACGACCTGCCGTCGCTGGCCCCGCTCGAGGGCGTCGAGGTCCGGCTGACGCCGACGCCAACGGGCGACGTCGCGGCCCGCACGCAGGGCCCGGTCGCCGAGATCCCGCTCGGCGCGATCGGCTCGCCCGACACCCGCCTGCACGCCTCGGGTGTCCGGTCGATCAGCGAGGCGATCGTCCGCCGATTCAACGACCTCGGCTACGCCGGCGTGCTCGTCTTCCCCGAGCCCAGCCAGTTCGACAACCAGCTCAAGGATCTGCGGCCGGACGACGACAAGACGATGGTCTTATTGATCAACCTCGAGCGGGTGGTGTCGGCGCGGACCACGGCCCGCGGCGATCGCTTCGAGAACGCCGAGGACCCGACCAACCTCCCGCAGCACGCCCGCCTGCTGGCGACCTCGCCGGTGCAGGCCGGCCCCAACCCGCCGGCCGGGACGACGGACCTGGTCGCGATCGACCGGCTCAACCAGCACGCCCGTCGGCTCAGCCGGTTCCCCGGGCGGCGCGTGGACGTGGCGATCGCGGCGGGGGAGGTGGTGGACGACGAGGACATCGAGGGCGGCCCGCCCGGCGCGGCCGCGCCCGAGCCGCGCGTCGGGGCCGAGCTTGAGTACATCGTCTTCGAGGACAAGCCGTGGCGGCTTTTCTTCCAGGTCGACAACACCGGCACCGAAGAGACGGCCGAGTGGCGGCAGCGGTTCGGCGCGACCCTGCTGAACGTGACCGACGCGGACGACATCTTCAACATCGAGTTCGCGACCACGAGCTTTGACGGCAGCCGATCGCTGGTGGTGGCGTACGAGCGGCAGCTGGCGGACTCGCCGTGGCTGCGGGGCGGGCTGCTGGGGTCGTTCAGCGACTATCGGGCGTCGGAGCTGGGCTTCTTCGGGGAGGACTTCTCCGGGCAGACATACACGCTGGGGGGCGAGCTGATCATGAACGTGGCCGAGCTGGACGCGTGGTTCCTGGACGTGGTGGGCGGGTTTGAGTACCAGCGGATCGAGGTGAACAACGAGCTGGCCGGGGCCGAGGCGGGGGTGGACTACGTGCTCGGCCGGGCGAACCTGAGGGCGGAGCGCCGGTCGGCGACGGCGAACTTCTTCGGAACGGTGGGGCTCCAGTGGACGTGGGCGCCGCCGCTGGGGAATGGGGATAGTGGGGATTTGGTGATTCTGGGGCGCCCCGAGGTGTCGGACGAGTGGGTGACGCTGCAGTGGGCCGCGACGCAGTCGTTTTACCTCGAGCCGATCCTGAATCCGCGGGCCTGGGCCGATCCGTCGACGCCGGGCTCGACGCTGGCGAACGAGGTGGTGATCTTGTTCCGCGGGCAGTACGCCTTTGGCAACCGACTGATTCCCCAATTTCAACAGCAGGCGGGCGGTTTCTACTCGGTTCGGGGGTACCCGGAGTCCGCGACGGTGGGGGATACGGTGATTATTGCGACGGCGGAGTACCGGCTTCACATCCCTCAACTGTTCGCGATCAACCCCGCGCCGACGCCGCTGATCCCGGGCACGGATCCTTTTAAGCTAGCTCCAGCCCAGCCTTATGGACGTGCAGACTGGGACCTGATTTTTCGTGCCTTTTTCGATGCCGGGGTTACACTTCAGACGGACCGGCAGTTCTTCGAGGACAACTCGGAGCTTTACGGGGCCGGCGTGGGGCTTGAGGTACAGGTTTTGCAGAACCTCAGCCTCCGAGGGGACTGGGCCGTGGCCCTCACCGACCTCGTGACGTCGGGTGAGAACGTGAGCGCCGGGAGTAGCCGGCTTCACTTCGTGGCCAGCCTGGTCTATTGACCCCCTCCCGCGGCGCCGCCGTCGGGCGGGCACGTGAGGAGTTGGGCACCATGAACGCCAAGCGCACCGCCGACCGAATCCTTCCCAAATTTGCGACCGCGACCCTGCTCGCCGCCGCCCTGACCGCCCCCGCGGCCGCCAAGCCGCAAGGCGCCACCATCAAGCGCGGCAACGTCACGATCGAGCAGATCGGCAACGAGTTCCGCGTGACGGCCTCGGACGGCTCGATCGTCGAGTACTCGGCGTTCGACGTCGCCTCGGGCGAGCTGGTCAACTTCCTCGGCCGATCCGGCAAGTCCGGCGACCGAATCCTCAACCGCGTCACGACGCTCGACCGCGCCCAGATCAACGGCACGATCGCCGGCGACATGAAGGTCTACCTGACCGTGCCGGGCGGCATCACCTTCGGCCCCGGGGCGCGGGTGACCCTGCCGGGCTTCGTGGCCGTGGCCGGCGACATGTCGGACCGGGACTTCATCGACGGCGTCGACCGGTTCACCAACCTCAACAGCTCGATCGAGATCGAGCAGGGCGCCGAGATCGGCGCGAGCGACACCCTGGCGCTGGTCGCCAACCGGGTCGTGAACGCCGGCGACGTCTTCGTGGAGGACGGCACGCTGATCGTGGCGGTGGGCGACGAGGTGATGTTCACCAGCCTGGACGGGCACGTGATCTTCAAGATCACCGGCGCCGGCGCGGCCAGCCCCAACGGCAGCCTCGCCGCGATCGACAACACCGCCACCGGCGAGATCACGGCCGACCTCGGCTCGGTCTTCATGGCGGTGGGCGACCCGCTGGGCTCCTCGCTCGCGACGGCCAACGCCGCCTTCGCCGCCGCCAACGAACAGGCCACCACGCAGATGGCCTCGGGCCGGATCGACAACCAGGGCATCATCGGCTCGCTGGGCAACGTCGAGATCACGGCCTACGAGGTTCAGGGCACCGGCCTGATCGGCGGCCGCAACCTCGAGGTCACGACCGAGAACGGCATCGGCTCGACCAACGGGCCGGTCAACATCGTCGCCCGCAACGCCTCGTTCGACAACGTCGGCGAGGGCGATATCAACATCAACGTCACGACCTTCGCCAACGTCGGCATCGACTTCGAGGACGACGGCGACGGTGACGGCCCCGCCGCCCCGACCGACTGGGGCCTGGGCCAGACGACCCTGGACCGGCTGTCGACGCTGGGCAACGTCAACGTCACCTCGACCGACGGCGCGATCACCGTCGCCGGCCTGGTCGAGGGCAACGCCATCAACCTGCTGACGCTCGAAGACCTGGACATCCAGGGCACGGTGCAGGCGCCGGGCGAGGTCTTCCTGTCGTCGCTCTTCGGCACGGTCTCGACCCAGGCCGGCGCCCAGGTCGAGTCCTTCGGCGGCGGCGTGACGATCACCGGCCAGGACCTCGCGCTCGACACGTCCGGCGACGGCTCGATCGAGGCCGCGTCGATCAACATCCTCTACCTGGGCGAGGGCGTCATCGGCCTGGGCACCAGCGAGACGGGCGATTTCGTGATCAGCGACGCCGAGTTCGACCAGCTCGCGTCCGACGAGATCCTCATCGGCGGCGTCGCCGACAGCGGGATCGTCCTCGGCCAGATCACCGGCGACGAGGTGCAGCGGCTCACGCTGACCACGCTCGGCGGGATCAGCGAGGAAACGGTCGACTTCCAGAACAACCTCTCGGGCATCGTGGAACTGGCGATCATCGCCGGCGGCGACATCGGCGCCGTCCCGCCGGGGTCGCTGTCGACCTCCGATCGTGGCACCGTCGACGTCGCCCCGACCGGCGACCTCAGCTCGCTTATCGACTTCGACGTCGAGACGGTCGACATCTTCGTCAACCAGCCCGGCACGGTGAATATCAGCGACACCGCCGGCGACCTGACCGTCCGTCGGATCTTCACCACCTCCGGCGACATCCGCATCGAGTCCGTCGGCGACCTCAACCTCGTCGACGTCACCGCCAACAGCGAGGTGACCGCGAACACGGCCACGGGTAACGTCGGCCTGGGCACGGTCTCGGCGTCCGAGGGCATCACGATCGTCGCCTCGGGCGGCGGCATCAGCGACATCCGCACCGACACCTCCACGCCCAACCTCACCGCCGGCACCAACGTCTTCCTCGCCGCCAACTCCGTCGGCTCCGAGGCCGCGCCCATCACCTGGGACGGCTCGAGCGCCTCCGTTCGGTCCAACACCGCCTCCGGCTTCATCCAGGGCAGCAACGGGACCTTGACCGTCACCAGCGCGGGCGCCACGACGGGCATCGAGGGGACCACCCCGCCTTCAACCCCTCAGCCGCCCCAGACGCCCGACCCCGTCGATCCGGGTCAACCGATCGATCCGACGACGCCCACCGAGACCGGCGTCACCGACATCGCCTCGGACATCCCCCGCGGCAACGGCGCCGCCGGCGACCCGGCCGGCGACAACAACGCCCCGCTGTGGGTCATCGGCGACTTCCTCGAGACCGTCGGCTGGCTCGCCCCGCACCCCGAGCTGGCCGAGGCCGACCGCGCCTGGGGCGCCGAGCTGGCCGACCTGGTCGAGGTCGTCCTGCAGCAGCGCGGCAAGCGCACCGCCGGCCTGGGCGACGAGCAGGTCTCGCAGGCCGAGGTCACCGAGCTGATGACCCAGGGCCTGCAGTACAAGCTCGACGGCGTCATCGAAACCCTCGAGGCCTATGTCGACGAGCAGACCGGCGAGCCCATGGCCCGGCTGACGGTCGTGTACCAGCTCGAGAAGAACATCGCCCAGCAGCTCCGCGTCGTGCAGAAGCGTCGCCTGCGGACGGTGAACGACGCCGAGCCGGTCATCACCGAGGAAGACCTCGAGGCCCTGCTGGGCCTGACCGCCGAGCGGATCGCCGACCGCGTGGTCGAGGAAACCCCGGCCGGCATGATGGGCGTCCGCGGCTGATCGAGCCCCGGGCGGCGCCGGCCTCCGCGGCCGTGCGTCGCAGGCGGGCGACGCGATCGACCCGACGCCCCGGGCGGGCTTTAATCCAGCATGGCGTACGCTGCCGGCATGACGTCCCCCGCGAGCCCCAGCGGCCCGTCGCTGCCCGAGCGCGATCGCCGTCACCCCGCCAACGTCGGCAAGCGGCTCGGCGGGTTCGGGATGTTCCTGTTCCTCACCTCGCTGGCGATCCTCTTCGCCGCCTCGCTGGTCGGCTACCTGCTCATCAGCTACTGGGCCCACACACCCCGCGAGGTCCGCCTGTCGGACGGCACATGGACCCAGGTTCAGGCCAACGTCCCCGAGGTGCACGTCCCCGTCCTGCTGTGGGTCTCCACCGGGCTGATCCTCGCCTCGTCGATCACGATGCACTTGGCCCAGCGAGCGGTGAAGCGCGAGCGGCAGGCGACCTTCCGCGGCTACATGCTCGCGACGCTGGGCCTAGCGATCGCGTTCTGCGCCCTGCAGGTGCCGGCCCTGATCACGCTGCTCAACGACCACTTCGCCAGCATACCCGAGACGCGGTCGGCCGCCGCCCCGGTCTACGCGCTGGCCGGGCTGGTGGCGTTCCTGATTATCGTCCACGCCGTGCACGTCCTCGGCGGGCTCCTGCCGCTGGGCTACGTCACCCGCCGCGCGATGCACGACGCCTACGACCACGAGTGGCACGAGCCGGTGAACCACCTCACCAGCTACTGGCACTTCCTGGACGTCGTGTGGATCATCATGTTCACCGTGTTCCTGGTCTCGACCTGACCCGATCGCGATCGATCCAACCGTCGCGACCGACACAACCGACACGACCGGCCGGCGTCGACGCCTCGGGCCCGGCCCGGTTGGCCAAGCAGTGGGGCAACAGCCGATCCGTATAGTGCGTGCGCGATGTGCGAGCGCACCCCTAGGAGGTCCAGGGCGTGAAAGGCATCATCCTCGCGGGCGGTCACGGCACCCGGCTCTGGCCGCTCACCCGCGGCCTCAGCAAGCAGCTGCTGCCCGTCTACAACAAACCCATGATCTACTACCCGCTGTCGGTGCTCATGCTCGCCGGCATCCGGGACGTCCTCATCATCTCCACCCCCGACCACCTGCCCCTGTTCAAGCAGATGCTCGGCGACGGCTCACGATGGGGCATGGCCTTCAGCTACGTCGAGCAGCCCGAGCCCAAGGGCCTGGCCCAAGCCTTCCTGCTCGACAAGTCCTTCGCTCAGGGCCAGCCCACCTGCCTGATCCTCGGCGACAACATCCTCTACGGCTCGGGCCTCCGCACCACCCTCGTCGAGGCGACCCAGCTCGAGCGCGGGGCGACCATCTTCGGCTACCCCGTCCGCGACCCCGAGCGCTACGGCGTCGTCGAGTTCGACGCGAACCGCAAGGCCGTCTCCATCGAGGAAAAACCCGCCAAGCCCAAGTCGCACTTCGCCGTGCCCGGGCTGTACTTCTACGACGAGCGTGTCGTCGACATCGCCGACAACCTCGAGCCCTCGCCCCGCGGCGAGCTGGAGATCACCGACGTCAACCGCACGTACCTCGAGATGGGCGAGCTCAACGTGCAGCTCTGGGGCCGCGGCCTCGCGTGGCTGGACGCCGGCACGCACGAGTCGCTGCTGCAGGCCGGCACGTTCGTCGAGGCCATCGAGCAACGCCAGGGCCGGATGATCTCCTGCCCCGAGGAGATCGCCTGGCAGATGGGCTTTATCGACGACGCCCAGCTGCAGAAGCTCGGCGAGGAACTAAGCAAGAACGAGTACGGGCAGTACCTGCTCGAGGTGCTGCGCGACGGCCGACACGACGACTGGGTGTAAGCATGATCATCGAAAGTCTCGCCATCCCCGAGGTCAAGCTGATCACGCCCAAGCGTTTCGGCGATCACCGCGGGTTCTTCATGGAGACCTTCTCGGCGCCAAAGCTCGCCGAGCACGGCATCGCGCGAGACTGGGTCCAAGACAACCACTCGCTGTCGGAACACCCCGGCGTGCTGCGCGGGCTGCACTATCAAGCGCCGCCGCACGCTCAGGCCAAGCTCGTGCGCGTCGTAGCGGGGCGTGTGTGGGACGTGGCGGTTGACGTCCGCAAGGGCTCGCCGACCTACGGCCAGTGGGCCGCCGCCGAGCTGTCGGCCGAGAACGACCAGCAGATGTTCGTCCCCGAGGGCTTCGCGCACGGGTTCGTGACGCTCGAGCCCGGCACGGCGTTTCTCTACAAGGTCAGCGACACCTACGCCCCGCAGGCCGAGGGCGGCGTGGCGTGGGACGACCCGGCGCTGGCCCTGCCGTGGCCGCTCGACGGGATCGAGCCTCGGCTGAGCGAGAAGGACACCAGGCTGCCGCGGCTCGCGGAGCTGGACTCGCCGTTCGTGTACGACGCGGAGCCGGTGGCGTCATGAGCGAACCGCGTGTGACGCTGATCGGCGCGGCCGGGATGCTGGGGCGCGCGTGGTGCGAGCTGCTCGACGGCGCGGGGATCGCTTACACGCCGATGGACCGCGCCGAGATCGACATCGCCGACCCCACGACGCTGGACCGCGTCGACCCGGGCACGACGCACCTGATCAACTGCGCCGCCTACACCGCCGTCGACAAGGCCGAGGAAGAAGAGGACCTCGCCACCGCGATCAACGGCCACGCCGTCGCGCACCTCGCGCGACGCGCCGCGGTCATCGACGCCGTGCTCGTCAACTACTCGACCGACTACGTGTTCAACGGCAAGGCGACGTCGCCTTACCCGATCGACCAGCCGCACGATCCATTGAACGCCTACGGCCGAAGCAAAGCCGTCGGCGAAGTCGCGCTCGAAGCGAGCGAGGCCAGCTGGCTCAACGTCCGCACGTCCTGGCTCTACGCCCCGTGGGGCAACAACTTCGTCCTGACGATGGCCAAGCTCACCGCCGACAAGCCGACGCTGCGCGTCGTGGACGACCAGCGTGGCCGACCGACCTCCGCCCAGCACCTCGCCGAGACGACGCTCCGCCTGATCGACGCGATCGAGCGCGGTGACGCGCAGCCCGGCCATCACCACATCACCGACGGCGGCGCGTGCACGTGGTGTGGCTTCACCCGCGCCATCAACGACGCCCTCGGCCACGCCTGCGACGTCCAGCCCTGCACCACCGCCGACTTCCCCCGGCCCGCCAAGCGCCCCGCCTATTCCGTCCTCGACCTCTCGGCCACCCAAGCGGCCCTGGGCCCCATGCCCGACTGGACCACCAACCTCCGCAATGCCCTTCAAGAACTAGAAACCGCGGATAAACGCGGATGAGTTGAGCAAAGAACCCGCCCCATCGGCGTTCATCCGCGTTCATCTGCGGTTCCAAGAGATCACAGCATGCACATCCTTCTCACCGGCGGCAGCGGCTTCATCGGGTCCAACTTCGTGCGGCTCGTCCTGCGCGATCGGCCCGACGTCCGCGTGACCAACCTCGACTGCCTGACCTACTCGGGCAACCCCGAGAACCTCGCCGACGTCGAGGGCGACGACCGCTACGCCTTCGTGCACGGCAACATCCTCGACCTCGAGCTCTGCCAGCGGTTGATCGAGCAAGCCGACGCCGTCGTGCACATGGCCGCCGAGTCCCACGTCGACCGCTCCATCCAGGACGCCCGCCCGTTCGTGGAAAGCAACGTGCTCGGCACGCAGACCCTCCTCGACGCCATGCGCCGCGTCGACCCCGACAACACCAAGACCTTCGTGCACGTCAGCACCGACGAGGTGTTCGGCGACCTGCCGCTGGATCAGCCCGAGCTGATGTTCCGGGAGACCACGCCTTACGCGCCGTCGTCGCCTTACTCGGCGAGCAAGGCGGGCAGCGACATGGTGGCCCGCGCGTACCACCACACCTTCGGCATGAAGGTGATGATCACCAACTGCTCGAACAATCACGGGCCTTACCAGTTCCCCGAGAAGGTGATCCCGCTGTTCGTGACGAACCTGATCGAGGGCAAGAAGGTCCCGCTGTACGGCGACGGGCGCAACGTGCGGGACTGGCTGCAGGTCGAAGATCATTGCGAGGCCGTGCTGACGGTGCTGGAGAAGGGCGCGGCGGGCGAGACCTACTGCATCGGCGGGAACAACGAGCGGTCGAACCTGGAGCTGACGCACGCGATCCTGGAGCTGATGGGCAAGGGCAAGGACATGATCGAGCCGGTGACCGACCGGCTGGGGCACGACCGGCGATACGCGATCGACGCGACGAAGATCAAGGCCGAACTGGGCTGGGCGCCGACGCGGTCGGCGTGGCCGGCGGCGCTGGAGTCGACGGTCAAGTGGTACGTCGACCACCCCGCGTGGTGGCGGAACGTGAGATCCGGGGCCTATCGCGAGTATTACGCTAAACAGTACGGCGGCTGAACCGCTCGCCCCGCTTTTCGGTACAAACCGCCCCCCCGACGGAGCCATGGCCATGAACCCCCACCGCGCGCTCATCACCGGCATCACCGGCCAGGACGGCTCGTACCTCGCCGAGCTGCTGCTCGACAAGGGCTACGAGGTCCACGGCATCATCCGCCGATCCTCCTCGTTCAACACCGAGCGGATCGACCACATCTACCAAGACCCCCACACCCAGGGCGCCCAGCTGCACCTGCACTACGGGGACCTGACCGACGCCAACGGCCTGTCGCGGCTGGTCTCGCGCGTGAAGCCCACGGAGGTGTACAACGTCGGCGCCCAGTCGCACGTCAAGGTCTCCTTCGAGCAGCCGATCTACACCGGCGACGCCACGGGCGTGGGCGCGGCCAAGCTGCTCGAGGCCGTGCGCGAGTTCCAGGACGACTCGGGCTACCAGATCCGCTACTACCAGGCGTCGACGTCGGAGATGTTCGGCGGGATGCCCGAGACGGCGCCGCAGTCCGAGGCCACCCCGTTCCACCCGCGTTCGCCCTACGGCGTCGCCAAGCTTTATGCCCACTGGCTCACGGTCAACTACCGCGAGTCGTACAACCTGCACGCCTCCTGCGGCATCCTCTTCAACCACGAGTCGCCTCGCCGGGGCGAGACCTTCGTCACCCGCAAGATCACCCGCGCCGTCGGCCGCATCAAGCACGGCCTGCAACACAAGCTCTACCTCGGCAACCTCGACGCCAAGCGCGACTGGGGCTTTGCCGGCGACTACGTCGAGCAGATGTGGATGATGCTCCAGCAGGACACGCCCGACGATTACGTCGTCGCCACCGGCGAGACGCACACCGTCCGCGAGTTCTGCGAGAAGGCCTTCGGCCGCGTCGGGCTGGACTATCAGGACTACGTCGAGATCGACCCGCGGTACTTCCGCCCGGCCGAGGTCGACCTGCTGCTGGGCGACCCGACCAAGGCCAAGGAGAAGCTGGGGTGGGTCCCGCGCACCAGCTTCACCGAGCTGGTGGACATGATGGTCGACCACGACGTGGAGCTGGCGGCCCGCGAGAAGACGCTCCGCGACGCCGGCCACGCCGTCAGCGAGTTCGCCGGGCAATCGCAATAGGCAATCCGGCTCACGGCCGTGCGAGCGGCGTGATCGCCGCGTGACCGATCCGCGGCGGGGCGTGGTTACACTGCCGCCCCGCGATCCCGCCCGCCGTGCCCCCCGCGTCGAGGTCCGCCCTGCCCGCCGCCGCCCCCACCATCCTCGTGATCTCCCAAGTCTACGTGCCCGACCCCGCCGCGGTCGGCCAGCACATGCACGACGCCGCGGCCGACCTGGCCGCCCGCGGTTACCGCGTGATCGTCTACACCTCGGCCCGCGGCTACGAGGACCCCGCCCAGCGCTACCCCAAGCGCGAATACCTCGACGGCGTCGACGTCCGCCGCCTGCCGTTCTCTTCGCTGGGCAAGCAATCGATCGCGGCCCGCCTCGCCGGCGGCGGCATCTTCCTGTTGCAGGCCTTCCTGCGCGGGCTGTTCGCCGGCCGCCTCGCCGGCGTCCTCGTCAGCACCTCGCCGCCGCACGCCCCCCTGGCCGCGATCGCCCTCAGCCGACTCCGCGGCGTGCCCATGACCTTCTGGGCCATGGACATCAACCCCGACCAGATGATCGCCATGGGCAAGACGACCGCCACGTCGCTGCCCGCCCGGCTGTTCGACCGGATGTACCGCATGACGCTGCGCCGCGCCTCGGCCATCGTCGCGCTCGACCGCTTCATGGCCGAACGCCTCGAACGCAAGCTCGGCCCCGACGCCCTGCGCGACAAGCTGCACGTCCTGCCCCCCTGGTCGCACGACGACCACCTCGCCTCGGTCCCCCACGACGACAACCCCTTCCGCCACGAGCACGGCCTCGACGGCAAGCTCGTCGTCATGTACTCGGGCAACATCAGCCCCGCCCACCCGCTCGACACCGTCCTCCAGGCCGCCGAGCGACTCCGCGACGAGGACGGCCTGGTCTTCCTGTTCATCGGCGGCGGCCTGCAGAAAGACAAGATCGAGGCCTGGGCCAAGGAGAAGGACCTGCCCAACGTCCGCACCCTGCCGTACCAGCCGCTCGACCGGATCAAGTACTCGCTGTCGGCCGCCGACGTGCACCTGGTCTCCATGGGCGAGGCGATGGTCGGCATCGTCCACCCGTGCAAGGTCTACGGCGCCCTGACCGTCGCCCGGCCGATCCTGCTGCTGGGCCCGCAAGCGTCGCACGCCGGCGAGATCGTCGACCTCGGCGTCGGCTGGCAGGCCAACCACGGCGACGTCGACGGCGTCGTCGAGCTGCTCCGCCGGCTGAACCGCGACCGGCCCGCCGAGCTGGCCGAGAAGGGCGAGGCCGCGGGTGAGCTCGCCGCCGGCCGGTTCGCCTCCCGCGGCGTGCGCGACCGCTTCGCCGATGTCGTCGAGGGCACGCTCCCCACGTCCAAGCGGCTCGCGTCCAACGGCGCCGCCACCGCATGACTCACGCCTGGGCGCAACCCTCGCCCTCAGAGCCCGTTGCGCTCCGATGCTGGTTCGTCGAGCCAAGCGATCCTTAGCATCTGCCCGGGGGTTCGGCCGGTCGGTCACGACGGCTGGATTGATCGCTTCGATCGCGTCGGTACGATGTGCCGAGTCAAATTGGCTCACCCACATCGAGTCGACCGTCCGGGAACGAGGAGAAAAACCCATGCTCAAGGCAAACCAATGCGGCGCCGCGGCGCTGCTGGCCACGCTGCCGACGACCGCCGCACTGGCCGACACCCTGCTCGCCGAGCGGGTGATCGACGAGACCGGCTTCAGCATCGCCGGCCCGCCCTACAGCGCCTTCTTCCGCGTGCTCGTCGGCGAGGGCAGCATTTCGCTGTTCACGATCCCGCTCGACGAGACCTCGCCGGGCAAGACCTACGCCTTCGAGTCCGACGCCGACGCCGTCAACTTCCCCTTCGTCGTCAGCGCCCTGACCGACGGCATCGCGCAGTTCGCCAACTTCCGCGTCTTCCAGAGCGACGGCGCCTCCACCCCGATCGCGATCATCGGCTCCGAGCAGGACTTCTTCGGCCTTGCCGAGACCGACCTCGCCGGCGAGACCATCTCGAAGATCGAGTTCGAGGTGTTCGACTTCCTGGTCGAAGACATCGGCCAGCAGACCCGCAACGCAAACATCGACGGGGCCAACTTCCAGGTCGACTTCAGCGGGGCGATCCGCGTCTTCGGCCCCGGCGAAGACGACGGCACGGTCGTCCCGACGCCCACGGCCGCCGCGCTCGGGCTGCTCGGGCTGGTGGCGGTCAACGCGCGACGCCGCCGGGCCTGACGCTCGGTCGGCCGCAGCCGACACCTTCTTCCTACACTCACGCGATGGACCACTTCACCTATCGCGACGGGCGTCTGATGTGCGAGCGCGTGCCGGCCGACGAGCTGGCCGATCGCTTCGGCACCCCGCTGTACGTCTACTCCGCCAGCACTTTCCGCGACCACTACACCTCGGTCCGCGACGCCTTCGGCGAGCTCGACCCGCTCGTCTGCTACTCCATCAAGTCCTGCGGCAACGTCCACCTGCTCCGCCTGCTCGCCGAGTTGGGCAGCGGGATGGACGTCGTCTCCGGCGGCGAGCTGCACCGCGCGATGCAGGCCGGCGTCGACCCCGCCAAGATCGTCTACGCCGGCGTGGGCAAGACCGACGCCGAGATCCGCCAGGCCCTCGACGCCGGCATCGGCTGGTTCAACGTCGAGTCCGAGGCCGAGTTCGAGAACATCGCCCGACTCGCCGCCGAGATGGGCGTCACCACGAACGCCGCCCTGCGCGTCAACCCCGACGTCGCCGACGCCCGCACCCACGACAAGACCACCACCGGCAGCAAGGAAACCAAGTTCGGCGTCGACCTCGCCCGCGCCCGTCGCTTCTTCGACGCCTACGGCCACGACCCCCACGTCCGGCTCAACGCCATCCACCTGCACATCGGCTCGCCCATCTACTCCCCCGAGCCCTACGTCAACGCCATCCAGGTCGGCCTCAACCTCATCGACGAGCTCCGCCACGCCGGCTACGCCATCGACACGCTCGACATCGGCGGCGGCTACGCGGCCGACTACGTCACCGGCAAGTCCCCCGCCTACCACACCTACGCGTCGGCCATCGTCCCCCTGCTCAAGGACAGAGGCTTGCGCGTCATCCTCGAGCCCGGCCGAACCATCGCCGGCAACGCCGGCGTCCTGCTCACCGAGGTCCTGTACACCAAGGTCTCCGACTCGGCCGCCAAGACCTTCGCCATCGTCGACACCGGCATGCACCACCTGCTGCGCCCGTCGATGTACGACGCGTTCCACTTCGTCTGGCCGACGCGCGTCGCCGCACAGCACGTCCCGCCGGCGCGCACCGAGGCGCCCGACCTGCCCGGCCTGTCCACGGTCGATGTCGTCGGGCCCATCTGCGAGACCGGCGACTCGATCGCCAAGGCCCGACCCCTCCCGCCCGTCGACCGCGGCGACCGCATGGCGATCTTCACCGCCGGGGCCTACGGCATGGTCATGGCCTCGCACTACAACGCCCACCCGCTGCCCGCCGAGGTCCTCGTCGACGGCGACGACGCCCGCCTCATCCGCCGCCGCGAGACGTACGACGACCTCCTCGCCGCCGAGCTCGACGCCGAGCCGGCGACCGTCTGAGCGCACCGTCACGCCCCACCCCGCGCGATCTTTCCGCTGAG
>JBCBUE010000037.1:0-30925 GCA_039818285.1 Planctomycetota bacterium | reverse complement strand
CGCCTTCTATCAGGCTGAGTATTTCGGCGTCGTCATCCACGACGAGGATGTCGACTTGGGGCAGGTGCTCGGCGAGGTCGCGGCAGACGGCGGCGATCGAGCCGGCCTCGTTGTAAGCGGGGAGGATCGCCAACACACGCCGACTTCTTGATTCAGCCTCATCGATCATTTTGTGCAGTCTACGAGCGGCCCGTGGATGAGTAATCCGGGGCCGTCGCAAACGGGAACGTGGCGGATTCACGGATTCGGCTAGCTGCCCTTGAGAGTCGTCGGGTCTTTTTCGACTTTGCTAGCGACGCCTTTCACCGTAACGGGACTCACTCGGTCTCGGCGGGCGGCGGATCGTTCACGGGCGAGCGCTCGCATGTCTTCAACGTTGTCCGTCTCGTCGACGATCTCGACGCCCAACAGAGTCTCGACGCAGTCTTCGAGTGTCACGAGCCCGTCGTTCTGGCTGAACTCGTCGTGGCAGAGCAGCATGTGCTGCTGCCCGGCGGTCATCCGGTCCAAGGCGTCGCTGACCGGCGAGACATCGCGAATCGCCTCGAGCGGCTGGATGAGCTCGCGGAGCTTGCGGTCCGACTGATCTTCGCTGACGGCTTCCAGCACCTGTTTGTTTGCGGAGGACAAAGCCCAGAACGTCGTCGCGGTCGTTGTTGTAGATCGGGATGCGGGTGAAGCGGATCGGGCTGTGCTCCTCGACGACGTCGCCGCAGGTCGCGTCGGCCTGGAGCATGAAGACGACGGAGCGCGGGGTCATCACGTCGGCGACGGGCACGTCGCGAAGCCGCAGCAAGTTGCGGATGACGCGTGACTCCTGCGGGCGGAGCTCGCCGGCCGCCTCGCCCATCCTGGCGTACACGCCGACCTCATCGCGCGTGACATCGCTGGACTCCATCCCGCCGAAAACCCGGCCGATTGCCGACGCCACCCAGACGAACGGCGCGGTCAGCCACTCCAACGTCTGGATGGTCCGGCCGGTGAACGGCGCGAGCGGCTTGGCGAACGTCGCGCCCAGCCCCTTGGGGACGATCTCGCTGAGGTACAGGATCGCCAGCGTGATGATGACGCTGCCCGCGAAGACCCAGGCGCTGCCGAAGATGTTCAGCACCTGGGCCCCGACCCCCGCGGCGCCGATGGTGTGGGCGATGGTGTTGAGCGTGAGGATCGCCGCGAGCGGGCGGTCCAGGTGGTTCTTCATGCGCAGCAGCAGCGTGCCGACCGGCTTGCCCTGCTCCACCAGGAGCTGGACGTGCGACCTCGGCAGCGACAGCAGCGACGCCTCGAGCATCGAGCAGAGAAACGACACCACCAAAGCCAACGCCGCGTACCCCGCCAGCAGCAGCCACGCCTCTGCCGACGCGTCGCCGCCGCCCGCTCCATCGCCTATCGGCACACCCGCCGCCAGCGTCAACTCAGTCATGTCCGGATCGTAGCCCCGCGGGTCGAAATCGATCGATAGGCCTTGGCCGTCGGCAAGGCTGGGCTCAGTGCGGCATCGGGAACCGCTGGGCGATGTCGAGCGAGCGTTGCTTGAGGGCGGCGAGCCTGGCGTCGTCGCCGCCTGACCCGAGGGCCTCGACGATGATGGCGGCGACGTCGCGGATGTCGTCGGGCGCGAGGCCGCGGGTGGTGAGGGCGGGAGTGCCGAGGCGGACGCCGGAGGTCTTGAAGGGGCTGCGGGTTTCCTCGGGGACGGTGTTCTTGTTGGCGATGATGCCGGCCTGTTCGAGCCAGAGGGCGCCGTCGTTGCCGGTGATGTTCTCGGCGTCGGGGAGCTTGCTCTTGCGGAGGTCGATGAGGACGAGGTGGTTGTCGGTCCCGCCGGAGGAGAGGTGCATGCCGGCGGCGACGAGGGCTTCGGCGAGGGCCTTGCCGTTGTCGACGACGGCTGCGGCATAGTCGCGGAAGGCGGGCTGGAGGGCTTCGCCGAAGGCGACAGCCTTGCCGGCGACGGCGTGCATGAGCGGGCCGCCCTGCGTGCCGGGGAAGACGGCCTTGTCGAGCTTCTTGGCGAGGTCGGCGTCGTCGGTGAGCAGCAGGCCGCCGCGCGGACCGCGGAGGGTTTTGTGGGTCGTGGTGGAGACGACGTGGCAGTGCGGGAACGGCGAGGGGTGAGCGCCGCCGGCGACGAGGCCGGCGATGTGGGCGATGTCGGCCATGAGGATCGCGCCGACGCGGTCGGCCGCGGCGCGGAAGCGGGCGAAATCGATCACGCGCGGGTAGGCGGAGAAGCCGCACATGATGAGCTTGGGCTTGTGTTCGTCGGCAAGGCGGTCGACGGCGTCGTAGTCGATGTGGCCGTCGTTGGCGGCGCCGGGGCTCTTGACCAGTGGGTAGTGGATCGGGTTGAACCACTTGCCGGACAGGTTGACCGGGCTGCCGTGGGTGAGGTGGCCGCCCTCGGAGAGCTCGATGGAGAGGAAGGTGTCGCCGGGCTCGAGGAGGGCGAAGAAGGCGGCGATGTTGGCCGACGCGCCCGAGTGGGGCTGGACGTTGGCGAAGCCGCAGCCGAAGAGCTCGGTCGCGCGCTGGATGGCGAGGTTCTCGACCTCGTCGTAGTTGCCGCAGCCGGAGTAGTAGCGTTTGCCGGGGTAGCCCTCGGCGTACTTGTTGGTGAGGCAGGAGCCGACGGTGGCCATCACCGCCGCGGAGGTGTGATTCTCCGAGGCGATCATCTCGAGCGTGTCGTGCTGGCGCTGCTGCTCGATGTCGATCAGGCGGGCGACCTCGGGGTCGGCGTCGTGGAGGCGTTGGGCGGCGGGGGAGACGGCGTCGGCGACGGTCATGCGGGGGGTCTCGCGGGAAGGCGTGGGGGCGATGGATGGGCGGGGTTCGGCGCGGCGGCGGGGTTACTCGCCGGGGGTCGAGCCTCTGAGTACCAGCCTAACAGTACGCGGGCCGGAACCGAGAAAGAGCGCTTCGGGCCGCGTCAAGGCGACCAAGGCGGGGGCCTCGACGGGGGGGAATCGGACGGTGGCGTCGTCGACGATGCGGCCGGTGTCGAGCTCGTAGGTCAGCACGCGGTGCTCGTCGCTGGCGTCGCCGCCGCGGTCGTTGAGCGTGTAGGCGACGACGACGCGGTCGCGGCCGAGCCAGGCCGCCAGCACGCCGGCGTCGTCGGGGAGCGTGGCCGCGTCGGCCCAATTCAACTGGCCGGTGGCGTGGAGGCCGAGCAGGCGTGACGGCCCGGCGAGCAGCCAGGCGTCGTCCGACGCCAGCAGCTGCGGGGCGATCGGTGAGCGTGACGCGATCAGCGCCGGCCCGGAGAGCTGCGTACCGCTCTCCAGGTCGAGCCCGACCAGCGCGACCGTCGCGTCGGCGGTCCGACGCATCGCCATCATCAGGCTCTGCGTGCCGACCTTGACGTCGAGCAGCGTGCCCTCGTCGGGCAGCTGGGTTCGCCAGCGCAGCGAGCCGTCCGCGACGCTTCGCTGGCTGACCTCTTCGCGGCCGACGACGATCAGCCCGCCGTCCACCGTGAGCGCGGTCGCCAGGACGGGCTCGTGGAACTCGAGCGGGCCCAGCCGGGTCTGGCCGCTGGCCGCGTCGAGCACGACGACGGCGTCGGTCTGGTGGTCTTCGCCGGGGAACATGACGCCGCGAACCGCGACCAGGCCGTGACCGGCGGTGATCCCGCTCACCGCCCGAAGCGGCGTGCGAAGCCGCCACATGACCTCGCCCGAGAGCCCGTCGATGCCGAGCAGACGCCCCTGGCGATCGGCGACCACGGTCGTCTCCAGCCCGCCCGCGGCGATCTGCCTGGCGATCGCGGGCTCCTCGGCGCGGACAACGAGCCGCCCGCCGACCCGCGCGATCCGGGCCCGCAGTTGCGCGACCGCGGCCGCGTTGGGCCCCAGCTCCCGGACGAAACGGCGCTGCGCGTCGGTCATGTCCTGGTCGTCCGGCGCGGCGATGCGGTCGAGCTCGGCCGTCACCGCCACCGAGGGCCACGTCTCTTGGCCCGTCGCCAGGTCCAGCCCGAAGACGCGTCCGCCCGAGGGCCACCACACCACCGCCGCGTCGTCGTCGCGGCTGAGCAGCACGGCGCCTGGCGCCACGAACGTCGTTTGCCAAAGCGGCTCACCGGTGGAGGCAGACAGCCCCAGCAACCGCCCGCCGCGCTCCACGAGCACCACGCCCTGATCGCCCGAAACCGTCTCGCCCTCGGACGCGACACCCATCAATCGCCCTTCGATGACCTCGGCCGACACGACCCGTCGCCCCTCAAGGAGCGGGCGTGCCGCCGCCCCCGATCGAGCGTCCAATGCGGCCAGCCGCGCCTCGACGGTCGTCTCGCCTTGGGCCGTCCACAGGGCCAGGCCGGGTCTTGCCCGTCGGCTGCGGTGCAGCCAAGCCGCCGCGCTGCCGGGCCGGCCGTCGGCCACGTACGACTCGACCAGCCGACCCACGACCTCGCCCGACCGGTCCGGCGAGGACGCTTCGGGAAGCCTCGCGTAGGCCCGTCGCAGCACCCGAACCGCCGGGCCCCACCGCTGCGCGTCCATCTCCAGGCGACCGGCCTCGAGCAACGCCTCCAGCCCGCACGTCGCCAGCGGGTACGACGCCACCAAGTCCAGCAGCCCCGTCACCTCGGCCCGGTCGCTCGCCTGCAACGCCCGCAGGCGGCGTTCCGCGGCGATGTCATAAGGGTCGTAGAACGCACGCCCGTGCTCGGCCAACAGCGCCTCGATCCGGGCACGCGACTCCAGCGACGCCAGGCGATCCAGCGTCGGTCCCTCGAACAACTGATCCCGCAAGACCGGATCGACCAGCACCGCTTGGTACTGCTCCAGCGCCTCGGTCGTCTGCCCCGCCTCGGCGAGCGCGCCTCCGCGGGCGAAGCGCAGCGCGACCTCCTGCTCGGCGGTCTCCGTCACGCTGGCCAGCCGATCGAACACGGCCGATCGCACCGCGTCGTCGAGGCCCGGTTCCTGCGCGAGCGGCAGGACCGTGTCGAAGACGTGTTCGGCCGACGCGGCGTCCGCCCTGCCGCCCGCCGCCGCGAGCGCGTGCTCGACGCCGCGCAGCAGCCGCTCGCCGTCGCCCGCCCGCCAGGCCGCGAACGCGAGCGCCAGGCCGGGCTCGGCCGACTCGCTGGCCCCCGGGCGTTCGAGGCGAGCGAGCAGCCGCTCAGACACCAGGCCCCAGTCCAGCAGACCCTCAACGGCGTCCGCGCCCGATACCACCACCAGCGATCCGCCCGCGGCGACGTGGCCTTTGACCGATGTCTCGGTCTCGAACACGGTTTGGCCGGTCGCGACGTCCAGCCCGACCAACGCCTCGCCCGAGGCGACCAGGACGCCGCCGGAGACCATCGGCTCGCCCCTCAGCCCGGGCCCCAGCACCCCCGGCCGCTCCCACGCCAAGGCCAGCCGCCGGCCGTCGATCCGCCCGATCGTGTCGCCGATCGCCAGCAGGTCGCCGTCGATGGGCAGCAGCGCCCAGGCGTTCCGAGCCACCACGCGCGCCTTCTCGTTGCTCGCTCGCCAGTCCTGCGTCAGCCGGCGCCCGTCCGCCGGATCGAGCAGCGTGAGCCCGGAGGCGTCACTCGCCACGGCCACGATCAGGCCGGCCTCCGTCGGGATCACGCCCGAGCCGTAACGCAGACCCGCCGAGCGGAGGTCGACCCCGCGCCGCGCCCGCTCGGAGGCCTCGGCCAGCACGGTGAGCCAGACCACACGCCCCGTCGCCGCCTCGATCGCCGCGGCCGCGCCCAGCCGGTCGGTCACGTACAGCAGGCCCCGAGCTTCGACCGCCGAAGGTGTCGGCCAGTCCGTAAAACGCGCGCTGGTCGCGGTGCTCGAGATGTGGCGCACCCAGGCCACCGACCCATCCCGGCGGTCCAGCCCGGCCGCCACCGTGTCCAGGAAGCCCGTCACGCGCGACCGACGCAGCAACACCACCACGCGATCACGCAGCACGATCGGCGTGCCGACCAGCACCGCGCCCTCGGCCGTATCCCCCATCGCCTCGATCGGTGTCCGCCACCGCAGCGACCCATCCAGGGTGTTGAACGCCACCACCTCGGTCGACGCGCTCGCCACGTTGCCCCGACCGCCCTGACGGATCAGCCCGCCCGTGCCCAGCACCGCGCACCCCCAGCCGCGATCGGCCCACACGCCTCGCGGCTCGACCAGCCGGCCTCGCATCGCCTGGACCCCCGCGTTGTCTGCGGGTTCGGGCGACTCGCCCAGGCGCCAGACCTCCCGGCCCGAGAAACGATCCAGCCCCACCACCGCCTCCCCCACGTTCAGCAGCACGCGCTCCTGGGTCAGCGTCGGTATCGCCACCGCCCGGTCGGGCTGATCGCTCGAGCGCCCCACCCGCGCCGTCGGCATTGCGGACCGCTCGACCCGCCACCGCCACAACGCCCGCACCCGCCCGGCCTCCAGTCGCTGCGACCAGTCCGCCGCCGAGAACACCGCCGCCGCACGCCCCTCCCGGCCCATCACCGCCTCGTCGGCCACGCCCCACGGCAAGGCGTCGATCCCCGCCGCGTCCGCCGCCGAGCCATCCGCCGCATCGCCCGCCAGCCGCGCCGCCGCCGCACGCAGCGACGCCGGGCGACCGCCCGGCTCCTCCGTCTCGGCCAGCGGGTGCGTCTCGAGCCGGTCCAGCAGCCGCAACGCCTCACCCGCCTCGGCCCGCTCGAGCAGCAGACCGACCGCCGACAACCCGGCCTCGTACCCCCAGCGCGTCAGGTACGCGCGGTTCATCAGGTCCAGCATCCCCGCCAGGTCGTTGGGCGCCAGCCGGCTGTACAACCGCTCGGCCGCCGGGCTCTGCGTCGCCGAGTAAGCCGACATCAGCCGCGGGTCCGACGCGATCAGCGCGTCGATCGCCAGCCCGGCGTCGCGGTACCGCCCGGCCTCCACCGCCAGCAGCCGCCCCGCCGCCGCCCGACGAGCCGACTCCAGCTTCGCCACCGCCTCGGTCACCTTCCCCTCCTCCAGCAGCAGCTGCGCCGCCTCCACCGACTCGGCCGCCTCCAGCGAGTCCTCGACGTACACCGGCACCGACTGCGTCGCCACGCCCACCATCGGCTGGCCTGCCGCCGTTGCCGCCCCGCACACCCCCAGCACCAAGCTCACCGTCCACCGCCTCGCCACGCATCCATGCCGACTTGCCATGCCTTAGTTTAGTCGGCCAAACCGCCGCGCCGAGCCCCTCACCCCCGCGATCCGCTCTCCCTATCCTGCCCCGATGCCCGCCTCTCACTCCGCCTTCACCGTCGTCGGCCTCGGCGAAGCCCTCTTCGACATCTTCGGCACCGATCAACGCGTCGGCGGCGCCCCGCTCAACGTCGCCGTCCACGCCCACCGCCTCGCCGCGCCCCACGGGGGCCGTGGGGTCTGTGCCTCCCGCGTCGGCCAGGACGCCCTCGGCGATCGACTGCTCGACACCCTCCGCGCCCGCGACATCGACATCGCGACCGTCCAGACCGACCCCGACCGCCCCACCGGCCGCGTCTTCGTCACCACCGACGCCCACGGCTCGCCCACCTACGACATCCCCCCCAACCAGGCCTGGGACGTCCTCCAGCCCGACCCCGACCTCGACGACCTCGCCCAAGCCACCTCCGCGGTCACCTTCGGCTCCCTCGCCCAACGCGACCCCCAGGCCCGCTCGACCATCCGCCGATTCGTCGAGCAGGCCCGCCACGCCATCCGCCTGTTTGACGTCAACCTCCGCCTGGACTTCTACGACCGCCAGGTCCTCGAGTGGTCCTGCGCCAACGCCTCGGCCGTCAAGCTCAACGACGAGGAGCTCGACACCGTCTTGAGCACCCTCCGCCTCGGCGTCGCCGACGACGCCGCCGTCGACGACAAGGCCCATGCCCTGATCAACGAATTCAAGCTCGACCTGCTCGTGTTCACCCGCGGCAAAGACGGCACCCGCCTGTACACCGCGACCGACACGATCGACGGCCAGCCCGCCACCTACCCCCCCGCCCCGGATGCCGACTCCGTCGGCGCCGGGGACTCGGTCACCGCCGCCATCCTCATCGGCCTCTGCCTCCGCCGGCCGCTGCAGCAGATCGCCGATGCCGCGAACAAAGTGGGTGCCTACGTCGCCTCTCAGCCGGGCGGACAACCCGAGTTGACGGACGATCTGGTCGCCCTGTTCGGCCCCGCGTTGGCATAAACTCTCGACATGGCTTTTCACGTAGCGATCGCCGGCGTCACCGGGGCCGTCGGGCAGGAGTTCCTCGCCCTTCTGGACGAGCGCGAGTTCCCACTCGCCAGCCTCCGCCCCCTCGCCTCGGCCCGCTCGGACGGCAAGACCATCACCTTCCGCGGCGAGACCCTCACCATCGAGGAGCTCACCGAGGACAGCTTCGCCGGCGTCGACATCGCCCTGTTCTCCGCCGGCGGCTCGATCAGCAAGCAGTTCGCCCCCGCCGCCTCCGCGGCCGGCGCGATCGTCATCGACAACTCCTCGGCCTTCCGCATGACCCCCGGCGTGCCGCTGATCGTCCCGGAGGTCAACGCCCACCACCTCGACGCCTCGGGCATCGCGATCGGCGACCCGCTGCCCCGGCCCGACGACCTCGCGGACCCCTCGCTGGCCGGCGTTATCGCCAACCCCAACTGCTCGACGATCATCATGCTGATGGCCGTCGACCCGATCCACCGGGCCGTGGGCGTCGAGCGGATCGTCGCCTCGACCTACCAGGCCGCCTCCGGGGCCGGCGCCGCGGCCATGGCCGAGCTCGAGCAGCAGACCCGCGAGTCGCTCGACGGGACGCCGCCCGAGTCGCTCACGCAGGACATCTTCGGCCGGCCGTACGCGTTCAACCTCTTCAGCCACGACTCCCCGATGCAGCCCAACGGCTACAACCAGGAGGAGATGAAGATGGTGCACGAGACCCACAAGATCTGGGGCCAGCTCGACCCGGCATCGCAGGCCCGGATCACGGCGACCTGCGTCCGCGTCCCGGTCATGCGGGCCCACGCCGAGTCGATCAACCTGACCCTCGCCGCCCCCCTGTCGGCCGACCGGGCCCGCGCCCTGCTCGCCGACGCCCCGGGGGTGACGCTCCTGGACGACCACGAAGCCAACCGATTCCCAACCCCGCTCGACGCCTCGGGTCGAGACGACGTCTACGTCGGGCGGGTCCGCCAGGACCTCTCGCAGCCCGACGGGCTGGGCCTGGACCTGTTCGTCTGCGGCGATCAGGTCCGCAAGGGGGCGGCCCTCAACGCCGTCCAGATCGCCGAGCACCTGGTCAGCCGGGCGACGGCCGGGCAGCCGCGGTGACGCGCCGGCGCTAAAATTAGGCCACAAATGGGTCATAACGCCGATTTCGGGCCTGGAATTGCCTTGACCGACGGCGTTTTCTCGGGTTAACTAGCCTCGGAGAGGGAAGGAACCCGCGTTTTTCAGACACGCAGGTCGTCCGTCCGCGATGCGATCGTCCATTGGGGGACACGGCATCGGCGTGCGGAGCCGACGTCATTCTGTTCGCTTGTATGGCCCGCTCGAGTCGACCATCCCGAATCACGCCCCCCCGAGCGATCCTCGCGCTCGCGGTCGCCGTGATGGGCTCGCTCGTCGCCTCGGGCTCGCACGGTCAACTCGCCGACGGCACGTTCGACCTCGACAAGCTCTCGCAGTTCGGCACCGACGACGGCGGCATCCACCTCGACCTGCCCTTCTTCCTGAAGTTCGGCGACGCGGTCTACAGCGACGTCCACGTCAACAACAACGGCCTGATCAGCTTCGGCGGCTTCATCCCCGGTTACACGAACGACAGCCTCGACCAGGTCGCCACCGACAACGCCAAGGCGATCGTCGCGCCCTTCTTCGCCGACGTCGATACCCGCCCCGACAGTGAGAACGTCGGCGGCGAGGCCCAGGTCGGCACCGGCACCATCGACGGACGCTCGGCGTTCATCGCCACGTGGGACCGCGTCGGCCGCGCCGACCGTCAGTTCGATCGCTACAGCACCTTCGAGGTGCTCTTCATCGACCGCTCGGACGTCGCCGTTGGCGACTTCGACATTGTCTTCAACTACGGCGACATCGAGTGGACCGTCGCCAACGAGGGCGACACGCCGGCCCGCGTCGGTTTCGCCGTGCCCGGCGGCCAGTCGGTCGAGCTCGATCTCTTCGGCGAGCTGCCCCCGCCGACGATCGACGCCGACCTGTTGCTCGCCCCGGCGCTGGCCTCGGCCAACGGGCCGATCGCGGTCACCGCCAGCCCGATCGTGTTCGAGGTGCGCGACGGGGTGGTCGGCGGCATCGGCGGCAACGTCGTGCCGACACCCACGGCCGCCGCGGCCGGGCTGGTCGGTCTGATTGCCTTGAACGCCCGCCGCCGCCGCGCCGTCTCGGCGTGACGCCTCAGGCCGCCGCCGGTTGCTTGGGGCGGGGGGCGTAGACGCGGACGCAGTTGCGCCCCGAGGCCTTGGCGGCGTAGACGCCCTGGTCGGCCGCCTTCACCAGCGCGTCCGCCGACTTGAACACCCCGCCGGTCTCCGTCGCCACGCCGATGCTCGCGGTGATGTGCAGCGACTCGCCCTCGTCCGACGCGACCTCCGCCTCGCCGATCGCGACCCGCAGCCGCTCGGCGGTCTGGGCCGCGGACTTGCGGTCGGTCCCGGGCAGGATGACCGCGAATTCCTCGCCGCCGTAGCGGCACACCAGGCCGGCGTCGTCGACGTGCTCGGTCAGCACCTCGCCGAGCTTGACCAGCACGCGATCGCCGACGGCGTGACCGTAGGTGTCGTTGAATTTCTTGAAGTGGTCGGCGTCGAGGAAGAGCACGCTCAGCGGGCCGTTGTCGCCGCCCGACTCGTCGAACTTCTCTTTGACGAAGTCGGTGAAGCGACGTCGGTTGGCCACGCCCGTCAGCGGGTCGGTGTTGGCCTCGTCGATCAGCTTCATGTTTTCCTGCTCGAGCACGTTGGCCTGCATGGTCTGCTGGAGCGAGATGTTGGTCAGCGCCTCGTGCGCGGCCGCGAGGATCTCGTCGGGGTTGCCCAGCCCGCCGGTCGGCAGGTCGAACAGGCGACGCATCTCCTGGGTCTGCTTGTGGATCAGCCGCAGCAGCGGGTCGGCGTCGGCCTCGCTCACGCCGATCGTCGCGGTGATCGCGGTGAAGCAGCGCTCGCTGGCCTCGGCCTCCTGGCCCTCCCGCAGGAACAGCTCGGCCACGTCGTTGCCCACCGCCACGCACTCGACCAGCGCCCGCACTTCCTCGGGCGCCGACTCGGGGCAATGGTGGTAGCGGATCGGGGCGATCAGCAGCGGCGGCAGGTTCCACGACTCGGCCAGCTTCCCGCCGACCTCGCTGTGGTCGATCCCCAGGGCCTGGTGCTCTCGCTCGGTCAGCAGCCGGTGGTCGTCGTTCGTCGCCGCGAGCACCTGGCGGTACTCCGCGCCCAGCGTCTGGTACATCGCCAGCATGCCCAGGTCCTGCAGCAGCCCGCCGAGGAAGGCCTCCTCCTGCTGCACCAGCGATCGGGCGGCGGCGAGCTGCTTGGCCGCGGTCGCGGCGTACAGGCTGCGCTTCCAGAACGTCATGTGGTCGAAGTCGGCCCCGCCCTCGTTGGACAGGTTGCCGACCAGGCTGAAGCCCAACGCCAGCGTCTTGACGCTGTTGAGGCCGAGCACGACCAGCGCGTGGCTGATCGTCGAGATCGTGTGGGCCTGGCCGTAGAACGAGCTGTTGACCGTCTTGAGGATCTTGCTCGACAGGGCCGGGTCGTGCTGGATGGTCGTGGCGATCTGCTTGATGTTGACGTCGCGCTGCTGGACGAGGTCGATGACCTCCAACGCGATCGTGGGCAGGCTCGGCAGCCGGGGCGACTGGAGCACCCGTTCCATCAGTCCTTCACTCATCGCCGCGATCACCCATAACGGTGTGTTGACGCCGCTTCGCGTCCTGTAGGCGGGCCGCAGCGCCGTGCCTGGCTGAGGCCCGTAAGGGTAATCGGCATGTCCTGCCGGTTGCTTAACCGATCGGGTGTCTCGTCTTGACCGAAACGCGTGACGAATCCACGAAAAAACGGCGGGCAGAACCCGCCGTTTCGTCGGAAAACAAGGATTGTTGCGAGACGCGTCGACGCTTACGCGGACTCAGCGCCCGCCTCGGCGACCTCTTGCGACGAGTCGTCCGGCGGCGCCTCGGCGGCCGGCTCGGGCTTCGCCTCGGCGCGGAACGACAGCCGCTCCTCGCCCTCGACCCGCGACACGTGTACGACACACGGCGCGACGAACTCCTCGCGAAGGATCGCTTCCGATAACGGGTCCTCGACGTGCTGCTCGATCGCTCGACGCAGCGGCCGGGCACCGAAGTCGGGGTTGTACCCCTTCTCGATCAGGAAGTCCTTGGCCGTCTGATCGACCGCCAGCTCCATCCCGCGTTCCTCAAGCCGTTGGAACACCTTCTTGAGCTCGAACTCGACGATCCCGATCAGGTTGTCCTTCGTCAGCGGGCGGAAGACGATCACGTCGTCCAGCCGGTTGATGAACTCGGGGCGGAAGTACCGCTCGATCTCCGTGTTCAGCAGCACCTTGATCTTGTCGTAGTCGGCGTCCTCGGAGCGAACCGCGAAGCCGAAGCCGGCCTTGTTCTTGATCAGGTCGGCGCCGATGTTCGACGTCATGATCAGGATCACGTTGCGGAAGCTGACGTGCCGGCCGAACGAGTCGGTCAGCTCGCCCTCTTCCATCACCTGAAGCAGCGTGTTGAACACGTCCGGGTGGGCCTTCTCGATCTCGTCGAGCAGGACCACGGCGTACGGCCGACGGCGGATCTGCTCGGTGAGCTGGCCGCCCTCTTCGTAGCCGACGTACCCGGGAGGCGCGCCGATGAGGCGCGACACGTTGTGCTTCTCCATGTACTCGGACATGTCGATGCGGATCAGGCTGTCCGCGTCGCCGAACATGAACTCGGCCAGCGACTTCGCGAGCAGCGTCTTCCCCACGCCCGACGGGCCGATGAAGATGAACGAGCCCATCGGCCGACGCGGGTCCTTGAGCCCCGACCGTGCTCGGCGGATCGACTTGGCGACCGCGTGGATCGCGTCGTCCTGCGAGACGACCGCCTTGTGCAGCTCGTCTTCGAGCTGCAGCAGACGCTCGCTCTCGGCCTTCTCGAGCCGGGTCAGCGGCACGCCGGTCATCTTGCTGACCACCTCGGCGACGACCTCTTCGTCGACGACGCCGTCGACTTCCTGGCTCTGCTCGCGCCACTGCTTCTGGATGGTTTCCTTCTCGCGGCGGAGCGACTCGGCCTTGTCGCGCAGCTCGGCGGCCTGCTCGTAGTCGGCGGCCTTGACGGCCTCGTCCTTCTCGATCGACAACCGCTCGATCTGCTCCTCGATCTCGGTCAGGTTCGGCGGCTTGCTCATCGACTTGAGCCGGATGCGGGCGCCCGCCTCGTCGATCACGTCGATCGACTTGTCCGGCTGCACGCGGGCGGTGATGTAGCGCTCGGACATTTCGACGGCCGCGACCACCGCCTCGTCGGTGATCTGCACGCGGTGGTGCGCCTCGTAGCGATCTCGCAGGCCCTTGAGGATGCGGACGGCATCCTCCTTGCCAGGTGGGTTGACGAGAATCGTCTGGAAGCGACGCTCGAGCGCGCCGTCCTTCTCGATGTACTTGCGGTACTCGTCGAGCGTGGTGGCGCCGATGCACTGGATCTCGCCGCGCGAGAGCGCGGGCTTGAGCACGTTGCTCGCGTCGATCGCGCCCTCGGCGCCGCCGGCCCCGACGAGCGTGTGCAGCTCGTCGATGAACAGCAGCACGTTCTTCGCTCGACGGACTTCGTTCATGACGGCCTTGATGCGCTCCTCGAACTGGCCACGGTACTTGGTCCCGGCGACCATCATCGCCAGGTCCAGCACGACGATGCGGCGCTCGAGCAGGATCTCGGGGACGTCCTGAGTGATGATCTGCTGCGCCAGGCCCTCGACGATGGCGGTCTTGCCGACGCCGGCCTCGCCGAGCAGCACGGGGTTGTTCTTCGTGCGGCGGCAGAGGATCTGGATCAGCCGCTCGATCTCGTTGGCACGACCGATGACCGGGTCCAGCGTGCCCTCGCGGGCCAGCTCGGTCAGGTCGCGGCCGAAGCTGTCGAGCGCGGGGGTCTTGCTCTTGCCCTTGCCCTTGGCGGACGACGACGACTCGCCGCCGTTGCCGCCGCCGGCCGTGGCCTCTTCGGGGTCGACGCCGGCGCCGAGCAGGTTGAGCACCTCCTCGCGGACCTCTTCGAGCTTGAGCCCGAGGTTCATCAGCACCTGCGCCGCGACGCCCTCGTGCTCGCGCAGCAGGCCGAGCAGCAGGTGCTCGGTGCCGACGTAGTTGTGGTTGAGCGAGCGGGCCTCCTCGATCGCGTACTCGATGACCTTCTTGGCCCGAGGCGTCTGCGGCAGCTTGCCCATGGTCACCATGTCGGGCCCGGACTTGACGAGCTTCTCGACCTCGAGGCGGACCTTGCGGAGGTCGACCTCGAGGTTCTTGAGGACGTTGGCGCCGACGCCCGACCCTTCCTTGACCAGGCCCAGGAGGATGTGCTCGGTGCCGATGTACTCGTGGTTGAACCGCTGGGCTTCCTGGTTGGCCAGGGCCATGACCTTGCGGGCGCGGTCGGTGAATCGTTCGAACATGGGTGCATCCCTTCGTGGTACGTTCCGGCAAGCCTTGCCGCCGGGACGGATTGTACGCGGTCGGGGCGGGGGGCCGCCGACGGCCGCTTCGGTCAACATCGGCTAGGTAGCGAACCGCGGGCCAATGCGGGTTGATTCCGGCCCGGACGCCGAACGCCGTTTTCCGTGTTCGGCGACTTACCGTCCCGCCACCCGACCGCCAAGACCGCAACCGACAGCCCCGTACCTGCCAGCACGGCACCCGACAAACCCTGCTTATGCGTTGGAACAACCTCGCTCTCGCCAACTGCGCCGAACTGTCGCCAACCCCCGCGGGGCAGCGCCCGCAGCGGTATCCCAGCCCAGTCATCGCGGCCCTGAGCGAGCGAGGCCGGATTGCCGCTGTCAAGCCTGCGAACGTCGAGCTGCGATGGTTGCCCAACGACCCGGCGGCCGAGGTCGAGATCACGCTCGCGTCCGAGGGCCTGACGAAGGCCGCCGCGTTCTTCGGGGCCTTCGTCCACGGCGACGTTCACCGCATCGTCTCGGGCGAGCCGGTCACCCTGCGACTCGCCCCGCCCGAGCGATATGGCCCACTGATCGACCGCCTGCCCCGGTGCAACGGCTTCGACCCGCGTGTCGGCCGGCTGATGTTCTGGGGCGACGACCTCGACCTGATCGACGCCGTCGGCGACGTGCGGCCTCCGACCCCGTCCGAGCTCCCCGCCCGACGACTGCTCACCTACGGCACCTCCATCACCCACGGCGCGAGCTGCTCGGCCCCCCACCTGACTTACCCCAGCCAGCTCGCCCGCCTGCTGGGCATGGACCTGATCAATCTCGGCCTGGGCGGCAGCTGCCTCTGCGAGCCCGAGGTCGCCGACTACATCGCCGGCCGGGGCGACTGGGACGCCGCCGTGTTCGCCCTGTCGGTCAACATGGTCAATCAGGGCTTCACACTCGACGCCTTCCGCAAACGCGTCGCCTATCTCGTGCACCAAGCCGCCGCGACCCATCCCGACAAGCCGATCTTCTGCGTCACCATCTGGCCTTACTTCGCCGACCTCGATCGATCCTTGCAGCCCGCCGCCACCGCCGAGCCCGAGGCGTTCCGCGACGCCCTGCGCGGCGTGGTGGCCGACTGCCCGGCGGGCCGGGTGACGCTGCTCGAAGGGCCCGACCTGCTCGCCGACTTCGCCGGGCTCACCACCGACCTGCTCCACCCCTCCGACCTGGGCTTCATCGAGATGGCCCACCGTCTCGCCGACGCGATGCGCTCCGCCATTGGCTGACGCGATCGCCCCCTTTCGTCGCCGTCACGGTTGACGCCGGAGCGCGCCCGCATCACCCTAACGCGATCCAACCGATCGCTTTCGCGTCCCGCGAGCCATCGGCAACGACCGCCCCAGGACTACACTGCTCGGCGGTCCGGGACCGCCGCCGCCTCACCCAGAGACCCTCGCATGACCATGCCGACGCCCGTCGAGACGACCGCCCGTCCCGACGCCGCCGACTCTCCGCCGCTCGACGCCGCGCTTGCCCTGCGCCGCGGCGTCCAACGCCTCCGCGAGCTGCAACGCCCCGACGGCCACTTCGTGTTCGAGCTCGAGGGCGACTCCATCCTCCAGTCCGAGTACGTCCTGCTCAAGTGGATCCTCGGCCACGAGGACGACCCCCGCATCCCGCGCGTCCTCGCCAAGCTACGCTCGCAGCAGCTCCCCTCAGGCGCATGGGCTCAGTACCCCACGCCCGACCCCGGCCAGGCTCTCGGCGGCGGCAGGATCGACGTCTCCGCCACCGTCAAGGCCTATTTCGTCCTCAAGCTCGCCGGCGACGACCCCGACGCCCCGCACATGGCCCGCGCCCGGCAGGCCGTCCTCGATGCCGGCGGCGCCGAGAAGTGCAACACCTTCAGCAAGTTCTACCTCGCCTGCCTCGGTCAGATCGACTGGTCCGCCCAGTGCTCGATCCCCCCCGAGCTCGTCTACCTGCCCAAGTGGTTCTACTTCCACCTCGACAAGCTCGCCTGCTGGACCCGCAAGATGATCCAGCCGCTGTCGATCGTCACCTCGCACCGCCCCGTCCGCGAGGTCCCCGAGGACAAGGGCATCGCCGAGCTCTACCTCGACCCCACCAAACGCAAGCGCATGGTGCTCGCCAACGACCGCCAGCATCCCTTCTGGTCGCCCGTGATCCTCTCCATCGATCGCGTCGTCCTCAAGCCGCTCGACCGTGTCGGCCACACGCCCCTCCGCCGCGCCGCCATGCGCCGCATGGAGAAGTGGATCGTCGAGCACCACAAGGACTCGGCCGGCCTGGGCGCCATCTTCCCCCCCATGGTCTACACCCAGGTCGCCCTGCGCTGCATGGGCTACCCCGACGACCACCCGCTGCTCATCAAGCTCCGCAAGGACCTCGACGACTTCATGGTCTACCACGACGGCTCCTGGCAGGTCCACGACGGCGACCCCCTCGACCGCCCCGACCGCTTCCACCCCGTCAGCAACGGCACGCCCAACGGCGCCGTCCGCCGGCTCAACGCGTCCGACGGCGCCCCCATCCACCTCCAGCCCTGCTTCAGCCCCGTCTGGGACTCGGGCATCACCGCCTACGCCCTCGCCGACGCCGGCCTCACCGACGCCGACGCCGACGTCGCCCGGCTCCGTGACTGGCTCGTCGCCATGGAGTGCACCATCCAGGGCGACTGGGCCAACAACCTCAAGGGCGACGTCCCGCCCGGCGGGTGGTACTTCGAGTACGAAAACCCCATCTACCCCGACTGCGACGACTCGGTCATGGTCGCGATGGCCCTGCACCGGCTGTGCAAGGACAACGATGAGGACAAATCGCAGGCCGCTCTCGCCGCCGCTCAACGCGCCGTCGACTGGGTCCTCGCCATGCAGAACCCCGACGGCGGCTGGGCCGCGTTCGACCGCGACGCCTGCAACCGCGACATCCTCGACCACATCCCCTTCGCCGACCACAACGCCATGCAAGACCCCAGCTGCGCCGACATCACCGGCCGCACGCTCGAATGCCTCGGCTGGTTCGGCTACACCGTCGACGACCCCGCGATCCGCAAGGCCGTCGACTACGTCAAGTCCACCCAGGAACCCGAGGGCTGCTGGTGGGGCCGCTGGGGCGTCAACTACGTCTACGGCACGTGGCAGGCCATCGGCGGCATGCGCCGCGTCGGCGTCGACATGTCCCAGGACTGGGTGCAAAAGGCCGGCCGCTGGCTCAAGTCCGTCCAGAAGCCCGACGGCTCCTTCGGCGAGTCGCCCGACACCTACGAGGACCCGGCGCTCAAGGGCACCGGCCCGTCGACCGCCTCCCAGACCGCCTGGGGCGCGATGGCCATGCAGACCATCTTCGGCGCCGACGACCCGGATGTCGCCCGCGCCATCGACTGGCTCGCCGCCTCCCAGAACGACGACGGCAGCTGGGACGAGAAGTGGTTCACCGGCACCGGCTTCCCCCGCGTCTTCTACCTGCGATACCACGGCTACCGCCAGTACTTCCCCGTCATGGCCATCGGCCGCTTCCTCGCCGAGCGCTCGGTGTGATGATGGCCTCGCCACGTCCACCGCAGCCGAGCTCACGATTGATTACCCAGTGGCTCTCGGAGGCTGACGGGGCCCGAGAACGCCTCGCCAAAAAAATCGACCCCAAGGCGAGATGGGTCCATGAAGTGCGCCTGCGGATCCTTGCCTATCTCTTGAAGCGATGTGAAGTGCCCGCGGGGGCAGACGCTCGCGAATGGGCCGAGACGGTCACGGACCTGCTGCCCGGCAAAATCGAATCGCCAACCACCAGCGACGCGACGACGCGAGCCGCGAACCTTGACGACGTGCCCGCTTCACCGAACGCCGCAATTCGCTCGAGACAATCGATCCGGGACAAGCTCAAGCTGATTCAGTCGGCCATTCACCCGCCGCCCCGCCGACTCTTTTGCTCTCGACAAGCGCGCGATGTATCCGAGATGCATGTGCTTCAAGAAGAGGAAAACCGATTCATCGGGCTGCATCTCGAAGAACTGCTGGATGTCTCGTCCAGTGGAGATCGCCTGACGGAAAATCAGATCGTCGCGATCCTGCGGGGCGAGGACGACCTAGAGGGCTGAATTGTCAACGAGCCTCGCGTGACCGTCGATGCCGCTTCGCCGACGTTCCACGGCATCGACCTATCTCACGGCCACCTCTTGTGAGGTCGCCCGATCACGCCAGTCGCCGAGGGGAGGGGCGGCGCGGCCTCTGCAGCTTACGCGTCCGTCGATCGCTAAGGCAGGGTCGCGATCGTCGTTCGTCGGCCGCCCGGCCCGTGACGTGCACGGGGGGCGTCCCGTTCGGCGGTCTGCCCCGGTCTTGCCATGCTCGGACGTGCCCTGCCGATGGGGGCCGAGCGACGCACGGGGCGTTCCTACCACTGGAAGGTTGGCGGCGATGGCGCGCACAAGATCGCAGCAATCGGGTGATCGGCGCGGTGCAAGCAGCCGGGACGCCACGCGTCACGGGGTGGGTCATACGCCACATCACGCCACGCCCATCACCTCGTTCCTCAAACGAAAGGCCGCACCGATCGATCGCTCCGCAACACTTGCTCCAAGGGGCAGGTTGGGTCCTCGGTATCGATAGCGATCCACGAGCGAGGCGTCGTGAAGTCGAGTCCGCTCAGCCCTAGGGCCTGCGCGCCGTTGACCGTCGCCATGCGCACGAGCGTCGCCGGATCGGTGCCGTCGCGTCGATAGAGCCGCCGCATCTGGGGCAGGACGGCGTAGGGCTGTGCTTCGTCGGCCGGCTGACAGACCACGGAATCCGTGCCGAGGCAGACGTTGATGTCCGCCTCGATCAGGTCGCGATACTGATGCCCGCGATGCCCGAAGTACTCCGAGGCGATCGGGCAGTAGACGACCGACGCTCGGGCGTGCTCCGGCAGGCCGGCCAGCGTGTCGATGTCTTCGTCGGTGAGGTAGTTGGCGTGAGCCAGCAGCCATGGCCGACGCTCGAGGTACGGCCGCATCCACCCGATCGGCGTCAGGCCGCGCGTGTAGCTCGCCGCGAACTCGGGCCGCCACTTGCCGATCCGCTCGAGCAGGTCGCGGAACGGCCCCGTCGCCTCGGCGACAAACGCCAGCTCGTCCGGCGTCTCGGCCAGGTGAGTCGACAGCCGCAGGGCGGCGTGGCTGGCCGCGTCGAACACGGTCGGGCCCGCCGAGTACGGGGCGTGCGGCTGCAGGCCGACATCGACGCCCGACCGCGCCGCCCCTTGCGCGGCCTCGAGCACGCCGTGCGCCGGGGCGTCGAACGGCGGGCCGAGGCCGAACATCTCCAGGTACCCGACCCCGCCCAGCCCCTCGGCCTGCCAGGCCCGCACGACCTCCACCGCGTGGGCGATATCCCCGACGTGGGTCACCCCCTGCTCGAGGCTCGACCGCGCGGCCGCTCGCGCGGCGTCGACCATCCAACCCGTGTCGCGCACCCGCTTCATCGGGTCTCCTTCGCCGGGCCAGTGCTCGCGGAGCATCTCGACCCACCCGGCAAAGCCGGCGTCGGGGTCGTAGGGCCTGGGGCCGATGCGGTGCAGCTCGAGGTGGGCGTGGGCGTTGATCATCGCCGGCAACAGCAGCCGATCGGCCGCGGGCGGGCGGTCGAGGGCGATCGACCCGTCGGGGTGGATCGCGAGGCGGGCGGGTGGAGGGTGCGTCGAGGGCATGGCGTGAGTTGGCGAACGGCGGACAGGCTGTCCGATAAGCAAAATCAGGACGGATTGTTCGCCCTGCGCGCCGACCTGTAAACTCGGCGGACCGGCGCACGAGGCGTCGCCGCTCGTCCCAGGGACTTTAAGGACAGGACCGCTCATGCTCCGATCGACCCGCCTTGCCGTGGCCATGCTGGCCCTGACCGCTGTGATGTTCGCCGGCTGCGCGGCGCAGTCCAACGTCGACGAGCTGCAAGCCGTCAACCGCCGGCTCGAGACGCAGATCCTCGAGCTCAAGGCCCAGCTCGACGAGAAGAACGCCATGATCGCCGCGTTGCAGGCCTCGCCGCGCCGCAGCGACCAGCTCAACGCCGAGATCGTCGCGCTCACCGCCGAGCGTGATCGCCTCCGGGCCGCGCTGGCCGACGCCGAGGACGCCCTGCGCAGCATCCAGCCCGTTGCCCTGACCCGCCTGCCCCAGGCGCTCGACTCGCAGCTCCGCTCGCTGGCCCAGCGCAACCCCGACCTGATGGAGTACGACTCCGAGCTGGGCATGATCCGCCTGCGCAGCGACCTGACCTTCGCCCTCGGCTCGACCGAGCTGAGCGACTCGGCCAAGTCCTCGCTCAGCCAGCTCGCCGGCGTGCTCAACTCCTCGGCCGCCTCGCCCTACGGCGTCCGCGTCGTCGGCCACACCGACAACGTCCCCGTCCGCAACGCCGCCAACGTCCGCAAGTTCGGCGACAACTGGGGCCTGTCTGCCTTCCGCGCCATCTCCGTGATGAAGGCCCTGCAGGGCTCGGGGATCTCCCCGCAACGCATGAACATCGCCGGCTACGGCGAGTACCGACCGATCGTGGCCAACGGCCCGCGCGGGTCGCGGGAGAACCGTCGCGTCGAGATCTATCTCGTCGAAGGCCTGCCCGTCACGTCGCCCCCGCCGCCCGCGCCGTCTTCGACGGGCGGAGCCTCGGCGCCCGCGCCCGCGGCGGCTCCCGAGCCCGAAGTCTTCAAGTAAGTCGTCGAGTCGCGCTCACGGGCACGCCCGTCGGGGTCGGTAAAGTGGCTTCATGCCGAGCGACCGCCCCAATGTCGTCATTTTCTTCACCGATCAGCAGCGTCACGACACCACCGGCCTGCACGGCAACCCGCTGGGCCTGACGCCCCACTTCGACCGCGTCGCCAAGGCCGGGACTCACCTCTTCAACCACTTCACCTGCGCCCCCGTTTGCGGCCCGGCGCGGGCGTGTCTGCAGAGCGGCACCTACATCACCCGCAACGGCGTGACCCGCAACGGCATGACGCCGTGGGCCCAGGGCTTGCCCACCCTCGCGACCTGTTTCCGCGACGCCGGCTACGCCACGGGTTACATCGGCAAGTGGCACCTCGCCGACGCCGGCGCCGAGGCCGTGCCCGCCGATCAACGCGGCGGCTACGAGCACTGGCTCGCCGCCAACACGCTGGAGATGACATCCAGCGACTACCGCACTCGGCTCTGGGACACCGACGATCAGCCTCGCGACCTGCCGGGCTATCGGGTCGACGCGCTCACCGACGCGAGCATCCGCTACATCGCCGAGCCCCGCGGTCGGCCGTTCTTTCTCATGACCTCGTACCTCGAGCCGCACCACCAGAACCACGTCGACGACTATCCCGCGCCCGACGGCTACCGCGAGATGTACGACGGCCGGTGGGTCCCGCCCGACCTCGCGGCGCTGCCGACCCATCAGCCCGCGCTCGGCAAGCCTGCCTCGGCCGTCGGCGGCTCGGCCCACGCCCACCTCGGCGGGTACTACGGCATGGTCAAGCGCCTCGACGAGGCCTTCGGCCGGGTGATGGACGCGCTCAAGTCGCTGGGCTTGCTGGACAACACCGTCGTGCTGTTCACGTCCGACCACGCCTGCCACTTCAAGACCCGCAACGCCGAGTACAAGCGTAGCTGCCACGAGTCGTCGATCCGCGTCCCGGGACTGCTGACCGGGCCGGGCTTCATCGGCGGCGGGCAGCGGCGCGAGCCGGTGAGCCTGGTCGACCTGCCCGCCACCCTGCTCGACGCCGCGGGGCTCGGCGTGCCCGACACCATGCAGGGCCGACCGGTCGGCCGGCTGATCCGCGGGCAGGAGCCGGACTGGCCGACCGAGGCGTTCGTG
Source organism: Planctomycetota bacterium (assembly GCA_039818285.1). GTDB lineage: Bacteria > Planctomycetota > Phycisphaerae > Phycisphaerales > Phycisphaeraceae > JBCBUE01. The sequence continues at coordinate 8,475 of JBCBUE010000037.1, read as the reverse complement.
CAGGTCTGCGACGGCACGCCCGGCCGCGCCATCCGCACCGGCCGGTGGAAGTACTGCGTCATGGCCGACGACGACGCCAGCAACGACGACCGCCACCACGACCGCTACGCCGAGGCCTTCCTCTACGACCTGCAGTACGACCCGCACGAGATGGTCAACCTCATCGCCGCGAGCTCGCACACGCCGGTCCGCGCCGCCTGCCGCGCCCGCCTGCTGCGCCGAATGGCCGAGGCCGGCGAGCCCGAGCCGACCATCGTGGAGCCCGACGAGCTGTGGCCCGGCGGGCAGCGGGAGGTCGAGCCGCACGAGATCGACGCCTGAACCCGCCCGCCGCGCCCCGGATTGCCTCAACCGCCCGACCCATCGAGTCGATACCACCGCTACGCACCCCCTCGGAGGCCGCGGCGATGGAATCGTCTGCCCAGGATCAACTCAGCAGCATCGTGTCCGACTTCGAGCGCCGCCTCGGCGACCTCCGCGACGCCCAGCAGCTGCTCATCCGCCAGCTCGAGACCGACAAGCTCGTGCTCGAGACGCAGATGAAGGAGCGCAACGCCCAGCTCGAGGCCCAGCGGGCCGAGATCGCCGCCGACCGACGCCAGGTCCAGGCCGAGCGGGCCGAGCTCGATCGCGTCTGGGCCGCCGTCGGCAAGCTCAACGACCTCATGAGCCAGGGCCCGGTCGAGCTCGAGGTCAACGCCCAGGGCCAGACCCACGAGGCCACGACCGAGCAAGACCAAGCCAGCGAGCCCGTGGCGAGCGACAGCCCGCAGGACGCTCACGACGCCGAGCACCAGCCGGCGGTCGACCACGACGGCTGGTCCGTTCGCTACGCCGCCTGACCGCCCCGCCCGTCTTCTGCGATCATCCCGCCGTGGCGTCGCTGGGCGAACGGCTGTGGCATTACCAACGCGCGGTGCAGCAGCCCGAGGCGGTGGTCACGACGATCGAGCGCATCGGCATCGAGCTGCTCGGCCAGCCGCCCACCCGGCTGCGCGAGGACTTCGCCGGCACCGCCGCGATCGCCGAGGCCTGGGTCCGCCTCTCCGACGATCACCGCGCCTTGGCCGTTGAGCACGACCAAGCCACCGCCGCCTGGGCGGCCCGCCGCATCGATGCCGACCTCGGCGAGCGCGCGATCGACTGCCCGGTCGTCGTCGCCGATGTCATGGAACTGGTCGGCCCGCGCGTCGATGCCGTCGCGGCGCTCAACTTCTCCGTCGGCGAGTGGCACGACCGCCCGTCGCTCGTCCGCTACCTCAAGCACGCTCGGCGGTGCCTCGACCGGCGAGGCGTCGTGATCGTCGACCTCTTTGGCGGACGCGGCGCCTGGCACGCCCCCAGACGCCAGCGCCGGCGGATCGTGCCCAGCGACGGCGAGCCGTTCGACTACGTCTGGGAGCAGCGGGCGGTCGACCCGGTCCGCTCCCGGGTCACCTGCACGATGCACTTTGATTGCGAGGACGGCCGGTGGATCGACGACGCGTTCGCCTACGACTGGCGGCTGTGGGGCGTGCGGGAGCTGACCGATGCCATGGCCGACGCGGGCCTGGAGGCGGGCGTCTGGGCGGCCAGCGGCAAGGGCCGGGGGATGCAACCCGTCGATCGGCTGCCGGGCGAAGACGACTGGGTCGCGTGGGTCGTGGGGATGAAAGGGCCCTGAATCGGCCGGCCGGCCCGGCGGGGCGGGCCGTCATCGGTTGACCCGTCTGGAGCGCCGGGGTAGGTTTCGACCCTGTCGGTTGCGTAAGTCTCTGTTCTGGCGGTCCATCCGAGAGGTTCATGATGTTTGTGCTCGTCGTCGCGGGGGGACCGGACAAGGGGCGTGTGTACGAATTAACCGGCAACGACCCGATCACCCTCGGGCGTGGCGGCAACCTCGTCCGGCTCAGCGATCGCAAGGCCTCGCGTGTCCACGCCCGCCTCGAGCGAGACGGCGACGCCTGGCGTCTCATCGACAACGACTCCCGCCACGGCACCTTCCACAACCACCGACGCCTCGATGGCGACGTCACCCTCGCCGCCGGCGACGTCGTCCAGCTCGGCAACACCGTGATGGTCGTCTCCCTCGTCAACTCCGACGGCCGCGAGCGATCCGAGCTGCTCAGCTTCCCGTCCATGGACGAGCCCGGCCACGGCCGGCCCTGGGGCAAGCTGGCCGCCGCCGCCGCCGTTCTCGCCCTGGTCGGCGTCGCCGGGTTCCAGGCCTGGGACCTGCAGCAGGACCGCGCCCGCGAGGCCCGCATTGATGCGCTGCTCGCCGAGCTCGATCGCGCCAACCCCGGCGGCTCGTCGTCGACCGACGCGGCCCTGGCCCGCATCGAGTCGGCACTGGCCGACCAGCCCGCCGCGTTGACCCCGATGTTCGACGCCCTGGGCGATCGCCTCGCGAAGATCGAGGCCGGCCGCGCCCGGCTCGACGCCCTCGCCGATCAACTCGACACCGCCGACACCCGCCTCGCCCCCGCCGTCGCCGCGCTCGACACCCTCCGCCAGCAGGCCGCCGACACCCACGCGACCATGACCGAGCTCGCCGCCGAGCTCGCCACCGCCGACGACACCCGCGCCAAACGCCTCGACGCGCTCCTGGCCCGGCTCGAGGCTCAGCCCACCGCCGACGAGATCGCCCAACGCGTCGCCCAGGCCACCCGACAGAGCGTCGTCGACGAGCTGCGCGGCCTGCCAACCGCCGACGCCATGCAAGAGGCCATGCGGGCCGCCGCCACCGAGGTCGGCCGCGCCCAGGCCCGCGTGCTCGGCCAGTCGCTCGACCGGCTCGCCACCCCCGAAGGCCTGACCGACCGACTTGCCGCCGTCGAGCAGGCGATCGCCGACCAGCCCACCCGCCTCGAGGCCCTGCTCGCCGAGGTCCGCGCGGGAGGCGTTACCCCCGAGACCCCGGCCCAGGCCGAGCTGGCCGACGCCGACCTCGACCGCCTGTTCGCCGAGGTCGCCGCGATCAAGGCTGAGGTCGACGGACCCGTCGCCGATCGGCTGGATCGCGTCATCGCCGCGCTCGACGCCCAGCCCACCGTCGAGGGTCTCGCCGAGGCCGTCGCCGCCGGTTCGCCCGACGCCGCCGCCCTGCGCCGCGTCGCCGAGCGCCTCGTCGCCATCCGCAACGACGTCCAGGCCCTGCCCACCGCCCAGCAGGTCGCCGACGAGTTGCGTCAGACGCTCGCCGTCGCCCCCGGCCCGGACCCCGCCGTCCTCGCCGCCCTGGTCGACCGGCTCGACGCGATCGCCGACGCCGAGCCCCAGGCCGGACCGATCGGCAACGCCCTCGCCACCGCCGAGTTCATCGATCGCATCGACCGCCTCGAGCAGGCCGTCCGGGCTCAGGCCGAGATGCCGGCCCTGATCACCGGCCTCGACGCTCGACTCGCCCGACTCAGCGAGACCGTTGATGCCAGCCAGCAGGCCATGATCGACCGCGTCGCCGCCCTCGCCGACGCCTCCGCGGTCGCCCCCGCCGACGACGCGTCGGCCCCCTCGGTCGAGCAATGGGCCGACGCCCTGGACGAGCTCGCCGACGCCCGGGCCCAGGCCGACGCTCGCCTCGCCGACCGCCTCGTCGCCCTCGAGCAGTCCCTCGACGCGCTCTCCGCCGAGCCCGCCCCGACCCTCGACACCGCGGACCAGGCCGCCACGCTCGCCGACATCGCTCAGCAGCAGGCCGAGGCCGGCGAACTGCTCGCCTCGGTGCTCGACGAGGTCCGCCGACGCCACGACCTCGGCGGCGTCCAGCGCCAGCTCACCGACCTCGCGCTGCTCACCGGCTCCAACCGCGAACGCCTCGAACAGGTCGTCGTCAAGATCGACGGCGACCAACTCGTCGACGAACGCCTCGCCCGCCTCGCCACCCGGCTCGAGCGCTGGCCGACCGAGTCCGCCGACCAGTTCGACCAGGTCCTCGCCGCCGTCCGCGCCGAGGTCGGCGACGCCGAGGACGTCGAGGCCGTCGTCAGCACCGCGCTCCGCCAGGAGCTCGCCAGCCTCCGCGACTGGCTGCCCGACCGCGACACGCTGCGAGACGACGTGCGCATGGCCGTTGCCGCCGCCGCCCCGATGGTCGTGCCGACCTCGACCGACGCCGTCGCCAACGCCTCGGCCGCGACCACCCCGATCCGCCGCGTCCAGCTCCGCCCCCAACAGCCCGTCCTCACGCCCAGCCCCGCCGCCGCCTCGACCGCCGAGACGCCGCTCTCGCCGACCGAGCACGCCTACCGCGTCGCCTTCCAGACCGGCCAGCCCGTCACCGTCGGCGCCGGCGAGATCGACCCGGTCACCGGGGCCGTGTCGCCCGGCCGACGCATCGACCCCGCCGCCGCTCGGGCCGCCGGCTTCGACACCTGGCGGCAGTGGTACGCCTCGGACATGTTCGCCGAGCGCATGCGCCGTCAGCGCGCCGCCACGCGACACCTCCAGGTCGACGACGGCAAGATGATCCGCCTGCCCGGCGAGTGACGCCAGCCCGCGACCGTCACCCCGCCTCGATCACGTCGTCCCAGCCGAACGGCACGGGGCTGACGATATCGATCGCGCCGATCGCGAGCCGCTCCGCGTGCAGCATCAACCGCTCGCCGCACGCCGGGTCCGGCCCGTATACCGCATCGCCCACGACCGGCCGACCCAAGTGCGCCAACATCACCCGCACCTGATGCAGGAACCCCGTGTGCAGGTCGACCTCGACCCGCGCAAACCCTTCTCGCCGCTCCACGACGCGCGCCGCGAGCGAGCACGCGCTCCCTGCCTCGCCCGACTCGACCACCCCCACCCGCGCCGGCCGATGCCGCTTCACCGCCAGCCGCAACGCGATATCACCGCACGGCAGCCCGCCCTCGCCATGCACCAGCGCGACGTAACGCTTCCGAGCCGTGTGTCGCGAGAACGCCTCGCGGAACTCACGCCACCGCCCCTCGTCGGTCGCGAACAACATCGCTCCCGACGTCGCGACATCGAGCCGGTGCACCACCCCGCTGCGCAGCCCGCCCTCGCCGACCCCCACGATCGTCGGGCGCCTCGCGACGACCGCGTTCAACGCCGTCCGCCGCTGCGTCGCGTCCAGCGGGTGCACCGCGAGCCCGGCCGGCTTGTCGATCGCCACCCACCCCAACCCCTCGCCCAGCACCGTCAGCCCCGACCCGGCCCACGCCGCCGGCGGCTCCGCCCGATCGTCGATCGCCCCACGCACCTCGACCGCCTGCCCCGCTCGCACCGCCAACCCGGCCGCCGCCACCGAACCATCGACCCGCACCCGTCGTTGATCGATCGCCCGCCGCGCCGCCGCCCGCGCCACCCCCGCCGCGTCGGCCAGCCAACGGTCCAGCCGAACGCCGGCCTCCGCCGACGCCACCACGTAACGATGTCGCTCGGGCTCGGTCGGCGCGTCGTCCACCGCCCGATGCTACCGGCCGATCGACCGGATCAGGCCGCCCGACCGAGCCGGTGCTCGGCGAACCGCTCCGAGATCTCGACGAACGCCTGCTCGCACGCCAGGAAGGCGTCGACCACGGCCGGGTCAAAGTGCTTGCCGCGATCCTCCACGATGATCGACTTGGCGACTTCGTGGTTGAACGCCTCCTTGTACGCCCGCTTGCTCATCAACGCGTCGTACACGTCGGCCAGCGCCACGATCCGAGCGCACAGCGGGATGCCCTCGCCCGCCAGCCCGTCGGGGTAGCCGCTGCCGTCCCACTTCTCGTGATGACGCAGCGCGATGTCGTACGCGATCTTCAGGTACTGCGCGCCCGGGCTCTTGCGGATCGCGGCCTCGAGCGTCTCGGCGCCCTCGGTCGTGTGCTTACGCATGATGTCGAACTCGTGATCGGTCAGCCGGCCCGGCTTGAGCAGCACGCAGTCGGGGATCGCCACCTTGCCGATGTCGTGCAGCGGGCTGGTCGCGTAGATCAGCCGGACGTACTCGGCGTCGATCCGATCGGCGAACTCAGGGTTCGAGCGCAGCTGCTCGGCCAGCACCTTCGCGTAGTTCTGCACCCGCTCGAGGTGCCCGCCCGTCTCGGGGTCGCGCGACTCGGCCAGCCTCGCCAGCGCAAAGATCGTCACGTCCCGCGTCTCCAGCGACAGCACCCGCATCCCCGCCCGCACGCGCGCCTGCAGCTCGGCCGGCCGGAACGGCTTGACCATGAAGTCGTCCGCCCCCGCCGCCAGCCCCTCCACGACCGCGTCGGGGTTGTCCTTGCCGGTGAGCAGGATGACATAGGTGTAGTGCGGCAGGTGGCCTCCGCGGATCGCCCGCGTCAGCGCCAGCCCGTCCATCTCGGGCATCTGCCAGTCCGAGATCACCAGCCGCGGCGTGCCGTCTTGCAGCAGCGCGAACGCCTGCTTGCCGTCCTCGGCCGACTCGACGTCGTAGCCGAAGCCGGCCAGGGCGTTGGCCAGCATCTCGCGGGCGATGGGGTCGTCGTCAACGACTAGGGTCTTCATGGGTTCAGCCTCGAGCGCTTGACGGAGCGGGGTCACTCGCTTGGGGACTCGTGCCCGCCGCCGACGATCGGCGGACGTGGGCGATCAGGGCGTCGACCTCGTCGCGGAGGTCGCCCAAAAGCGGGGCCGATTCTTCGAGCGAGGCGGCTCGGCCGAGCCGTTCGAGCCGCTCGGCGGCGTCGCGGACACGCTGGGCTTCGACGTTCGCCGACGCGCCCTTCAGCGTGTGCGCCAGACGGGTCACGTCGTCGACGCTCTCCGCGTCGATCGCACTCGTGATCTCGCCGATCAGGTCGTCCGCCTGGTGCGTGAACTTCTCGAGGATCGAGCGGGCAAACGCCTCGTCGCCCATGCAACGCTCTACGAAGTCGGCGAACCGCAAGATCGCCGGGCCGTCCGGCGCCGCGTCCCGGTCTTGCGCCTCGGGGGTGTCGGGCGTCGGCGACGCATCGTCCGCAGGCGTGAGCTCATCGCTCAACGCCGACTGCGGCAGCAGCTCCAGCAGGGCGTTGCACACCGCGGCCGCGTCGATCGGCTTGGTGACGTAGCCGTCCATCCCCGCGTCCAGGCAGCGTTCGCGGTCGCCCTTGATCGCGTTGGCGGTCAACGCGACGATCGGCAGCCGTTCGCCGTGCCGCGTGCTCAGCTTGCCCTCGTCCTGCAGCGCCCGCAGCCGACCCGTCGCCTCGAACCCATCGAGCTCGGGCATCTGACAGTCCATCAGCACCGCGTCGAACCCGCCGTCGCGCTCCAGCGTCTCGACCGCCTCGCGCCCGTTGTTCGCGATCACCGCGTCGATCCCCAGCTTCTTGAGCAGCTCGCGCGCCACCAGCTGGTTCACCTCGTTGTCCTCGGCCACCAGCACCCGCACGCCGCGAAGCTGCCGGGCGTCCGGCCCCTTGGGTTGCGTGAACTCCGCCTGCGCCAGCGTGTCGTCCGAGCCCATCGCCAACGCGATCGCGTCGAACAGCTTGGACTGCCGCACCGGCTTGGTCAGGCACCCCAGGATCTCCAGCCGACGAAGCTCCTCAATCGGCAGCGAGTCGCCCATCGACGACAGGATCATCAGCCGCAGATCATCGAGCGTCTGCTCGGCGCGAATCATCTCCGCCAGCGCCTTGCCGTCGACCTCGGGCATCATCATGTCCAGCACGACCAGGTCGAACGTCCCGCCGCCCCGCTCGGGGTCCTTCAGCGCGTCCATCGCCTCGGCCGCCGACGACACGCACACGGTGCGGATGTCCCACCGGCTCAACTGCTCGGCCAGGATCTCCCGGTTTGTCGCGTTGTCGTCCACCACCAACACGTGTAGCCCCGCCAGCCGGTCCGCCCGCGGCCGCGGCAGGTCCTCGGCCTCGCAGACCTCGGCGCGGATCGTGAACCAGAACGTCGAGCCCTTGCCCGGTTCGCTGTCGACGCCGATCTGACCGCCCATCGCCTCGGCCAGCTGCTTGCAGATCGCCAGCCCCAGCCCCGTCCCGCCAAACCGACGCGTCGTCGACGCGTCGACCTGCGAGAACAGCTGGAACAACCGATCGCGTCGGTCCGACGGGATCCCGATCCCCGTGTCGCGCACCGTGAACCGGATCATCGCCGCGCCGTCGGCCCGCGGCTGCGGCTCGGCCTGCAGGACCACCTCGCCCGACTCGGTGAACTTCACCGCGTTGCTCACCAGGTTGATCAGCACCTGTCGCAGACGCTCCGCGTCCCCCTTGATGTGTTGCGGCACCTGCGGCTTGGCGTGCCCGATCAGCTCGATCTGCTTCTTCTCCGCCCGCGTCGCGAACATCTCCGTCACGTCGGCGATCAGGTTGTGCAGGTCGAACGGCGCCCGCTCGAGCTCCAGCTTGCCCGCCTCGATCTTCGAGAAGTCCAGGATGTCGTTGATCAGCGACAGCAACGAATCCGCCGAGGTCCGTGCGATTCGCGCGTAACGCGCCTGGCCCGGCTCGAGCGTCGTGCCCGACAGCAGGTCGAGCATCCCGATCACGCCGTTCAACGGCGTGCGGATCTCGTGGCTCATGTTCG
>JBCBUE010000036.1:0-33801 GCA_039818285.1 Planctomycetota bacterium | reverse complement strand
CGTGGGGATCGAGGCGGTCGAGCAGGGCGAGGCGGCGCTGGCCGAGGGCAACGGGCAAGACGCGGCAGCATTGTTCGAGCGGGCGGGGCGTGACGCACGTCGGCCGTGGCTGCAGACGTACCTGGGCTGGCGGTCGATGCAGGCGCACGAGGCGGCCGGGGACGCGCGGGCCGCGGCGGCGGCGTGGCTGGCGCTGGCGCGCGACGGGGTCGACCCGTTCTTCCTGGCCGAGCCGCCCGCTGAGGCGGTGCGGTCGGCCGACGATCAGACCAAGCGGTGGCTGGTCGGCGAGTTGGATCGGCTGCGGCAACCGCCCGCCGGCGTGGCCGAGGCCGCGGCGGCGTTGCGCGAGGCCGCCGCGTCGGACACTTCGCCCCCGGCGACGCCCGCGCCGACGGATGCCGCGGCGCCTTCGACGGCGACGCTGGTGCTGCCGAGCGCGATCGACGCGGACGACCCGGTGGCCCTGCTGATCGCGGCCGGCGACTACGACGCCGCGGCCGAGGCGGCCCGGGCGCAGCTCGCGACCTCGGGCGGGCTGGCCAAGCACCTGTACCTGCTCGGCCGGGCCCAGCTCGGGCGGGCCGAGGCGACCGGCGACGAGTCGGCGTACCTCGACGCCGGGCTGAGCTTCATGAAGGCCGCGATCTACTTTCCCCGCGGGCGCTACACGGGCTTTGCCCTGGCCGAGGCCGGCCGCGTCCACGATGCCATCGGTCGGCCCGACAAGGCCGACGAGCTTTATCGTCGCGCGGCCCTGCTCATCGACGACCAGGCCGAGCCCGACTACGCCCAACGTCTGACCCAGTTCCAGGAGGCCCTCGGCGGATGACCCTTCTCTCCCCTCGCTCGCTCACCCGCACGGCCGCGGCGGTGGTCGCCGTCGCGTCGGCCGGGCTCGCCTCGGCGCAGGACGCCGGCGGCACGAGCGCCGTGACGTTCTTCCAGCAGTTCTTCCTGCCCGGCGACACGCTCGGCCTCGTGGTGGTCTGGCTGCTGATCGTCATGTCGTTCGTCAGCCTCAGCTTCACCGGCAGCCTCGCGGTCTATTACCGGCGTGCCCGGCTCATCCCGCCCGACCTGCTCGAGCGGCTCGAGGGCCTGCTGACCTCCGGCTCGACCGAGAAGTTTCGCCAGGCGATCGACCTGACCAAGCAGAACCACACCTACCTATCCAAGCTGACTTACGCCGCGCTGCGCGAGGCGCCTCAGGGCTACAACGCGATGGAGCTGGCGGTCGTCGAGACCGGCGACGCCGAGACGGCCAAGGCGCTGCGTCCGCTGGAATACCTCAACGTGCTGGGCAACATCGCGCCGATGCTCGGGCTGTTCGGCACGGTGTACGGCATGATCGCGGCGTTTCAAGGGCTGGTGGCGTCGGGCGGCTCGGCCGACCCGGCGACGCTGGCGGCCGGCATCGGCACCGCGCTGGTCACGACGTTCTGGGGCCTGATCGTGGCGATCCCCGCGCTGGCGGCTTACGCCGTGCTGCGCAACCGGGTCGACGCGCTGACCGCCGACGGCGTCGTCGAGGCCGAGCGGCTGATCCGGCCGTTCAAGAAGTCGCGCGGCAAGTCGCGCGGCGGCGACCGCGACAAGGACAAGCCCTTCGGCAAGCCGGCCGCCAAGCCCGCCGTGGCCGCGGCCGAGTCGGACGCCGACGCCGTGTCGATCGACGACGCGCCGGAGGAGGACACGACCAAGCGCGCGGCGGACGGTTCGATGATGGGCGGCTCGATGATGGGTCGGCCGGTGCCCAACCCGGAGTAGCGCGTGGCGTCCCAGGTCTTCAAGCGCGGTCCCGCCAAGGCGGAGATGAACATCACGCCGTTGATCGACGTGGTGTTCCTGCTGATCGTGTTTTTCATGCTGGTCAACAAGATCGTCTCGGACGAGACGGTGCCGATGATCGTGCCCAAGCTCGAGGACCCGATGACGCGCGAGCTGGGGGAGGTCGAGCGGGTGGTGATCAACATGCCGTCGCGTTCGGGCGGCCGGGTCGAGGCGGGGTTGAGCGCCAACGCGCGGGACCCCAACGCGGACTTCGTGCAGGTCGGCACCACGCAGCGGTTCGACCCGGTCGACCTGGCGGGCATCACCGCGGCCGTGGCGTCGGCGCGGGAGACGGCCGAGCGGCAGGGGGCGGAGAGCGTCGAGGTCATCCTGCGGGCCGACACGGCGTTGTTCTACGAGGCCGTGCGCCCGGTGCTCGACGCGATCACCGACGCGGGGGTCGAGACGGTGCACCTGACGGCGTTCCTGCCCGACGACGCGGCGACGACCCCGGAGGGCGGGTGAGATGAAGGCTGACGAGGCGATCAAGGCGTACCGCAAGCAGCCGCGCCACTCGCGCAAGCCCGACAAGGGCGGGATGAACCTGAACCTCACGTCGATGATCGACGTGATCTTCCTGCTGCTGGTGTACTTCGTGGTCACGGCGAGCTTCGCGGAGAACGAGGGGGTGCTGACGGCCCGGCTGCCTCAGAAGGAAGGGCAGACGCAGCAGACCAAGGACACGCCGCCGCCGACGCAGCCGCTGCGGATCATCCTGCGGTCGACCGGGCAGGCCGGCGTCGACATCAGCGTGCCCGGCGCCAGCCGTGTCGGCACGTTCAGCGAGCTTCAGGCGACGCTCGACAGGCTGATGCTCGACCCCGAGCGCGGGAAGCGCGACGGCATCTTCGAGCCCGACCACCCGGTGTTGATCCAGCCCGACGGGCAGGTTCGCTGGGACTACGTGGTCAATGCGTTTAACGCGGCGATCGCGGCGCGGTTCTCGAACGTGCGCTTCGTGCCGGTCGAGGAGGGCGCGTGATGCTGCTTCGTCGCCGTCGATTCGCTTTGGCGTTGCCGCTGGCGTGCGCGGGACTCGCGTTGCCGTCGCTGGGGCAGGTCGACGCGCTGGACCCGTCGACGCTGATCGACGGGCTCAGCCGCGAGGGGATGAGCGAGCTGTTGCTGCGGCTGGTGGAGACCGAGCCGAGCGACGACCCGGTGGTCGATCGCCGGCTGCAGATCGCTCAGCTTCAGGCGCAGTACCGCGACGCGCGGCTCGCGGCCGCGGAGCGTGAGCGGGCGTACGAGGACGCGGTGGCGGCGATGCGGTCGCTGATCGCCGAGTTTCCCGACCACGAGCAGCGGCCGATCTGGCAGACCGACCTGGCGGAGATGGTGCTGGTCGACGGGCTGCGTCGGTTTCAGGGGGACGCCGAGGTGTTCGTGGCGTTCGGCGTGGCGAGCGACGAGCAGCGCGAGGCGGTGTTCGACGCGGCGGCCGAGGCGTTTGCCGAGCTGAGCCGGGCCGATCTGCGGTGGTTCGAGCTGGAGGGGGCGTTGCCGCGCGAGGCGGACCACGTCGAGAAGCGGGTGAACACCGGGCTGTGGGACCGGATGATGAACGAGTTCGCCACGACGCGGACGCCGTACTACCAGGCGTTGGCGGCGGTGGACCTGGCGCTGGCGCCCGACGATCACGCGTACTACCGCTCGCTTGGTTCGTCGAACGACGCGGCGTTGCGCGAGCAGGCCGACACGCCCGGGGCGGAGCGGGAGCGGCTGAACCGGTTGGCGTTGGAGCGGGTGCGGCGGTTCGTCGAGGACGCGGGGGACGAGGCGGGGATCCGCGACGAGGCGACGGTGATCGCGGCCCGGGCGTTGGTTGGGCTTGATGCGCACGCGGACGCGCAGCGGCTGGCGGCGGAGGTGATCGAGCGGTCGCCGGAGTCGCGGGCGGGGCTGGAGGCGGCGTTGGCGTCGGCGCAAGCGCAGGTGGGGCGGGGGGAGGCGTCGCGGGCGGTGTCGACGCTGGATGCGTTGAGCCGGCGCGGGCGGGTGCAGGATCGGCTGCTGTGGCGGGTCTTGGTGACCGACGCGAAGCACCGCGCGTTGCTGGCCGAGGCCGGGGGCAGCGCGGCGGGGGAGGCGGCGGCGTATCGGCCGTACCTGGACCTGCTGTCGAGCATCGACGACGCGGCGACGGCCGAGGGGCTGCGGGCGTTTATCTACGAGCGTTGGGCGGATCGGTTGGCGCGGTCGTCGTCGCTGCAGGCGGTGCCGCCGGTGGTGCGGATGGGCGTGGGCGAGCAGCTGCGTCGGCGCGGCCAGGCGGCGGCGGTGGCGGCGCGGGCGTCGGGGGATGGCGCGGCGTTGGCGGCGGCCGAGGAAGACCTGCAGCGGGCGATCGAGGTGAATCGCTCGTTGATCGGGGGCGACGTCGAGCCGCGGGTGGCGGTGGCGGCGGGGTTCAACCTGGGGCTGGCGTTGGTGGCGTTGTCGCCGCAGGACCCGTCGCGGCTGGCCGAGGCGGCCGAGGCGATGCTGGACGCGGCGGAGGCCGGGCCTCAGCTGGCTCAGGCCGAGCAAGCGGCGGGGATCGGCGTCGAGCTGGCGCGTCAGCAGTACGCCCCGGACGACGGCGGGCCGCCGATGCCGGGCAGCGAGGCGTTGTACCGCCGCGCGGTGGCGTTGCTGTTCGATCGATTCCCCACGAGCCCGGCGGCGGACGACGAGCGCCTGAGCTACGCCGCGGCGGTGCTGATCCCGGCCGGCGACTACGCGGCGGCGATGGATCAGCTCGAGCGGGTTCCGACGAATCACCCGGACTTCTTCGCGGCGTCGGTCGAGCGGTTGATCGCGTTGACGCGGCAGGCGGCGTCGACGACCGACCCCGACGCGGCCGACCGCGCTTGGGGCACGCTGGGCACGTCCGCGGAGCGAGTGGCCAACGACGTGCGTGTGGGCGACGCCGCGGCGCCGGGGCGGGACCGGGCGGCGCTCGAGGCGGAGATCGCGCTCGCGCGGGTCGACGCGCGCGGCGGCGAGGTCGACGCGGCGATGGATCGGCTGTCGCCCCCGGCGGGCGAGCAGCCGCTGGACCTGATGCTGCGTCGAGGCGAGGTGCGGGTCGAGCTCTTGCTGTCGGCCGAGCGATTTGACGACGCGTCGGGCGAGGCGGTGGCGTTGCTGCAGCGGCACGGCGGGCCGGCGGCGGCGGCGGTGGACGGCGTGCTGACGCGGGTTGAGGATCGGGTCGAGGCGTTGCGAGCCGAGGCGGCGGAGGTGCTGGCGCCGTCGCGGAAGGCGCAGATCGAGCAGCGGGCGTCGGCGATGGCGGGCTCGGCGGTGGCGCTGTCGGAGGGGCTGCGGCGGTGGGCAGACGGCCAGGGGTTCGAGCCGGAGCGTCTGGTGGCGTTCGACATTGCGTACGCCAAGGCGTTGCGTCGCGCGGGCCGGCCGATGGACGCGGTCGAGGTGCTGGACGCGGTGCCGGAGGACTTTTTCAACGACATCGCGGTGATCAGCGAGACGGCCGACGCGCTGCGCGAGGCGGGCGGGGAGGAGAACCTAGCCGAGGCGGTCGAGCTGTACGACCTGTTGATCGGCGGGCTGGGCGAGCCGTTCCCGGCCGAGTGGTGGAACGCGTGGGCGGGGCGGCTGGAGATCGATGAGCGGCAGGGTCGGGGCGACTCGGTGGGCACGCGGGTGCGGCAGCTGAAGTTCACCGACCCCGGCCTGGGCGGCGAGCCGTACAAGTCGCGGCTGGAGGCCCTGCAGACGCGCAACCCGTGAGCGTTTGCCGGCCGTAAACTGCGGGCATGATCACCCGCAACATCCCCGGCACCGACCTGGACGTCTCGCTCCTCGGCTTCGGCAACTTCACCGTCGGCAACAACTGGTGGAAGGACTTCACCGACGACGAGGCGATCGCCCTGCAGAACCACGCGGTGGACAAGGGCGTCACCTTCTTCGACACCGCCCCCGCCTACGGCAACGGCAAGGCCGAGCAACTGCTCAAGCCGACCATCGCCTACGCCGGCCGCGACAACGTCGTCATCAGCACGAAGTACGGCTACGACCTCGTCTCGGACCCCGGCGAGGAGGGCTCGCACCGCGAACGCCGGCAGGACTTCTCCGAGAAGAACATCCGCCGCGAGCTCGAGGAGTCGCTCACGAACATGGGGATCGAGTGCGTCGATCTGTACCAGGCGCACAACATCAAGCTCGAGCATTTCTCTGACGAGCTGTTCGCGCTGATGGACAAGCTGATCGCCGAGGGCAAGGTCCTTGCCTGGGGTACGGCGCTTGGCCCGGCGATCGGCTGGCGCGAGGAGGGGCACCGCAGCTTCCTCGACCACGACGCGGCGACGGTGCAGACGGTGTTCAACCTGTACGAGCAGGACCCCGGGCGCGAGCTGTGCGAGATCGCGGCCAAGCGCGGCAAGGGCGGGGTGATCGCTCGCGTGCCGACCAACTCGGGCATGCTGGACGAGGAGTTCAAGTCGGCCGAGCACCAGTTCCCGCAGCGTGACCACCGCAAATTCCGCGACAAGGCGTGGCTGGTGCACGGGCTGCAGAAGAACCGGATGGTCAAGCCGATGGCCGAGGAGCTGGGCGTGTCGCTTCGGCAGTTCGCGTTCAAGTGGCTGGCGTGCCAGCCCGGCATGGTGTCGATCGAGCCGAACCTGCTGACGACGGAGGACGTGGACGAGTTCGTCGCCGCCGCCGACCACCCGCTGATCCCCGACGACCTGCTGGACGAGCTGCGCGACCTGTACGCCGAGGACTTCGGCCTGGGCGAGGATGCGCACCCATGCAATCTCAAGTCCAGCGTCGCCGAGGGCGGGGCCGAGCGGTCGAGCTATCGAGCGCCCGCGATGGCGTGAGTCTTAACTCAACACAGAGGGCCACGGGAGGGCCACGGGAGGGCCACGGAGACGCGGCGGTCGTACACGCCCTGCCTCTGTGGCCCTCTGTGTTCTCTGTGGTGAATCCGTTGGACGCGCGAGCGCACGAAAAAGCCCCGCATGCGGCTGCGGGGCTGCGGGGGTATGAATTCGCTCGCGGTGCTGGGCTTCGCCGGCGGCGTGGGTGTTACTCGGTGACCGAGTCGATCGTGCTGCCGGCCTGCGGGCGATAGATGGACGCGTCGGGCTGGGCGGTGTCGAAGTCGACGTCGGTGACCTCGGTGAAGGCGCCGGGATCGGTGTTGTCGGGGTCCCAGCCCTTGGTGAACTCGAGCCGGGCGGGGACCAGCAGTCCGTCGACTGGCTGCCATTGCGGGAAGGCCCAGGTGACGCGCTCGATGCCGATCTCGGTGACGGAGTGGTTGATCGCGGCGAGGCGGTCGGTCTCGGGGTCGATGAGCAGCTGGTAGGCATCTTCGGAGCTGGCGCCGACGCCGTTGTCGTAGCCGACGTTGATGGCGCGGTGCGGGACGCCCCGGTAGTTGACGGTCCCGCCGTCGGTGAGGATGGCACCGGGGTCGGCGAAGACGAAGGGCATGGCGACGAAGTAGGACGAGCCGAGGGTGACGAAGCGTGACGGCAGCCCGGCGCTGTTGGCCTGCCCGGTGGACCAGGCGTAGGTGCCGTCGAAGGCGACGGTGAAGCCCTGGCCGTCGATACGGACGATGCGGTCCTGGAGATCGAAGGTGGTGGTGTTGGGCTGGCTCATCGGCTCGGAGAGGGGGAAGCCGGTGAGGGTGTAGGTGAAGGTGCCTTGGTCACGCCAGCGGTCCAGGCCGCCGTGGGCGTCGAGGGTGGGGCGGAGCAGCTCGATCCCCTCGGCGTCGGCCTGGTCTTGGGCGGCGGCGAAGGCGGTCAGGGCGGCCGAGGCGGTGAAGGCGGTGGCGGTCAGGGCGCGACGAAGGTGGGTGAGGGCGTTCATGGCGTGTTCTCCTGCTGTGGGAGGGGGTTCGGTTGGCCGGGCGACGTGCCCGGCGTTGAGGGGAGAACAAATAGACTGATTAGTCTATTTCGGGTTCGGTAATTTTTCTTGGGTCGGGGGGAGGGTTCAACACAGAGGGCCACGAGAGGGCCACAGAGGGTTGACTACGAGGGGCGTGAAAAACACGAATGAGATGAATTTCATTAAATAATAAGATAAAAATCGTTGCCGATGAATCTGTTCGGTTGATTGTCGGCATTTCCTCTGTGGCCCTCTCGTGGCCCTCTGTGTTGAAATCTCCCCGAACCGGCTTGACGTTGCGCGGCATCCTTGAATAGACTGTTGAGTCTTTCAAGAAGTCGCCCATGACCACGGCACGCGAGCGCATCCTGGAATCGGCCTGGGAGTTGTTGACCGCTCGGGGGGCGGCGGCGACGTCGATGGACGAGGTGATCGCCGCGGCGGGGGTGGCCAAGCAGACGCTGTACAACCACTTCCCGACGAAGGATCGGCTGGTCTCGGCGACGCTGGCGGCCGGGGCCGAGCGGTTCCAGGCGGCGTTCGTCGAGGGCGTGCGTGCCGAGGCCGAGGACCCGGCGGAGCGGCTGCTGGCGGGGTTTGGGGTGGTGAAGCGGGTGATGGCGGCGGGCGGGTACCCGGGGTGCACGTTCCTGGGCGCGGCGACGGAGGACCGGTCGGTGGGCGGGGAGGCGAGCGAGCTGGTGCGGCTGCACGAGGCGTCGATCCGCGGGGTGTTCGAGGGCTGGGCCGAGGCGGCGGGGCTGGCCGAGCCGGGCGGGGTGGCGGCGCAGCTGTTGGTGCTGCTCAACGGGGCGCTGGCGACATCGATGGTCGAGCGCGACGGCGGGGCGTTCGACGCGGCGGCCTCGGCGGCGCGGGCGGTGATCGCCGCGGCGGGCGGGCGGCGGTAGGCGGGTACGATCCTCGCCGATGACAGAGGTGCTCGGCCGGGTCGTGGACAGCAAGGCATTCCAGAACGGGGTGCTGGGGATCATCCTGCTCGCGGCGATCGTCGTGGGGCTGGAGACGTCGTACACGGTGATGGAGGCGTGGGGGCCTTGGGTCTACGCGCTGGACAACCTGATCCTGTGGCTGTTCGTCGTCGAGGCGGCGATGAAGATGGCCCGCCACGGGCGGCGGTTCTATCGCTACTTCTACGAGCCGTGGAACGTCTTCGACTTCACGATCATCGCGGTGTGCTTCATGCCGATCGGCGGGCACTACGCGGCGGTGCTTCGGCTGGCGCGGGTGCTGCGGGCGCTTCGGCTGGTGAGCAACATCCCCAAGCTGCAGCTGCTGGTGGGGTCGCTGCTCAAGTCGCTGCCGTCGATGTTCTACGTCGGCATCCTGTTGACGCTGCTGTTCTACGTGTACGGCGTGCTGGGGGTGTTCCTGTTCCGCGACAACGACCCGGTGCACTTCGGCGACCTGGGGCGGTCGCTGCTGACGCTGTTCCGGGTGGTGACGCTGGAGGACTGGACGGACGTGATGTACCTGCAGATGTACGGCAGCGACGTGTACCAGGGGTTCAACCACGCGGAGGTCTCGCCGGTGGAGTCGCGGGCGATGCCGGTGGTGGCGGTGACGTACTTCGTGAGCTTCGTGATGCTGGGCACGATGATCATGCTGAACTTGTTTATTGGCGTGATCATCAGCTCGATGGACGAGGCGCAGGCGGAGGAGGAGCGCAAGCTGCGGCGCCAGCACATCGCCGCGACGGGCGAGCCGACGGTGAAAGACGAGCTCTTGGAGATCCGCCACGAGCTGGAGGCGATGACGCGTCGGGTGCAGGGGCTGGCGAAGAAGAGCGAGCGGGGTTAGTTCGGTTGCTCTGACTCGGGGTCCGGCTCGGCTGTTGGGTCGAGGGGTCGGAGCAGCGGCAGGACGCGGGGAGCGTCGAGGGGGGAGAGCTCGGTGGCGTGGAGCGTGCCGATCTGTTGTTGGTGAGCGTGGAGCGGGCCGAGCTGGGTGGGGTCGGGGATGGGTTGGCGGGCGACGAAGACGACGACGGGCTGGCCGTCGGCCTGGGCGAGGATGGCGACGGCGCTGCCGGTGCGGAGGGCGGCGTAACTGATGCCGACGAAGGCGACGCCGTCGACCTCGAAGCCGGCGAGGGTGAGGGGTTGGCCGAGGCGTTCGGCGAAGGTCTGCTCGAACTCGGCCATGGTCTCGCAGCGCCAGTCGGGGGTGAGGTTGTTGTCGACGAAGCGTTCGTAGGCGGCGCGGGGGGTCATGCCGATGGTCGGGCCGGGGTCGGCGGGGCCGAGGATCAGCCAGGCGGCGCCGACGACCGCGGCCAGGGCGATCAGGGCGGCGATCGCGAGGGCGGGTCGGAGGCGGGCGAGGACGGATCGACGGTTCGACGGGGCGTCGCCGATCGCGTCGAGGCTGGGCGGGCGGTCGTCGGCGAACAACCGGCGCAGCGAGGCGTCGATGCGTTGCTGAAGCGCGTGCTCCTCGGGAGAGCGGCGGGGCCGGGTTGGTTCGTCGGGTCGAGGCACGGGTCAGGCGGTCTGTGGCCGGGTGGGTGGGGCGGGGCTGTCTTGGTGATCGGTCAGCTGGCGTCGCATGCGTTGGCGGGCGCGGTGGACGTGGCTCATGGCGGTGTTGGCGGGGATGTCGAGCAGTCGGGCGATCTCGTCGTAGGTGTGCTCGCGGACGGTGCGGAGCAGCAGGCAGGCGCGGGCGATGGGTTCGAGGGTGGCCAGGGCGGCGAGGACGGCGTCGTCGAAGCCGGCCTCGTCGGCGTTGGGGACCTCGCGGGGCCGATGGAGGCGCGGGTCGGGGGGCGTCGGCCGGGCGGGCACGCTGTCGCTGAGGTCGGCGGCGTCGTGGGCCTGGCGATGCCGGCGGCGGCGCATGTTGGACGCGACGTGGCGGACGATCTGGGCGGTCCAGGCGACGAAGCTCGAGCCGGGCTCGAACTGCTCGCGCTTGGCCCAGGCGATCATCACGGCCTCCTGTACCGCGTCGTCGGCGAGGTGTCGGTCGCCCAGCAGACCGTAGGCCGTCAGCCACAGCGATCGATTCGCCGTGCGCACCAGCCGTTCAAACTCCGACTTTTGCATGGCCAGGGGGTCTCGATCGCGGATCCCGGTCCGACGTTCTGTGCCATTCAATGTCTTGGGCGGGGGGTCTTATTGCAGTCGACGCGCTTTTTTTGGGGATGGCGGAGCGTGAGCGTGACGATCCGCCGCGGTTTAGTCAGGGGTCGGGGTGCAAGGCGGAGG
Source organism: Planctomycetota bacterium (assembly GCA_039818285.1). Lineage (GTDB taxonomy): Bacteria > Planctomycetota > Phycisphaerae > Phycisphaerales > Phycisphaeraceae > JBCBUE01. The sequence goes on along the minus strand of JBCBUE010000036.1, from coordinate 22,885 downwards.
GCCCGAGCGGACATCTACTGAGGCCGGGGCGTGCGCCCCGCGACACCGTCCCCTTCTACGGAGGAACCCATGTTGCTTACTCGTATGGCCCCGTCGGTCGCGCTGGCCCTGGCGATCGGACTGCCCTCAACCGCCGACGCGTCGGCGGGCTCGCTGACCACCATCTTCGCCGGGCAGATCCCGGGCGGGCTGCCGGCCGCGGACGGCTCGGACCTGGACGACCTGCTCGGCTTCACGGACTTCGCCGCCGACAACCTCGGCAACGAGCCGGCCGCGTTCGACAACACGCCGAACCTGGGCGAGGTGCTTTTCATCCAGAATGTGCCGTACTACGTCTCGGGCAGCACGCGTGGCTACGGGTTCGCCGGCCCCGGCCGGGCGGACATCACCTTCACGCCCGGCGTCGTTACCGCGCTGGAGCTGGAGGTCCGCGGCTCGCAGTCCGGCGACTCGGTCGGCCCGACCGCGCCGAACACGACGCTGCCCAACAGCACGCCCCTGGCCGACTCGGACCTGACGGTGCTGGTGTGGTCGGAGCTGGGGATCGAGTTCGAGTTTTCGCCGATCTCGAACTCGGGGTTCCAGACGCTGTCGATCGACATCTCCGACCTGGCGTTCCTGGGCGAGTCGATCACGCGGATTTCGTTGATCAACGAGGGCCCGGCGGACTCGCTGGCGGACATCGGCCGGCTGTCGGTGGAGGTCGTGCCCGAGCCGGCGTCGGCGGCGCTGATCGCGATGGGGCTGACGGTGCTGGCGCGGCGTCGGCGTTGAGTCGGCGTTGTCGGTGAGGGATGAGGAGGAAAAGGGCCCGGGCCGAACCACGCGTCGGTCCGGGCTGTTTTTTTGATGGGCCGGCTTCGGCGACTCGGGGGCGTGGCGTCCGTATAGTCGGCTCATGGCCGGCGAGGTGCTGAGCGACGAGACGGTGTACGAGGGGGCGCGGTTCACGATCGGTCGGTTGGAACTGGCCGGGCGTGACGGCGGGGCGGTGCGGCGGGAGGTGGTGCGGCCGAGCGACGCGGTGGTGATCCTGCCGATCGTGGAGGCGGGCGCGGCGCGGGGCGAAGGGACGGTGGGGATGATCCGCAACCGGCGTTGGGCGGTCGGCGAGGTGCTGTGGGAGCTGCCGGCGGGGACGCTGGAGGCGGGGGAAGACCCGGCCGAGTGCGCCGAGCGGGAGCTGGCCGAGGAGACGGGTTATCGGTTGTTGCCTGGCGACACATCCGGGGGGGCGGGCGGTCGGCTCGAGCGGTTGGCCGCGTTTTACCCCTCGCCGGGGTTCTGCACCGAGAAGCTGACGCTGTTCGCGGCGGTCGGGCTGGAGACGGGGGCGCAATCGCTCGATCCCACGGAAGAGATCGCGGTGCAGGCGATGCCGATGGGCGAGGCGCTGCGTATGGTGCGTGACGGGCGAGTCCGCGACGGCAAGACGATCGCGGGGCTGCTGTGGTGGGCGACGAACGGGATCGACGGAGCGAGCTGAATGGCGTGGGAAGATCGTGACTACTACCGGGATCGGCCGCGGTTCGGGATGAGCGGGATGGGCGGCCGGTCGGTGGTGACCTGGCTGATCCTGATCAACCTGGGCGTGTGGGTGCTCGACACGATCCTGACGACGGCGTCGCGGGGCGGGCCGTTGATCAGCCCGTTTTACTGGGGCAACTTCAACGTCGCGCAGGCGGTGTACGGCGGGCAGGTGTGGCGGTTCTTCACATACCAGTTCCTGCACGCGGGGCTGCTGCACGTGGCGTTCAACCTGATCGGGCTGTTCTTCTTCGGGCCGATGGTGGAGGCGTGGCTGGGGAGCCGGCGTTTCCTGGCGTTCTATCTGTTGTGCGGGGCGTGCGGGTCGGTGGTGTTCACGGCGTTGGGGTTCGTGCCGGGGCTGCTGCCGTCGGCGGGGGCGCCGCTGATCGGGGCGTCGGGGGCGGTGTTCGGGGTGCTGGCGGCGGCGGCGGTGATCGCGCCTCGGCAAGAGGTGCTGTTCATGTTCATTATCAAGATGCAGATCCGCACGATGGTGCTGATCTTCCTGGGGATCGCGGTGCTGTCGGTGATCCTGGGCAGCCAGAACGCCGGGGGCGAGGCGGCGCACCTCGGCGGGGCGGTGCTGGGGTTTGTGCTCATCCGCAACGCGGGCTGGCTGAACTGGGCGGACGGGTTCTCGGCGCCGGACCTCAAGGGCGCGATCGATCAGCATCGGCGGGAGTCGGCGGCCAAGCGCGAGGCGGCGACGGAGGCGGAGATCGACCGCATCCTCGCCAAGGTCAGCGAGCACGGGCTGCACAGCCTGACCGCCAAGGAGAAACGCATCCTCAGCAGCGAGACCGAGCGGCGGAACAAGGCCGGTTAGCGCTTATTAATCGCGGCTCTGCGCTTCGGATCACCCCTGCGATCGGTCCGGGCGGAATCTTCGTGATTGCGACGCGTCGGGCGGTAGAATCTCGGAGTTCGGGCGCGTCAGCGTGTCCTCGATTCGTCGCTTCTCTTTGTCGTCCATGCGGGAGTCCCACCATGGCCGCACCACGCCAAAGCACGGCCCGTGCCCGGGGGTTTTCGTTGATCGAACTGCTGGTCGTGATGTCGATCATCGCGGTGCTGCTGGCGATCCTGGTGCCGGTGCTCGCGAGCGCGCGGCGGGCGGCGGGGCAGGTCACCTGCCTGTCGAACATCCGCCAGGTCGTGACCGCGGTGCACACGTTCACGATCGATCACCGAGGCCGGCTGCCCGAGAACCGCACGCTGATCTCGCCGACCGAGTACGTAACGTGGCGTCACCTCTTCGCCGCGGAACGACGGGTGCCCGAAGACACGGCCTGGGCGTGCCCGCTTCATCCGGGCGGGGCTCGCCACGAGATCGGTTTCTTCGAGGACGGGGCGCGTTGCGTGAACGACGTCGCCTCGAGCTACGCGCTCAACGGCCACCTGCTCTGGCGCTTCGAGAAGACGCAAGCCGACGCCGAGGAATCCGACGTCGCCATCCGCCGGCCCAGCCACACGATCCTGATCGCCGAGTCCAACCTGAACCACCCCGACCTGCGCGTGATCGACCCGCTGGTGCAGAACGCTTACGGCGCCGACCCCGGCCCGTATGCGTATTGGCACGACCGGGCCGGCAACTACGCCTTCTACGACGGCCACGCCGAGACGCTGAAGTTCCTCGACACCGGCGGCCCGGACTGCCGCTGGCACAACGGCGAAGACCTGACCGAGGACCCGCTGGACCCGGTCTCGGTCGACGAACTCGGCGTGCACGATCACCCCGAGTGGGGGTCGATGGTGCCGCGGGTCTATCGGTAACGACGCGATCGGCCTGAGCGTCGCGTCGGGCGTCGGGCGACTACGCTGCCGCGATGTCGGCGATCCGGTTCGAGATCGAGGCGCGTGACGGCGACCCCGCCAGCCGGGCGCGGGTCGGTCGGGTGACGACGCCGCACGGGGCTTTCGACACGCCTGCGTTCATGGTGGTGGGGACGCGGGGGACGGTGAAGGGGCTTTGGCCGGGGATGGTGGCGGACTGTGGGACGCAGGTGGTGCTGGGCAACACGTATCACCTGATGCTCCGGCCGGGGAGCGAGTTGGTGGCGGAGATGGGCGGGCTGCACGCGTGGTCTAGGTGGGGCGGGGCGATGCTGACCGACTCGGGGGGGTACCAGGTGTTCTCGATGGCGGACATCAACCGCATCGACGACGAGGGCGTGCGGTTCCGCAGTCATCTCGACGGGGCGGAGATCAACCTGACGCCGGAGCGGTCGATGCAGGTGCAGAACGAGCTGGGGGCGGACGTAATCATGGCGTTTGATGATTGCCCGCCGGCGGTCGATGAGAAGGTGATGGGCGATGCGGAGCCGGCGGAGTCGGTGCGGGCGGGGGAGGGCGAGGGGGCACGTCCTTTCCATCGGCAGAGCATCGGCGCGGCGGACTATGAGGCCCGGCTGAAGGTGGCGAACGAGCGGACGGTGCGTTGGCTGGAGCGGTGCGTGAAATCGCACGGGCGGGCTGCGGACCAGGCGTTGTTCGGGATCGTGCAGGGCGGGACGGACCCGGCGTTGCGGGCGTGGTGTGCCGAGCGGGTGTGCGGGTTCGACCTGCCGGGGTACGCGATCGGGGGGGTGGCGGTGGGGGAGGGGACCGAGGAGATCCGGTCGGTGGTGGAGGCGACGGCCCCGCTTTTGCCGGAGGATCGGCCGCGGTACCTGATGGGGGTGGGGTACGAGCGGGACATCGTGGCGGCGGTGCGTGCGGGGGTGGACATGTTTGATTGCGTCCTGCCGACGCGGAACGGGCGGAGCGGGCAGGCGTTTACGCGCCAGGGGCCGATCAAGCTGAAGAACGCGAAATACGCCAACGACCCCAGGCCGATCGACCCGGATTGCGACTGCCCGGCGTGCGCGGGGGGGTTCAGCCGGTCGTACATCCGGCATCTGGTGCTGTCGGGGGAGATGCTGGGGCCGATCCTGGTGAGTGCACACAACTTGCGGCACTTCCAGCGCCTCATGTTGGACATCCGGGCGGCGATTTCCCACAATGCGTGGCTCGACTTCGGCCGCCGCTGGCCGGTCGCGGCCCCGGCCCTCGAACCGGCCATTCCCTGACCTTCCCCGCCGGACGGCCCCGCCCGGCTGATCTTCCCCGCAGGAACACGACCCGATGACCGATCGGTTGGCATGGACCGTCACTCTGGCGCAGGACGCCGCCCCCGCCGAGCCCCCGCCGCCGACCGGCGTCGACGTGACCGTCCCGCCCGGCGGCGAGGCGACCGTGACCGTCGACGCCAACGGCCAGACGGTCACGACCAACGCGCCGCCGCCCTCCAGCGGCTTCGACCCGACCTTCATCATCCTGATGGTCGGCGTCATCGTCATCATGTACGTCGTCGTCTTTGGCGGGTCGCGCCGCGAGAAGAAGCGCAAGGCCCAGATGCTCGACGCGATGGGCAAGGGCGACCGCGTGCAGACCGTGGGCGGCGTGCTGGGCACGGTGATGGACGTCAACGAGAACGAGGTCGTGCTCAAGGTCGACGAGAACACCAACGCCCGCGTCCGCTTTGCCAAGTCGGCGATCCAGACCGTTCTTGAATCCTCCGACTAGTCTGCGAGCCGGGGCGTGTCGCCCCGGGGACTCGCCTTCACCCTTGCCCCGCCCGGCCCGACACGGACCGGCTCGCCATCGCCGCCATGAAATACCCGCTCTGGAAGCCGATCCTGCTGCTGCTCGTGGTGGCGCTGAGCATTGTGCTGTTCTACCCACCCGGCCAGCGGCTCAAGCGCGGCATCGACCTGGCCGGCGGCACGACGCTGACGTACGAGGTGCAGGTCCCCGAGGGGCGTGACGTCGAGCAGGCGATCGAGGACACGATCGCGGTGCTGCGTCAGCGGATCGACCCGCAGGGGGTGATGAACCTGGTCTGGCGGCCGGTCGCGGGGACGCGGCTGGAGGTGCAGATGCCGCTGGCCGGCGAAGAGGTCAAGGCGAAGCGTGAGGCGTACCTCGCCGCGCGCGAGGCCCTGCTCGAAAGCGAGCTCACGACCCAGGCGGTCAACGGGCTGGTGCAGGCGACCGGCGAGCGAAGGACGGCCGAGCTGGATCGGCTGTCGGGGTTTGCGGATCGTGCGCTGCTGGAGTCGATGCTGGCGGCGTACGACGCGCGTCAGGCGGCGACGCCGGCGTACGAGCTGTCGCAGCAAGCCCATGGCGAAGCCGAGGCGGCGCTGGCCGACCTGCCCGCGTCGGCGACGGCCGAGGAGCGCGAGGCGCTGCGGGCGACCGTTGACGAGCTGCTTGAGCAGTTGATCGCGGCGACGACGGTGTACGTCGACGCGGATCAGGCGTTCAGGTCGGCGCGCGATGCCGTGCTCGACGAGCGGGTGTCCGAGGCGCTGGTCGAGGCCGTGCTGGCTCAGCCGGACACGCCCGGGCCGGACGGCGGTCCCAGCGAGCTTCAACTGGCGTTCGACGATCTCAAGGCCGACTACCCCGGCAAGACGCCGCAGATCGATGCGCTCGCGACGGCGTTCACCGAGTACGAGGCGGTGAAAGGCCCGCTGGACGACCCCAACGACCTGATCCTGTTGCTGCGCGGGTCGGGCGTGCTGGAGTTCCGGATCGCGGCGGTGCCCGGGCAGGAGCCGACGGACATCGCGCGGTACCGCGAGCAGCTGGACGAGAAGGGGCCGCGGGCGGGGCAGCGTGAGGCGTGGCGGTGGTTCAAGATCGACGATTTGGAGCAGTTCGCCGAGCGGCCGTTCGAGGCCGAGCAGATGCGTCAGGACCCGGCGGGTTACTTCCTTCAGCGGGGGCTGGTGGCGCAGCAGTTCGGGCCGGACATCTACCTGCTGCTGAGCAACACGCCGGGGTCGAGCATCACGCAGAGCGACGAGGGCTGGAGCCTGGCCGGGGCGTCGCGCGGGGCGGACCAGAACGGGCTGCCGGCGATCAACTTCACGCTCAACCCGCAGGGCGGGGCGCTGATGTACAACCTGCACCGCGGTCACGTGAACCGGCAGATGGCGATCGTGCTGGACGGGTCGGTGGTGTCGGCCCCGTCGCTGCGCGAGCCGGATCGGCCGGGCTCGTACATCCGCGAGCGGGGCATGATCACCGGCGGGCGGGGCGGGTTTAACCAGGCCGAGATGAACTACCTGCTGCGGACGCTGCAGGCGGGTTCGCTGGAGGCGACGCTGTCGGAAGACCCGATCAGCCAGGTGACGTTCGACGCGGCGATCGGCCAGGACAACATCGAGGCCGGCTTTAGCGCCGCGGTGACCGCGCTGATCATCGTCGCGATCTTCATGGTGCTGTACTACTTCGGGCTGGGGCTGGTGGCGAACCTGGCGCTGGTGTTCAACCTGTGCATCATCCTGGGGCTGATGTCGCTGCTGAACGCGACGTTCACGCTGCCAGGCATCGCGGGCGTGGTGCTGACGATCGGCATGGCGGTGGACGCGAACGTGCTGATCTTCGAGCGGATCCGCGAAGAGCTGAAGCGTGGGGCGGACACGGCCACGGCGGTGCGGATCGGCTTCGACAAGGCGTTCTCGACGATCATCGATGCCAACGTCACGACGTTCATCACCTGCGTCGTGCTGTACTACACGGCGACGGCCGACATCAAGGGCTTCGCGACCACGCTGATGGTCGGCATCCTGGCGACGCTCTTCACCAGCCTGTTCGGCAGCCGCGTCGTCGTCGAGATGGCGATGGTGTTCGGCAAGGTGCGCCGCCTGCCGGTGCTGCCGTCGACGGTGGTGGCGGTCGGGCACGCGCTGGAGCCGAAGATCGACTGGCTGAGCAAGCGGTACCTCTTTTTCGTGGTGAGCGCGGCGTTGATGATAGGCGGCATCTCGACGGCGCTCTCGCGTGGCGTGGACATGCTGGATATCGAGTTCCGCTCGGGCACGCAGGTGAGCTTCGTGCTGGCCGACGGCGAGCGGCTGCCGATCGGCGAGGCGCGGGATCGGCTCCGCGAGGCGGCCCTGGCGGCGGACCGGCCGCTGATCGCCGAGGCGAACGTCGTGGCGCAGGCCAGCTCCGGCGAGGGCGCGGCGGGTTTCAACATCTCGACGCTGGACGAAGACTCGACGGAAGTGTCGGAGGTGGTGAAGACGGCGTTCGCCGACGTGCTGGAGACGACGCGGCCGCTGAACTTCGACGGGGTGGACGCGACGGAGTTCGTGCTCGCCCCGGTGTACCCGTTGCTCTCGTCGAACCTGGGCGAGGCCATTGGCCGGCCGGGCGCGGTGGTCGACGTGGAGCCGTTCGTGGGCGGGGTGGCGATCGTGCTGGACGGCGTGTCGCCGGCGACGACGGTGGCGGACGTGGAGCAGCGCATCCGCCGGATGCGCAGCCAGCCGGCGTACGAGAACCTGGGGTATCGGCCGTTCGAGGTCGAGCCCTTGGGCGTGTCGGTCGGCGGGGACGCCGACACGGGCGAGCCGACGTACGACGCGTTCGTGGTCGTCAGCCGGGACCCCCTGTTCAGCTACGCCGACGCGCCGGACGCGTTCGGCGAGACGGGCGGTCTCGCGGCGACCGAGTGGCAGCTGGTGAAGGACGCGGTGACGCGCGAGGACTCGCTGGACAGCGTGACGAGCTTCTCGCCGCAGGTGTCGGGCACGATGCGTCAGCAGGCGATCGTCGCGATGGCCCTGTCGATGCTGGCGGTGGTGGCGTACATCTGGGTGCGGTTCGGGTCGATCCGGTACGGCATCGCGGCGATCGTGGCGCTGGTGCACGACGTGTCGATCACGCTGGGCCTGGTGGCGATCTCCGGGTGGCTGCAGGGCAACACGTTCATGGAGGCGTTGCTGCTCGACCCGTTCAAGATCAACATCGCGATGGTTGCGGCGATGCTGACGATCGTGGGTTATTCGCTGAACGACACGATCGTGGTGTTCGACCGCATCCGCGAGAACCGCGGGCGGATGGCTCAGGAGACGCCGGAGATCATCAACCGGTCGATCAACCAGACGATCAGCCGCACGGTGCTGACGTCGGGGACGACGTTGATCGCGATCCTGACGCTGTACATCCTCGGCGGGCCGGGCGTGCACGGGTTTGCGTTCGCGATGCTGATCGGCGTGGCGGTGGGGACGTACTCGTCGGTGGCGATCGCGTCGCCGATGCTGGTGCTCTTGGGCGGGACGCGCGAGACGGCCGAGTCGTCCGAGCAGCGCGTGACGCCGACGCCGGCGTGATGGCATCGGCGAGCAAGCTCGCCGGCTAAACGCGGCGCCTGCCGGCTTAGCGCGTGGGGTAGATGTCGTAGCGGTGGGACTTGCCGACGTGTTGGGCGGCGGGTTTGGGGAGGTCGTTGGTGTCGTGGCCGACGGGTGGGGCGAGGCGGGGACGTTTGACGACGACGCGGCGGGCGGCGTGGGCCAGGGCGGTGCGGAGCAGGGCGGGCTCGTCGGTCGGATCGTTGGCGGTGAGGTGGTTAAGGAGCCACATGGTCTTGGCGGGTCGGCCCTTGCGGCGGGGCGGGAACATGGGGTCGAGGTAGATCACGTCGTGCGGGGGGAGCTGCGGGATCAGCTCGGCGGCGTCGGCGAGGTGGAGCGTGAGGTCGTGGGTTGATCGGCGGAGGGCGTCCTGGGCGAGGGCGTGGACGGCGGGGTGGCGTTCGAGGGCGGTGACGGCGCAGCCGAGGGCGAGCATGGCGGCGGCGTCGGTGAGCAGGCCGGCGGTGGCGTCGACGACGGCGGGGGGCGTTGCGCCGCGTTGGCCGAGGCCGAGGGCCTTGGCGAGGGGGTCGGCGCGGGTGATGGCGCGGTCGGGCAGCGCGGGGACAAGAGGCGTGAGGCCGGGCGGGGCGTCGTCGGGCGGGGCGGGGCCGAGGGCGAGCTCGAGGTGGTCGGGGGTGAGGCGCAGAAGCAGTCGGGCGTCGGCGGGCTGTCGAGCGGTGTGGCGGGGGGCGGCGAGCTCGGCGGCGAGTCGGTCGGCGCGGTCGGCGAGGTGGGCGTGGGTGGCGGCGACGGCGAACGCGGCGGTCGGCATCGATGGCCTCGATGTTGGCGTGGGTCGAGCGCACCCATCGCCCGGCGGCGAGGCGGGACGCCCCAAGCGTCAGGTGTTCTCGGCGGCCTCGGCCTCGGCTTCGGCGAGCTGGCGCTCGAAGCGCTGGCGGTTGGTGCGGTGGTCCATGAGCAGCAGCAGGCGTTCCTGCTGGTCCTCGGGCACGGCCTTGGCGATGGCGGCGCGGACGTCGCGCATGTTGGTGCGGCGGGAGAGGTGGGTGAGGACGATGGCCTCGGCGGTGGAGGCCTCGAGGAGCTGGAGGATGTGGTTGAGGTGCAGGTGCTTGCCGACGTTGGCTCGGGAGCGGTGGCCGGGCTCGAGGAAGGTGCACTCGGTGATGAGGACCTTGGCGTGCAGGACGTCGTCGCGGTCGAAGTGCTTGCCCCAGGCGGTGTCGCCGGTGTAGCAGACGAGGGGGACCTCGAGTCGGCGGGTGATCTCGGTGCCGTCCTGCTTGAGCTGTTTGAGTTTTTCCTGGGGCAGGCCGACGAATTCGTCGCGGAGCTTGGAGCGGGACTCGACGACGACGTAGCCCATCGAGGGGACGGTGTGGTTGGTGTGGAAGGCGCGCAGGAGGTGGGCGGGCTTGATGAGGTGCTGCTCGTCGTGGTCGAGGGCGATGAGCTCGTAGGGGGTGCGTTGGGCCTCGACGCCGACCCAGGCCTGCATGACGTTGTCGAGGGGTTGGCGGAGGTCGGGGTGGCAGACGACGGTGCCGGGGCCCATGCCCTGGAAGTTGCGCTGGGAGAAGTAGTAGGCCAGGCCGGCGGCGTGGTCCATGTGGCCGTGGGTGAGGGCGACGAGGGGCGAGGCGAGGACGGCCTTGGGGCAGGAGCCGATGTCGAAGGTGACGTCGAGCTCGGGGACCTGGACGACGGACTGCTCGCCGGCGACGGAGATGCCCTGGACGCGGAAGGGGGGGATGTAGAGGTAGCCGAGGCCGGGGTTGCGGACGGGTTCGCGTGGGAGCATGGCGGTTGGGGCAGGGGCCCGATACGGCGGGGCGCCGGTGGGGCCGGCGCCGGGGAGGGGAATGGCCGCGATGAGAGGGTGGCCCGTCGCGGCTGACGGTGAGGGGGCAGTATCGGTCGGTCGGGGCGGGCGTCAAGCGGTGGGGGGATTGTGGTCGGCGGTCGGTGACGAGATCATGGACGCGATGGCGGACACGAGGCGGCTCCGAGAGCTCGACGCGCAGCGACTGCGGACGATCACCGAGGACCTGGCGTCGGTGGCGTGGACGCTGGACCGTGGGATGCGGATCACGGCGCACGACGGGTTGACGCAGGTGACAGCCGGGGTGGCGAACCACGCGTGGGTCGGGCGGACGCTGGAGGCGTTCCTGGAGGGCGAGACGGAGGCGTGCAAGGCGGTGGTCATGGGGGCGCACCGGCGGGCGCTGGCGGGGGCGACCGAGCGGTACACGCAGGAGGTGCACGGGCGGGTCTGGCGGGTGCGTGTCGAGCCGATCCGCGAGGCGTCGGGGGAGGTGGTGGGTTGTGCGGGGGTCTCGCTGGACGTGACGGAGATGGTGCGGCTGGAGCGGTCGTCGGCGATGGCCGATCGCCGGCTCGGGTTCCACCTCGACAACTCGCCGTTGGGGATGGTGGAGTGGAACGCCGACTTCCGGATCGCGGGGTGGTCGCGGGGCAGCGAGGCGATCTTTGGCTGGAGCGCGGACGAGGTGGTGGGCCGGGCGTGGGACGCGTGGCGGTTTGTGTACGAGCAAGACGTCGAGCGGGTGGCGGGGATCATCGACGCGCTGCTCACCGGGGCCACGCCGCGCAACGTCTGCCTGAACCGCAACCACACGCGCGACGGGCGGGTGATCTGGTGCGAGTGGTTCAACTCGGTGATGCTGGACGAGGGCGGCCGGCTGCACTCGATCGTCTCACACGTGCAGGACGTGACCGAGCGCGAGGCCGACCGTCGCGAGCTGAACGCGCTGAACGCGGAGCTGGAGCGCCGCGTTTCGTTGCGGACGGCCGAGCTGTCGGACGCGAACGCGCGGCTCGAACGGCGCGAGCGCGAGATCAGGATCGTAACCAATCAGCTGCCCGCGTTGATCGCGTACGTCGATCGCGATCAGCGGTACCGGTTCGTCAACTCGCAGTACGAGGCGTGGTACGGAGGACGGCCGGAGGACCTGGTGGGGCGGACGGTGCGGGAGGTGATCGGGGAGCGGAGCTATGGGCTGATCCGGGCGCACCTGGAGCAGGTGCTGCTGGGCGAGCGGATCAACGTGCAGGGTCACGCGTACGTGCCGGACGAGTCGGAGCCGAGGCGGGTGCAGTCGCGTTTTGTGCCGGATGTTTCCCCGGAGGGCGAGGTGCTGGGGTTTTACTCGCTGGTGACGGACGTGAGCGGGTTTGTGCGGGTCGAGGAGCAGTTCAAGCTGGTGTCGGCGGCGATCGAACAGGTCACCGAGTTCGTGGTGATCACCGACGCCGACATCGACGCCCCGGGCCCGCGGATCCTGTTTGCCAACGGCGCGTTCTACGAGATGACCGGCTACACACCCGGGGAGGTGATCGGCGAGTCGCCGCGCATCCTGCAGGGGCCCAACACCGATCGGGCGACGCTCGATCGGTTGCGCAGCGCGCTTCGGCGTGGGGAGTCGTTCACCGCCGAGACGGTCAACTACCGCAAGGACGGCCGCGAGTATGTGGTGGCCTGGCACATCGCGCCGGTCCGGGGCGCTGACGGCGAGATCACCAACTGGGTGTCGATCCAGCGGGACGTGACCGAGCAGCGTCGTCTCGAGGAGGTCGGCCGGCAGCGAGACACCGAGATGGCGCACGCGGCCCGGCTGGCGACGCTGGGCGAGATGGCGTCGGGGATCGCGCACGAGGTGAACCAGCCGCTGGCGGCGATCGCCAACTACGCCAGCGGGTGCCTGCGTCGGCTGGACGACGGCGAGACGGACGTGATGACGCTGCGGACGGCGCTGGCGGCGATCGAGCGGCAGGCGTCGCGGTCGGGCGAGGTGATCCGTCGGGTGCGGGCGTTTGCCAGTCGGCGTGAGCAGCAGCGCGAGCGGATCGCCGTGGGCGAGATGGTCGGGTCGGTGTTGACGCTGATCGAGGCGGACGTGCGTCGGCTGGGCGCGCGGGTCGTGGTCGAGGGCGTCGAGCGCTGCGGCGCGGCCTGGGTCGATCGGATCCACGTCGAGCAGGTGTTGCTGAACTTGATCCGCAACGCGTTCGACGCGTTCGACGGGCTGGAGCCGGCGCGTCGGGTGGTGGACGTGCGGGCGGTGGTCGAGGGGTCGAGCGTGCGGATCGACGTGGTGGATCGGGGTCGGGGCTTCGACACGGGCGCGGCGGACCGGCTGTTCGAGCCGTTTTTCTCGACGAAGCGGTCGGGGATGGGGATGGGGCTGAACATCTCCGAGTCGCTGCTGCAGGCGTTGGGCGGGCGGATCGAGGGGCGGCGGAACGCGGGGCCGGGCGCGACGTTCTCGATCTGGCTGCCGGCCGGGGCGGGGCGTGAAGGCCGCTCGAACGGCGATTCCGGGGTGTTCTCGCGGTCCGCGCTTCCGTCGTGAACGGTTTGGCCGTAAGGTGGGTTTGAACGTTTTCAGGGGCAAGCGATGAGCGCGATCACACCCAATACCTCACCGATCACTGGTTTACCCGCCGAGCGGGGCACCGTTTTCGTCATCGATGACGACGAGGCGGTGCTCGATTCACTGAGGTGGCTCATCGAGTCGATCCGCCTGCCGGTGCGGACGTATCCGACGGCGGCGGCGTTCCTGGCCGAGCTGCCGCGGGACGCGCCGGGCTGCGTCGTGGTCGATGTTCGGCTGCCAGGGATGAGCGGGCTGGACCTACAGGACCGGCTGAACGAGCTGGAGCTGAACCTGCCGGTGGTGGTGATCACGGGGCACGGGGACGTGCCGATGGCGATCCGGGCGATGAAGGCCGGGGCGTTTGATTTCCTGGAGAAGCCGTTCAGCGACGAGGTGCTGTTGGACCGGGTGCGGGCGGCGTTGCAGCGTGACGCCCTCGACCGGCGGTCGGCCGAGCATCACCGGGCGGTGGCTGAGCGTCGGGCGCAGCTGACGCCGCGCGAGCGGCAGGTGATGGACCTGGTGGTGCAGGGCAAGCTGAACAAGCAGATCGCCTCGGAGCTGGAGTTGAGCCACAAGACGATCGAGGTGCACCGGGCGCACGTGATGGAGAAGATGGCGGCGCGGAGCCTGGCCGAGCTGGTGCGGATGGCGGTGCTGCTGGAGGGCGTGGACGCGGAAGGGCCGTCGGAAGAGGCCTTGATCTATCAGATCTGATCGGCCGGACGCGGCGGGCGATGAGGGCGAGCGGGTCGGCGTTCAGCTGACCGAGGCGTCGTAGTTGGCCGCGGGGCGGACGGAGACGCGGGGCTGCTTCTCGATGGGGAAGAGCATCTCGGCGAGGTTCTCGCAGAGGCGATCGCCGAGGTGGCGGTACATCGGGTAGCCGTCGTCGATGCCGGCGCGGAGCTCGCCGAGATCGTGGCCCTTGTCGATGGCCCATCGGCCGAAGGTGGAGAGGACGCGGTCGATGTCGCGGCTGGTCCACTCGAAGTGGAACTGGAAGCCGTAGGTGGTGAGGCCGACCTTGTAGGACTGGACCTTGCAGAGCGGGGTCGAGTGCAAGGGGGTGGCGCCGGGGGGGAGGTCGGTGACCTCGCAGGCGTGGGCGTGGAACTGGGGGTGCTGCCAGGGCATGCCGACCATGAGGGGGTCGACGGTGCCGGGGAAGGTGGCCTTGACGGGGGCGATGCCGATCTCGGCCCGGCCGTCGGGCATCGGTCCGGTCTTGCCGCCGAGGGCCTCGGCGAGGAGCTGGGCGCCGAGGCAGACGCCGACGACGGGCACCTCGGCGTCGTGGGCGGCCTTGAGGTAGTCCATCTCGGGGCGCATCCAGGCGTGGTCGTCGGCGTCAGCGAGGTCCATCGGGCCGCCCATGGAGACGACGCCGTGGACGTTGTCCAGGTCCGGCGGGAGCGGGTCGCCGTCGTAGAGGCGGACGACGTCGATGCGGTGGCCGTGCTCGGCGAGCACCTCGCCGATCCGGGATGCGTGCTCGATGGGGTGGTGCTGGAAGACGACGATCGGCATGGCGGGATGTTACCGGCTGACGGCGGGGTTGCGGGGGTAGCGCCGCGGCACTGCACGCCGGGGGGGCGATGGGCCGATAACGCTGGCATGGCCGCGACTCGAGCCATGCTGTTGCACGCCGGCGGGGTCCGCTCGCTGGTCGCCGCCGCCGTCGTTACGCGCGAGCAGGACGCGAGCCGGGTGGTCGGGCTGTGCCTGGACGACGGGCGCGAGGATGCGGCGGCTCGCCGGGCCGCGGCGGAGCTGTCGGCCGAGGCGTTGGGGATTAAGCGGGTGGAGTCGCTGGCGCTGACGGGGATCGGCGAGGCGGCGAGCGATCGTGACGCGTCGGGGCCAGGGGAGGTCGAGCTGTGGGCGGCGCGGGCGTTGCCGGCCGCGTTGGCGCTGGCGCGTCGGCACCATTGCGATCGGCTGATCTGGCCCGCCTCGGCGGGGGCGTCGGGGGATGCGCGGCGGGCGCTGCTGATCGCCGAGCGGGCGGAGCTGGTGATGGCGTTGGCGGACCTCGAGGCCGAGTCGATGCCGCGGATCGACGCGCCGCTGGGCGAGCTGTCGGACGCGCAGGTCGTGGCGCTGGGCGAGCGGCTGGGCGTGGATTGGCGGTTGGCACGGTCGTGCACGTCGCCGACCGTGGGGCTGGGTCGGCCGGGGTGCGAGGCGTGCGCCGGTTGCGAGCGCCGGGCGCGTGCGTTCGCGGCGGCGGCCGTGGTGGACCCGCTCACGAACGCCGGGCCGACGCGCCGGTCGAACGCCGCGTGACGCGGCCGCGTAGGTAGATGGCATGATCATCGGCGTCCCCCGCGAAACCAAGCCGGATGAGTACCGCGTTGGCCTGCTGCCCGTCGGCGCGGCCGAGCTCGTGTCGCACGGTCACACTGTCCTCGTGCAACGCCACGCCGGCGAGGGCTCGGGCTATGCCGACGCCGACTACACCCGCGCCGGCTCGACGCTCGTCGATGAGCCGGCCGAAGTGTTCACGGCGGCCGAGATGATGATCAAGGTCAAGGAGCCACAGCCGCACGAGGTCGCGATGCTCCGGCAAGGCCAGGTCGTGTTTACGTACTTCCACTTCGCCGCCGACCGCGATCTGACGCTCGGTTGCCTTGAGAAGCGTATCGCCGCCGTCGCTTACGAGACGCTTGCGGTCGACGGCAAGCTGCCGCTGCTCACGCCGATGAGCGAGGTCGCCGGGCGCATGGCCATCCAGCAAGGCGCCAAGTACCTCGAACGCCCGCAAGAAGGGCGGGGCATCCTGCTGTCGGGCGTGCCGGGCGTTGAGCCGGCGAAGGTCACCGTCCTCGGCGGTGGGGTCGTCGGGGCCAACGCCGCCAAGGTCGCCGCCGGGCTCGGCGCCAACGTCGTGATCATGGACATCGACCTCGACCGCCTCCGCTACCTCGACGACGTCATGCCCGCCAACGTCCGCACGATCCACTCCAACCCCGAGTCGGTCGCGTGGCACTGCTGCAACTCCGACCTCGTCGTCGGGGCCGTGCTCATCCCCGGCGCCCGCTCGCCGGTGCTCGTGCCCAAGACCATGCTCAAGGATATGCGCCACGGCTCGGTGATCGTCGACGTCGGCGTCGACCAGGGCGGCTGCGTCGAGACGACCAAGCCCACGACCCACGCCGAGCCGACGTACGTCATCGACGGCGTCGTGCACTACTGCGTCGCCAACATGCCCGGCGCCGTTGGCCGCACCAGCACGCAAGCTCTCTGTCACGCTACGCAGCTCTGGGCCGTTCAACTCGCCAACAGCCAGGGCGACATACCCGCGCTGGTCGCCCACCACCCCGCCTTCGCCTCGGCGCTGAACATGATCGACGGCCGCGTCACCCATCCCGGCGTCGCCGCGGCGCACGACCTCGCGCATCAGCCGCTCTGACGCATCCCCCACGCGTCGCGCCACAACACCGCCCCCGTCACCGCGAACACCGCCCCCACCGCCGCGGCCGACCCCCACATCCGCAGCACCAGCAGCATCGGCAACATGAACGTGCTGATCTGCCAGACCAGCGCGATCACCAATCGCCCCACGTCTCCGCGATGTTCGGCCGCGTCGTTCGCCCGCCACGCCTTCGGCCACCATCCCAACGGCCGGATCTGCTCGTAGAACGCCCGCTTGGTGTCTTCCTCGGTGTCCCTCGCCGCGAGCGTGCCGATGAGGCAGCCGATCAGCGACGACAGCCCCACCGTGCCGAGGATGAAGATGTCGGTGAAGCCGTCGTTCTGAACGAGCAGCCCATTGTGCTGAGCGATCGCCTCCGAGGAATCTTTGTGGATCGCTTGCACTAGGCCCCAGCCCAGATGATCTGGCGTCAAGAAAGTCAACGCGAACGCACCTGCAAATCCGAACACGACACCCAATAGAAATCCGAGCCCGTTGAACCGGCCCCAGAACCAACGCAAGGCAAAGGGGATCAGGAACGCCGGGAAGAGCTGGATGACGATCGTCACCCAGACGTCCAGCACGCCGCCCGCGAACATCAACGCCAGGATCAGCCCCGCCGCGACGATCCCCGCCGACGCGATGTAGCCGGTGACGACCTGCGTGCGCTGCGACGGCTCACCTTCCTGGCCCGCGAGCAACGGGTTCACGACATCGCGGACGACATAACTCGCCCCGGCGTTGATCGTCGAGTCGAACGTCGACATCGACGCCGCGAAGATCGCCGCGATCAGCAGGCCGCGGATGCCCAGCGGGATCAGCTCGCTCTTCAGCACGCCCGGCAGGATCGCTTCGGGGTCTTGCTCGCCGATGCCCAGGTGGATGGCCAGGATGGCAAAGCCCAGCACCATCGGCCAGCGGAACGAGAACAGCACCGTCCACAGCATGCACAGCTTCTTGACCGTCGGCACGTCGCTGGCGGCGTAGAACCGCTGCGCCATGTACGCCGACCCGCCGCTGCCGCCTAAGCCCTCGAGAATCCCCTTGCCCGCCCAGAAGATCAGGAACAGCAGGAAGGGCGAGTACTCGAGGCCAAGTGTTCCGATTGTTTGGACATTCGACTCCTCATCGATCGAGTTCTCTTGAACGATCTCTTCTCCGTCCAAGACATAAGACGTCCACCCCAACTCAACGACCGCGGGTTCTCCGATACCGTCCGCAATCGTTGGCACCACCCGGTTGTACGCCGCCCCCGGCCACGCCTCCATCAGCTCCGGCGACACATACGTCGCCGCGAGGACCGAGATGTAGATCGCGGCGAAACCAATCAGCACCGCCTGGAACACGTCGGTCCAGATCACGCCGTACAGCCCGGACATCAGCGTGTACGCCAGCGCGATCACGGCCATCGCCACGGCGCACGTCACCTCGTCGAACGGCAAGAACACGGCCAGGAACTTGCCCGCCGCCGCGAGGAAGAAGACGACCATGCCGACGGTGATGACCAGGTACGTCGCCGCGGCGGTGTAGCGGGCGGCGACGCCTTGCCAGTCGTGGCCGAAGCGCAGCCGCATCCATTCGCCGGTCGTGACGACCTGCGATCGTTGGTGCCACTTGCCCATGAAGGCGAGGAACACGGCGATGGGCAGGACGACCCCGCCGCGCATCTCGATCCAGAAGCCGTGCAGGCCGTAGAGGTAGATCAGCGCGATGATCGTCATCGTCCCGGCCGCGTCGAGGTTGCTCGACATGCCCGACGCGCCGAGCGCCCACCACGGCAGCTTGCGGCCGGCGAGGAAGTAGTCGTCGGCCGATCGGGCGGCGAGCCGCGACAGCCACACGCCGGCGGTGAGCAGCGACGCGAGGTAGAGCCCGATGATGGTGTAGTCGAGCCAGTGCACGGGGGAATGCGGAGTGCGGAGTGACGAGTGCGGAATGGTGAGACGGTGTCACCGACGCGGAGCCGACGTCCACCCTACGCGGCGGTCGCGATCCTGCAAGTCCGCAGCCGTGACGCCACGCGTCCCGGGGCTCGGCGTCTCTCGCGTTGTGAATTCTCAACCCCGCACACGCCATGCCCCGGATTCCCGGCCTTTGCGCCTGTCTTTCCCTTAATTTCTCCTCATCGAGCGAGCCCTTCCGGGAAGGGCGCCCACCCCGCGATCGACATCGCGGCATGGCCGAGCCGTGATCCGGTGGGCGCCCGCATCGGGGCGAGCGCGACGCTCTCGCTCACCCCCATCGACGAACCTCTGGAGGAACCCATGTCAGACGCCAAGCCCGACCGCGACATCGAGAAGGACTACCCGATCGACCAGTTCATCGACAAGCTCCGCCGGCTGGCGGATTGTCTTGAGCAAGGCAAGCCGTTCGAGATCCAGATCGCCGGCGAGCGGGTCTATGTGCCGGTGCGGGCGACGTACAACCTTGAGCACGAACGCGAGGACGGGCACGAGGAGGTGGAGTTCCAGATCACGTGGTCGCCGGAGGATTGAGGATTGAGGATTGAGTCGCGGAGGCGCAGCGTCTGTAGCCGCGACATGGCGTGTCGCGGGGTTCGTGTGCGCACGCGAGGCGTGGTTGGATTGACTGAAGCGCGATGGGCGTCGACCCCCGGGACGCGTCGCGTCCCGGCTGCTTTCGCGGTGACGTCGTGGCGTTGGGCTGGTTCGACCCCGGCTGGAAGCCGGGGCTAATGGCCGGGCCTGTGCGCGCGGGGGGTGCCGGCGGGGCGGGGGTAGGAAGGCCTCGCTCATCCCGGGTGACCCCCATGGCAGACACGCGTCGGCCGGGCAGCCTGGCGGGGTCGACTGTCGAAGGGTCGCCACCGGGACAAGGTTCCGGCCGGGCGGCTGACAGGGTTGCCCGGTCAGGCTGCTACGCCGGGCGACTCGACGCGTGTGCTAAGAGGCCGCGCCGCCCCGCCCTCGACGTCTTGCGTGACAGTGGCGAACGCTCTGGAAAGTCGGCGAAGGAGCGCGAGCGTCACGCGGGGCTCATTGGCAACACGTCGTGCGAAGCTGTCATTCTAACATCGCAGATCATGCGTCAGCGGTGTTTGGATCGACACGGTCTATGACTCATGGCGATTAGTGATCCGACTAAAACTACACAGCCGAGTGTAGGTTCCGGGATGATCGTCAACACTGGCGGTGTATCGCTCTCTGCGCTGTACACCGAGAACAGGCCTGCGCTCGATCGAAATGCGGGCACGTCGTCTAGCGCGAGCGCCAAGGTCAGAAAGCCATCGCTCAAGTCATCGGAATACTCGCCAGCGGATAGGTCAAAGACCACTTCGCCAACCCCGGGTGAATCGACGCTTGCTAGGAGGTCGGTACTCTTGTTGAGGTTCGCTAAGAAGGCGTCGCCAAAGTTCTGGCCGGTGATCCCGGTGTTTGGGTCGAGGCTCGTGCTTGGCAGACCGAATGGCGATGAGCCAGGCCCTTCGGCCCAATTGTCGTCGTCCACCTTGAAGATCGAAACGGTCCCCGGCGAGATGCTTGAGAAGGCGGTCAGCGTGAGCGTAACGGTATCGATTGGGGCCGTGATTGAGCTCAGGTCAAACTTCATGAACGAGAACACCACGGCAGAAAATGTTGCGTTTAGCCCGCCTGGGTTATTCCCAGTGAATGCCTGTAGAAAGTCATCTTGGCCTCGGTTTTCAAGCCGACGGTTATGCGGATAGTTCAGCGGTGTAAGGACCGGTTCTGTCAGCACGAGTGCGTCATCCGTCGGAGTTAGGATGAATGAGGCGGAGATGTTGCTTGATAAACCAATTGCAAGCGTAGCTGCTAGTGACACATTCGATCGTTTTGTGAGTGACGGCATTGCAAGGGTCTCCGGATTGAACTCAGGTATCGATTCGACCGTATCTCACTGGTATCGCTGACGAGTTAAACGTCAATGAAGTTGCGGTTAACGGATTGATTGAGATCCAGCAAAAACCACCCGGCTTTGCCAACGGATGCAGCGAGACGTGCGGTTTGTCAAGCGTACCTATGTTGTCGTCGAATCCCCGGCTGGAAGCCGGGGCTAATGGGTTGTGGCGGCCGTGGTCGCGGGGGACTCGGGCGCCGGTTTGCCGGTGATGTCGAGCATGCGGTTGAGGGCGAGGAGGGATTCCTCTTGGACCGTGGGATCGACGGCGATGCGGTTGGTCACGCGGCCTTCGGCGAGTTCGTCGAGGGCGTAGAGCAGATGGCGGGTGTCGATGCGGAACATGGTGGTGCAGAGGCACTGGCAGTCGCTGAGGATTCTCGCCTTGACGCCGCGGGCGTTGGCTTCGTGGCAGAGGCGGTTAACGAGGTTGGTCTCGGTGCCGATGGCGTAGGCCTCGCCTGAGGTGGCTCTCTCGATGGTTTCGATGATGCGTTCGGTGGAGCCGGTGGAATCGGCCTTTTCGCAGACCTCGTATTCGCACTCGGGGTGCACCATGACGTGGACGCCGGGGATTTGTTCGCGGGCCTGGTCGACGTGTTCGGGTCGGAAGAGCTTGTGGACGGAGCAGTGGCCCTTCCAGAGGATGAAGGTGGAGCGGGCGAGGTCTTGGGCGGTGGTGGGGTTGGCGTCGCGGGGGGCGTAGACGGTGGTGTCGTCGTCGGGGTGGTAGCCGAGGGCGGCGGCGGTGTTTCGGCCGAGGTGTTGGTCGGGGATGAAGAGGATCTTGACGTTGCCCTCGGCGGCGGGGTTGGCGCCGCCGGCCAATGCCCATCTAATGATCTTGTCGGCGTTGGAGGAGGTGCAGACGGCGCCGCCGTGCCGGCCGCAGAAGGCCTTGATGGCGGCGGAGGAGTTCATGTAGCAGACGGGGATGACGGTGGCGTCGGCCTGGTCGGTGTCGGCGAGCAGGTCGTGGATGAGGTCCCAGGCCTCGTCGACCTCGTCGTCGGCGGCCATGTCGGCCATGGAGCA
This sequence comes from Planctomycetota bacterium, assembly GCA_039818285.1. GTDB lineage: Bacteria > Planctomycetota > Phycisphaerae > Phycisphaerales > Phycisphaeraceae > JBCBUE01. The sequence goes on along the minus strand of JBCBUE010000036.1, from coordinate 1,469 downwards.
TCCGGCGCCGAGGTCGGGCAGGACGACCTGGACGTGGTCTTCGGTGAGGATGTCGGCGGTCTCGGCCATGAAGTGGACGCCGCAGAAGACGACGTGCTTGCCGTTGGCGGCGGCGACCTGCTCGGCGGCAAGTTGGGAGAGCTTGAAGGAGTCGCCGGTGAAGTCGGCGAACTGGATGACGCTGTCCTGCTGGTAGTGGTGGCCGAGGACGACGACGTCGGAGCCGAGTTGGGCCTTGCGGTCGCGGATGGCCTGCTCGATGTCGGCGTCGGCCATCTGGCGGTAGCGCGGGGGCAGGGGCGGTTGCCAGAGGGGGGTGGTGGTCATGGTCGTCGGTGGTGGTGGGGTACCCAACCGGGCGATGCGCTTCGGGTTGGCTTGGGTGGGGGTGGGGTGATTGGGGCGTGGTGTGAGGAACACAGTTTAGGATGCGGGGATGGGTGATCTGCGCGGGGGGATGGATTTTCGTCGCGGTGAGTTGGTGGCGGTGGGTGAGCCGCCGGCGCGTCGGGCGGCGGGTCGGCTGGTGCTGGGGCTGCGGGGCGGCGGAGAGGCGGGCGAGGTCGTCGAGCGGTGGCGGGCGGGGGCGGCGGTGTCGGCGGGGACGGCGTTGGCGGTGGATGGAGAGGGGGGTGAGTCGGGGGTGTTGCCGGTGGACGGGCGGGTCGAGCGGGTGGGGGCGGTCGAGGGGGGCGTGGGTTGGGGCGGGGCGTTGGGGGTGGCGGTGGTGGCGGGGCCGACGGCGGACGGGCTGTGTGCGACGTCGCTGGACCGTCGGGCGCCGGGGGGTTCGGAGGTGGCGGACTGGGTGTCGGCGTTGGTTGGGACGGGGCCTTGGCCGACGGTGGGGCACGGGGGCGGGCTGGCGGGGGTGTTGGCGTCGGCGGCGGGGCGGTCGGTGCGGCGGGTGATCTGCGTGGGGCTGGATCGATTTTCGCCGGTTGCGGATCGGTCGAGCTTGCTGAGCGGGTTTGCGGACGACGCGGCGTTGGGGTTGCGGTTGATAGGCGAGATCCTGGGGGCGCGGCGGTCGGTGATGCTGGTGGATCGGGAAGTGCGTTGGGGCGGTGCGGTGCGTCGGGCGTGTCGGCGTTTTTCGGTGCAGCATCGGGCGGTGGAGAACGCGTATCCGTCGGCGGACCCGACGGTGGTGGTTGGGGCGCACACGCCGGGTCGGGCGCGGCTGAAGCCGGGGCGCGATCCGTTGGAGACGGGGGTGGTGCTGGTGGAGCCTTGGTCGGTGATCCGGTTGGCGCGGTGGGTGACGCGGGGCCGGTTGGACGTGGTGCGTCCGGTGTTTGTGAGTTGGCCGTTGCGTCGCGGGGGGTTGAGCGTGCGTTGGGCGTGGCCGGGTGAGGCGGTGGGCGACTGGTTGGGCGGGGCGTCGGGTGAGGGCGTTGAATCGGGGGCGGAGGAGGGGCGGCGTCGGGTGGTGTGGGGGGACGCGATGGGGGGTGAGGCGACGCGGG
>JBCBUE010000035.1:0-34122 GCA_039818285.1 Planctomycetota bacterium | reverse complement strand
TCTTTACGTGATGGCTGTGGCATAGCAACACCCTGATCTCAGGAACAAGAAGTGAAGTTGACTACAACAAAGACAACTACTCGATACCACTTAAATTCGACGCGTTGAAGTCAATCGATCTTCGATTGAATTTCAATCTCTCCGCTCTGCTAGTCTGCCGTGGCATCAGGCAACACCAACACAAAATCATCCAGCCATACCGAACCCTGACCCTCGGCATAAACCCCTATGAAATACCGATGTCCTGGTTCGTCCAACATCACCTCGTCATCGAACGCGGTCCAGTCTTGATTTGCACCAATATATTTGATCTGCTTCTTCGACAGAACATGGTTATTGGTGCCCACGCTACGTACTGTGACACTCGCCTTGACCGATCCCTTCGACTTAACTGCTCCGCTTAGTCGTGAACCCTTCGGCAAGCTATGAGTCCATTGGCCAACGAGGCATTTTGTGTCGGCCCTGCTGAGATCAATACGCATCGACGCCGGATCACTCTGGAACTCATCGGTATCCTGCGAAACAGCGGCGTCGCCACCATCCGACCAGGTCATGTCCCAATGCCGTAGACGGCCTTGATCTGTTTGGCTCATATCGCCATTCGCAAACCCGCGTCCCGATGCTTCGTCCTTTTGCGAAGTTGCAGCCGATCTTTGCGATCTACTGCCTGTTGCGCGCCACGGCAGAAAGTCTGCGGTGGCCTGGTGGCGTTCCTCATCGGGCATCCAACCCTGGGGCCATTCACCCACAAAGAAGCCTCGACCCCGCGTGCCAAGCACCAGACGTCCTTGACGGTGCGGGTCGAACACGACCACGACACCTCGACGCATCGCCAACCCCTGATTAGCCATTGCCCAACTCTCGCCCCCATCGTTTGAGATCCAGACGCCATCGCCGCGATTGATATCCCAGGCCGGAACATCCCCCGTAGTCAGCACCATACGCCGCTCATCGAACGGATCGATATCGACATCTACTACGACCGGGCTGTCATACAAAAGGGTCCATGTCTGAGCGGTCGGATCAAATCGCCAGAGCCCCAGATCTTCTCCGGTTCTCTCCCCAGCGGCCACAAGCAGTCGGCCATGACTATCTACTTCGACACGACCTGCGTTTCTAGGCCCGGGGATCAGCTCAAAGCTATCCCCGTCGCCATGTAGGACACCTCGCTTGCTGCTGATGTAAAAGTAGCCGGGGCTGGTTGGGTCGTGCTCGGCATATCCCAGTCCGTCGTATCCAGGAAGACGTACCCAACGGCTCCCGGCATCAGAGGACGCTAGTAGTTCGCCGCCGGCGATCATCCATAGCCGCTCAGGTTCACCAGGGTGCACAATGATGTCGGTGACCTTCATTTCACCGTTGCGTGTACGCTCGGGCAAGCCGTGAGCTTCACCGTGTAGCACTTCCCAAGTCTTTCCATGGTCGAGCGATCGCGCAAAACCATAGAAACCTCGCTGCCCGATCCCGGTGTAGATTTGTCCTTCGGACCCGAAGGCGACCCCGTAGCCCCCATCCCAAGGCCGCCCGTCTTCGGCGTGATAGGTCCAGGTCCGCAGGTCATCACGACTTAACCAAACTCGGGCGGCGTCCAGGCCTTGAGCGATCGACACCCCTGAAGTATGCGGGTCAAACGCGAAGTCGCTGGTGACCAATCCCCCATAACCCCGACTGCGGTACGCTCGCCCGTACTCGGTACCGCCCATGAGATCACTCGATACATCTTCCCAAGTGAAGCCACCATCCTCGGAATAGAGGATGTACTCCGTCCCGCATGCGTATACTCGCTTCTCATCATTGGGGTCGAAGGCCACGACCTTGAGACCCATGCCCGCGTAGTACGCGATCTCCTTGCCGAGTACTTGGAGGCGATGATTGGCCGAATCGATCTGTTGCTCCAGTTTCTTAAGATGCGTGCTGTCGCCGTTACTGACACGGGTCGCGGTCGGGTACCACTGCTGGCCACCATTCGTGGTGACGTAGGCGACACCTTGCTCGTAGGACCCATCAAACGTCACCATGTCGTCGGGGTTCGAGGGTGAGACGGCAAACCCGCGGTACCACGAAGTGTTGGCCAGTGGATGGTGACCTTGCTTTTGCGGAAGGCCCGTGTTGAGCGGGTGCCAGCTCCTCCCATAGTCCATCGTTTTATAGATGCCGCCGGGCAGGTAGATCCCGTCCGCAGTCTTTTCCGGACTGCTCAGAAGGGACACCCAGGCGATGTCCGGAGAGTTAGGATGGGCGTGAAGCCTGATTGTGTCGTGATGTGGCAATCCTCCGTTGCGCGGATCCCAGGATCGCCCGCCGTCCTGGCTGACAAAGACGCCTTCGTCGCGGGTCGCTGCGTACAGCACGCTGGAAGATCTTCCCCCGAAGGCGGCCGCCACGATGTTGATCCCCGTCCCCCCCGACCCCGGCGAGATCGATCCTTCCGGCGTCAGCGCACTGATTTCTGCCCAGCTCAACCCACCGTCCGTGCTCTCCCAGACTCGCCCCATCGTTGCCTGGTGCCTGCCGCTGTTCCAGTCGCGGCTCGAGCCACCCACCGCGATCAGGCGATTCGTGTCATTCGGATCAAACAACACCTTCTCGATTGGACTGGAGAACTGCGAACGCTGAGCGGGTCCCATGCCTCGGCGTCGCCATTCCCAGTTGATCCCGCCATCAAAACTGATGCACGGGCCCGACATCGAGGCCACCCAGACCACTCGCGGGTCCGTGGGATGCCAGGTCACGTCCGCCATCTCATATGCCGGAAGGCCAAACGTCGACTCCCAGGATGCGCCGCCGTCTCGGCTTAGCCCCATGCCGAGCATGTCGCCGCTCACCAATACCCGTTGGCCATCGTGAGGGCTGACGCCCAGAGCGGTCATCTGCCCGCCGGGCCCCGGCTCGCAGAGTGGCTCCCAGACCAAGCCTTGACCAAGCACGCCGTAGGACAAACAAAGCAAGATCATTCCACACACGAGATGCTGCATACCCAAGACGACCTCTTCTCTCACGACTAGTGGATGTACCGAGCATTCACGCGAGACGAACCCGCCCGGATCCTCGATATCAAGGGATTCCGTACACGTTGTGGACCAGAATGTTGCGGCCGAAGACTTCGCCGTGCCTGCGACTGGACGCGTGCCCGTCGTGGTACAGCCAGTTCGCCAACGTCTCGTCGCCATTGTGACGCCAACGTATCGCTCTCAAGCCAGAAGGACTGGGCCCATTGACATCCACGTTCGAGCCTAAGGCGATCGGCTCATCGAGACGAGCCGGGTCATCTCGCTGGTAGCGTTCGTACGAATAGCTCCAACGCCAATTGTCGTAACGCAGCTGGTTGTCCTCAGATCGAGGGTCGAGGTGAGCCGAGCTCGCCCCGTAGTCAATCGTCCCGACGCCGATGTTGATCGCCGCGTCGGCGGCTAAAAATACTTCACCCGGACGCAGCACGTCGTCGAGACGGTAAGGAACCGGGCTGAAGCTGCCGTTGTTAGACGGCCGCATCGGATCGTTACCACGACTCGTCTCAGGCATCGTGACGCGGTTGACGCCATATTGATTACGCCCCGAATCAGCGACCGGCGAGGCGGGACACAAGAAGGCTTCGACTTCCTCGAAGCCCCCATTGGTGTAGTCAGCCGCACCACCTTCGATCAGATTGGCCAGCAAGATCGGCCAATCTGTGTCCTCATCGAAGTCCACCCCCAACGGCAAGCTGCCTTTTTCATTCACCGCATACGCAGCGACAGCAATGCCGATCTGACGCTGGTTTGAGAGGCAGGTCATCGTACGAGCCGTAGTTCTTGCGGAGCTGAGCGTCGGAAGCAAGATCCCGATGAGAAGCGCAATAATGGAGATCACTACGAGCAGTTCGATCAGCGTAAACGCGTGAAGTCGAGAATCGTGGCGCATGGCTTGCTCTTCAATGAGGCGCGAGAAAAACAACGAAGGCTCAAGAGAATCCTCGGCGGAGCGTTGACCCCGCCGAGGAACAGTCGGTACGAATCATTGATTAACCGGAACGGCGGCGAGTCAGTATCAGCCCCCCGCTAAGAAGCAGCAGCGCGATCGAACTAGGCTCCGGCACGACGGTCACTCCAAAGTTGTCGAGATTGAACTCGTAGTCGTTGGCGCTGCCCATCCGGACTCGTATCCCCGCAAGATTGCCGGGCGCCAAATCCGCATCGGCGACACTGCCGGAAACCGAGATCGAATCGTTTGTATTGGTGTTGAGTAGCGTGCCCGTCAGAATAAGACCGCTCAGGCCATCGTCGACGCCGGTGAGCGTAAGCCTCAGAGGTTCACCCACGAAATCACCAATTACAGAGTCTCCAACGGCGGTGTCGGTCTCGTTGATCTTGAGCGTGTTCAGTTCAACGCCGTTGGCGAACAGACGGAGCGTGGAATCAACATCGTCAAAGCCACCGAAGCTGTCCTGCGTGATGCCGATCGCATAGCCGGCGTCAACCAGCCCCTCTGAAGGCAAGAACGGATTGTCTGTCAGGTCGGTTCCACCGGCCACCAGGTAAACGTCGCCGATCGTGTTAGCGAACTGACTATCGCTGGGGAAGACGATGTCGGCACTCATTGTAAAACCGGCGTTGACCGAGTCATCGATAGGGACCGATGCCGCCGCGATGTAGGTGCTGCCACCGCCGAACAACGCAGATCGGCCGCCATCAACGAGCAGGTTCAACTCACCACCGACCACTGTGAACCCGCCTGTCGCAGCCTGGGACAAGAAGGTGAAATCGGTGACAGTGTCGTCGAATGTTTCCAGAAAGGGCGTCGGGGCCGCTTCGGCGGACAGGCCGATCGACGCAGCACCAATGAGAGCGGAAGCGAAACAAGTCTTGTTCATAATGAGCCTCCTTGGGGCAAGAGATCAAAGATCAGAAAAGACACGGCAGCCATATTCTTCCTAACGGCGAAACGAAAGAGACAGATCGCGGCACATCAGGGCGGACTTGCCCTGGCTACGGCTTGCGAGGTGGAGGACCAACGCTAGTGCCGTCAACTAGACGGCAAGGAAGACACGTCGCGACTGGAATCTCTTCCCCTCGCGCCAACGCCGGGGCATACTCGGCGACCTTGCGACCCATCGCTTGCAAAGGAATCTCGACAGTGACCGGCTTGAGCCCGTGCAGCCATCCCGTGGCTTCGGGGGATTGATCGATCGCAACGATCGACAGGTCGTCGGGCACCGACCACCCCAGTCTCCGGACCGCTTCGCCGGCCGCTTTGAGGACGGTCGAATTGCCTGCGATCAACGCGCCAGGTCGCCGGCTGGCTAGAAACTCCTTGAGCCGTTCGATCTCTACCTCAAACAGATCGGACTCGACGTGGTGCTCGAGCCAATGCACCTCACCGCCACTTGCATCGATGCGGTGACGCTTCATCGCGTCAAGAAACGCTCGCTGACGGTCGAACGGGAACTTGACCGCAGCGGTCGGAACCGATAACGCGATGTCGCGGTGGCCCTGATCCACGAGGTGGTCCACGGCCAGATCGATCGCGTGGAAATTGTCTTCCACGATGGTCGGGACACCGAGTTCGGCGAACTTGGTCCCGATGACGATCACCGGGATCCCAAGCCGCTGAGCATCCCGGATGACCAGCATCTCCTGCATATCACCGGTCGGGAAAACGACAGCGTCCGGCGGGTTCTGCTGGAAGCGAGCCAACACCGCGTCCGGGTTGGGACGAGAGTGACTAATGAGTTCCACCGACACATTGCAACGGTCCGCCACGTCCCCGATACCACGCAACACCTCAGGTGTGTACCAGTTGGCGATCAGGTTGGCATCCCAAAACACCACCGCGGCCAGCCTGACGACGTCGGTGTTCTTGGCGGCCTTGGGAACTCGATCCGATGCCCCGGCGGCTCCCGAAGCCTTGGCCGACTCGATCGCCACGCGTGGACCGACGAACGTTCCGCGACCGGCATAACGCTCGATCCAGCCCTCGGCCTGCAACTGAGCCATCGCCCGCCGGACCGACGATCGGCTGATATTGAGTTGCTCGCACAACTGGGCATCGGTCATCAAGGCTTCCCCGACATCAGGCCGGGTCCGCAACAGATAGTCCTGAATCCGATTCTTCAACGCAGCCGTAGCGCCACGTTTGGGGAGAGCGCCGTCCGAAATGAAGGGTGAGGCGTAGGTCGTCATGAAAATGGACCAAAAAGACGAACCATTTGATAAGAAGTCATACTTGTTGCCAGATACAGGACCATATTCAAGCAGAGTATCTTGATTCAAAATAAAAATCAACTACTTTTTGCCTGAACTCTAGGACTCAAATGGTCCATTTGCATGGGCATAATGGTTCATGTTGGCGGTGTGCCTGTGACGCGTTTGACACCCTACGGAAGGCTCAATGAGCACCTCACCGACGATATCTGGAACGGATCAACCTGGACATGCGACGAGCTGCGGCGCTCGGGCCTTAGCTTGTTCGTTTGCGATCACCATCAACGGAACAAGGGTCCAAGTCGCGCCCGACGCCTGGACAGAGATGCCCGCCTCCGAAGCCTGCGTGGGTGGGTTAGATGGCGTTGTGACGAGCCTATGTACGGCGTTGCCATTTGATGGGGTTTCGGCAGTGCAGGAAAGATTCACTGCCGCTGCAAGCGGGATCGAGGCAGTGCGTTATCGGATCGTCAATCAGAGCGGCGATGCCGTGACGATCGGTCGGATGCGCAGCCGTAGCGATCGCGTAACGACATCACGGGCATCTGTCGAGTGGCAAGTGACACGGATGGCTCGACAAAAGAACGACATCCCCGGCAACTATCGACCGGGCGTCGACGATGCCGACCAACGACACGCTTGGGTGGACTCCGCCGAGTTCCGCGCGGGCGCGGGGGTCGTTTCGGGTGGGGTCCAGGATCGGCCCGATCGCCCGGTTCAGTCCGACCCGCTTGTATGGATCGGCGCGGGCGAAGACCGCGGTCAAGCATTCGCCATTCTCGGCCAAACCAATCATCTCAGCCAAATCGAAGTCACGCCGCAACTCGATCGTGACGGCACTGCACAAGCCCTGGTGGTTGATGCTTATCACGAGTTTGATGAAACACAAACCCCTGCCAGGAGCTCTCGGACCAGCCACTGGGTCTTGGCTTGGCCCCGCGTGACCCGAGACGAAGCGATCCGTTCTTTCGCCGAGGCTTTGGATTATGAGATCGGCTCCTTCCGGCGCTCCGCCCCGCCTCAGTCCCCAACCATGATCTGCAGTTGGTATTTCTACGGCCGCGAGTTCACCGAAGATGACCTGCACGCCGACATGGCGGCTTATCGCGCCGAACCGTTCCCCTCCGACGTCTTTCTGATTGATAACTGCTGGATGGATAGCTTTGGCTCGTGGGAAGCAGGCAGCCGCTTCCCGTCCGGCATGCCGCAAGCGGCCGAGTGCATACGCCGGGCGGGGTTGGAGCCTGGGATATTGACTGCCCCGTTTGTAGTGGCCAGCGATGCTGAGATACTTGAACAACACCCCGAATTGATCGCGCGCACCGCGGACGGCGAGCCCTGCGTCTTCCCATACAGCGACCCAGGTCTATCGGTCGACTTCTGGGTCATCGACCCCACCGCTCCGGCCGCGGAGGACTACTTCAAAACGCTCTATTCAAAGCTCAACGCCTGGGGATATCGATACCACAAGCTGGACTTTTTGCGGGCCAACATCAGCAACCCTCAGATCCGTTTCTACGATCGGTCGGCGACCCGAGCCCAAGCCTATCGGCGTGGAATGGAACTTGTCGAACAAGCGATCGGTCCCGAAGGCTACATCCTGGCTTGCGGTGGTCTGTACGAGGCCAGCCTGGGCTTAGTGGATGCCCAGCGTGTCGGGAGCGATGTCAAGGGCCGGTGGTACGAGCCCGATCCAGAGCAGCCCGGCTACATCACCCGCATCAAGCAATCGGTTTGCCGAGCCTGGACCCGCCGATGGTGGCACACCGATCCCGATGCGTTGCAACTCCGCCGACGCAGCGAGCCATTTCGTGGCCTCGACGAGTTCGCGCATCTCTCCGAGGGGCGGTTCAATGATGAAGAAGCGTTCAGCACCGTGGTCAACCAGTACCTCGCGGGCGGGATCGTCTGCCTTAGCGAACGCATTGAAGAATTCGATACTGATCGTAAACACTTGCTCCGCTACGTAGTGCCGTCACTCGACTCCCCTGGCCAACCTCTGGACTGGGAACACCCGCTTTGTCCGACACTCTTCCTGACTCGCGTGAAGCCTCGCGCCGAGAGTCTCGACTCATGGTGGACGTTGACGGTTGCAAACTGGGGCGACGACCCGGTGACGAGACAGATTGACCTGGCCAAGATCCCAGACCTCGCCGGGCTGAAGCGTGTGGCAGTCTTTGAAATAGCCGAACAGGAGTTCTGTGGTGAGTTCCAGCTATCCGATGTCTTCAAGGTCGCGATCCCGGCACATGGCTGTCGTGTCTTGAGGATTGCTCCTTCGGCTGGTCGGGATTGGGTCCTGCTAGGTACAGATCTCCATCTCAGCGGCGGGGGCGTAGAGATCGATCACCTTATTCGTGAGGAATCCTGGCTCGACGGTTCGATCGACTCGCCCTGGCGTTTGCCCGTAGCCGTCAGCCTCGGCGTCCGGTTGCGTGGCCACCTTACTCTGATCCGCCACACCGTCGAACATGATCAGCCGCAATTCAAAATCGGCCTGAGTGATTTGACCACGTGATGTGGTTTACGAGTGAGAGTGAACGATCTCTGCAGGCTAAGAAACGTGGTTCAATTTATCGGCCACAGCCCGTGTCGATGGTAGATCACGCGGCTCTCCGGTGATAGTGGTTTAAGAGTCCACCCAAGATACGATCCCGGGCGATGGATCCCGCCGTGCTTTCCGGGGGCGGTGGGTCGCGTCCCACCAAGCAAGGCGGCGTGTTCTCCAAGCCTTGATGAGGTCGAAGCTCATTGAAATGGCGAGTGTACTCCGCGGTGACGTAATCCAGCTGCCGGAGGTTGAAGATCATCAGATGATTGAGGCACTCCCGCTTAAACCCGCCGATCCAAGACTCCGCGTAGCAGTTCGCGATCGGTGCGACGATGGGCGTGGTCAATGGCTCTACCCCGGCTTGGCGTAGCAACTCACCAAACGACGCGGTGAACTTCGTGTCGTTGTCATGGATGAGATGCAGGCAACCAAGCCCTTCATCCTCGAGCCACATCAGCAGATTCCTGGTCTGCTGAAGCATCCATCCTCCATTGGGATTAAACGTCGCCGGCGACAGCATCACCCGACGAGTCTCGACGTGAATGAACATCAACACATAAGCCGTCTTACGGCCTGTAGGCGTCCAAACCGTCTTGCAGAAGAAGTTCGTCGCCACCAGGACGCTCGCCTGAGCTGCCACGAACGTCCGCCATGGCGTGGCGATACCTTTCGGAGCGTGCCTGTTCGGATCAGGCATGATCCCTTCATCGATCAGAACACGCCGCGTGGTACTTCTACTCGGCCGAATACCAAGCTTTTCAGCCCGCCAACGATACGTCGCGCGCCCCAACCCGGGTTCTCCCTGGCTAACCGACGGATCAACCCTCGAAACTGCACCGTCACTTTACGTCGACGCCCGACTCGACCTTGACCCCCTTGGGATCATTGGTCCACCTGTAGCGAGAGGATCGAGGGTCAGTGTGTCGCTTGCTGATCCGGAGGCAGGGGCGTAGCCCCGACCGAAGGTTCAGCAAGCGGGTCGACCGGGAACGCCCCGGCCGTCGGGTCATCAAGGGTGGCGGCGTAGGCCGCGGGGGTCTGCCAGCTCAAGGATGAGTGCGGCCGGCGGTTTTCCTCGGGCCATCCGGCCCGACCGGATCCTCTCACAAACGGTAGATCAAGATTTCCGGAGGGGGTCAGGTCGGTGAGATCACATAGACGCTCTTGACGTGACGAGACGTCTCGATGATGGCTTGCGGCGGCTTCAATGTCGCTTCGGCCTTAAGGACGCCGTCCACGGTGCCCAGGCCGTCCTGGATTTTACGACGCACGACTCGCCGTGAACATCCTTGATGGCGTACTCGTGTTTCGTCTGGCTTTCTCTAAGCCGGCGATAACAGTGCGTAATGAACGAGTCCTCAGAACTCCACCCCAGAAGCGATGGCGGCCAGCTCCTCCTCGCTCCGATCGCCCATGACGCACAGCCAGCGATCGCCATCGTTGGCCATCATCATGCGGACGCCGTTGAGCTCGTGTCCAAAGAAGCGACGCCCGTCGATCTCGATGACCGTCCCCATCTCATGGGCGAAATCCGGGGCCTCGGCGACGACAAGGGTCACGACGCCTCGGCCATCGTTGAGCACCGCGACCGCGGCGAGCTCTCCCTGCACGTCGACCAGGCAGCACGACTGGACGCGGGTACCAGCCAAGTTGCCGGGCAAAGCCGGCGCCGAAGCGTTCTGAGAGGCGATCCAGGCGTTCGCTTCGTTGATCGTGCGGACAGGAACAAGGGGGAGCGATCCTTCCACCAACTCGTGGTGCAGCTGAGAGAGCTCGATCGCCGTGGCCGACGCTGGCTGCGACGGCGTGCTGACGGCGATGACCAGCGTGAGCGCGACCACGAGCACCGCCGCAATCGCGGCCGCGGGGCGCACCCATTGGTACAGGATCGACGGCCTTTCCTGAGAAGGTTGTGACGCAACTTGCCCATTGTCTGCCCCGAACGCAGCGAACGCATCGTCCAGGCGGCGCTCAAGCCGATCGGTGGCGGCGGGTTGCTGGCCGAGACGAGCAAGTCGTCGTGACGTCGCCTCGTCGAGTTGTTCGGGTGTCGGCTGATTCATGGCATCAAGACCCCTTCGCGGCGGAGACCCAGCCCCGCTGAAGCGCGGCGTCTGCCAGCGTCTCGCGCAGCTGCGCCCTCGCCCGGCTCGCCCGCGACTTCACGGTCCCCGGCGGTACGTCCAGTGCCTCGGCCGCCTCGTCGATCGACATCTGCTCGACATCGACCAGCAGCAACACCCAGCGCATCGGCTCGGGCAGGGCACGCAGGGCCGAGCCGATCATTTCGTCGTCGAACCGATCGAGCAGCTCGTCCGGCCGCGACCACGTTGAGAGGGGTTCGTTGGCGGTGCTCGGTTCGGCCGCGACGGAGAGCCCGGCATCCAGGGACACCGTGTCGACCTGTCGCTGGTTCTTGCGATGCAGGTCGATGTGCGTGCGACGCAGGATCGTCATCAGCCAGGCCTTCATGTTCGTGCCCGGCTGAAAGGTCGCGATGTGTCGAACGGCACGCATCATGGCTTCCTGCACCAAGTCCTCGGCGCGGTGCTCGTCGTGCGTCAAATAGGTCGCCACCCGCAGGAGCGTGGGCAGCAGCGGCCACGCCTCGGCCTTGAAGACGGCCAGCGGTTCGGCGTTCTGCTTGTCGCGGTCGTGCACCGACTTGATCACCTCTTTAAACGCTGAATCGGACCCGCTCGGTTCCATGCCAGTGGATATTCTGAGATTTTTCCTTAATCGGCGAATTAATGGAACCGTGGCGGCCTGAGCGAGCGTTCCCTGAAGCGAAAGGAGCTATTTCATGCTTACTAGATCCGGCCGCTCCACGGCCGTCACGCTCGCCGGTGCCTTGATCACCGGTGTCTTTGCCGGTTGTTCGGAGACCGACCCGCCCGCCGCCGTGGAGTCGCCCGCCGTCTCGGCCGAACTCGAGCCCGCGGCAACCCAGTCGGCCGATTCGTTGGCAGACACGGCCATGATCAAGATTCCCGACGGTTATCCCTTGGACACCTGCGTCGTCTCCGACGAGAAGCTCGGCTCGATGGGTGAGATCATCACCATCGAGGTCGAGGGGCGAGACGTATTGCTCTGCTGCGCGGGCTGCGAATCGATGGTGCGGGCCGAGCCGGCGAAGTACCTCGCGATGCTCGACGCCGCGTCGACAGGACGCCCGACGACGGCTCCGCCGGCCGGTCACAATCACGATCATGATCACGCGCACTAAGTCGGCCGCGTTGCTGCTCCTCGCGGGCTCGGTCGGTTGCTCCCAGAAGGACTACTTCGCCCAATGGGACGACCGCGAACTCGCGGATCGGGTGGCTGAGCTGAGCGAGGCTTCGTCTCACGACGTGAGGAAAGCCCCGCCCGGTGCCTACCGCCTCTCCCCAGAGAAGGCGTCGCCGCAGGACGCGGGCGTGGCGTGGTACATCGACGCCGCGATCCGCCACAACCCCGAGGTCAGGGCGGCCCGGCAGCGGGTCGAGCGGCTTCGCGAGCGTGTGCCTCAGGCCACGCGGCTGCCCAACCCGATGGCGAGCGTGACCTTCGGCGACCTGGCCGAGACGGCCGCCGGCCAGGTGGAGTACATCGTCGGCGTCCAACAATCGCTTCCGTTCCCCGGCACCCTCGACGCCCGCGGCGAGGTCGCGAGGCAAGAGGTCGTGGAGGCATTGCACGGGCTGGAGGTGGTTGTCGATCGAACAATCGGCGACACGGCCCGGGCCTACTGGTCGCACGACGGCGCCACGCGAGAGATCGCCGTGCTCGAAGCGAACCGCGAGCTGCTGAATCAGATCGACGCCGCGGTGCGAGCCCGCATCCGCGTCGGGCAGTCCGGTCAGGCCAATCTGCTGCGTGTCTCGCGCGAGCTGGCGGCGCTGGACAATCAGCTCTCGGAGCTAGAGCGTCGACAGAGCACGTCGGCGGCGATGCTCCGTCGTCTCACCGGCTTTGCTGTGTCAATCGGATCGACTGCGACTGACGCCTCGCAGTGGGCCACGCTGGACTTGAACGCCGAGGCGTTGCGGGAGCAAGCCATGCGGAACAGCCCGCGCGTCGCCACCGCCCAGGCTCGCATGGGCACGTACCGCGAGCGGCTGTCGCTGGCGCGAACGGAGCGATTGCCGGACTTCGTGCTCGGCGTGCAATACGGAGCGGTACGTGACGGCGGCCTCGCTCCTTCGGCCAACGGCGACGACCAGATCGCGGGCACGGTGGGCGTCTCGATTCCGCTATGGGCCGAGGCCGACAACGCCGGCGAGCGCGAGGCCTTGCGCGGCATTGGCGAGGCGCTCGCGGAGGCCCAGGCGGCCCAGGACGGCGTCGCGTTCGAGGTCGAGGAGGCCGTGGCCCGCATCGAGGCCGGCCAGCAGACGCTCAGCCGTCTACGCGATCGCATGATGCCCGATGCTCAGCAGGTGATCGACGTGGCCCTCGCGTCGTACCGGACCGGCGGCGTCGACCTGCTCTCCCTGCTCGACGACTGGCAGGTGCTGCTGATGGATCAGATGCAGGAGGCGCGGGTGCTCACCGACCTGCACCGGGCGGCCGCCGACCTGACCCAGGCGACCGGCGTGCCGCTCGACACCGAGGCGCCCCAGACCGGAGATGAACCATGAGCGAGGCCGCTGCTGCTCCGTGGCGACGGTGGTCGCATTGGGCCAAGCGTCAGGCCACCGGCCTGGCGATTGTCATCGCGGTGCTGATCGCGTTTGCGGTGGGGTTCACGCTCCGCGGTGGCGGCGGATCGGAACAGGCGACCCCACTGGCCGAGGAGGCTTCGGTCGCCGAACCGCGGTGGTACACCTGCTCGATGCACCCCGAAGTGCGGATGCCCGAGGCGGACGACAAGTGCCCCATCTGCTTCATGGACCTGATCCCCGTGACGTCGGCGTCGTCTTCCGGCGGGCTGGCGCTCAACGAGATCGAGCTGTCCCCCGAGGCGGCAGCGCTCATCGACGTCGAGACGACCCCGGTCGTCCGTCGCCCCATCACCCACCGCGTGAACATGGTGGGCACCATCGCCTACGACGAGACACGGCTGGCCTACATCACCGCCTACGTCAACGGGCGTCTGGACCGGATGTTCGTCGACTACACCGGCATCACCGTGCGCGAGGGCGACCACCTCGCTGAGATCTACAGCCCCGAACTGATCGTGGCTCGCCAGGAACTGCGCGAGGCCCGCAGGTCGGTCGATCGACTGGGGCCCGAGTCCAGCCCGATCGCGCGCGACGCGGCCGAGCTCGTGCTCACCGCGGCACGCGAGCGGCTCCGGCTGCTGGGGATGACGGACGAACAGATCGAAGTCGCCGAGTCCGGCGAGACCAACGACGAGAGCGACGAGCAGATCACGCTCTACGCGCCGACCGGCGGCGTGGTCATCGAGAAGCACGCCAAGCCGGGCAGCTACGTGAAGGAAGGCGACCGCGTCTACACCATCGCCGACCTTTCGGCGGTGTGGGTGCTGCTGCAGGCCTACGAGAGCGACCTGCCCTGGCTGCGCTACGGCCAGGACGTCGAGTTCACGGTCCAGGGCATGGGCGACCAGACGTTCCACGGTCAGATCGCGTTCATCGACCCGATGCTCGATCCCAGGACGCGCACCGTCGGCGTGCGGGTCAACGTGGACAACCCGGACGGACGGCTGCGGCCTGGCGTGTTCGTTCGAGCGTCGGTGATGTCCGAGGTGGCCGAGGACGGCGTGGTGATCACGCCCGAGCTCGCCGGCAAGTGGATCTCGCCGATGCACCCGGAGATCGTCAGCGACGAGCCCGGCGACTGCCCGGTGTGTGGCATGGCGTTGGTCCCCGCTGAGGAATTGGGCTATGTCGATGCGGTCGACGAAACCGGTGTGCTCCCGCTCCTGGTGCCCGAATCGTCGGTGCTGCAGACCGGCCGTCGCGGCATCGTCTACGTGCAGACGCAGCAGACGCCCGGCCCGCGCTTCGAGGGCCGCGTGGTCGAACTCGGCCCGAGCGGCGAAGGGTTCTACGTCGTGCGTTCCGGCCTGGCCGAGGGCGAGCTGGTCGTGACGCGGGGCAACTTCCAGATCGACTCTGCCCTGCAGATCAGCGCCAAGACCAGCATGATGAATCCGAGCGAGGTCGCCGCCACGCAGCCCGCGACCCAACCCGCCACACAGCCCAGCGAGCGCATCCACGTTCACGGCGACTCGGCCCAACCGCTCCGCGCCCTGATCGAGGCGTATTACGCCTTCGCCGGCGCACTCGCCGACGACGACCTCGACACCGCCCGCCGCGATGTCACCCCGTTACTCGAGGCGGCCAAGCTCGTCCGCGAAGCCGACCTACCCGGAGCGTTGGCCGAGCAGGTCAACGCGATCGACGCCGCCGTCAGTCCGCTGGAAGGGACGAACGACATCGAGGCGTACCGAGCGAAGCTCCAGCCGCTGTCGGACGTGCTGATCACGCTGCTGGAAACCACGCACATCGACGGGCTCGGCGGCGTCTACCGCGTCTACTGCCCGATGGCGTTCGAGTTCACCGGGGCGTCCTGGCTCTCACCCGAGGCGACGGTGCTGAACCCCTACTTCGGCGATCGCATGCTGCGGTGCGGCACGGTCGAGGAGACGCTCTCGGAGCCACAGCCGGCCCCGCCGAACCCTCACGCCGGGCACAACCATGACTGAGCCCGGCCGCGATGCGGATACCTCGGCGCCGACGAGCCCGCTCAGCCACCTCATCCGCTTCTGCCTGGAACAGAAGCTAGTCGTCTTCCTCGCCGCGGCGATGCTCCTGTCCTGGGGCGTGCTCGTCGCCCCGTTCGACTGGGACCTCGGCGGGCTGCCGCGCGACCCCGTCCCCGTCGACGCCATCCCCGATCTCGGCGAGAACCAGCAGATCGTCTTCACCGAGTGGATGGGTCGAAGCCCCCAGGACGTCGAAGACCAGGTCACCTACCCGCTGACCGTCGCCCTCCAAGGCATCCCCGGCGTCGAGAGCATCCGCAGCTACTCGTACTTCGGCTTCTCGTCGATCTACGTCATCTTCGAGGAAGGCGTCGACTTCTACTGGTCGCGCAACCGCATCCTTGAGAAGCTCGCCAGCCTCCCCGCTGACACCCTGCCACCAGACGTGAACCCTGCGCTCGGCCCGGACGCGACGGCGCTCGGGCAGGTCTATTGGTACACGCTCGAAGGCCGCGACCCCGACGGCCACCCCGTCGGCGGGTGGGACCTGGACGAACTGCGAGCCGTGCAGGACTTTACCGTGCGCTACGCCCTGGCGGGGACGCGCGGCGTCGCAGAGGCAGCCTCGGTCGGAGGGTTCGTACGCGAGTACCAGATCGACATCGACCCCGACGCCATGCGCGCCGCCGGCGTGACGCTCGCCCAGGTCTACGACGCCATCCAACGCTCCAACCTCGATGTCTCCGCCGGGACCATCGAGCACAATCGCGTCGAGTACATGATCCGAGGCCTCGGCTTCATCAACACGCTCGATGACATCAAGCGCGTCACGGTGACTTCGCGTGACAACACGCCGATCACCGTCGACCAACTCGCAAAGGTCTCGCTGGGCCCGGCCCCGCGCCGCGGGGTGCTGGACAAGGACGGGGCCGAGGCGGTTGGGGGCGTGGTCACCGCCCGCTACGGCGTCAACCCGCTGGAGGTGATCCTCGGCATCCACGACGCGGTCGATGAGCTCGCGCCCGGCCTGCCGCGCAAAGCCGTGATCGACTGGTCGCAGGTCGATCGCGAGACCGTCGCGTCGTTCGCCGAGGAGCAGGGCTTCTCGCCGTTCAGCGACGCGGCCGACTTCATGGTGGACCACGAGGCGTGGCTCGGCTGGCTCGAGCAAAACGACCGCGACGACTGGCCGGCGTGGATCACCACCAGCCAGATCGCCATCGTCCCGTTCTACGACCGAAGCGGCCTGATCTACGAAACGCTGAACACGCTCAACGACGCGCTGTTCCAGCAGGTGCTCATCACGACAATCGTAGTGCTGGTCATGGTGCTGCACGTCCGCAGCAGCCTGCTGATTAGCGCGATGCTGCCGATGGCGATCCTGCTCACGTTCGTGGCGATGAAGCTCTTCGGCGTGGACGCCAACGTCGTCGCCCTGGCCGGCATCGCGATCGCTATCGGCACCGTCGTCGACGTCGGCATCGTGCTCTGCGAGAACGTCCTCAAGCACCTCGACGCGGCGGACGACTCGGAACGCCGACTCGACGTGGTCTATCGAGCCTGCCGCGAGGTCGGCGGCGCGGTGCTTACCGCCGTGCTCACGACGGTCGTCGGGTTCCTGCCCGTGTTCACCATGATCGGGGCCGAGGGCAAGCTGTTCCGACCGCTGGCGTTCACCAAGACGTTCGCGCTCGTCGCGTCGATCCTCATCGCTCTCATGCTGCTGCCGCCACTGTGCCAACTGATCCTCGCGCCGGGCCGTCGGTTCGGCCGTCTCATCCCGCAACGCGTCAAGCAGATCGGCCAGATCTTCGTCAGCCTGACCCTCGCCGCCGCCATCGCCGTCCTCCTCGCCCAGCAGTGGGAGCCGCTCGGCCAGGACCGCAGCCTGATCGTCAATCTCGCCTTCGTCGTCCTCCTCGTCGGCGGGCTGCTGCTGGCGTTCCAGCTGTTCCAGCTCGCCTACGCCTCGATCCTGCGTTGGACACTCGACCACAAGCTCATCTTCCTCTCGATGCCGCTGGGCGCCGTGATCCTCGGCCTGTGCGTCTGGCTCGGCGTCGGCAACCTGACGGGTTGGCTGCCCGACTCGGTCAAACGCACCGCCCTGTGGCAACAGGCCCACGCCGCGTTCCCCGGCCTCGGCTCGGAGTTCATGCCCGCCCTGGACGAAGGCTCCTTCCTCTACATGCCAACGACGATGCCGCACGCCTCGATCGGGCAATCGGCCGAGGTCTTGCGACAGCTCGACGCCTCCATCCGCTCCGTGCCCGAGGTCGAGATGGTCGTCGGCAAGGTCGGGCGTGCCGACTCGCCACTCGACCCCGCGCCGATCTCGATGGTCGAAACGGTCATCCACTACAAGCCCGAGTACGCGGTCGACGACAACGGCCACCGCGTCCGCCAGTGGCGCGACAGCATCCGCAGCCCGGACGACATCTGGGCCGAGGTTCAGGCCGCTGCCCAGCTCCCCGGCGTGACCAGCGCCCCCAAGCTGCAACCCATCGAGACCCGGCTGGTGATGCTGCAGACCGGCATGCGCGCCCCGATGGGCATCAAGGTGCGCGGCCCGGACCTCGAAACCATCGAGGCCTTCGGCTACGAGATCGAGCGCAACCTACGCGACACGCCCGGTGTCAACCCCGCCACCGTCAACGCCGACCGAATTGTCGGCACCCCGTACCTCGAGATCGACGTCGACCGCGACGCCATCGCCCGCTACGGCGTCAACGTTGCCGACGTGCAACGCGTCATCGAGGTCGCCATCGGCGGACGCGACGTGACCACCACGGTCGAGGGGCGTGAGCGGTTTGCCGTGCGTGTGCGCTACATGCGCGAGCTGCGCGACTCGATCGATAGCTTCAGCGACGTCCTCGTCTCCTCCGCCGACGGCACCCAGCAGGTCCCGCTGAGCGACCTGGCCGAGGTCCGCTACACCCGCGGCCCGCGCATGATCAAGAGCGAGGACACCTTCCTCGTGGGCTACATCACCTTCGGCCCCGAGCCCGGTCTCGCCGAGGTGGACGTCATCAACAACGTCCGCAACCGCCTCGACACCGCCATCGCCGACGGCTCGCTCGGCGTGCCCCCCGGCGTGAGCTACCGATTCGCCGGCAGCTTCGAGAACCAGGTCCGAGCCGCCAAGACACTGATGGTCGTGCTGCCGCTCTCGCTGGGGATCATCTTCATGATCCTCTACTTGCAGTTCCGATCGGTCACGACGGCGTTGATCATTTTCTCGGGGATCGCCGTCGCCTGGTCCGGCGGATTCCTGCTGATCTGGTGCTACAACCAGCCGTGGTTCCTAAACGTGGCGCTGTTCGGCGAGAACATGCGCGAGGTATTCCAGGTCCAGCCGATCAATCTGAGCGTTGCGGTCTGGGTCGGCTTCCTCGCGCTGTTCGGCATCGCCACCGACGACGGCGTGGTGATGGCCACCTACATCAAGCAGCGATTCGCCGAAGAACGCCCCGCCACCTCGGCCGAGGTCAAACAAGCCACCCTCGAAGCCGGACGCCGCCGCGTCCGCCCTTGCCTGATGACGACGGCCACGACGATCCTCGCGTTGCTGCCGGTCTTGACCGCCACGGGCCGTGGTTCAGACATCATGCTGCCAATGGCTCTGCCAAGCGTCGGCGGGATGAGCATCGCGCTGCTCACGATGTTCGTTGTCCCGGTGCTTACCGCGAGCGTCCATGAATCACGATCGAAGATCGTCTCATAGGCTCGGGTCGCAACTTTGCTCGGTCAATACAAGTAGCATACGCCACCTGCTTTCAAGAACACCCCGCGCCGGATCACACCCTACGCATGGCTGACGCGAGCCTTCACAGCAACGACGAGCGATTCCCCGACGCCGACCATCCGCACCTCCGCAACGTGATCATTCTCGTTCGAGCCGACCCGATCATCTGCGGTCACTCGACGGAGGCTCGCAATCTCGCGGAGGCCGCCCACGCCGCGGGGGTCGAGAAGATCCACATCGTCAGCTACCCGATCGAAACACTCCAGCACTCGGAGTTGCCGCTCAAGCCGTTGGCGTCGGTGCAGTCGTACTCACAGGGCATCCACGTCGACCGCCCTGAACCGGTCGGCGACTACAAGGTGCTCGACGGCCGCCTGAGCTACGCCATCTCGGGGCATCTCATCGACCTGCTGCACCGCTGCAATGGCCCGACACTCGTCATGGACCTCTACATCATTCCGCACGGCATGATGGTGATCAACGCGGTCAGAGCGTTCGAGCACTTCGGCAAGCAGCAGTCGATCTCGACCGTCGGCGAGGCGGTCGGCTCAGACATCACGAACATCGTTAACGCGGCCTTGCAGTCCGGAGAGATCGGGACGGCGCAGCTGGTGCTCAGCAACTACCTGGATCACGACCTGCCCGTCGCCGTGTCTGAGTACACGCGGGAGCTGATCGTCGAAGCCGGACGCAGGGTCGATGCCATCGTCAACACGCGGTTCGAAGAGCAATTGATCGAACGAGTTCAGATCAGCTACCCGGCGATCGACACGGCCAAGTACGTCGGCATCGATAAGCACACCAAGCGAATCGACGAGGCGCTAACCGAGCGTGGGCTCGCGATTGACGGCTACATCCTTTTTCTGAGCCGGCTGGCGCGGGCCAAGGGAGTGGACGATCTGATTCACGCTTACCGCGCCTCCAACGCGTACGCCAACAAGAAACTGGTGATCTGCGGCAACGGGCCTGAGAGCGACATGCTGCACGAGCTTCGCGGCGTCGACCCGAACATCTTGATCCTGCACGATGTCGGCGACGAAGAGAAGTCGCTGCTGATGCACGGTTGCGCGGCCTATTGCCTGCCGAGCAAGGCCAGGCCGGAGTTCACGGAGACATTCGGCATCGCCATCGCCGAGAAGATGCTGGCCGGCGGCCTGGGACCGGTGATCACGACTCGGACCGGCGGCATCCCCGAGGCCACCGGCGGGCACTGCCTTTACCACGAAGCCGGCAACGTCCCCGACCTGACCCGTGCGCTCGACGAGGCGTACGGGATGAGCGACGGGCAGCGCCTTGCGCTGAGCGAGTCGGCCCGCGCGTTTGCCACGCG
The DNA here is from genome assembly GCA_039818285.1 of Planctomycetota bacterium. Lineage (GTDB taxonomy): Bacteria > Planctomycetota > Phycisphaerae > Phycisphaerales > Phycisphaeraceae > JBCBUE01. Next base: position 13,665 of record JBCBUE010000035.1, on the reverse strand, counting down.
TTTCGACCAGGGGCAGATCTTCAGTAACCTCTCGCGGATGGTTAGAGGCCAGCACCCCACAACGAGCTGAGTCGGCATCTCTGACGCTCTCGCGGCTCTCGGCTATCTTGAGGCCGATGCCAACCTCTTCGATCCTTGACTATGTCAACCCGTTCGTTGGCTCCTCGCCGATCGATGTTTCCATACCGAGCGGGCTGGCGTCGTCTTGGTTCTTCCCCAAGCCGATGATCGGCAACACTCACCCCGGCGCCACCCTGCCGTTCGGGATGATCTCCGCCTGCGCCTACTCCGGGGGCTACCCGACGGGCTACGGCCGGTGGGGCAAGTGCACCGAAGGCCTGCCCCCCGAAATCTTCGACGACCACCGCTGCCTGGGGTTCACGCACTTCCATCCCTCCGGCGTGGGTGCGATCCGCAAGTACTACAACTACGTCCGCGTCGTGCCAACCACGGTCGAATTGGGAGGGCTCGCGTCGCTCAATGAGCCGTGCGAGCTGACCAACGAAGAGGCTAAGCCGGGCTACTACGCTTGCGAGCTTGACGGCAAGGGGGTCCGCGCCGAGCTCTCCGTCACCTCTCGCGGCGCAGTCCATCTTTACACGTTCGAGCACGCCTGCGATGCCGTCTTGGCGATTGACCTGTCGCACGGCGGGATCGCGATCGAAGACGGCAGGACGATCCCGCAGCGCGCGTCGTGCGAGCTGACCGGCGTCAACGCCGTCTGCTCGGAGGTCGTGCTGGAAGGCGTGTCGCTCTTCACCTCCGCCGCCGTTCGGTATTACGACCAAGAGCCCGCGGCCAGGCTCTGGCAAGGCGAAGCGGTGCTGGATGACGACGACCTGTCGTTCAACTACATCCGTGAATCCACGTTCCAGCCGTTCGGCGCGATGTTCACCATGCCGGTCCGAGCGGGGCACCAGCTGGAGCTGCGCCTCGGTTTTAGCTGGCGATCCATCAAGAAGGCTCAGAAAAGCCTCCCCAGCCAACGGTTCAGTGTCACGAGGGATCGAGCCTCGGATCGATGGAGCGACACGCTCAGCGCCATCCAGATCGAAGGCGGCACGGCCGACCAGCGCCGCGTCTTCCGTACCTCGCAGTATCGCTCGCTGATCAAGCCCTGCGAAGCACGCGACGAGTCTCCCTTCTGGCCCTGGGACGGCCCGTTCTACTTCGACATGTCGACCATGTGGGACCTGTACAAGACTCAGCTCCCCTTGGCGATGAGCCTCTACCCGGACTTCGCCTCAGGCTTCGTGAATGCGTTGCTGAACATCGTCGAGGTCGAGGGCAACTTCCCGATCGGGTACCGCATGGCACGAGGCTACGACCGCTTCGCACACCAGGCCAGCGCACTCGCGCACGTGTCGATCGCCGACGCGCTCACCCGTGATATTCCAGGGATCGACTGGGAGCGAGCCGCGACAATGATGATGCGCGACCTGTCTCGCGGCGGGATCGGCGAGAAATTCATGCACCAGGGGCACGTGCACCCCATCACGCACACCCTCGACCTCGCCTATGGCTGCTACTGCACGGCGCGTGTCGCCAAACACATCGGCGATGACCTGCTGTTCGAGCAGATGATGGACAAGGCCGGCGGGTGGAAGAACGCCTTCAACGCCGAGACCGGTCTGCTGCAGCCTTCGACTTTCTATGAGGGGGGCAAGTGGAACTATTCATTTCGCCTGCTGCACGACATGCCCGGTCGCATCGCGCTCTCCGGCGGGGCCGGCCCGTTTGTCGAGCAGCTCGATCGGTTTTTTGGTTTCGGGAGCGGCCCCGTCACCCAGGTGGGCCACCACCCGTCGCGCGAGCAGATGCGCCAGGGCCACGACTTGCATCGCTTCGAGGGCCTCTGCAATCAGCCGGACATGGAGGCGCCGTACGCTTACTGTTTTGCGGGCCGACACGACCGCATGTGCGACGTCGTCCGCGAAGGGCTGAAGCTCTTTGCCCCAACCCCGGGCGGGATGGTGGGCAACGACGACTCGGGGAGCATGACCTCCTGGTACGTCTGGTCGGCCCTGGGCCTGTTCCCGGTCGCCGGGCAGGACCTGTTCCTCATCGGCACGCCCGTCTTCACGCGTTCCGTGCTGCGCCTGCCGGGCGGCGACTTCACGATTGAATCACCGCGGACCAGTGATCAGAACCGCTACGTCGCCGGCGCGACGCTCGATGGCCGCCCGATCGATCGGCCGTTCCTGACACAGTCAGACCTCATTGGCGGCACGCTTCGCCTGGAGATGGCTGACCGTCCTGATAGGTGAGTGCAGACACGCTTGCCACGAGTCAGGCATCCGAGTTCCTGACCCGCTGACTCGCTCGCATGGTTCAGTATTGCTGGGGCACGATCTCGATCGCTGGACCCCTCGGTTTGGCTAATTAAACGTAGCGACGGCAGGTTGGCCGTCCGCTCCCAGCCTTCCCAGATCCCTTGCTTCGGTCCCGTCGAAGGGTCCTGTAAGAAGCGACCCGTCGGCTCGCCAAGACTCGGATCGTTCGCGGCCCGGGATGCGTCGGCATATCATCCGGCCAACGCACCGCCAGGGGACGGCCGGCATGTTTAACGGCACGCAGCTCACCATCGACGCCTTCTGCGACCGGCTCAGCGCCGCGTACCAACGCAACTACGGCACCTTCGAGCCGTCTTACGGCGAGATCATCGCCTGGGCCGGCCGCATGGCCCTCGAACGCATCGGCCAGACCGACGCGCTCTATCACAACGTCGAGCACACCGTCATGGTCACGCTCGTCGGCCAGGAGATCCTCCGCGGCAAGCACATCCGCGACGGCGGCGTCAAGCCGGTCGACTGGCTGCACTTCATGATCTCCCTGCTCTGCCACGACATCGGCTACGTCCGAGGCGTCTGCCGCGCCGACACACCCAACGCCGTCAGCACCGGCGTCGGCCGCGAGACCGTCGACCTGCCCGACGGCGCCACCGACGCCTTCCTGACGCCCTACCACGTCAACCGCGGCATCCTGTTCATCCGCGAACGCTTCGGCGGGCACGCCCTCATCAACGACGACGTCATCGCCGAGAACATCGCCCTCACGCGCTTCCCCACGCCCAACGAGTCCGACCACCGCGACACCGCCGACTATAAGGGCCTGGTCCGCGCCGCCGACCTCATCGGCCAGCTCGCCGACCCCAACTACCTCCGCAAGCTCCCCGCCCTGTTCTACGAGTTCCACGAGACCGGCGTCAACGAGACGCTCGGCTACACCACCCCCGCCGACCTCCGCCGCGGCTACCCCGCTTTTTATTGGCGCTGCGTCAGCCCCTTTATCAAGGACGGCCTCGAGCACCTCGATGTCACCCAGGCCGGCCGGCAGTGGACCGCCAACCTCTACGCCCACGTCTTCGCCACCGAGCACGACGAACACCTGGCCAGCGAGCGGTGATAGCCATCCGTATCCGGGGCTGGTCGCCACGCGTGTGCGCGCAAGAGTAGCCCTTCGCTCACGGGTAGGAAACCCCCGTGAGCGGCTCGTCCCCCATCGGCAGGGCACGTACGAGCAGGCAAGATCGGGGTCGACCGCCGAACGGGACGCCCCCAGCCCACGTGGCTGGCCGGGCGGCCGACGAACGACGATCGCGACCCTGCCTTAGCGATCGACGGACGCGTGAGCTGCAGAGGCCGCGCCGCCCCTCCCCTCGGCGACTGGCGTGACAAGTGAGCAACCGCTGTGGAACGTCGGCGAAGCAGCGCGAGCGTCACGCGAGGCTCGTTGACAACCAGCAAGACCCCTAGCTGCGACGCGACGCGTCGCTGAAGAAATGGCGGCGACGCACGATGTGTCTTTCAGCAACGCGTCGCGTCGCAGCTAAGGGAGGCGAGCTGGTCGATGGGTACGCCGCCGGCCGCAAAGTAGCGATTGCGCACACCAGCGACGGTTTTTCAACCGGAAGGGCTAGACTCGAGCGAGGCGTCGGCACCGGTCGATGCGGTTTCGTTTCTCCAACCCGGAGTGCGTGCGATGAAGAACTGGCAAGGAATGACCGTGGTCGTGGCGGCTGTCGGAGCGTTGCTGATCCTGGGGCTGCCCGAGCTGCTGCGTGCCGAGATCGGCAACGAGCACGAAACCGAGCACCTGGGGCCGAGGATCGTGGACCGGGCCCGCTACGCGATCGTGAATCACGAGTCGCCCGACCGCCCCGGCGTGTGGCTGCTGAATCAGCACACCGGCGACGTCTGGTTCCACCACCGCGACGAGGGCAACTGGGAGCACCTGGGCACCCCAACGATGCTGCCCGAGCAGCCCAACTTCATGGACGAGCAACCGAATTTCATCGATCAGCCCTGAGCGATCGATCTGGCGCGCGACGGCGCAAGAAAAACCCCGGCGCTGGGCCGGGGTTGTGTTGAGACGTGGTGGATCGCCGATCGATCAGGCGGGCACGGCCGCGGCGGCGTGCAGAGCCTGGTCGAGGTCGGCGATGATGTCGTCGGCGTCCTCGAGGCCGACCGACACGCGGACGAACTCGGGCGTGACGCCGGTCTGCGACTGCTCCTCCTCGCTGAGCTGGGAGTGGGTCGTCGAGGCCGGGTGGATGATGAGCGTCTTGGCGTCGCCGATGTTCGCGAGGTGCGAGCAGAGCTTGGCGTTGTTGACGACGGTCTTGCCGGCCTCGAGGCCGCCCTTGACGCCGAAGCCGAGGATCGCGCCGCAGCCGTCGGGCAGGAAGTGCTTGGCGTTGATGTAGGACTCCTGCGTCGGCAGGCCGGGGTAGTTGACCCACTCGACGGCGTCGTGCTGATCGAGGAACTCGGCGACCTTCTGGGCGTTCTGGCTGTGGCGCTCCATGCGGAGATGCAGCGTCTCCAGGCCCTGCAGGAAGATCCACGCGGCGAACGGCGACATGCAGGCGCCGGTGTCGCGCAGCCAGTGCGTGCGGATGTGCACGTTGTAGGCGATGTTGCCGATGCCGGCGAGGTGCTCGGCGAAGACCGCGCCGTGGTAGGCCGGGGCGGGCTTGCAGAACTCGGGCCACTTGTCGGGGTTGTCCATCCAGGGGAAGTTGCCCGAGTCGATGATGGCGCCGCCGATGTGCGTGCCGTGGCCGCCGATGAACTTGGTGGTCGAGTAGACGACGATGTCGACGCCGTGCTCGATGGGGCGCAGCAGCATCGGGGTCATGACGGTGTTGTCGCAGATGACCGGCAGGCCGTGCTCGTGGGCGATGGCGGTGGTCTTCTTGAAGTCGGGCACGAAGTTACGGGGGTTGCCCAGCGACTCGAGATAGACGCAGCGGGTGTTCTCGTCAACGAGCTCGGCGATCTTCTGCGGCTCGGCGGGGTCGTAGAAGCGGACCTCGATGCCCAGGTTCTTGAAGGTCTGGGTGAAGAGGGTCCAGGTGCCGCCGTAGAGGGCGGTGGAGCTGATGATGTTCTGGCCGGCGTGGGCGATGGTGAGGATGGAGGCGGTGATGGCGGCCTGGCCGGAGGCGAAGCCCAGGCCTGTGACGCCGCCGTCGAGGGCGGCGAGGCGCTTCTCGAGGACGTCGACGGTGGGGTTCATCAACCGCGAGTAGATGTTGCCGAACTCCTGCAGGCCGAAGAGACGGGCGGCGTGGTCGGTGTCGTCGAAGACGAACGACGTGGTCGCGTGGATGGGGACGCCGCGGGAGTGGGTTTCGTCGATGTCGTGCCCGGCGTGGAGGGCGCGTGTACCGATACCGAGGTTCTCAGGGAGCGATGACGACATGGAGGGGTCTCCGTATCTTCTCTGCCTTCACCGTCGGTTCGGTCCTTCGTGTCTCGCCCTGGACACGGGTGGGGCCGACGGCGGGGCGTCGAATGGTTGGGCCGGAGTCGCCGGGGGAATGCCCGGCGGGCGGGGTTGTGAATCGACGGGTTCCGCAACAGCGCGGGCCGCGATTGGGCGAGCCGTGGATCATACCGGCGGCCTAACGCGGCGGCAACCGATGCCTGCTATCCTTTAGGCAGATTCACCATTCCGGGAGGCTCGAGCGATGTCGATCTGGGGCAACGATGACCCTGAAGTCAGAAAGTTCAAGTTCGCGCTAGGCCTGATCGTGGCCTATCTGGTCTTCGCGTTCATCAGTTGGCAGAGCGTCCGCATCGCGATCTGGGGGCAGACGGCCACGGCGACCGTCGTCAAGGTCAGCCCAGAGCCGGGCAATTTCCGAGTCCCCGGCGGCGAGTACACCGTCACGTATCGGTTCGAGGACGCGGGCACCGGGGAACGACGGCAGGCGTACTACGAAACCAAGCGATCGCCCCGGCTGGTCGGCGAGACGTTCGAGGTTGTCTATGTCTCCGGAGCCGAAGGGTCGTCCTCGCCCGCCAGTCGGCGTGGCCTGCTCATGCCGATGATCTTCGGCGCGGTGACGCTCGGCCTGATCGTCGCCTTCAGCTACTGGGTCTGGGACATCAGTCGCGACAAGAAAAAGCCTAAGAAGCGCCGTACACCTTCTCGGGGTCGTACACCAGGTCTTGCACGGCGGTGAGCCGGGGCCCATCCGCGGTCGGGGCCCGTCCGGTCGGGATCGCTCGATAGAAACAGTTGCGGTAGCCAACGTGGCAGGACGCGGCGGCTGAGCCGTCGTGGGAGGTGCCGATCTCGACACGGGCCTGGACGACGTCCTGGTCGCAATCGGTGAGCAGCTCGACGACCTTCTGGGTCATCCCCGAGGACTCGCCCTTGAGCCACAGCTTGCCGCGGGAGCGGGACCAGTAGTGGACCATGCCGGTCTCGATGGTCTTGGCCAAGGCCAGGTCGTTCATAAAGGCGAACATGAGCACCTCGCCAGTAGCGGCGTCGGTGGTGATGCAGGGGATGAGGCCGTGCTCGTCGAACTTCGGCGCGAAGGCGGCGCCGGGGGCCTCGAGGTCGTGCTTGTCCGCTGGGCGGGGCGGGAAGCTCGGCGGCGTCGGCTCGGCGGCGGAGGTCTGAGCGGTGTCTGGCAGGGTCATGGCCCGATCATATCGGGCCGATTCCGCGGATCGCATTGCCCCCGACCCCGCTGGCTCTTACGGTAGACAAGCCTGCGTGATCGGCACCCACCGAGGACGATGACCGTCAGCCCGACTCAGACCCCCCATGCCTCGCCCGACGCGGCCGAGGTGCCCGCGCCGTTCCAGCGCTACGAGCTGGGCGACGTCTTTTTCGACGAGATGTTCGCCCAGGCCGGGGTCCCCCGCCCGTCGTATCGCGCCCTCTACGACCGCCTGCTCGATCTCTCCGCCGAGGAATGGCAGCGACGCCAGGAGTCGGCCGAGGTCTCTTTCCTCAATCAGGGCGTGACCTTCACCGTCTACGGCGACAAGGAAGCCACCGAACGCATCTTCCCGTTCGACCTGCTGCCGCGCATCGTCACCGCCGATGACTGGGCCATCATCGAGCGAGGCCTGACGCAACGCATCACCGCCCTCAACCACTTCCTCAAAGACATCTACTACGACGCCATGATCCTCCGCGACGGCGTCATCCCCCGAGAGCTCGTCTACTCCTGCAAGCACTACCGCCGCGAGATGCGCGGCCTGCGCGTCCCCCGCGACGTCTACGTCTCCATCGCCGGCTCCGACCTGGTCCGCACCGAGACCGGCGACTGGGCCGTCCTCGAGGACAACCTCCGCGTCCCCTCGGGCGTCAGCTACATGCTCGCCAACCGCGAGACCTCCAAGCGCACCCTGCCCACGCTCTTCGGCGCCTGCGGCGTCCGCCCGGTCGACAGCTACCCGCAGGCCCTGCTCAAGACGCTCGTCTCGCTCTCGCCCACGCAGCGCCCGGACTCGACCGTCGTCGTCCTGACCCCCGGCGTGTTCAACTCCGCGTACTTCGAGCACACCTTCCTGGCTCGCGAGATGGGCGTGCAACTCGTCGAGGGCCGCGACCTGCTCGTCCACGACAACCTCGTGTACATGCGCACCACCTCCGGCCTCGAGCGCGTCGACGTGATCTACCGCCGCATCGACGACGACTTCATCGACCCCGTCGCCTTCCGCCCCGACTCCGTGCTCGGCGTGCCCGGCCTGTTCAACGCCTATCGCGCCGGCAACGTCGCCCTGGCCAACGCCGTGGGCAACGGCGTCGCCGACGACAAGGCCGTCTACGCCTACGTCCCCAAGATGATCGAGTACTACCTCAGCGAGGAGCCGGTCATCCACAACATCGAGACGTTCCTGCTCGGCGAGCCCGCCCAGCGCCAGCACGTCCTCGCGAACCTCGACAAGCTCGTCGTCAAGGCCGTCGGCGAAGCGGGCGGCTACGGCATGCTCATCGGCCCGCACGCCACGCAAGCCCAGCGCGACGAGTTCGCCGACGCCATCCGAGCCAACCCCCGCAACTACATCGCCCAGCCGACGCTCAAGCTGTCCCGCGGGCCCTGCTTCGTCGATAGCCACGTCGAGCCCCGCCACCTCGACCTCCGCCCGTTCGTGCTCACCGGCGAGACCACCACCATCGTCCCCGGCGGGCTCACCCGCGTGGCCATGCGCAAGGGCTCGCTCGTCGTCAACAGCTCGCAGGGCGGCGGGTCCAAGGACACCTGGGTCTTGTACTGATCGCTTTTTCGCCGGCGAGTTCGCTCGCCGTATGAGGAACCTTCCGCGTGCTATCGAGAGTCGCCGACAGCGTGTACTGGACCGGCCGCTACCTCGAGCGGGCCGAGCACACCGCGCACCTCATCGAGACCAACCTCAACCTCATGCTCGAGGCCTCGCCTCAGTCGCACGACCACCGCTGGCCTCGCCTGCTGGGCGCCTGCCTGGCCCCCGAGATCGACGGCCTCAAGCCCGATGACGCCTACGAAGCCGTCCACGCCCTGGCTCTCTCCGAAGACAACCCCCAGTCCATCCGGGCCTGCATCCTCAACGCCCGCGAGAACCTCCGCCAGGTCCGCGAGCGCGTCCCCACCGAGGTCTTCGAGCAGCTCAACACCCTGTACTTCAAGGTCAAGCAGACCCGCCTCGAGTCCATCTGGGGCTACCGCCCGGACGCCTTCTTCCGCTCCATCCGCCACGGGATCCACCTCTTCCACGGCCTGACCGACGCCACCGTCCCGCACGAAGAGGGCTGGCACTTCCTGCAGCTCGGCCGATCCCTCGAGCGCGCCCAGGGCGTCGCCCGGCTCGTCCACGCCCACGCCCCGCTGGTCTTCGGCAGCGAGGAAGACGAGGCCGACCGCTACCTCGCCTGGGTCGGCCTGCTCAAGTCTTGCGAGGCCTACATGCCCTTCCTCGAGCGCTACCGCTCGCGCATCACGCCGACCAACATCGCCGGCTACCTGCTACTGGACGAGGACTTCCCCCGCTCGGTCCGCTACGCCGTCGACCAGGTCGCCGAGAACCTCGAAGCCATCTCCCTCGACACCGGCGGCCGCCGCGCCGCCCGGCTCACGCGCCTCGCCGGCCGGCTCCAGGCCCAGCTCAGCTACGCCCAGATCGACGAGGTCATGGACGCCGGGCTCATGAACTTCCTGCACGACGTCCTCACCAACTGCGGCGAGATCCATGCCGCCGTCTACCGCGCCTACATCGCCTACCCCGTCGAAGAGGTCGCCATCTGATCGCCTGCCCGCCGCTCCCCTCACCCGGTCAACGTCCCATGGCCAAGCACTACCACATCGAGCACACCACCCGCTTCGTCTACGACTCGCCCGTGCGCGAGTCCGTGATGGAGGTCCGCATGAAGCCCCGCGACGAGTGGGGTCAGCAGTGCCTGACGTTCGACCTGCGCACCGCCCCGCGAGCGAACGTCCACTTCTACCGCGACCCGATGGGCAACACCGTCCACTACTTCGACATCCCCCGCACGCACCTCAGCCAGGCCGTCACCGCCGTCTCGTCCGTCCGCGTCGAGGCCCTGTCGGTCGAGCCGGTTGAAATCCCCGGGGACTTCGACCGCCTGCCCGCCTGCTACGAGCAGGACCCCCAGTGCTGGGAGATGACCCTTGCGTCGCGCTTCGGCGAGACGACCGACAAGCTCGAGGCCTTCGCCCAAGCCAACGACGCCGAGCGTGGCGACTCCACTCTTGCCACCGCCCAGCGCTTCAGCCGTCTGGTGCACGACAAGCTCCGCTACGAGCCCGACCGCACCACCGCCGACTCGCCGATCGACGAAGCGCTCGACCTCGGCTGTGGCGTCTGCCAGGACTTCACGCACATCCTGATCGCCCTGTGCCGGCGCGTCGGGCTGCCCGCCCGGTACGTCTCGGGGTACCTGTTCCGCGGCACGCCGTCGGACGCCGCCGCCCCGGCCCACGCCGTCCGCCCCGTCGAGGCCGCCCCGCAGTGGCAGGGCCAGACCCAGGCCCAGTCGATGCAGCAGTCCGAGCAGGCCGACACCGACAGCACGGACGCCACCCACGCCTGGGCCGAGGTCTACGTCCCCGACCACGGCTGGATCGGCCTGGACCCCACGCACGACGAGCCCGTCGGCGAGCGGCACATCCGCACCGCCGTCGGCCGCGACTACGCCGACGTCCCCCCCACGCGCGGCGTCTACCGCGGCAACTCGCAGGGCCAGATGGAGGTCGGCGTCCGCGTCACCGAGCTCGACACCCCCGATCAACTCAAGCCCATCGCCCCGCCGACCCTGCAATACACCGGCTGGACCCCGCCCGAGGTCATGCCCGACGTCCCCGACGAGCCCAAGCCGTTCGAGTACTACGCCCAGCAGATGCAACAGCAGCAGATCTGATTACTGCGAAGACCGAGTGATTCAACCACGTTCGGCTTTTACGCGTCGTCTTGCTTGGTCGACCAGTTCGGCATAGTCGGCGTCGAAAGGCTCGGTCAGTGTTGACTCGAGCTGGGCGTGAAGCAACCACAACACAGCCTGTTCTGAGCTGTGGTCAAAATCCAGGTCTTCATCGTTGTCAGTTCTTGAGAGCCACTCGAAGAAAACCAACGCCTCTTCTCTACTCAAAGACAGCGAGATTGATCCAGCGGTCATGTCCAACTCCTCGCAGAAGCGCCGCGAATGCGCCAACACGATTCGTGCTTCTCCATCCCGATGTGCGGGTAGTACGTCTCGGCCGCCGGGGCCGAGAGCAGGATCAGCGACGACGATGGGTCGGTCGCGTCATGGGTCTTCTCGATCAACGCCCTGCCGATGCCTCGCCCCTGATACGTCGCGTCGACCGCGAGGTCGGACAGGTAGGTGCAATAGGCGAAGTCGCTGATTGCGCGGGAGACGCCGATGAGCAGGCCGTCCGTGTTGCGGGCGGTGACGATCACGTCGGCGTGCCCGAGCATCGCGGCGATGCGGTCCGGCTGATCGACCGGGCGACGCTCGGCGAGGGTCGATCGGCGCAGGACGTCGACGAACTCGTCGACCGAGAGGTCGGGCTCGACCGCGTAGGCGACGTCCGACGCGGGCATCGGTCGTGTTGAGTTGGACATCGGCGATTCATCCAAGCAACCGAATGCTCATCTGCCCGCTAGCTGCGACGCTACGCGTCGCTGAAGGATTGACGAGAGCGCATGACACCTCTTTCAGCGACGCGTGGCGTCGCAGCTAAAGAAAACAGATCGTGCATCAGTCGTTGTGCTTCTGCCGCAGTCGGCCGGACAGGCGGAGGAGCAGGTGGACGCGCTCGAACTCGTTCGTCCATTCCTGCAGTTCGGCGGCCAGGTGCTCGGGCGGGACGGGGGCCCCCGGAAGCGGGCAGTTCGCGCCCAGGGCTTGCTCGGCCATGACGCGGTAGCGGCTCAGCGGCTTGTCGCCCATGACCGAGACGAGCTCGAAGTCCTCGGCGGCGAAGATCGCCATCGGGACACGGTTGCCGGCGTTGACGGTGACGAGCTGCTGGAGGTCCATGTGCTCATCGCGGTCGAGCCACTTGACCTTGGCTTTGCCGTGCGTGGCGTCGGCGATGGCCTGGATCATCGGGCCCTGACGCACGCAGTCGCCGCACCAGATGCCCGAGACCATGAGGACGTGGAACTCGCGGACGAACCCGCCGAGCATGTTCTTGCACGGCTCGGGCAGGACGAGCTGCCCGCCGATCTTCTCCCAGCCGGCTTTCTGGTCGGGCTTGCCCGAGGCGAGGTAGGCGTCGTAGTCGAGCCCGGCCTCGAACTTGGCGCGGAGGTAGTCAGCGGAGGTGAGGGACGCGGTGTCGGTGGCGATGGTCATGCAGTCGGCCTGGGCTTATGGAATCGGGGTACGAGACGGACCGGTCTAACCCGCGTCAGTCGGCGAGCATTCCGGCTTGCCGGGCGTAAGCGAACACGCCGCCGGCGTCGACGATGGGCTTGGCGTCGCCGAGGGGCTTGACGGGGATGGCCTCGCCGGTGCGTTCGACGGTGAGGGTCTGGGCGTCGAGGTCGAGGGTGAGCTTGTCGCCGGTGACGACCTTGCCCTCGATCATGCGAGTGTCGGTCTCGATGGGCAGCAGGTAGCCGCCGTTGACGCAGTTGCGGAAGAAGATGCGGGCGTAGAACTCGGCGATGACGGCGGTGACGCCGGCCTCGGCCAGCGCGAGCGGGGCGTGCTCACGCGAGGAGCCGCAGCCGAAGTTCTTGCCGCCGACGATGATGGTGAAGTCGGACTCGAAGCGTTCGCCCTCGACGAAGGGGACGTCGCCGGCGGGCAGGCCGCGCTGGCCCTCGGGGACGCCGACGTTGGCGTACTTGCCGAAGAACTTGCGTTCCTCGGGGTCGGTGGGGTCGTAGGCGAGGTATTCGGCGGGGATGATCTGATCGGTGTCGATGTCGTCGCCGAGGACGTAAGCGGTGCCGGTGAGGGTGGTGTCGGGCATGGGCGGGATGTTAGCCGCCCGGCGAGACGACCGGATCGGGGCTCGCCGTGGCGGGGGGCGGGGTGCGTTGGTTGAGCTCGGCGAGCAGGAGGGCCACGCGGTTGGCGACCTCGGGCTTGATGCGGGGGCCGAGCAACTCGCGGAGGCTCAGGAGGGTGTCGCGGGCGGCGAGGTTGTTCTGGCGGGCGGCCTGGCGGCGGGCGTACTCGATGAAGCGGTCGACGACGGGGTCGTCGGTGGCGGCCAGGGGGGTCGCGGCCGAGGCCGGGCCGAGCATGTCGCGGGCCAGGGCGAAGGCGGCGTCGGGGCGGTCGGCGCGGAGGTTGGCGTCGATGGCGCCGCGGTAGTAGCGGTCGCGCTGGGCGGGGGAGAGGTCGTTGACGCCGGGGCCGAGGGCGGCGAAGTCCTCGCGGGCGGCGGCGGGCTGGTTGCGCTCGAGGCGGACCTGGGCGCGGAGCAGGCGGACGTCGGCGAGGGTCGCGGCGTCGAGGCCGGCGGCGTCGGGGCGCTGGAGCGTGGCGGTGAGCATCTGCTCGTAGAGCTCGGCGGGCAGGTCGCCGCGGGCGCGCAGGTCGGCGACGGTGTCGAGGGCGTCGCGGGGCGGGACGCGGCCGGCCATGGCGATCATCGCGCGGCGCCAGGCGTCGAACACCTGCGTGCGCTGCGGGGGGTGATCGGCCAGGGCGCGGAGGGTGGCGGGGTCGGTGCCGCGGGCGGTGGCGGCGGCGATGACAATGGGCTGGATGACCGTGTCGGTCATGCGGTCGGCCAGCGGGCGCAGCGAGCGGTCGCTCTCGGCCCAGGCCTCGGCGGCGGCGCGCTTGACCGCGGCGTCGCGGGCGTCGATCCATACGGTGATCCAGCGCCAGTCGCCGTCCGTGCCGACGCGCCCGAGCAGGGTGATGACGGGCGGCGGGGGCGGAGCGGTCGAC
>JBCBUE010000034.1:0-34151 GCA_039818285.1 Planctomycetota bacterium | reverse complement strand
GGCGGCGGCGACGACGACGACGTGGAGGCGCTCATGAGCGTCGAACGCGTCGCCGCGGATCGCGAAAACGACCGCCACCGCCGACACGACGACGACCGAGACGACGACCACCGCCGCCGACACGACGCTCATCACGGTGCGCCAGGGGCGGATCGCGTCGTACGACATGCACATGGTGGCGTGGGGGACGCTGGCGATCGCGGCCGGGGCGTGGGCGATGCGTCCGGCGTGGGGGACGCCTGTCTTGTGGCGGCGGCTCGTGGGCTGGTCGCTGGCGGGCGCGGCGCTGGCGGCGGCGACGATGAGCAAGAACGCGTTGCCCGTGGTGTTCGCGTTGATCGCTTGGGGGGCGATGGTCGGCTGCGGGCGGACGTGCTGGAAGGCCGCGACGATCGGCACGCTGCAGGCGATCGCGATCGCGGCGTTGCTGATCGCGCCGTGGTACCTGCATGTTGCGGCGGTTGTCCCGCAGACGGGGCAGACGGTGGCGGCCGAGGCCATGGCGCAGCGCGACGAGTACCAGCCGCCGTGGTACTACCTCGGGCTGTTGGCGTTGATTGCGCCGTGGTGCGTGTGGCTGGTCGGGGGGCTGGTGCTGCCGTGGACCGGCCTGGTTCGGCCGTGGCGGCGGCCGTTGCTGATGGCCTGGGCGTGGTTCCTGGCGGTGTTCGTGCTGATGAGCATCCCGGGCGCCAAGCAGCAGCGATACATCGTGCCGATCGTGCCGGCGGCGGCGCTGCTGATCGGGCAGTTGTGGTACGTCGGCCAACGACTGGCGGACGCGGGGCGCGTCGACCCGGGGATCAACCTGCTGCGCGTGCCGCACTGGATCGGCCTGGGGGTTGGGTCGGTCGGTTTGGCGGTGGTGTGGATCGGCTGGCCGGGGTTGATCGGGCCGATGTCGGCGGGCGCGGCGGTGGCGATCGGGGTCGCGTTGCTCGGCATCGCCGGGTGGGGGGCGATCGAGCACTGGCGTTGGCGACCGATGCGGGCGGCGTTGATCACGGCGCTGTGGGGCTCGCTGTGCTGGTCGGCCGCGCTGGCGTCTTACTCCGCCAGCCCAAAGCGCGACCACCCGATCCGCGACGACGCCGAGCGGGTCGATGCGATCCTCGGCGGCGAGTCCGCCCGCATGCTCTGGCTCGACGGCGTGACCGACGACGTCAACGAGGAGTTCCTGATCTACACCCAGCGCACGTTCCCACGACTCAAGCCCGACGCGCTCGGTGGCGAGCGGCCGTGGTTGATCATCGACGACACGCCCGGGGCCCGCGCGATCATCGAACAGGCCGGCGGCTACGAACCCGTGCTGGAGTTCGAGCAGGACGTCAAGCGACCGAGCGTGCTCTATCGACCCATCGTCGAGGCCACGCCCGCCACATCGCCCGCCTCGGCCGGCTGAGCCTCATCCGCCGATCGGCGCAACGCCGAGAACACGTCCGCTAACCCCGGCGGCCCCACGCTCACACGCACCAGACGATCGCCCAGCGCTTCGGCGATCCGCGGCACGTTCGCCGCCGCGTCCACCGCTCGGGCCCGCCAGACCTTCCCCTCCACCGTGGTTCCCTCGCCCACCCAGTCGAGCCCCGCCGCGTCGAACTCGCCCGACACACCCTTCGCCGGCGCCACCTCGACCCGGATCACATCCCCCCCCGCCCGATCGATCAGGTGGGTGGGCCGGCCGGCCGCCACCGCTCGCCCGGCGTCCAACAGCACCACCCGATCGCACCGCATCGCGTCGTCCCCCAGGTGCGTGCTGACCACCACGGTCATCTCGCGCTCCGCCCGCAACGCGTCGAGCGCGTCCCACAGCCCGCGCACCGCCTCGGGGTCCAGCCCGGCCGTCGGCTCGTCGAGCAGCAGCAACTCCGGCTCGGCCAGCAACGCCTTGACCAACTCGACCCGACGCCGCTGCCCGCCGCTGAGTCGACCCACCCGCTCTCGTCGTCGATCCGCGAGCCCCTGCTCGGCCAGCAGCCCATCGGCTCGATCCCGCCATCCACGCGACAACCCAAACATCGCCGCGTGCACCCGCAGGTTCTCGCTGACCGTGAGTTCCGGGTCGACCGCGGGCGACTGAAACATCACCCCCACCCGCGACCACATCGCCGAGCCCGCCGTCGCCGGCTCTTCACCGAGCACCCGCACCGTGCCGGCCTCCGGCCGCG
Source organism: Planctomycetota bacterium (assembly GCA_039818285.1). Lineage (GTDB taxonomy): Bacteria > Planctomycetota > Phycisphaerae > Phycisphaerales > Phycisphaeraceae > JBCBUE01. The sequence continues at coordinate 31,983 of JBCBUE010000034.1, read as the reverse complement.
CCCGCCCCATCATCAGCCGAAGCGCCGTGCTCTTGCCGCTGCCGTTGGGCCCGACGAGCCCGATCATCTCGCCGCGATCCGCCGACACGTCGAGCCCGTCCAACGCCATCGCCCGCTCGGCCGATCGACCACGCCCGGGGTAGGCATAACGCACCCCCGCCAACACGATCGCCTCCTCCACGGCCTCCACCGTCGCCGCGTCGATCACGCGACCTCCCACACCCGCCCCACGACGATGACGCCCAGGGCCAGTGGCAGGTATAGCAGCGACGCCAAGAACACCCGCCGCGCCGACTTGCGATCCAGCCCTCGCGCCATCCCCCACGCCTCCCACGCGAACCAGCCGCCCAACCCCGCGAGCACCACCGCCGAGAGCAACCCCATCGCCCCCGCCGCCACGCCGATCGGCCCCGCCAACACCAGCAACGCCGCCCCGCCCACCGTCCGCCGCGTCACGCCCGACCCGACCCGGTCCGTTACCGCCAGCATCGGCAGCCCCGCCCGACCGTAGTCCTCGCGGTGCAGCCACGCGATCGCCAGGAAGTGCGGCACCTGCCACACCGCCATCACCCCGAACAGCAGCCACGCGGACGCCGGCAGCCCCCCGCCCGACGCGGCCGAGCCGATCAACGGCGGCATCGCGCCGGGCACCGCCCCCACATACAACGCCAGCGGCGACAAACGCTTCATCGGCGTGTACACGAACGCGTACAACGCCACCGTCACCGCCGTCAGCCCCGCGGCCAGCCCCCCGCCGGCCGGCCCCACACCCAACGCGATCACGAAGACCCCGATCAGCGACAGCACCAGCCCGACAAAGATCCCCTCGCCGGTGGTCATCCGACCGGCCGCCACAGGCCGCTCCCGCGTGCGGTGCATCCGGGCATCGATCGCCCGCTCGTACGCCTGGTTCAACGCCGCGCTGCCCATGCACGCCAGGGACACCCCCGCGAGCAGCGCCAGAAAGGCCGACCAGCCCGCCCCCGGCGCTACCCCCGCCGACCCCGCCGCGTACCCCAGCGCCGCCGTCACCGCGACCATCACCGTGATCCTCGGCTTGGTCAACGCTACGTAATCCCCCAACCGGGTCGCGACCCGAGGCTCGTCCGCGGAACTCACCGCCGTGATCTCGCCCGTCCCGCTCATGCCCGCCCCGCCTCGGCAAGCCCGACGCCGTAGCCCGCCGTCCGCTCAGCCTTCGATCGAACCGCCACGGCCGGCGTCGCCGCCGCGACCGCCACCCGGGCTCGCCACGCCCGCGCCGCGATCAGCGTCGCCACGCCCAGCAGCGTCGCCCCCACCACCTGATGCAACGACGCCCACGCCGGCTCGCCGCGACCGATCAACGCCGCCCCGATCCCCAGACCCCACTGCACCGCCAGCAGCACGCCCATCGCCACGCTCACCCACCGCAACCCCGCGCCCACTCCCGCCCGCCACGCCATCACGATCAGCCACGCCGCCACCGCCGTCACGACGACGGCCCCGACGCGGTGCGTGAACTGCAGGTGAACCTCGCCGACCCTCGCCCCGTTCGCGTAGTCAGGCCCCAGCCCCGCCCCCGCGTCCAACGACGCCTGGCTCACCGGCGGCAGCACCTGCCCCCAGGTCAACGGGAAGTCCGGGATCGCGTTCCACGCCTCCAGGTGACGCACCGCGGCCCCCAGCACCAACTGACCCACCAACGCCACCACCAACGCCCCGGCCGCCCACCGCAACCCCGTCGCAGTCCCACCCCGCCGCACCGGCTCGCCATCCCCGCCCGACCGCTCCGCCGCCCACCGCACCCAACCCGGCCCGACCGCCGCCGCGATCAACACCGTCGCCGCGAACACCAGCTGCCCGAACACCCCGTGCACCAGCGCCAGCCCGATCGACCAAGCGTTGTCGACCCGAATCGGATAACCATCCACGTCCAGCACCCGCGACCCGTCCGCCGCGAGCTGATAGTCCGCCCAGTCAATACGAAACGCTCCCTTGGCCCCCTGCAGGATCACCGCCAGCAGCAGGGCGATCCCCAGCCACGCCAGCCAACGCCGCCCCCCCGACCCCCGCTGGGTCCACCACAGGCTCACCGCCAGCGCGATCGCCAGCACCCCCGCCACCTTGCCCACCAGCCGGTGCGAATGCTCCACGAACTTGCCCGTGTCGTGCACCCAGTACTCCAGCGGCGCCAACGGCACGTAGTACCCAAAGCTCGTCCACCCGTCGTACACCGCCAGCCCCTCGCCCAGCGTCGTCACCACCCCGCCCACCGTCAGCAGCAAAAACGTGCACGCCACCATCCCCAGCGCCAGCCCGTGCAGCCACCGCCGATACCGCGGCCCCGCCACCCCCAACGCCCGTCGGTGCTGATCCGCCACGCTGCCAGTCATCGCGAGAGTATAAAGGCACCTACCCCGAGTCGCGCCGACCCGCGACGCGTCGACGCGCCAGCCGCCCGGGGCTCGGAACACCGCCGATTCTGGAAACCGCGATGCCGAACCACAAAGAAACCTCTAGGCACTTCATTCAGCTCTGGGGCGACAACGCCGCTCACCTCGCGACCGACTACGTCGCGCCCGGCTACGTCAACCACCAGCTGCCCGACGCCTTCGCCGGCACCTCCACGCTCGACTTCGCCCAGTGGCAGGCCTTGGTCGAGGACTTCCACGAGAAGTTCTCCGACGTCCGCGCCGACATCCTCCTCCAGGTCGCCGAGGGCGAGTACGTCTGCACCCGCTTCGAGTTCACCGCCACCAACACCGCCGCCTTCGACGACGACCACCCCGCCACCGGCAACACGTCCACCTGGACCGGCACACAGACCGATCGCTACCAGGACGGCAAGCTCGCCGAGAGCTGGGTCGACTGGGACAAATACTCCTTCCTCAAGGGCCTCGGCCTGATCGATTGACGGTCGTGGTTCACTTTGCGAATCATCGGCATGATTTAGCCCCCTGCGAGTCGCCGATGGCGGCCCCGGGGCACTGACCCCGGCCGGAGTGTGCCATCACCCGACGGCCCCGCTCATTGACCCGCTCGATCAAGCCGATACACTGCCGCCGTGACCCAACCAACGTCCACGATCATCGGCACCGCGATCATCATTCCCCCCGCCTAGGCAGGGTTCGCGATCCGTTTATCCCGACACCGCGACCAACCCTGCCCCGCTGGCAGGGTTTTTTCATACCCGAATCGATCCCGTAACCTCTGTCCCCCACTCACCCCGAGCCGCCATGACCACCGCCGCCCCCGATCAACCCGCCGCCGACGCCCCTCTCCGCCCGTCGGCCGTCGATCCGTCGCTCCCCAAGCGCCGCGTCGAGATCTACGACACCACCCTCCGCGACGGCACGCAGGGCATCGGCGTCTCGCTCACCCTCGTCGACAAGCTCAACATCGCCCAACGCCTCGAACGCCTCGGCGTCGACTACATCGAGGCCGGCTTCCCGCTGTCCAACCCCAAGGACGTCGCCTTCTTCGAGCAGGCCCGCGATCACGACTGGCAGCACGCCAAGATCACCGCCTTCGGCATGACCCGCCGCAAGGGCGTCGGCCCCGAGGACGACCCCGGCACCAACGCCCTCGTCGACGCCAAGACCCCCGTCATCACCGTCGTCGGCAAGACCTGGGACTTGCACGTCGACGAAGTCCTGCGCGTCTCTCGCGAGGAAAACCTCGCGATGATCCAGGACTCCGTGCGTTTCTGCGCCGAGGCGGGACACGTCGAGCAGGTGATGTACGACGCCGAGCACTTCTTCGACGGCTACAAGGCTAACCCCGACTACGCCCTCGAAACTCTCAAGGCAGCCGTCGCTGGCGGCGCGACGCGACTCGTCCTCTGCGACACCAACGGCGGCTCGCTGCCTCAGTGGGTCGCGCAAGCAACGACCGAGGTCAAACGGGCCCTCGGCCTCGCCGACCCCTCGACCGACCACCCCGCCCCGAATCCCTCGCTCGCCATCCACTGCCACAACGACTCCGGCGTCGCAACCGCCAACACCCTAGCCGCCATCGACGCCGGCGCCGTCCAGGCCCAGGGCACCGTCAACGGCATCGGCGAACGCTGCGGCAACGTCGACCTCACGACCGTCATCGCCAACCTCATCCTCAAGCTCCCCTACGACTGCCTGCTCCCCGGCACCACCGGCCTCCACCAGCTCGCCGAGGTCTCGCGCTACGTCCACGAGGTCGCCAACCTCCAGCCCCTCGACGGCCAGCCGTACGTCGGCAACGGCGCCTTCGCCCACAAGGGCGGCATGCACGTCCACGCCGTCCGCCGCGTCGCCCACTCCTACGAACACGTCGACCCCGGGGTCGTCGGCAACACCCGCCGCATCCTCGTCTCCGAGCTGGCCGGCGTCTCCAACGTCGCCGAGACGATCGGCAAGAAGTTCGACATCGAGCACGACAAGGACCTCCAACGCAAGGTCCTCAACCGCGTGCAGGACCTCGAGAACGAGGGCTACCAGTTCGAGGCCGCCCGCGCCTCGTTCGAGCTGCTCCTCCGCGACGCCCTCGGCCAGGCTCCGACGTTCTGGACGCTCGACCACTACCGCTGCGTCATCCTCAAGCAGGACGACCAGCCCTCGACCACCGAGGCCACCGTCAAGCTCGCCGTCGACGGCGCCGACGAGCACCGCGTGGCCGAGGGCGACGGCCCGGTCAACGCCCTCGACGGCGCCCTCCGCAAAGCCCTGGCCAACCGATACCCGGTGATCAACGACGTCCACCTCATCGACTACAAGGTCCGCGTGGTCAACCCCACCGCCGAGTCGGCCGCCAAGGTCCGCGTCATCGCCACCTTCAAGGTCGCCGACGACGCGCTGGCCGAGAAGACCGGCAACACCTTCGGCACGATCGGCGTCAACGAGAACATCGTCGATGCCTCGTGGCAAGCGCTGACCGACGCGTTTCGGTACGTGTTGAGTGAGGGCTGATCGTCGTCAAAAAAACCTGCGGCTCGGGAATAAGTGACGAACCCACGACAACGCGTCGCGTAACACCTCGCGATCGGGTTCGACATTCCGTAGTTCCGTGAGGCAAGCCGATGCTGATCGCTATCCGCCGGCTCGACGCGATACTTCGCGGCGAGGCTACTCGCCCTGCAGACCTTGACAGCGGAGACCTCCGCATCCCGCTCGCCGGGATCGCCCTTGTCAACGTCGGGCTGGCGGCGATCTACGGCGTCTGCATGGGCAGCTACGCCGTGTTCCGCGGCGGCGACGACGCGTGGATGCAGGTCATCGCCTCGGGCGTGAAGATGCCGGCGCTGTTCGGGCTGACGCTGCTGATCACGCTGCCTTCGCTCTACGTCTTCAGCGCGTTGGCCGGCTCATCGCTCAAGCTGTCGTCGGTCGTCAAGCTGCTGGCGGCGATGCTGGGCGTGTGCCTCGCGGTGCTCGCGTCGCTGGGCCCGATCGTCGCGTTCTTCGGCGTCAGCGCCGGCGACACGGTCGAAAGCTACCAGTTCATGAAGCTCCTCAACGTGATCATGTGCGGCGTCGCGGGCGTGCTCGGGCTGGGCTTCCTGCTGCGGACGCTCAACCGGATGATCGCGATCGAGATGTACAAGCAAGAGGAGGCCGATCGCGCCGAGGCGCTCGAGCGCGGTGAGTCCGAAGTTATCGATGACGAGCCCGCCGGGGTCAGCGACGCGGCCCCCGGTTCGGCGGAACGGGACACCGAGCCGGGCGGTGTTCATGCCGAGCCGGGGGTCAGGGCGCGAGCGTTCGCGCAGCGTTGGGATGGCCCCGGCGAATCCTCGGCAAACGCCGGGGCGTTGGATTCGATGGGGCAGCCGACCGACCGCCGAGCCGCGCGGGTGTACCGCGTCTGGGTCGTCGTCTTTGCCGTCGTCGGGATGCAGATGAGCTGGGTGCTCCGCCCGTTCATCGGCCACCCCGACATGCCGTTCACTTGGTTCCGCGACCGAGAGGCGAACTTCTTCTTCGATGTCGTCCGCATGTTGCAGACGCTGCTCGGGATCTCCGGTGAGTGAGCCTGCGCGAATCGACGCCTCGGCGGAGCGGCAACCCGCGTCGGAGCACTGGCTCGACCGTGCCGACGCCCGGCTTCGAGGCGTCCTCCACGGCGACGCGCAGGAGCGCGGCCTGAGATACGCCGCGAGGCTCGCGCTGGTCTGCTGCCTGGCCTACGGGCTGTGCATGGGGAGCTACGCGGGTCGGCCGGGCCAGATGATGGTCTCGGCCGTGAAGGTCCCGCTTCTGCTGGGCGTGACGACGGCGCTGACGCTCCCGCCGCTGCTGGTCGTCGGCACGCTGCTGGGCCTGGTGTCGAAGCTGAGGCGGCTGCTCGTCGCGATCGCCGCGGCTCAGGCCGCCGTCGGGCTCGCGCTCGCGGCCGTCGCGCCCTACACGCTGTTGTGGTACACGACGATCGCTGGGTACCCGATCGCGATCTTGTTCAACGGCGCGATGTTCGCCGTCGCTACCGTCGCGGGCCACACCGCCCTGCGCCGCGCGACCCGCCCGCTGGTCGCCGAAGCACCCAACGTCCGCTGGCTTGTTCGGCTCTGGGTCGTCCTCTACGCCTTCGTCGGCGTGCAGATGGGCTGGGTGCTGCGGCCGTTCATCGGCAACCCCGGCGCGCCGGTGCAGTTCTTCCGGGAGTCGGCGTGGTCCAACGCTTACGTCGAGGTCTGGCGGATCATGCGACAGGTCGTGGGTGGCTAAGACTGCGCGGACGGACCTACGCTTGATCCGCCAGCGGCAGCAGCAGGTCCGTGTGGTGGTGGATCATCTTCCACGCCCCGCCTTCGAGGCGGAAGGCGCTCGTAGCGCGGATGTCAACGGGCATATCGCCGCCCGGGGAGTGGGGGTTGTCGCCGTGGCCGATGTCGGTGACCAAGGCGAGATCGCCCGAGACGACCGCGTGAGCCCGCCGCGACTCGATCCACCCGCCAAACCTCATCTCGGCCTGCTTCTTCCATGACTCGGCGATCGGCGCCCAGCCCACCAGGTATTCCCGGGCCGGGCCCATGTACGTCACGTCGTCGGCGTGCGACCAGGCGTCGAGCATCGGCCGCGCGTCGCCGGCGAACATCGCGTTCAGCGCGGCCATGAAGCCCTGATTCGCGTCGAGCACGGCTTGAACAGCGGGATTGGTCATCGTGTTAGCCCGAGTGGGTCGCTCATTGCCCGTGCATCTGCTCGCCCTCTTTGACTAGCGTGGGCAGCAGATCGGTGTGGTGGTGGATCATCTTCCAGACGCCGGATTCGAGGCGGTAGGCGTTGGTCGCGCGGATCTGCACGTCTATCGGGCCGTCGATGGTGTGCGGGTTCCGGCCGTGCTCGACGTTGGTGACCAGCGCCAGCTCGCCGGCGACGACGACGCGGACGTCCCGTGGCAGCACCTCGCCGCCGAGCTTCATCGCGGCCTGCTCGGACCACGTCGCGGCGACCTGCTCCCAGCCGTGAAGCGAGGCTCCGAGCGGCCCCATGTAGGTCACGTCGTCGGCGTGCGACCACACGTCGGCCATCGAGGTGTCATCGCCGGTGAACAGGGTGTTGAGCGCGGCGTAGAAGCCGGCGTTAGCGTCGAGGACGGCTTGGGTCATGACGGACTCCTGAGTGGCCGGGGCGGTGGCGGCCGCGTCAGCCGCAATCGATGGGGCGGGCGCAAGAGTAGCGAGGAGCAGCGTGAGCAACGGGGCGGGTAGGCGGCGCATGCGGGCGTCCTTCGGCGGGATCGGGCGGCCCCGCCAGCTTAAGGACACACCCTTTGCTTGAGAAGAGGACGCGGATTCGCTGTCGGTTACCCGCGACGGATGAGCCCCACCGCCAGGCTCAGACTCAGCAAGGAAAGTAGGCCGGGCTCGGGGACCGTCAACGCATCGGCGATGGCGACCAACTCGTCCCAGGTGTCTGCGTCGGCCTGGGCCTGGAGGATGTCCGGCAGGTCTTGGTAGACCAGGTCTGACAGCAGCTCGCCCTCGTAGATCGTCCGATACATCACCATCGTCCGCAACAGGTAGCCTTTGGCCGAGGCGTGGTGCAGGTCGACGTCATAGAGGCTGACGTCGAAACCGGCCGCCAGGAAGGCGTCGCCGATCGGGGCGATCTTGACCGTCGCGCCGAACGAGCGCAGCGCCCGGGCCGCTGCGTTGTAGGCGGCCTGAGTCTCGGCGTGCATCGCCTCGGGCCCGGCGTAGAGCGGGTCGCTGCCGGTGTACTTCACGTTGCCTGGCCCGCGAGGCCAGGTCTGGAACAGCACCATCTTAACGCCAGACGCGTTGCCCGATGGGTGATCCGCGACCGCCTGATATAAGGCGACCACGTCTTCAACAAACGAGCCATCTCCTTCCGCGACGGTCTCCTCGCCGCTGAAGCCTTGGATCACCAACGACTCCCAGGCGGTACCGAGCGGTAGCACGTCGCTGGTGACATTGTTCTGTGGGTTGCTCAGCACCTGGCCGAGATGGAACTCGACCGTCTTGGCGTTCTCATGGTCCTCGTGCGAGATCGGCTCGAGCTGCCCATCGGCGATCGCCAACTCACGAACCATGTTCCCGACGAAATTGCCCCGGCTCGAAAAGCTGTTGCCGAAGTACAGCAGATGCTTGGGCTCGGCGAGCGTGGGCAGCGCGACGCCGCCGAGGGTTACAAAGGCGGTACAGACGGTCAGATACCGCCGAAGCGAGTAACGAGCAATCAATTGGATCCTCCCTGCGGGCGTTTCAGGCCGGCGGTAACGTAGCGGCAACACTCCGCTCGCACAACCTAAACTTGGAGCCGCCACAGATTCACACTTCGTGGCTTGAATGCGTGTTGATCATCAATGAAATGAGCGATGTGAAGAGGATCGTGTTGGCGTTAAATTAGGCAAAGAATAAGCCCGAGCGAGTCATAAACTCGCCCGAGCTCGATTGTTTCCAGGAGCTTGTGCGACGGAATTGATTACTTGTCGTCGCCCTGGGCGGCGAGGATTTCTTTCTCGACGTTCTTGGGCACCGGGCGGTACTCCAGCGGCTCCATCGCGTAGGACGCTCGGCCCTGGGACATGCCGCGGATGCTCGTGGCGTAGCCGAACATCTCGGAGAGCGGGGCCTCGGCGGTGATGACGCGGGTGTTGCCGCGTTCCTCGTCGCCGACGATCAGGGCCCGGCGGCGGTTGAGGTCGCCGGTGATGTTGCCGAAGAACTCGTCGGGGGTGGTGACGACGACCTTCATGATCGGCTCGAGCAGTTGCAGGCCGGCCTTGCGGGTGGCTTCCTTGAAAGCGAGCGTGCCGGCCATCTCGAACGCGACCTGCGAGGAGTCGACCTCGTGGTACTTGCCGTCGACGACCTCGACCCGGACGCCGATGAGCGGGTAGCCGGCGAGGACGCCGGTCTTGGCCGTCTCGCGGCAGCCAACGCCGACCGAGGGGATGTACTCGCGGGGGATGACGCCGCCCGAGATGCCATCGACGAAGGCCACGCCGTCCTGGTACTTGAGCTCTTGCTCAAGCGCGAGTTCCTCGGTGATCGGCTCGACCTTGATGGTGGCCTGGCCGAACTGGCCGCGGCCGCCGGTCTGCTTCTTGTGCGTGCCGGTCGCCTCGGCAGACCCGGCGATCGACTCGCGATAGGCCACGCGCGGGGCGCCGACGTTGACGTCGATCTTCATGTCGCGGGTGAGCTTGGTCTTGATGATGTCCAGGTGCAGCTCGCCCATGCCGGCGATGATGGTCTCGCCGGTCTCCTCGTTGTAGGACGAGCGGAACGACGGGTCCTCGCGGCGGATGGTCGCGAGCGCGTTGGCCAGCTTCTCCTTGTCGCCCTGGCTGTTGGGCTCGATCGACATGGAGATCACGGGGTCGGGGAAGTCCATGCGTTCGAGGACGATGGGGTCGTCCGAGTCGCAGAGGGTGTCGCCCGTGACGGAGTTCTTGAGGCCCACGACCGCGACGATCGAGCCGGCCTCGGCCTCGTCGAGGGCGTTTCGGTCCTTGGCGTGCATCTCGAAGATGCGGGAGACGATCTCCTTCTTGCCGTTGTTGGGGTTGAGGACGCGCGATCCCTTCTCGAGCTTGCCCGAGTAGATGCGGATATAGGTCAGGTCGCCGTGGGCGTCGTTGACGATCTTGAACACGAGCGCCGAGAACGGAGCGTCGGACGAGTGCGGCCGCGAGAGCACCTTCTCGGGGTCCTTGACGTCGGTGCCCTTGGTCGGCGGGACCTCGGTGGGCTGGGGCAGGTAGTCGACGACGCCGTCGAGCAGGCGTTGGACGCCGATGTACTTGAGCGCAGAGCCGGTGAACACCGGATGAATGGTGCGGGCGAGGGTACCCTTACGGAGGGCGCCCTTGATCTCGTCGACGGTCAGCTCCTCGCCCTCGAGATACTTCTCGGTCAGGTCGTCGTCGAGCTCGGCGGCCTTCTCGATCAGCTCGTGCCGCCACTTCTCGACCTCGTCGGCCATGTCGGCGGGGATGTCTTTCTCGATGACGGTCGCGCCCATCGACTCGGCCTCGAAGTAATACGCCTTCATGGCCAGCAGGTCGACGACGCCCTCGTGGGAGTCGGCCTTGCCGATCGGCAGCTGCACGGCCACGGCGTTGGCGCCGAGCCGCTCGCCGATGGTGCCGAAGGCGTAGGTGAAATCGGCGCCCATCTTGTCCATCTTGTTGATAAAGCAGATCGAGGGGACCTCGTACCGCACGGCCTGTCGCCAGACGGTCTCGGACTGGGCCTCGACGCCTTCCTTGCCGTCGAACACGACGACGGCGCCGTCGAGCACGCGCATCGATCGCTCGACCTCGATGGTGAAGTCGACGTGGCCTGGCGTGTCGATGAGGTTGAGGCGGTACTCGGTGCCGTCCTTGTCCCAGGGGCAGGTGGTGGCGGCGGACTGGATGGTGATGCCGCGCTGCTGCTCGTCCTGGCCAAAGTCCATGGTCGCGGTGCCGTCGTGGACCTCGCCGATCTTGTGCGTCTTGCCCGTGTAGTAGAGGACGCGCTCGGTGGTGGTGGTCTTGCCGGCGTCGATGTGGGCGCAGATCCCGAAGTTGCGGGTGCGTTCGAGGAGGGCGGCGTTGGACTCGGTGGCGGAGGCGAGGGCGGTGCTCATGGCAGGGCCTTTAGGTAGGGGGACGAGACGAGTGTTTCGGCCGTTTCGGGCCGTGAAAAACGGGGTGGGGATGACGGAGGCCCGCCGGGCGGAGCGGGCGTCGGGGGCGACGATCGCGCGGCGCCCTCGTCGGGTCTGCAGAAGGTTACCCGCTGTTGGCGGCGAGGCAAGCGCCGAGGCGTCGGTGGCTCGCCGATTCCGGGCCGGGCGGGTCAGGCGTGGGGCGTGGCGGGGCGGACGGTCTGGACCCAGTGCTTGGCCTCGACGCCCAGAAAGTCGTGGAGTTGGTGGCGGCAGGAGATGCCGCAGGCGACGACCGTTTTGCCTTGCTCCGTGGCCTCGCGGACGGCGGGGAACAGGCGGTCCTCGCCGATCTTCTCGGAGAGGTCGTGGTGCTCGTAGCCGAACGAGCCGGCCATGCCGCAGCAGCCGGAATCGACCTCGGTGCAGCCGTCGCCGAGCGACCGCTTGATGGCGTCGGTGCCGAACATGGCCTTCTGGTGGCAGTGGCCGTGGAGCAGGGCGTCCTCGTCGCCCTCGAGGGGGACCAAGTCGATGCCCTGGCCGACAAGGAACTGGTCGATCATGTGAGTGTGGTCGCGCACGAGGTGGGCGATCTCGAGGTGCTCGTCGTCCATGAGGTCGCCGAGATCGTCCACGAGGGCCGAGGCGCAGGACGGCTCGAGGCAGAGGATGGGCATGCCGAGCTTGGCGTAGCCGGCCAGACGGGTGAGGGTGCCGAGGCCGTCGGTCTTGGCCTGGCGGAGCAGGCCCTTGCTGATGCGGGTGCGCTGGCAGCAGCCGGCGTTGGCGAGCTTGACCTGGTAGCCGCAGGCCTCCAGGAGCTCGACGGCGGCCATCCCGACGTGCGGCTCCATGGTGTTGGCGTAGGTGTCGTTGAAGAGCACGACCCGGCCGCGGGGCGGGGTGGTCCAGGCGGGCGGCGAGTGGCGGTCGAACAGGGTGCGCAGGTGGCGACGGGCGAAGCCGGGGATCGGGCGACGGGCGTCGATGCCGGTGAAGGCCTGGCGGAGCTGGCGGACGCCGGGGGCGTTGTTCATCGCGTTGGCGATGGGCGCCAGCGGGCCGGCCAGCAGGCGCCCCATGACGGGCAGCGCCCCGACCATGCGGGCCCCCAGCGTCGTGCCGACCTTGTCGTGGCGGGCCTGCATCGCGTCGGCCTTGAGCTTGGCCATGTCGACCTCGTTGGGACACTCGCTCTTGCAGGCCTTGCAGGACAGGCACAGCGAGAGCACGTCGTGCACGCCGTCGGACGCCAGGGCCTCCATGGGCTCGGGGCCGAGTTGGCCGGACATCGCCAGCCGCAGGGCGTTGGCCCGGCCGCGAACGCTGGCCTCCTCGTCGCGCGTCGCCATGTAGGACGGGCACATCGTGCCGCTGCCGGTCTTGCGGCACGCCCCCACGCCGTTGCACTGCTCGACGGCCAGCGCGAACCCGCCCTGCGATCGGTGGTGGTACACCGGCTTGAGCTGCTCGAGCGACTTCTCGTAGCCGTCCTGCCGATATCGCAGGTCCTGATCCATCGGCGGGGCGTCGATGACCTTGCCGGGGTTCATAATGCCCGTTGGGTCGAACAGCCGCTTGACCTCGCGAAAGGCCCCGTACACCTCGTCGCCGAACATACGGGGCAGCAGCCGGCCGCGGAGCTGGCCGTCGCCGTGCTCGCCGGACCACGACCCGCCGTAGTCCATGACCCACTGGAACACCTGGTCGGAGATGAGCTTCATCTTCGCGACGTCCCGGGCGTGGTGCAGGTCGAGGGCGGGGACGATGTGGCAGACGCCGACCGAGGCGTGGGCGTAGATCGAGACGCGGTCGACGCCGTGCTCGGCGCACAGGGCCTTGATCTTGCCGACGTACTCGGCGAGGTGTTCGGTCGGGACGCAGGCGTCCTCGATGAAGTCCTTGCCTTTGACCGGCCCCTTGACGTTGCTGATCAGGCCGAGCCCGAGCTTGCGGGTGTTCCAGATGTCGGCCTGGCCCTTGGCGTCGGCGAACACCGGCCGGGCGTAGCCGATGCCCTGCTCGCCCATCTGCCAGGCGAACTGATCGGCCTTGGCCTTCGCCTCGTCGGGCGTGGCGCCGAAGAACTCGACGATCTGCACGGCCGCGGGGTCGCCGTCGATGAAGCCGGTCATGTGCTTGGTCGACGGGTTGACCTTGGCTTCGGTGATCACGTCCGAGTCGAGCAACTCGACGGTCGACGGGCGGTGCCCGAGCATGGTGTCGACCCGGGCGAGCGAGTCGATCAGGTCGTGGAAATGTACGACGCAGACGGCCGTCGCGTCGGGCAGCGGGGTGAGGCGGATCTTGGCCGACAGGATCGTCGCCAGCGTGCCCTCGGACCCGACGATGAGGTTCGCCAGGTTCCACGTGCGGTGCCCGGCGTTGTGCTCGGCACGAGGGCCGATGTCGCCGGTGTAGCCCGCGCCGTCGACGAACTCGTCGAGGTTGTAGCCCGAGACGCGCCGCATCACCTTGGGGAAGCGGTCGAGGATGGCCTGGCGATGGGTGCGAATGATGTCGCGGAAGCCGGCGTAGATCTTTGCTTCGGGCTCGCTGACCCCCTGGCCGCTGGCGCGACGCTCCCACTCGGCGTCGTCGCATGGCGCGAAGTCGCAGACCGTGCCGTCGGCCAGGGCGACGCGGACCTCGAGCACCTGATCGATCGTCTTGCCGTAGACGATCGAGCGGGTGCCGCAGGTATTGTTGCCGATCATCCCGCCGATGGTGGCTCGGTTGCCGGTGGCGGGGTCGGGCGAGAAGTGCAGGCGATCGCCCTTGAGCCGGGCGTTGAGCTCGTCGCGCACGACGCCGGGCTGGACGACGGCCCACTGTTCGGCGGCGTTGACCTCGAGCACGTCGGCCATGTGCTTGGCCAGGTCGAGCACCATGCCCGGGCCGAAGGTCTGGCCGGACAGCGAGGTCGCGCCGCCGCGTGGGGTGATGGCCACGTCGTGGGCGTGGGCGAACTTGATCGCTTTGACCGCGTCGTCCTGGTCGAGCGGGACGACCACCACGCGGGGCGTCTGCTGGTACAGCGAGGCGTCGGTCGCGTAGATGCCGCGGCGGACGGCGTCGGCGTAGACCTCGCCACGCACCTCGGATCGCAAGCCCGCGGCGAGTTCATCGGCCGCCGGCGCGGCGGTCGGATTGCCCGTGAACTCCATCGGGTCAGATTACAGGCTCGACGCCGAGGCGGCGGACGACAGACCGACGCGGAGGCGGCGCCGGCGTCAGTTCGTCAGGACTTCCTGAACCGTCACCGAGCGACGACGGATGTTGAGGTTGTCGTTGACCCGCCCGTTGTTGGTGCGGAGCTGGTCGTAGGTCAGCGTGACCGACCGCTCGAGCCTCGGCGAGCGGGTGCCGACGACGACGGCCGCCGTGCTGTCGGCGCGGGAGGCGTACCACGGCTCGCCGGCGGCCTGCCGCTGGGCGGGCGTCCGCCACAGGGCGGCCATCGCCGGGCCGTCCGTCGCCAGGGACCGGTGATTCCCTGACGCGGTCAGAAGCGGCAGTTCGGCCTTAGGCGGCGGCGAGGAGCAGCCGAACGCCAGCGTGAGCGTTAGGAACAGGGCGGCGGCGATGATGATGCCGAAGACGAACGACTGACTGCTGTTCATGCCGCGAGGCATGCCAACGGCGTTCCAGAAAGAAAGGCGGCGTGCATCAGCCATAACGCCCGGTATTGTAGGTGTTTACGCGTGAATCTCAAAAGGGAATCGGGGCCGGTCGCGCCGGATGTAGCCTCTCCGCAACGCCGATGGCCGGTGCGCTTGACCCCGCCTCGGCCGCCGGGCACACTATGTGGCTCACCTTGCAGGGCCGCGCGGCCCTGAAGTTCCCCGCCGGCAGAGCGGTAGCCACCGCCGAGCCACGGAATGATCCCCGGTTCCCCACGGACCGGCTCACCGGAGCGTCGCCCCAACCGGCGATGAATCACGATGGCCAACTACACCGGCCCCAAGGTCAAGCTCTCCCGCCGCGTCGGCGTCCCTATCGCCGACCTGCCCAAGCACACCACCAAGCGCCAACTCAACCCCCCCGGCCAGCACGGCTTCCGTGGTCGCCGACTCCGCGACTACGGCGTTCGCCTCAACGAGAAGCAGAAGCTCCGCTACCACTACAACGTGATGGAAAAGCAGTTCCGTCGCTACATGGACAAGGCCGGCTCCATGAAGGGCAACACCGGCGAGCTGCTGCTCCGCCTGCTCGAGGAGCGGCTGGACAACGTCATCCGCCGCCTCGGCTGGGCTCGATCGATCTGGGCCGCCCGCCAGTTCGTCGCCCACGGCCACGTCCTGGTCAACGGCAAGAAGGTCGACATCGCCAGCTACTCGATCGACGTCAACGACGAGATCACCCTCAAGAAGGACGCCAGCAAGAAGCTCGTCCGCGAGGCCATGGAGTCCCTGCCCGGCCACGAGGTCCCGTCTTGGCTCAGCTACGACCCCTCGACGCTGACCGCCAAGGTCGTCTCGGTCCCGACCAGCGACCAGGTCCCCTTCGACGTCAACATGAACCTGGTGATCGAGTTCTACCGCTAAACGCGGGGTATCAAGCACGATTCAAGGCCCACGGTCGGCATGCCGTGGGCCTTTTCACATTAGCTTTCAGGCCCGATTCGGCCAACGCACGGAGCAGCACGCATGGGATTGATGGACGGCAAGAAGGGCCTGATCTTCGGCATCGCCAACGAGCGCAGCTACGCGTTCTTTATCGCCAAGCAGCTCATCGAGCAGGGCGCCGAGCTGGCGTTCACCTACCTGCCGATCGGCAAGATGGAGCACCGCGTCGCCAAGGCCGCCAAGTCGCTGGGCATCGACGACCCCTGGCTGCAGCCGTGCGACGCGAACTCCGACGAGTCGCTCGACGCCGTGTTCGACCAGTACGGCCAGGACCACGACACGCTCGACTTCGTCGTGCACTCGATCGCCTTTGCCGACAAGGACTACCTCAAGCCCGACACGTTCCACACGACCCCGCGCGAGGTTTACAAGAACGCCGTCGACACCTCGGCCTACACGCTGCTCGCGATGGCCCAGCGGGCGCTGCCGCTGATGCAGCGCGGCGACAACCCCGGCGGGTCGATCGTCAACATGAGCTACTACGGCGGCGAGAAGGTCACGCCCGGCTACAACGTCATGGGCATCGCCAAGGCCTGCCTCGAACACACCACCCGGTATCTGGCGTACGAACTCGGCCAGCCCGGCCGCAACGTGCGGGTCAACTGCATCTCCGCAGGGCCATTCAAGACGCTGGCGGGCGCCGGCGTCGGCGGGATCGACGACATGATCAAGTACCAGGAGTTCGCGGCCTCGATGAAGCGATGCAACACCGGCGAGGAGGTCGGCGACACCGCGGTCTACCTGCTCAGCGACATGGCCTCGGGCGTGACCGGCGAGACGATCCACGTCGATTGCGGGTTCTCGATCGTCGGCGTGCCGCCCAAGCCGGGTGACGTGGGATGACCGGCGGCGGGGCGGCGGGCACAGGCGACGAACGGCGCGTCGGTGGGTTGAGCCTGCGGCTGGCCAGGCTGATGCCGTTCGCGCTGGCCCTCGTCTGCGTCGGCGTGTACGTCAACTCGCTGGGCAACCAGTTTGTCTTCGACACCGACAAGTACATCGACGCGATCGCAGAGGCCGCCGACCCGTGGTCGACATTTCGGCCGTCCCAGCCGATGAGCCGGTCGCTGCCGCAGGCGACGCTGGTCGCGAACTACCTGATCGACGGCGACGAGCCCCGGGGTTATCGCCTGGTCAACATCGCGATCCACGCCGTGTCCGCGATGGTGCTCTTCGGTCTGACCTGGCGGCTGGGCTGGGCATGGCGGCGAGGGGATCCGAGGACCCCCGGCGCAGCCTCGACGCCGCCGGAGGCGACGGCGGGCGTGGGGCTGGCGTCGGCGGTGTCGCTGCTGTGGGCGGTGCACCCGCTGTGCACGCAGGCCGTGGCCTACGTCATCCAGCGGCACGAGTCGATGATGGCGTTGTTTTTCCTGCTGGGCCTGTGGGCGATGGCGGGGGCGGCGCAGTCGCGCGGGACGCCGGCCCGCGTGGGGTGGGGGGTGTTGGCGGTGGCCGCGGCGTTCGCGTCGGTGAGCAGCAAGCAGGTGGCGGTGGGGCTGCCGGTGGTGGCGTACCTGATGGACCGCTGCTTCTACGCGGGGTCGTGGGGCGGGCCGATCGGGCGGCGGTGGCCGATCTATCTCGGGCTGCTGGCCGCGTCGGGATGGCTGGTGATCGCGGGGGGCGAGGGGCTGGTGGTCGAGGATGCGCAGGTCCAAGCGGTCGGTTTCGGAGCGGGCGGCTGGTACGGGTCGGCGCGGTACCTGCTGTCGCAGGGCGAGGTGCTGCTGACCTACCTGCGATTGGTGGTGGCGCCCTGGCCGCAGGTGTTTGACTGGGCGATGGGCTGGCAGCCGGCGTTCCCGCACCGACCGGTGACCATGGCCGCGACGACGCTGGCGGTGGCGGGGCTGTTCATCGCGAGCCTGATCGGCGTCATGCACAACACGGCGTGGGGCTGGCTAGGCCTGTCGGCGTTCGTCGTGCTCGGACCGACCTCGAGCGTGATGCCGATCACCGACCTCTACTTCGAGCACCGGATGTACCTGCCATTGGCGGCGTTGTTGGCGATCGGCTGCCTCGCGGCGAACGGGCTTTTCGCCGGCCGCATGCCCGTCGAGACCTGGCGAAATGTCTCGACGGCCGCGGTGCTGGCGATCGCCACGGTGTTCGCGGGGTTGACCGTGGTCCGCAACGCGGAGTACGCCACGCGCGAGTCGCTGTGGCGGACCGTCACGCAGCGTGCGCCCGCCAACCCGCGCGGCTGGCACAACTACGGCAGGGCGCTCGAAGACCAGAACAAGTTCGCCACCGCCGAGACCGCCTATCGCCAGGCCCTGCAGCGCCGGCCGGACTACATCGAGAGCCGCAACAGCCTGGCCGTCGTCATGCTGCATCAAGGCCGGCCCCGTGAGGCGCTCGGCCAGCTCAACCTGGTCGTCGAGCTCGACCCGGACCTCGCCCGCAGCTATTACAACCGCGCCGACGCCCACCTCAACCTTGGCAACTTCGACGCCGCCGCCGACGACTACCGCCGCGCGATCGAGCTTTCCGACGAGTACGCGCAGGCCCACGCCAACCTCGGCGTCATCGATCTTCAGCAGGGCCGCACGGAGGCGGCGCTGTCGCGCTTCCGCCGCGCCGTCGAGGTCGATCCGACCGTCTGGGAGGGCCACAACAACCTGACGACGGTGCTGATGGAGCTGGGCCGGTGGGCACAGGCCGAGGCCGCGTTCGACGAGGCTTTTCAGCACATGCCCGCCGAGCTTCGGCTGACCGTCCGCTGGGCCAAGCTCAAAGCCGGCGCCCCGGACGAGTCGATCCGGCAGCCTCAGGCCGCCGGCGCCACCCTCGACCAGGTCCCCGTCGAGTTCCGCAACCCCGCCTGGGGCGAGGCCATGGCGTTGGCGCTGGCCAACACCGATCAAGCCGAGCCGGCGCGAGCCATCCTCGGCCGACTGCTCGCCACCGACGCGCCCCCGGCCAAGCGAGCGACCTATCAACGCTACCTCGCGTCGCTCGACGCCGGCCAACCCGTGCTGCTTCAACCAACCCGCTCGATCGAGGCGAGCGACGCGACTGGCTCGACGCCTCAGCCCGTGGCGTCGGACTGATTGCCGGCCGCGATCTCGGCGTTGCGTCGCCACATCGGCAGCTTGATCCGCTTCAGGGCCGAACCCCGCACCGCCGCCCGGCGGTCTCCCTCGCCCCAGCCCGCGACCGCCTCGGCCTCCAGCGTCGCCGTCCGTGGCCGATACGCCGGCCGAACCGCCAACGGCACGCGATACCCCGGCGCCTCGCCCGCCGACTCGTCAAACCCGTTCCACGGGCAGACCTCCTGGCACACGTCGCACCCCGCCAGCCAGTCGCTCATCAGCGGTTGGAGCTCCTCCGCGATCGCCGACCGATGCTCGATCGTCAGGTAGCTGATGCACCGAGACGCATCGACCGAGTAAGGCGTGATGCAATCCGTCGGGCAGGCGTCCAGGCAGCGCGTGCACGTCCCGCACCGGTCCGGCTCGACCGCCGCCGGCGCCGCGCCGTCCGGGCCGGCCGGCTCCAGGGCGAGCGTCGTGACCAGCACCCCCAGGAACAGATAGCTGCCGTGCCTGGGGTGGATCAACAGGGTGTGCTTGCCGATCCACCCCAGCCCCGCCCGGGCCGCGTGCTCGCGCTCCATCACCGGGGCCGTGTCGACGCACGCCTTGAACACCGCGCCGGGGAACATCGCCCGCAGCCGGTCCGCCCCGGCGTGCAATCGCTTTTTCATCACCCGGTGGTAGTCGTCGCCCCGGGCGTACCGGGCCACGCGCCCCCGGCCCGCCGCGGCCTGCCCATCTCCCGCCGGCCCCGCCTCGTACGCATCCGCCACCACGATCACCGACCGCGCCGGCCCGCCCTCCGCCTCCTCGATCAACCGCCTCACGTCCAGCCGCTTGTCCATGTGCTCGGCGAGGTACCCCATCTCCCCGTGCTTCCCCGCCGCCAGCCAAGCCGCCATCTCATCCCCCCGCTCACTCGGCTCGGCAACGCACACCCCGCACAGCCCGAACCCCTCTTCGAGCATCACCGCCCGCGCCCGCTCAGCCGCCGCTCGCCCGTCCATCTCAATCACACAACCACGTTACCCCGCGCCGGGCGCGGCATCCCGCCGCCCGCCTCACCCACTCCCGCACGAACGCTTACACTTGCCCGTCCCTCCACCGAACGAGCCCGCCGACATGCCCTACGAGCTCAAGCCCTTCGACGTCGACGTCGAGACCACCCCCTACCTCTCGGCTGACGACACCGACCTGCAGAAAGGCGATCGCTGGACGCTCAACTTCGGCCCCCAGCACCCCGCCACCCACACCACCCTGCGCATCGTCCTCACCCTGGACGGCGAGCGAGTCGTCCGGGCCGTCCCCCACATCGGCTACCTCCACTCCGGCTTCGAGAAGCTCGGAGAGACCCTCGACTACAACCAGTACGTCACCATCGTCTCGCGGATGGACTACGCCTCGCCCATCTGCAACGACATCGCCTGGCACGAGTGCGTCGAACGCCTCTTCGGCATCACCTGCACCCCCCGCTGCAAGGTCGTCCGCACGATCCTCTTCGAGCTCGGCCGCGTCCAGAACCACCTGCTCTCCGTCGCCGCCTCGGCGCTCGACCTCGGGGCCTTCACCGGCTTCCTCTACGCCTTCAACGAACGCGAGCCCATCTACGACATCATGGACCTCGTCTCCGGCCAGCGCTACCACCCCGACTGGTCGCGCGTCGGCGGAGCCATGTACGACCTGCCGGACGAGGAGCTCTTCAAGAACCGGGTCAAGAAGTTCATCCGAGAAGAGCTGCCCCCCGCCATCGACGACGTCGAGACCCTCCTCAACAACAACAAGATCTTCCGCGATCGCACCGAGGGCATCGGCCTCGTCACCCACGAGGAGGCCCTGGCCTGGTCGCTCTCCGGCCCCGTCGCCCGCGCCTCGGGTGTCAAGCGCGACCTTCGCAAGGACCAGCCCTACCTCTGCTATGCCGACAACTGGGACCACCAAGGCGCCCCCGCCGTCAAGTTCAAGGTCCCCATCGCCACCGGCTGCGACGTCTTCTCCCGCTACCTCATCCGCGTCGAGGAGATCAAGCAGTCGGTCGGCATCATCGAGCAGCTCATCAACGACATCCCCGACGGCCCGATGAACACCGACGCCGACGGCAAGGCCGTCAAGCCCCCCAAGCCCGAGGTCTACGGCTCGATCGAGGGCCTCATCCAGCACTTCGAGCTGGTCATGAACAACCGCAAGTGGGAGGCCCCCGTCGCCGAGATCTACAACGCCGTCGAGTCGGCCAACGGCGAGCTGGGTTACTTCCTCGTCGCCGACGGCGGGCCGATCCCCTGGCGCGTCTCCGTCCGCCCGCCGTGCTTCATCAACTACCAGTGCTTCAGCAAGATGCTCGAAGGCCACCAGATCGCCGACATCCCTGCCGTGCTGGGCTCGATCAACGTCATCGCCGCGGAGCTGGACCGGTGATCGGCCCTCATCATGCAGCACTTATCACTCATCACTCCTAACTCATAATTGCCCCGCCATGGCCTGGATCACCAAAGACTCCGCCAACGCCCGGATCGACCGCCGCGACGAGCCGTACCTCTCGGACGCCTTCAAGCGGTCGTTCGACGAGAAGTACGCCCACCGCTACCCCAATCGCCAGGCGCTGTCGCTGCCGATCCTGCACGCCATCCAGCACGAGCACAACTACTTGCCGTACCAGGCCCTCGAGGAGGCCGCCGAGTTCCTCGGCATCGGCGTCTCCGACCTGCTCGACACCGCCACCTTCTACGAGGAGTACTTCCTCGAGCCCAAGGGCAAGTACACCGTCTGGGTCTGCCAGTCCGTCTCCTGCGAGATCATGGGCGAGGGCGACGTGACGAAGGCCATCAGCGACAAGCTCGGCATCGAGCCCGGCGAGACCACCGCCGACGGCAAGTTCACCCTCATGAAGGTCGAGTGCATCGGCGCCTGCGGCGGCGCCCCCTGCGCCCTGATCAACGAGGACCTCGCCGAGGACCTCACGCCCGAGAACGTGTTGAAGCGGTTGGACGTCCTGGACTGACCCCGGAAGCGACCCGTGAACGCCTTCCACCGCCTGTGCCGCGAACTCGGCGAGTTCACCCGCCTGATCGTCAAACCGGTCGATCAGCCCGACACGCAGACCACCCAGGTCGCCCGCCAGACCGAGGAAAAACAGCTCAACGAGACGACCACCCTCAGGCGAACGACGATCGAAGAGATCGAGGTCAAGAAACCGACGGAGTAACCCATGCCCCTTGAAAACCCCGTCATCTTCAAGAACGTCCCGACGCCGCCGTGGGGCGGCTTCGCCGACCGCAAGTACGTCGACTACGACGCCTACGTGAAGGCCGGCGGGTACGAGGCGTTGCAGAAGGGCATCGACGACGGCGGCGAGGCGGTGCTGGCCGAGGTCAAGGCGGCCGAGCTGCGCGGGCGTGGCGGGGCGGGGTTCCCCGCCGGGATGAAGTGGGGCTTCCTGCCGCCGGCCGACGGCGAGCCGCGCTACCTCGCCATCAACGCCGACGAATCGGAACCGGCCACCTTCAAGGACCAGATCCTCATCCAGTACGACCCGCACACGGTCATCGAGGGCATCGTCCTGTGCATGCTCGCGTGCAACCTCGACACGGCCTATTTCTACATCCGCGGCGAGTACCACCACCACCGCGACGCCTTCGAGAAGGCCATCCAGGAGGCCTACGACAACAAGGTCCTCGGCGAGAACGCCCGCACCGGCAAGATCAACGACCGCTGGCCCCGCCTGTTCCTGCACCGCGGGGCCGGGGCGTACATCTGCGGCGAGGAGACCGGGCTGCTCGAGTCGCTCGAGGGCAAGCGCGGCTGGCCGCGCATCAAGCCGCCGTTCCCCGCCGTCGCCGGCGCCTTCGCCCGCCCGACCATCATCAACAACGTCGAGACCCTCGCCAACGTCCCCTACATCGTCGCCCACGGCGCCGACGCCTGGAAGCAGAACGGCAAGGGCAGGCCCGACGGCGTCCCCCCGCAGGTCCCCGCCTCCTTCGGCACCAAGTTGTTCGGTATCTCCGGCCCGGTCAACCGCCCCGGCGTCTACGAAGAGAACCTCGGCATTTCCTTAAAGTCCCTGATCGAGGACTACGGCATGGGCCTCCGCGACGGCGAGCAGCCCAAGGCCTACTTCCACGGCGGCATCTCCATGGGCGTCGTCTCCCAGGAAGAGGTCGAGCAGGGCGTGCAGATGGACTTCGACATCGGCAAGAAGTGGGCCAACCTCGGGCTGGGCACCGCCTGCGTCACCGTCATCCCGCAACGCACCTCGATGGTATCGATGGCCCGCAACTGCGCCCGCTTCTACTCCCACGAGTCCTGCGGCCAGTGCACCCCCTGCCGCGAGGGCACGACCTGGACCGCCAAGCTCCTCTCCCGCATCGAGGCCGGCGACGGCACGACCAAGGACCTCGACCTCCTGCTCGAGCTCGCCTCGTCGATGGGCTCGATGCCCGGCTCGACGATCTGCGGCCTGGCCGACGGCAACAACTGGGCGATCCGCACGATCGTCAACAAGTTCTTCCACGAGTTCGAGGAGAAGGTCAGCAAGAGTTCGAGCGTCAGCCTGGCAGTGCTCGGCTGAACGATTCTCATTGCCGGGGCGGGTCGGCGCGTTAGCCTCGACCGATGCACGTAGCGCTGATGATCCTGCTACTGCTCGTGCTGCCCATGCTTGTGCTGGGCGGGCTCTTCGTGGCGCTGATCTTCGACCTGGGGCTGTTCTTCCTGCTGCTGACGGCGGTGCTGGGCGTGATCACGATCGGGGGGACGTACCTCTTGTCGCTGGGGATCCGGGCGATGGGGTGGCCGACCGTCGAAGGGCGGATGCGGCGGCTGGAGTTGATCGAGGAGGCCGACCAGGAAGACCGGCACAGCTGGAAGCTGCTGGCCGAGTACACCTACGAGGTCGACGGGCGGGCATACGAGAGCCAGGAGATCGGCTTCTTCCGTTTCAAATGGACGATGCGGGGGGCGGAGGAGCAGAAGGCCGAGTTGGAACGGCGGGTCGGGCCCGACGGGGCGATCAGGGTGTCCTACCAACCCGGTCGACCGGGGCGGTCGGCATTGCTGCCGGGCGTGGGGCAGGTGGGCTGGTGGTGGGTGGGGACGGCCCTGTTGCTGACGGCCTGCAGCGCCGCGGCGGCGGCGTGGTTCCTCTAGCCGTGGGCCGGGCGTGGGAAGAGGCGGGGCATGCCCACGGGCAGGCGGGCGAGAGTGACGATCACCGCTGAACCGGCCATGAGCCATGCGGGGCCGGATGTAAAGCCAATGAGGCCGGCGGGGTAGGCCAGGATGGCGGCGGCGGCGAAGGCGATGAGGCGGCGGGTGCGGTCGGCGGCGGGATCGGCGGGTGGCTTGCGGTTGGGCCAGATCACAAGCCAGACATAGGCGGGGATGACGACGCCATAGGCGGTGAGGAAGGCGCGATAGATGAGTTCGGGGACGGGGAGGAGGTAAGCGGCCTCGCGGTGGGTGAGGGCGGCGATCAGGCCGGCGATGAGGCCGACGGCGACGAGGGTGAGGACGATCGGCTGGGTCGTGCGCTGGATCGGCGGGGCCGGGGCGGCGGGGACGGGGCGGCGGAGCTCGCGGAGGTGCAGGGCGACGGTGAGCGAGCCCTGCAGAGCGATGAACAGGGCGAGCAGCGAGAGCTGCAGCGGGGCCGCGAACTGGATGTCCTCGACGTAGACGCCCTCGAGGATGGTTCGGCCGTAGAGCGCGGCGAAGCCGATCATCGAGGCGAAGACGACGCCGAAGCCGAGGACAAACGCGACGCGCCCGCCGCCGGGCGACGTCGACGCCCGGGCTCGCAGGAACGTCGCGTCCAGATAGGGGCAGAGCAGGAAGCCCAGCAGGTTGGGGGCGGCGAAGAACAGCAGGTCCAGCTCGGTGAGGCGGGGGTCGAACGGCCGGGCGTCGGGGTCGAGCGTGGGGAGGAACGCGGCCGCGATGCCCCACGACACCGCCGCCACCAGCGCCGTCGCCACCATTACCGCTCGCCACGTGCCGCGGAGCACGATCGCGCCCATGCCCGCCATCAGCGTCGCCGCCATCAGCAACCCTCCGCCGTTGCCGAAGCCGGGGCCGGTGACCAGCACCCCCTCGATCAGCCACGGCAGGGCGAACGCATGGAACGCGATCGTCCACCAGGAGAACCACCGCACCGCCTGCCGGTGTTCCGTCGCCAGCCGCGTGGCCGCGTCGGCGTTGCGGAGCACGAACCCCATCGCCGCCGCCCCGATGACGTTGGGGATCGCGAACACCCAGAACCCCGCCCAGCCGTAGTCCCGCAGCAGCAACGCGGGCAGGAACATCCCGATCACCCAGGTCCACGAACAGCCCAGGTACAGCGCCCACGGCAGCGGGTGGCGCGGCGGAACGTCAACGCGAGGCGAAAGATCGGCGGTGGGGCCGTCGGGCATGAAGCGAGAGATCGTACCGCCCCGACCCGTTAGACTCTCGCCGCTTCGCGGGCCCGGCCTGCCCGGCCGCCCGCCTTCTCCGCCGATGGACCTCCTGCTCAGCCCGCCCATCCTGTTCTTCTTCCTCGGCGTCGTCGCGACGCTGGTCCGCAGCGACCTCGAGGTCCCCAAGCCGGTCGCTCGGCTGCTGTCGCTCTACCTGCTCATGGCGATCGGGCTGTACGGCGGCTACAAGCTGTCGGTCGGCGGGCTGACGGGCGAGGCGCTGGCGGTGATGGGCGTGTCGATCCTGGCGTCGTTCCTGATGCCGCTGGCGACGTACGCGGTGCTTCGGCTCAAGCTGAGCAACGACGACGCGGCGGCGATCGCGGCGGCGTTCGGGTCGATCTCGGCGGTGACGTTCATCACGGCCGTGGCGTTTCTTCAGGAGTCGGGGATCGACTACTCGGGGTACATGGTGGCGTCGATGGCGCTGATGGAGTCGCCGGCGATCATCTCCGGCGTGCTACTGGCGCGGGTCGCCGCCAGCGGTAGCAAGCCGGACGCCGGGGGGCGGCTGGCGGGCATCGGCGGGCTGGACTGGCGCGAGCTGGGGCGCGAGGCGTTGCTCAACGGGGCGGTGATCGTGCTGGTGGGGTCGATGGCGATCGGGTACGTGACCGGCGAGAAGGGGTGGTCGGCGGTGTCGCCGTTGATGTACGACCCGTTCAAGGGCGTGCTGTGCCTCTTCCTGCTGGACATGGGGCTGATCGCGGCCAAGCGGCTGGGCGACCTGAAGCGCGCGGGGGTGTTCTTGCTGGCGTTCGGCGTGGTCGGGGCGGTCGTGCAGGGGTTGATCGGCGTCGCGACGGGCTGGGGCCTGGGGCTGAGCCACGGCGACACGCTGCTGCTGGCGATCCTCTTCGGCTCGGCGTCCTACATCGCCGTGCCCGCGGCGCTGCGGCTGGCGCTGCCGGCGGCGAACCCGTCGCTGTACATCCCGCTGGCGCTGGCGATCACGTTCCCGTTCAACATCATCGTCGGCATCCCCATGTACCACGCGATCATCCGCGCGATCTCCGCGACGCCGCCGGCGTAAGCTTCCCAGAACACCCCCGCCATCGAGGCCCGCCATGCGCGACGTCAAACGCATCGAGATTGTCATCGACAAGCCCCACGAGCACGAAGTGCTGACCGTCCTGCGCGAGGCCGGCGTGCCGGGGCTGACCATCATGGACGTGGCCACCGGTTACGGCGACCGGGGCTCGCGTGACGGCGGGGAGCTGTCGGACGCGATGAGCAACCGCTACTTGCTGACGACCTGCACGGCCGACCGGCTGCCGGCGATCACCGAGGCGATCGAGCCGCTGCTGCTGCGGTACGGCGGGCTGTGCCTGATCAGCGACGCGCAGCTCATCCGCAACACGTGAAAATCGCACTAGACGGCGTCGTTGCCGGGCTCAGTCAGGCGTCAAGCTGCCTGCTAGATCAACCAAGTCGACGTGCTCCGACCCTCTCTGCGTGGCGCAATGCAAAAACGGCCGCTATGAAAATCCGTTCTTGTGCAGCGATAAACTCATGGGTGTCGCTCGGCTGTGTCTGTGAATATTCGATCGCGTAGGTCATCAATTGGCGTGCTTCTTCCGAGAAGCGCCTTTATGATTGAGTCACACGACTGTGAGACCGCCCAATGAATAGAACGCATGCCGTGATCGGAGTCGCCTTGTTCACCGCGACGATTCTCGTGTTGGCGAGTGAAGTGAAGTCAGGAGAAGGCGACAGCGACTCCGCCGTGCGCTGGGCGATCAAAGCTCTGACGCCTGATGGCTACACCCTTGATGTGAAGGCAATCGACGCCGATGGCGAGATGCTCGATATCAAAGCCATCCCGTCACATCCGCACGTGCTGGACGTCAAAGCGATCGACCCAAGCGGGGAATTGATCCCGATCAAGCTGTTACCGCCGGACAGAGCAAATGGGGATTACTCGGTCCGGGCAATCCCAGCCGACGGCGAGCCCTTGAACATCGTGGCCCGCGGGCCCGACGGCGAGATGTATCCGGTCGAAGGCTTGGGGGGAAAAGGCATTGTCGTTGACATCAAGGCCATCGAACCGGATGGCTCGCGGTTGGCGATCAAAGCCATCTCTCCCCAAGGGCTCGTCTTTGCCGTGAAAGGCTTGGATTTCTCGGATGAAACCGACGTTGACGATCTGTCCATCGAGGTCCACGGCATCGAATACATCGGGCACGTCAAGGCGTTGCCGGACCTGGCGGTTCAGCCTTAGCTCGGGCGTATCGAAACCAATAGGGAAGCCGCCGGGACGGGCCATGTCGGCCTCGCCCGACCAGCTTGTGCAAGTGGAGCCGGGGGGAATCGAACCCCCGTGTCGTGACAGTCTGCGAACGGCCTCTACGCGTGTATTCGATCGTTTAATCTCAACCCGTTGGCGGCGATCGACAGCCTCCGCGGGGTCCAGCCAGAGAGAGGTTTAACCCGCACGCGCTATGGCGTCGCGCTTGGGCGATCTCGCTAATCGTTCATCCCCCGCCAGCCACGAGCGAGCTGACGGGAGACGCGCTGCACAAGTTAGGCAGCGAGGCGCATCGGCGAATCAAAGCCGATGCGACCAGCGACGTTGTCGTTGGCATTTGTGGGTTTTGCACCCGGTTTAACGAGGCCTGGGTGCACCTCGACGCGCCACCGAACACAGTCACCTGTCCGGTCGATACCAGTCGGCCCCGTTGTCAAAGAGCCCGCGGATGGCCGAGGCCGGCCGCGGTCCGATCCCGCATTATACGCGACATCGGCCGATCGGGCGAGAGGATTTAAGCGGCGATCACCGGGGCGCCCATGAAGAACGACTTGACGCCGTCCAGGATGTTCGCGGTGGCGACCGAGGCGAGGATCAGGCCCATGACGCGGCTGACGATGCTGGCGCCGGCGTGGCCGATGAGGCGGATGATGTGGCTGCCGAGCAGCATGAGCACGCAGGTGAGCCCGACGACGCCGAGCATGACGATCGTGACCTGGGCCTGCTGCCACAGGCCGACGGACTGGTTCTCGGTGTGGAGGACGGCGCCCATGATGGCCCCGGGGCTGGCGATCGAGGGGACGGCCAGGGGGAAGATCGCCGAGTCGGTCGACCGCTCGATGGCGCGGATCTCCTCTTCGGGCTTGCTCTCACCGAAGATCATCGACAGGGCGAACAGGAACAGGACGACCCCGCCGGCGATCTGGAACGCCGAGAGGGGGATATTCATGGCGGTGAGGATGAGCTGGCCGAGGACGACGAAGAACACGAGGATCCCGGCCGCCGCGGCCGCGCCCAGCAGGGCGATCCGACGGCGGATGATCGCGTCCTGCCGCTCGGCGATGGCGATGTAGACCGGCACCGTCCCGATCGGGTCGATGACCGCGAAGAAGAAGATGAAGGTGGCGACGACGTCGATCATCCGGCCGCAGGGTAGCGGAGGCGACGGATGCTGCGCGGGTCAGTCGGATTTTGCGAGCTGAGCGGCCGCCGCCTCGGGCAGGTGTTCGCGGGGGATGAACTTGATGGAGACGAAGTTGATGCAGTAGCGCAGGCCGGTGGGGTGGGGGCCGTCGGGGAAGACGTGGCCCTGGTGGCCGCCGCAGCGGGCGCAGTGGACCTCGGTGCGGACCATGCCGAACTTGGTGTCGCGGGTGGTGCCGACGTGGTGGTCGGCGACGGGCGAGTGGAACGACGGCCAGCCGGTGCCCGAGTCGAACTTGGTCTCGGAGTCGAAGAGGACGTTGTGGCAGCCGGCGCAGACGTAGACGCCGTCGTTCTTGGAGAGGTCGCCGGAGAAGGCGCGGTCGGTGCCGTGTTCGCGGAGAACGTAGAACTCCTGCGGGTCGAGGCGGTCTTTCCACTCGTTCTTTGAGATCTCGACCTTATCGTGCGGGTGGGGGAAGCCGTCCTCGATGACGGCCAGGACTTCGGCGAGTTCGGCTTGCGACACTAGGGGACGCTCCGTGGTGGAGGCGAGGGCGATCGGCGAGGCGGGCGGCGGCAGGACGCCGAACTGGATCAGCAGGGCCCAGACCCCGATGCCCAGGCCGAGGACGATGTAGGTGATGGCACGCTTGCTGTAACGAGAACGCATAGCCGTACAACGTTAGGCGGGCTGGATTGTTCCCGTCGAGCGGGGAAGGAACCGGCGGGGCGTTGGCCTCGCCGGCTCGGGAGGGTCACGGTGAAGGGGCGACGATCAGGGCAATCGCGAGGGCCAGGCACGCGAGGGTCGTGTTGACGGTACGGAAGGTGTTCCACGCCGTCCATCGCGTCAGGTAGTGGGCCCAGTACTCAAGGGTCTGGGGATCGGTCGAGCTCATGGCGGCGAGCTTGTCGTTCATCGGGACGTTGCCGATGGCGGTGACGCCGAAGCCGCCGAGGACGTAGAGCAGGCCGCCGGCGATCAGCCAGGACGAGCCGGGTTGGTCCCAGCGCCACACGCCCAGGGCGATCAGGGCCAGGCCGAGCACCGCGGTGCCCATGAACACGCCCATCGTGACCGGGTTCATCACCGTCTTGTTGATCCACTGCATGGCGTCGATGCCGCTCTGAGCGGGGAGCTTGGCGAGGGCTTGCATCACGAAGGTGGAGAAGGTGAAGAACAGGCCGGCGACCAGGCCGGAACCGATCAGCGTGGCGACGGTGAGGGTGTGAGTGAGGAGGGTCACGAGGCCACCTCCGCGCTCCAGGCACCGCTGGCCGCGATCTGCTCGGCGTAGTCGCGGAAGTCGCGGGGGGCTCGGCCAAGGGCGCGTTGCACGCCGTCGGCGACGTAGGCGTTGCGGCCATCGAGCACCTCGGTCATGAGGTAGTTGAGCAGCCAGATCAGCTCGTCGTCGAGGTCGTGCTCGGCCAGGCCGGCGGCGAACGCGTCGTGCGTGATGGTGACGAACTGCACCGGTCGGCCGATGACCTCGGCGAGCTCCTGGGCGACCTCGGTGAAGGTCATGAGTCGCGGGCCGGTGACCTCGTAGGTCTCGCCGTCGTGGCCGGGCTGGGTGAGCGCGGCGACCGCGACGTCGGCGATGTCCTCCGCATCGATAAACGGCTCGGCGACCGGGCCGGCCGGCAGGGCGATCGTGCCCTCGAGGATCATGGGCAGGAAGTGGCCCTCGTCGAAGTTCTGGTTGAACCAGCCGGCGCGGACGACGGTGAACGGGATGCCCGAGTCGGCGACGATCTGCTCGCAGCGCTGGGCCTCTTCCTCGCCGCGGCCGGAGAGCAGGACGATCTTGCGGACGCCGACCCGCTTGGCCATCGCGGTGAACTTCGCGATCGCCGGCGGGGCCGAGGGGACGGCCAGGTCGGGCGTGTAGACGAGGTAGACCTGCGTGATGCCCTCGAGGGCGGGGGCCCAGGTGGTTTCGTCGTGCCAGTCGAAGGGGATCTCGGCGGAGCGCGAGCCGCGGCGGACGGCGTTGCCAAGGGCTTCGAGCTTGTCGGTGACGCGTCGGCCGGTCTTGCCGGTGGCGGCGAGCACGAGGGTGAGGTCGGTCGGTGAGGTCGTTGCGGCGGTCATGACTTGGTCTCCTGCACAAGGGGTTTCGTGTCGCCTGCCGCCTCGCTGACGGCGTCCTTGAGCGACAAGACCAAGATCGCCACGGGTCGCGGTTTCGACGATGACCGGTCGTCTCGAAAGATTGACCATTCGTCCAGCGATCCCTTGAGCGGCGGATACCGGCCGATACGATCCGGTCATGGCCAAGGCGAAACGCGCCGCCACCACCGCCGACCCGCCGAGCGAACCCAGCGGCCCGCCCCCCAACGCGTGGGCGTCGACCGACCCGCTCGGTGAGATGCTGCATGCGCTACGCATGTCCGGCGTCGTCTACGCCCGGTCGCACCTCACGGCGCCGTGGGGCGTCGACCTGCCGGCCATGCCCGACTGCCTGATGTTCCACGTGCTGACTGAGGGACGGTGCGACCTGATCGTCGGCGACGCCGAGCCGAGGCGGCTGCTGCCCGGTGAATTCGCGTTGATCCCCAAGGGCACCGGCCACGCGATCGCCAGCGACGGCGGCGCCGAGGTCGTGAACTTCTTCGACCTGCCCATCGAGCGCATCACCCCGCGCTACGAGGTGCTGCGCCACGGCGGGGGCGGCGAGCCGACGACGCTGATCTGCGGGGCCGTGCGCTTCAGCCACCCCGCGGCGGCTGACCTCATCTCGCTGCTGCCGGAGATCATTCACATCAAGGGATGGTCCTCGCCGCACGCCGACTGGATGCAGACGACGCTGCGATTGATGTCGGCCGAGGTGATGAGCCAGCAGGCCGGCGGCGAGACGATCGTCACGCGGCTGGCCGACATCCTCGTCGTGCAGGCGGTCCGCGGCTGGCTGGCCGAGAGCGCGGCGACGCAGACCGGCTGGCTCGGCGCCCTGCAGGACGACCGGATCGGCCCGGCGATCCTGCTGATGCACCGCGAGCCGACCAAGCCGTGGACCGTCGACTCGCTGGCCGAAGCGGTGCATATGTCGCGGTCGGCGTTCTCGGCGCGGTTCAGCCAGCTCGTCGGTAGCTCGCCGGTGCAGTACCTCACGCGGTGGCGGATGAACGTGGCGGGGCTGTGGCTGCGCGAGGAGGGGGCGACGCTCGAGGAGT
Organism: Planctomycetota bacterium; assembly: GCA_039818285.1. Classification (GTDB taxonomy): domain Bacteria; phylum Planctomycetota; class Phycisphaerae; order Phycisphaerales; family Phycisphaeraceae; genus JBCBUE01. Next base: position 213 of record JBCBUE010000034.1, on the reverse strand, counting down.
GCGCGGTGCGGCTGGGCTACGAGTCGGCGGCGGCGTTCAGCCGGGCGTTTAAGCGGGTGGTCGGCGTCTCGCCGGGCGCGTGGCGGAAGGCCGCGGAAGGCACGCCGATGGCGGCGGTCGGGTAGTTGTTCGGGGTGGCTACGATGCCCCGATGGCACTGACCGAGATCCGCGTTAGGGGGGCGCGGGAGCACAACTTGAAGGGCGTCGACCT
>JBCBUE010000033.1:0-35114 GCA_039818285.1 Planctomycetota bacterium | reverse complement strand
ATCTTTCCTTCCTGATGGCGTCCGTGCCGTCGGGAGTCTCCCATAACGGACGGACCGGGTTCAGGGGGAAAGGTCACCAGCACCAAGAAAATCCCGGCGTACATCTATGACCTCTTTCCGGTGCTAAAGCAGATGCGACGCCGCAAAGGGGGCAACCTCTCAGGAGGACAGCAACAGCAGTTGGCGATCGCCCGTGCCTTGGTTAGTGAACCTAAAGTCATGCTGCTTGATGAGCCTACGGAAGGCATTCAACCCTCGATTATCAAAGAGCTCGCCAAGACTCTGGTGAAAATCAAAAACGAGTTGAACATCTCCATTCTCGTGTCCGAACAAGTCCTCAAATTTGCCTTAGCGGTGGCGGACCGGCTTGTCGTCATCAATCGCGGCCGGATCGTCATGGAATGCAACGCACAGGACACGGATCGCGACGCTGTAAAACGCTATCTTTCGGTATGACCCTGCGTGGTTCACGAGCGAGGCACATACGTCCGCCACGGGGTAGCGAAGCCTTTTGGAGCACACCGGCGCGGAACCCCTGAACCGCTCAACCCACTGCTTTCAACGCCTTCCGGCGGTGATCGCCTCGGATAGCCGATGAGCGCAGGGGTTCACGCGCGCAATGCCTGGCTCAACTTGCTTCGTGGCTGCAGTCGTTCCACAGCCGGATCACGGGGTCGTCGAGGTCGTGGTGGTAACCCAGGATGCTCAACGCCGCGGTCCCGAGATAGAAGCAGCGCCCGGCCGTCGGGTCCAACCCGAGCCAGCGAGCGGCGAAGATGTGCAGGAAATGGCTGTGCGAGAAGAGCAGCACGTCGCCGTTCAACGCGCGGATGCGATCGATCACCCGATCCGCCCGCGCCGCCACGTCATCGGCCGTCTCGCCGCCTGGGCAGCCGTCGCGAAAGATCTCCCAGTCGGGACGCCCCTGTCGGATCTGCGGCGTGGTCTTGCCCTCGTACTCGCCGTAGTTCCACTCGACGAGGTCGGGGTCGGTGACGACGCCCTCCTTGAACCCGGCGAGTTCGCCCGTCTGTACGGCGCGCGCCAACGGACTCGTCAGGACTTGTCGAAAGCCGCGGCCTTGCAAGCGGCCGCCGAGCTTGCGGGCGTTCGCCTTGCCCGGTTCGGTCAGCGGCAGATCGGTCATGCCCGTGTGCTGGCCCGTTACGGTCCAGGCCGTCTCTCCGTGACGCGCGAGATAGAGCTGTGGCAGTGGTGCGGATGGTGTCATGAAGTGGGGGCGGCAGGATTCGAACCCGCGACCCTGGGATTATGAGTCCCGTGCTCTAACCACTGAGCTACGCCCCCGACGCCACGCCTTGTGCGTCCACTCGCACCGCGTGGGTCGTGGACCGAAGCTTACGTCTTTTCCTGAGCGATCGTCTCGAATCGATCGCCGGGCAGGATCGGTCGGCCCCGCAGGAAGTCCTCGATGGAGACGGTCGGCTTGCCGGGGGCCTGCAGTTCTAACAGGCGGCACACGCCATCGGCACAGGCGATGCGCCCGGCGTCATCGACCACCACGCCCGGCGGCGTCCGGTCTCCCAAGGCGTCATCCGACGCGCTTTCGGCTCGACGAAGGATCAACTTCGCCAACTCCTCGCCCGCCCGGGTCCACCGGACCCGGCAGCTCGGCCACGGGTTAAGCCCGTTGATCCGCGCCCGCACCACGTCGGCCGGCTGATCGAAGTCGACCGTCCCATCGGCCTTGCTGAGCTTACGGGCCCGCGTAGCGAGCGATTCGTCCTGCTCGACCGGCCGGAGTCGATCGCCCAACAGCTCATCCAGCACACGCAACACGGCGTCGGGCCCGAGCGCCGCGAGCCGATCGTGCAATTCGCCGGCCGTTTCGGTAGGACGCACCTGCAACGACGCCGACGCGTAAATCGGACCGGCGTCCATGCGCTGAGCGAGCCCGATGACGCTGACGCCCGTCTCGGGCTCGTTGTCGATCATCGCCCAGTTGATCGGGGCCGCGCCGCGGTACTTGGGCAGCAAGGACGCGTGAAGGTTCACCGCCAATTTGCCCATCGCGTCGATGAGTTCTGGGCCGAGTTTCTGGCCGAAGGCGATCACGACCGAGGCATCGAGGTGCAGGCCCGCGACGCGATCGACAAAGGCGTCGTTGTTGACGTCTTCGGCTTCCTCGACCCGCAGGCCCAGCGCGGCGGCGCGATCGGCCAGCGGCGTGGGGGTGAGCACGCGCTTTCGTCCGGCGGGCCGAGCGGGCTGGGTGACCACCAGGCAGATCTCGTGTCGGTCGTGGAGGGCGTCGAGCGTGGGGCCCCCGAACGCCCCGGCGCCGAAGAAGCCAAGCCGTAGCCGAGGCGCATCCGACGTGCTCACGCGGCGTAACCGGGGTCGAGGACACGCATCGCGCGGCGGACGGCGCGGCGGTCGGCGGCGGTCATCCGATCGATGATCAGCACGCCGTCGAGGTGGTCGAACTCGTGCTGCCAGACGCGGGCCTCGAAGCCTTCCACCCGCTTCTCGACGGGCTGACCGCGAAGGTCCGTCGCCTTAAGCGTGACCCCGAGCGGACGGGTGATGACGCCCCGGACATCCGGCAGAGACAGGCAACCCTCCTCGCTCGCCTCCGTGGCCGGCGAGGGCTCTAACAGTTCGGGGTTGATGTAGACGGCGTCGTCACCGGGTTGGCCCGTGGGGTTGGCGACGAACAGCCGCCAGGGCAGCCCGACCTGCGGGGCGGCCAAACCCACGCCCGGAGCCGCGTGCATCAACTCGAGCATCCGCGCCGCCACGCCGCGGACCTCGTCGTCGATCTGGGCGACGGGATCGGCCTGACGATGAAGCACCGGGTCGGGGTGATGAACGATGGTCAGCTGCGCGGGGTCCACGGGCATGGCGGCGATGGTAGAGCGGGGCGGCGCGATCGACAATCCGACCTCTAAACTCGGTGTTGGCAGGGGTTTCGGGTTGACCACCCCGATGCCCGGGCGTAAGCTCCGCAAGTCGAGTCGGCGACCCACAGACCCCGTTAAGCCATCGGCCCGCCTGCCTTTACGCCACGACCCGGGTGCTCCCCATGGCCACCGTCACCAAAAAGGAACTTATCGACGCCATCTCCGACGCGACCCAACAGAAGCGGGTCGTCGTGAAGCGCGTCGTCCAGTCCTTCCTCGACTCGATCATCGTCGAACTCGGCAAGGGCAACCGCCTCGAATTCCGCGATTTCGGGGTCTTCGAGGTCAAGCAGCGCCAGGCCCGCAAGGCCCAGAACCCCAAGACGCTCGAGGAGGTCTGGGTGCCCCCCAAGCGAACGGTCAAGTTCAAGGTCGGCCGCCTGATGAAGCAGACCCTCGCCGAGGCCGACGCCGAGTTCGACCCGACCGACCTGGACGCCGACCATGCCCCCGATGACGGCGACGACGACGTCTGACCGCCTCGACGCGCCGGCGAGCCGACCCATCGACGCTCTGCACCGACGCTTAGCCGACGAGGCCGCCGAGCGCCACGCAACGCACATGCACCGCCGGCTCCACGCGGTCTCCGCGCCGGGCAGGCTGATCGAACGACACGGCCACCGGCTCGTCAACCTCTCCTCCAACGACTACCTCGGCCTGTCCACCCACCCGCACGTCGTCGAGGCCGTTCGCAAAGCGGCAGCAACGCACGGCGTCGGCTCGGGCGCGTCCCCGCTCGCCGGAGGCCACACCGAGGCCACGCACCGACTCGAGCGCCGCCTTGCGGAGTTCAAGCACGCCGAGGCCGCCGTGCTGCTGCCCACCGGCTTCGCCGCCAACCTCGCCCTGCTGACCACCCTCGCCCGCCCCGGCGACCTCATCGCCGCCGACGCCCTCAACCACGCCTCCCTCGTCGACGCCGCCCGCCTCAGCGGCGCCGCCCTGCGCACCTACCCCCACGCCACGCCCGAAGACCTCCGCGGCCTCAACAAACTCGCTCGGCTCCTCGATCGACACGCCAACGACCCCAAGCACCCCGACGCCTGCCGGTTCATCGTCACCGACGCCGTGTTCTCCATGGACGGCGACCTCGCCCCGCTGCCCGAACTCGCCGAGGTCGCCGAGCGATTCGCCGCCCACCTCATCGTCGATGAAGCCCACGCCACCGGCCTCCTGGGCCCCACCGGGGCCGGCCTGGTCGAGGCCACCGGGACCGCCCATCGCGTCGCCGCCGCCAACACCACAGCCTCCAAGGCCCTGGGCGGCCTCGGCGGGGCCGTCACCGCCTCGGCCGCGATCATCGACGCGATCGTCAACCGCGCCCGCCCGCTGATCTACTCGACCGCCCCGCCGCCCACGCAGGTCGCCGCGATCGACGCCGCCCTCGACGTCGTCGCCAACGAACCTCAACGCCGCCATCGCTTGGCCGAGATCACGGCCCGCGTCCGCCAAGCCGTCGCCCTGCCGCCCGTCCCCGCCGATCGATCCACGCCCATCGTCCCGCTCGTCGTCGGCGCCCCCGCCGCAGCGCTCTCGCTCGCCAAGCGGCTCGCTCACGCCGGCTTTCTCGCCCCGGTCATCCGCCCGCCCACCGTCAAGCCCGGGTCGTCCCGCGTCCGACTGTCCCTGAGAGCCGACCTCACCGACGACCACATCGATCGCCTCGTCGCCGCGATCGCCTCGTCGCACCCCGGCCGGTGACCCCGAAGGCCAGCCCCCCTCCACTACACTCCCCCGATGCCGCTCGATCAGCCCGCGTCCTCCATGCAACAGGCCGGCCACGACCTGCGCATGTCGCTGGGGGACCACCTCGGCGAGCTCCGCGGCGTCCTCATCCGGGCCCTCATCGGCTTCCTCGTCGCCCTCGTCGTCTGCTTCTACTTCGGCTATGACATCGTCGCCTTGCTGTCGCGCCCGGTGCTCGAGGTCCTCACCGTCCTCGACTACCCGCCGACGGCCATCACCACCGACGCCACCGCCGGCTTCATGTCGGTCTACGTCAAGGTCTCCGCGATCGCGGCCCTGATCATCGCCGCCCCTTGGATCGTCTATCAGCTCTGGACCTTCGTCGCGTCCGGGCTTTACGAGCACGAGAAGAAGGCCGTGCGCATCGTCGTCCCCTTCTCGGTCGTCATGGCCCTGCTGGGCGTGGCGTTCAGCTACTTCATCCTGCTGCCGACCTCGCTGATGTTCTTCTTCGGCTGGGCCCGTTTCTACCCCGAGGCGACCGAGATCCAGCCCGGCCCCATCGTTCAGTGGCTCGGCAAGGCCTACGGCGTCACCGGCCCCGACGGCGTCGACCCGATCAACGGCGACCCCGCCGCCACGCAACCCGCCCGCCAGTTCCCTATCTACGAGGTCGATCCGCCCACCCTCAACGACGGCGACGCCTGGCTCAGCCAACGCCTCCGCACCTTCAACGTCGTCCTCGACGGCCAGATCGAACGCATCCCCCTGCTCCGCAACCTCGCCATCACCCCCCTGCCCGACATCGCCAAGCAGATCAACCTCGCGGCCATCATGACCCTCGGCTGCGTCGTCGCGTTCCAGCTCCCCGTCGTCATGCTCATCCTCGGCCGCACCGGCCTGATCGACCCCGCCCACGTCCGCGCCGGGCGCAAGTACGCCTTCTTCGGCTGCTTTGCGCTCGCCGCCCTACTCACCCCGGCCGACGTGCTGTCGATGCTGATCCTCGCGTTCCCCCTGTACGGGCTGTTCGAGCTGGGCATCTTGCTGATGAAGAAGGCCGATCCCTACGGCAGCGCCCCGCCGGACGACGACTGATCGTCCGCCGCCGCGGCGAGCATCGCCTCGACGCGAGCCATCGACAGCAGATCGTCGTCGACCAGCGAGTCAGGCTCGATCGTCGACATCGGCCGGGCCCCCTCGATCGTGAACGGCCCGACACGTGTGCGACGCAGGCTGGCGAGGTGGCCGCCCGTCCCCATGGCCACGCCGAGGTCGCGAGCCAGCGAGCGGATGTACACGCCCTTCCCGCAGGTCACCACGAGCCGCGCGATCGGCCAATCGAGCGAGACGAGATCGATGGCGTCGATGCGGACCCGCCGCGGCTCGAGCTCCACCGCCTCGCCCCGCCGCGCGAGGGCGTACGCCCTCCGCCCGCCGACGTGCGCCGCCGAGTACGCCGGGGGCGTCTGATCGATCACCCCGACAAACCCGCTCAACGCCTCCCGCAGCCGGGCCGCGTCAGGCCGACCGCCCGGATCGATCGCCACCTCGGCCCGCTCGCCCTCCCGGTCGTCCGTCGTGGTGAACGCCGCCAGATCGACCTCGGTCTCGTAGGCCTTCACGCCAGCCATGAGCCGATCGCTCAGCTTCGTCGCCGCGCCCAGGCAGCACACCAGCACCCCGCTGGCCAGCGGGTCGAGCGTGCCGGCGTGCCCGGTCTTGCAGTCCCCCGCCCCGAACCGCACCGCCCGGACCACATCAGCGCTGCTCACCCCGACCGGCTTGTCGACCACCAACACCCCGTCGCGCTGCGTGCGGTATCGCGGCGATCGCCCCATCGAGGCAACCTAACCGACCCGACCCCCGGCTGGCTTGGCGGCCCCGTCGCCCTCGCTTACACTGCCCGGCTCGCGGCACCCACCGCGACACCGCCCGGGCCGGCCGCCCTCGCCGCCAGCCCATCACCCCGGAGAGGTGGCCGAGCGGTTTAAGGCGCACGATTGGAATTCGTGTGGGGGTGAAAGCCCCTCGTGGGTTCGAATCCCACCCTCTCCGCTTTCATTTCTGATACGTCCTCACGGTCTGAGAGACGGTCGGCAGAATCGAGCCGCTGGTGCGAAGATGTCCGGTCTTTTCGCTTTCTGGAGACGATTTGGATTCACGCCATGATGGCCTGGAGCGGGCAAAGGTGCCCGATGTTCTCTCGGGCCCGATCTGGCGGTCTGGAATGATGCGGGCGTTAGCCGGGCTCATTGAGCCGCTGCGTCGCCAAGCCCCAGAGACTCAATCTGGCGAGTCCAGTCGAGGTCTCGCGCGGCACGATAGAGGTCGTCGAGATTGATTCGAGGCGGAAGGGTGCCGGCGAGCGCGCCAGCGAGCACCTTGGGGCCGAGCTTGGTCAGATTGAGGCGACGGTGAATGAACCCATCGTTCACGCCGACCTGGCTGGCGAACGCGGTGATGGAGGCGCCTTCGTTGCTGAGCTGTTCCAGCCAGGCGTAGGCCTGACCGATGGCCTGGACGATGTGAGGCTTGGGTTTAATTTGCGAAGGGATGATGAGGTCTTTGCCGTCGGGTGCGAGAATGATGCGCCGGCCGTCGTGGCGCTTGATCTGGATGTTGAGGTCAAGGGTGATGTGGTCGCTGCGTTTATGGACGGTCGGTTGGTAGACGTAGGTGGGAAGGGGTTCGGGGTCGGCAACTTCGTCGAACTCGTGTTCGGCGAGTCGCTGGCAGGCTTGCGGGTCGAGCTCGATGCGTAGCCGATCGGGCGAGAGCTCTACTCGGGCAATGACCTCGCGAACCCAATGATCGCGTGTGATTCGGACTTGGCTGGCGAGGTTGGGTTGATCGAGATGGTCGAGCACAGCGGCGCGGACCAGGTCGTCGAGGTGCTCGGCGTTGACGGACTTGATGGGGCAGGAGGCGAAGCCATGCTTGATGGCCTGCTGGCTGACGTAGTAGCGAACCAGCCGTTTGCGCTTCTCGCCGTTGAGCGACAGCGTCCTTTGTAGGCTCGCTCTGCTTTGCGCTTCGGGCGAAGTTCTTGTTCAGCAATCCCATGCTTTGCAGGCCTTGAACCTGGCCCATCAACGTCTCGCGGATCGCCCGCTCGGCAACGATCCTGTCGCGAGGCGTGGCCTCAGCCGACTTCGCGGCCGATCGAAGCCGCTGGAACACCGCCTCCATCCGAGCATCGAATTGACCGGCGATCTCGGACGTCCGTTGAGGATTGAATGATAGAGCGCGCTGTTTGCGAACCTCCGCCTTGATCCGCCAGACCTGACCCTCCGAGTAGTCGATGATCTTCGCGATGGTGGGCACTGAGCAGCCGTCGTCGCACATCGAAGCTACTAAAGCTCTCCGCTCTTCGGGCGTGATCGACCTGGGTGCGATCCGCCCGGACTTGATTTCTTGCAGCAGGGTAAATTGATTGCGCGGTTGACGAGATCGCGTTGCCCGATTGTTTATGGGCCGATCCTCGCCTCCATCCGGCACGTCCGTCGCAGTCTGAGTCACGAGGCCACCCCCTCCCGTTGCATGACATAACGATCTACGATCTCTTCCGCCACGGCGGAGGCGCCTGCCAACGCGATATAGCGACGCACGATGGTGTCGCAGTGCCGAGGTTCGATCTCTACGCCCACGGATCGTCGACTCAACCTCGCCGCCGCAATCAGCGTGGTGCCACTGCCTAAGAATGGATCGAAGACGAGATCGCCGCGACGGCTGGAATGTCGGATCGCACGCTCGGCGAGTTCCAAGGGCTTCTGCGTCGGATGAGCGTAAGTGGTCGTGCGATTCGTAAAAAGTACAGGCCGAGGTCGGCTTTGGCGGGTACGTCGGTAGATGACGGTGCGGGGTGGTTTCAGCTGAGTCATGTTATGAGTTTTACGGCGAACAACGGACGGATGAGAGCAGAGCGGACAAGCACGCCAGAAGACGGTTGGGGAGGGCTACTATGACGCCGGGTTTGTCAAGGCGGATTCGGCAGGAGATTTCAGTTTTCATGCAGACTGTCTTTGCGGATACTCTTCATGCCATCAGCGATGGTCCTGTATTAAGGCTGCGGTGAAACCTGTATTTTTGCCGGTCTCGGAACGCTATCAAGAAGTTTCAGCTTCAATCATCGCCGTGATAGCCTCGGCCGTGCGTTGCTCAAACTTCTCGGAGAAGACCCAACCATTTGATCCCGTAGGCTTGCTTAGACCCTTACGTGTAACGCACCTTGCCGACCCCGCCTTGCCAGCTGGCGATTTCGGCGCGGTCGATGCCTTGGGGCCAGTCTTCGCCGGGCCTTGGGGGTAGGGGGTTGAACTGGGTGACCACGCGGGTGCTGTGGGTGAGCCATTCGAGGATGCGTCGCCGGCCTTCTTCGCGGGTCTCGCGGAAGGCGGGGTCGTGGTAGAGGTTGTTCGTCTCGAGCGGGTCGGCGTCGAGGTCGTAGAGCTCGCCGTGGTCTTGGCCGTCGTACATCATGCGGTGGTAATGGACGAAGCGCCAGTTGTCCCAGCGGACGGCTTTTGACCACAGGTTCTCGGTCACGGCACAGTCGCGGAACGGTCGGTCTTCGCCGCGCAGGATTGGCGTGAGGTCGAAGCCGTCTGGGTCGGGCATTGGCTCTGCTCCAGCGAGCGCGGCGAAGGTCGGGGCGATATCGACCTGTTCGACGAAGGCGTCGGTGGTCTGCCCGGGCTTGGTGACGCCGGGGACGCGCCAGATCATGGGGATGCGGCAGACCTGATCGCTGGCGATACCGGGGGCTTTCTCGGGCAGGCCGTACATCCCCGAATACGCGCCGTGGTCGGAGTGGTACATGACGGCGGTGTGGTCGGCGAGGCCCCTAACTTGAAGATGATCCAGCAGTTCGCCGACGGCATGATCAACCATGCTGATGCAGGCGAGGTAGCCGCGCCAGACCCGGCGGAATCGGGATTCGGGATCGGTGGGCTCGATCATGCCGGGGCGGTCGCGCCAGCGTTCGACGAACTCGGTGAAGTCCGGCGTCCGCCCAGACGTGTCGTAGTCTTTCCAGCCAAACGGCAGGTCTAAGTTGTCGTCGTAAAGATCCCAAAACTGTTTGGGCGGGGTGTAGCACTGGTGTGGACGGAAGTAGCTGACCTGCATTGCCCAAGGTTCACCCTCGCACCCATCAATAAATTGCATCGCCAGTTGATTGGTGTAGCCCTCGACGCACTGCTTGTAAGTCAATTTTGAGGGCCTTGCTTCGTTTTGCTGCTTGCCCGGGAGTTCCGGGATGCTGCCAAAATCGATCTGGTCTCCGAGGCCCTGCGACCGGGCCCACTGCACGTAAGGGTTCTCCGGCAGCGTGTCGTTGCAACACTCGGCGTGATAGTCCACACGATTGGCCAGCCAATGATGTGGGTCCCGGGGCAGGTGAAGTTTGCCCACTGCGGCGGTGTGGTAGCCGTGCCCGCCGAGGTGGCTAAGAAAGTCGGGTAGATCGTCGGAGGGGACCGGCCCGCCCAGCGCGAAGTATCCATGGTTGTGACAGTATCGCCCGGACAGGACGCTGACGCGGGTCGGCGTACAGACGGGGTTGTTGGTATAGGCACGAGTGCACCGCATGCCGGAGGCGGCGAGGCGATCGAGGTTGGGCGTGATGGCCTGAGCGTGCCCGGCGACGCCCATCGCGTCGGCCATGTGCTGGTCGCTCATGATCTGGAGGATGTTCATTTTTCTTGTTTGGGCTGTCATATAGATCATTTCAGTAGCTGTCATAGATGCTTTGTCAATTGACTGCCGCGAGTTTCGTGATTTGTCGTTTTGCGGCGAACGCGGTTTCCGGATCGAAGTCGTTTTGCCATGCTTCGAGTGTCGGGATATAGGACGCATCGCCAACACGGCCGAGTGCGTTGGCGGCCAACCGTCGGACGCCGTAGAACTCACCGTCCCGGAGACAACTCGCGATGAGGGGTGCGGCTTGGCGATCCCCGAGCCGCTCGAGCGAGATGATGCACATCTCACGGAGACGTACGCCGTACCCATGGCCGAAGGAGTCGCCCTCGGCATTCTCGATCTCTTCCGCGAGTTTGTCCCGCAACGCCGCCGCGGCTTGGGGCTCTTTGATGTGGCCCAGCGCCGAGGCGGCGGCGAGTTGGACGATCCTCTCGGGATCGTTCAGAGCCTGAATCAACCACCGCGTCTCATGGGGCTCTTGCCTATCGGGCGTCGCGAGACAGCGGCGCAGCCGATCGAGCGTCTCGCGGCCCATCGGCTTGGTTTGGACCTCATCAACTGCGGCGGGCGGCAGAGCGTTGAGCCACTGTGCCTCAACCTGTTCCAAGGCTTCGCCCTGGGGCAAATCGGCCGCAACCGGCTCGGAGCCGTGGTTCATGCGGCGCCAATCGAAGGACGTGGTGTGGTCACCGATGCGGAGCTCGAACTGGCCCTCGTGGTATTCGACTTGAGGCGGGCTGGGGTCGATCCGGCGGTGGAGGCGGGCGTGGCCGAGCACAGGGGTCGGGCCGTCGATTGGCAGGTGCAGCTCGACAGTGAACTGCCGAGCGGATGCGGCCGCTTGAAGATCGAGGAACGGGGCGACGAGTCGGGGCTCTTTGGTGTGGCTCATCATCTCGGGGATGGAGAGTTCGATGCCGTCGATGAAGCAACGCATGCCGGAGGCACGGGGCAGCTCGAGCAGCAGGCCATCACTTGCCTGGTCGGAGTCTAGATCGCAGGGTCGTTGCAGAACGAGCGTCTGGCCGGCGTGATCGGCGGAGCGGTAGAAGACGTGGGCGAATGCGATCGGCTCGCCGTCGGTCTCGCTTGGCTTTGTGTTTTCCTGATCGGTTCCTTCCCGCCAGGTGCCGGTCCAGCCGTCGGTCCAGTCCTCGACGAGTTCCCGGCCAAGCTGTGGGATCAAGGCGGTGCGGAACGTGGTCTGTAATGAGGAAGCTGCTTGTTTGCGGTAGTGCTGGCAGTGGCCTTCGAGGGAAGTCGGGTAGCCGGGGACGTCCACGAGCTCGGCCGCGTGGCCGTCCAAGTCCACGATGTCCAGGACGACCGCCTCGGCGGTCATCAGCCGGGCGCCATAGGCGGTTTTACTGGCACCGGGGCGGGTGACCAGCTGCCAGGCCCATTCGTGCGGGGTGTCGCAATCGATGCGGTCTTCGATGACCCAGCAGCGGTCATCGACCCAGGCCGAGGCGCGGGAGATGCGTTGGGCATCGAGCAGGTGCCGGAAGAAGGCAGTGACATCGCTGGCCAGGGTGGGGGTGTGGGCTCCCGGGGGGATGGCGTTGGGCTCGAAGTGGGTGACCCGGCCCAGCGGCGTGTCTTCGGGGGCGTAACCAAAGCTTTGGTCGGGCGAGATCATCGCCTCATGACCGACGGGGTAGACGCAGCTGTGCGCCGCGATGCTTCCTTGGCTCCAGTCGATCTGTTTGGGCGCTTGGCTGTAGTAGTGGGTCCACTGCATGTCGGGGTGCGTGCTCAGTGGGAAGCCCTCGTGGCTGTTGCCGTCGACGGTCAGTGGGCTGCCCCACGACTCGAGGTGGACCATGTTGGGGTGGACGTGCAGACGCGCGGGCATCGAGCCGACCACGTTGAATGCCTGCGCGAGCTGGTGGTGCTGGTCGGGGCTGACGAGCGCCGCGGCGGTCATATCTTCCCGCCAGGATTGATACGAAGCGGTTCCAGGGGACTGAATTCCGGGGGTGGTTTCGGGGGCCTCGAGCTCGTCCGGCGGGGGCATGAAGATGAACTCCCAGAGGTGCGAGTCATCGAACCAGGCAAATGAATGCCCCAGCTCCCAGCCGTCCTCGGCGAGGTGCTTGGCGTAGACCGAGGCGTCGCCGGTCTGGTGCGCCCAGTACGCCGCGGGCAGGCCCGAGCCACGCCGCTGGAACCCGTGTTGATTCCACGGCAAGAGCAACCCCGACGGCGTCCGCAAGTGCCGGTTCAGCCGGAGCACTTGCTTGAAGCTGTTGCCCGAGGGCGCGATCTGCCGCTCGAACCACGGCTCGCCCGTGATTGCCTCGATAAACGCGCACGCCAACACCGTCAGTGGGTCGGCCACACCGGCTAAGTAGGTGCTGCCCTCGCCCGAGTAGCCGCCGGGCGGCAGCAGCCCGATCTGCATCGGCAGGTGGTGCAGCCCGTATTCCAGCAGCCGCCGCGCCAGCGGGTCCTGCCCGCGCCGTACGCCAAAGACGTAACCCGTCACCGCCAAATGCAACGCCAACGCCAGCCCCTGGTTGTTGGCGTGAGGCGGGACCCGGCGGTGCAACGCCACAAACGCGTTCTCGAACGCGTCCCGTAGCACCAGATCGACCAGCCCATCCCGCTCCGCTTCATCCACGGCGTCGAGGTCCCACGCCCAGTCCAGGGCGATCGCCAGCCGCATCATCTTCGCCGAATGAATCCACGGGTCCGTGTCCTGCTTGCCCAGCTCAACCAGCCCCGCGTACCAGCCCGGCACCCGCCGCAGCTGCTCGCTCAGTTTCTCCCGCCACGCCGCCTGACCCGTGACTAAGGCACAAAACGCCGCGTGCAAGAACCGCCCTGAGCTCCGGCGGGCTTCATCTCGCTCAAAGACCAACCAACGCTCCGACCAAACGCCATCCGACGCCTGCAGCTTTTCAGTAAATCCGCACGCATTGTCAATCAAAAATGGTTTTAAGATGTTTTTTTGAAGCACTTTAAACATTCAAAAGACTAGAAATATTGTTTGGCCGATCAGCAAGGGTCCAGCATAGCGAAAGGCAATACCCGCCCGTTTCGCTTGACAGTTCTTGAACTTCGTGGCATTTTATATCGAGTGCAAATGCTCATTCAGGATCAAATGAACTCGATTGCAAATCCTTTCGCTTCTCGGGCCCTCTTACCGTGACCACCATCTACGACATCGCGGCTCACGTCGGCGTGTCCCACGGCACCGTGTCACGCGTGCTTAACGGAGCCGACTACCGCCGCCCCACTTTCCGTAAACGGGCTGAAACCATCCGCCGGGTCGCCGCCGAAATGGGCTACCGGCCCAACACCTCCGCCCAAGCCGTCCGCCGCGGCACGTTCCAGGCCATCACCCTACTCATGAGCAACGAGCGCAGCCGCAGCCTCGTCACCGACGACATGCTCTTCGGCCTGCAGTCCGCCGCACGCCGCCACGGGCTGTCCGTCCAGCTCGCCACCGTCTCTCACGACCGCCTCAACGACGAGGACTACCTTCCCCACGCACTCGGGCAGTGGCACTCCGACGGCATGCTGGTCAACTTCCAGCGTCATCCGCCGGCCCGGCTCGGCGAGCTGCTCGAGCGCTATCGCGTTCCTGCTGTCTGGATGAACGCCGACGTGCCGCACGACGTCGTCCGCCCCGATGACCGCGCCGCCGCCCGCGAAGCAACCGAGCACCTGCTCAGCCTCGGGCACAAGAAGATCTGGTTCGTCCAATACTCCAGAAGCCCCGACACAACTCATTACAGCGAGCTACACCGCCAGGATGGCTACGAGCAGGCCATGCACGCCGCCGGCCTCCGGCCCACCACTATCGACCGTCACCACCCGACGCTTGGTTACTTTCCCGCCCAGAGCGGCCTCACCGACACCGAGGTCCGTAACGAACGCTGGGCCCAAGCCCTCTCGGCTCCCGATCGCCCGACCGCGTTGGTCCTCTACGGCGGCAGCACCAACACCGTCTTCCCCGTGGCCGCCGCCATGGCCGGCCTCCGCGTCCCCCGCGACCTCTCGCTGGTCACCTTCGTGCAAAGCAATGTTTTCGCGGGCTTCGACTACACCGCCTGGAAAGTCCCCGTCGAAGACGTCGGGGCTCGGGCCGTCGATGCCCTGGTCCGCAAGATCGCCGCCCCGGCCGAGGCGATCGACCCCATCTGTCTGCCCTTTTCACTGTCCCAAGGCCAAACCGTGGCCCCGCCAGCGGACGTATCCCGCTGAGCATTTCTTGTTTTTCAACTTTAGGAGGTTCCCTTATGGCCAATCGACCAACATTACTCATCCGCAGCTTGGCGTGCGCCGTTCCGGCGTTGGTGTTTGCCGGCCCGCTCAGCGCTGCCGTGCTGTTTGACACCAACGGCTTCGAAACCAGTGGCACACCTGAAACGTACGCCTCTGGCAACCTGGTAGGTCAAAATGGTTGGGGATCTTTTGCCGGCCAGAATTCGCTGGCCGTCGACAACAACCGCACGATAACCGGCGGGCTGTCTGTGCGTTCTCTAAGCGGAAGCCAAACGGCTGCGCGTGAAATTAGCGTCACGCCTGACTTAGCGGGTACAGATTTCATCATCGCCGGGACCATTGGGAACGATACCAACGATGACACTGGCGCCGCCAATGTTGCGATTACGACGGGCACCGGTGGTTTCGACTTGCTGCGGTTGCGACGTGACGGTGGCAACGAACAGTTTCAGGCCTTTGCCGCCAACTCCTCTGGCGTAGATACGGCCGGTGATACCCTTGCCGCCGATGACGCAGTATCGGCGGGAGTTCCAAACTTCGCGTACGAGTACGAAATTACCCTCCGCTATAACCCGGGTACTAATGACGACCAAGCTCGCGTTTTAGTCCGCGAAATCGGAGGCACGACTTGGACGGCCATCTCGGCCGTGGCAGGGGCTACCCTCGACAGCGAAGACTTCGCCGATCTTGGTTACGACGCTGACAGCGGCACGCTCTACGTTGCGCTCCAGGCGAATAACCCCGACTTCCGTTCATCTGTCCGGTTCGACGATCTGGTGGTCTCCACGGCTGTGATCCCCGAGCCCGCATCGCTCGCCCTGCTTAGTGCCGGGGGCCTCTGCCTACTCGGCCGCCGCCGCCGGGCCTAATCTCAAACCCCGCTCACCCCGCCGCCTAACCGTGGTGGGGTGATTTCTGTTGTGTTTCAACAATCCGTTTCCTTCTGCCAAGGTGGTTCATCATGCCCGCCAATCGCGCGTTCACACTCATCGAGCTCATTGTCGTCATCAGCATCATCGCTCTGCTGATCGCCATCCTGCTGCCCGCCCTCACCTCGGCCCGCGAGGTCGCGCGCATCTCGGTCTGCAAGTCCAATCTGCGGCAGACTTCTCTCGCGATCATCAGCTACGCAACGGACAATAAGGACTGGGTGCCCTACGGCTATTCCAATCCGGGCAGCGCCGGCAGCAACACATGGGCAGGCACCCAGGCTTGGGCTCACACCATTGTCTATGGCGGTTATCTTCCTAGTGCGCCTTACACGCCAGGAAACACTTCGAGCGAGTACTTCAATCGTGTTGCGCTCGATATCTTCGAGTGCCCGAATCGAGAAACCGATCCCGGCGTATTTGCCAATATTCTCGATTACACGCCGACGATCTATCTGTTCGGCAACGCTAAGCCAACTAACCCTAGCTCAAGCGCTTTCCGTATGACCAATCTGGCCGAACTGCTCAAGCCCACGAAGACGCTCATGCTGGCTGAGTCACGGCTGGGTAGAGCCAGCGCAAGCCCGGTCCACCTTTCGCCAGGTAGCGGTGGGCAGCGAGGCTGGATCGCACCGCACGGCGGAGGCGGGCAACGCTCGCTTAACCTCGCATTTATGGACGGCCACATTGGCGATCTCGAATATCGCGGCGAAGACTCGCAAGGCGCAACTAGTCTCAGCGTCGCCCTATTTGGGCCAAGCTACGACAGCATCATTTTCCGAAGAAGCCAGCTCGACCTAGACCAAAACTGGTAGGTCTCTCCTCTCGCTCATCCCACTGATGCCTGTAGAACACCCTCGGGTGCCTGTTACTTAGCGATATAGCCTAACATGCAGCGACTATTCCAACCATACGTTTGCCCGCTCTGCGTGTTCGCCGTGCTGCTTACATCCGTGGCGGGTTTCTCGGTTTCCTCACAGGACGTCGAACCCGTCATCCTCTTCGATACCAACGGGTTCGAGGCGGCAAACGATGGGGGCTATCTCATCGACGAGTCTCGCTTAATCGGTCAAGACGGCTGGTCAGCCGTCGAGGGGAAGCACTCGAACCTGACGGTCAGCAAGAACCGCAAACTGAGCGGCCAAGCCTCGGTCAGGTCGAGCAGCAAGAGCAGCGCCGCGATCCGCGAGATCGCTGTCCCCGCCATCTCCGAGCCCTCTGAGCTGGTCATTCGGGTCATCTTCGGTAACCCAACAACTGACGATAAGGGCATCGCGACTGTGTCACTCTTGCCCACACCAAATGGAGAGCCGCTCATCCAGCTACAACGAGAGGGAAACTCAGACAGTATCCGTGCTGTTTTCGATCAATCTTCGCCCGCGATCTCCAGCCGTGCCAAGCTGGACGCCAAGCAAAGCGTGTTCATGATCGAAGCGGTCCTCCGCCTGGAGGCCGACCGCCAGATCACCGCCGCGAGCGT
Organism: Planctomycetota bacterium; assembly: GCA_039818285.1. Lineage (GTDB taxonomy): Bacteria > Planctomycetota > Phycisphaerae > Phycisphaerales > Phycisphaeraceae > JBCBUE01. The sequence goes on along the minus strand of JBCBUE010000033.1, from coordinate 18,159 downwards.
TCGTGTGCAGGAGCCCGGCTCCAATGAATTTCATGCCATGGCGTTAGCTCCGGGCAACCCGGCTCCCGGCGGTTTTTATCCCGCGACAGGCGATCTGAGCTCAGACAGTCTTTACCTTCACTTGGCGGTGGACTGCCCCAATTTCAAGAACTCGATCCGCGTCGATGATCTCTCCGTCGCGCTGCGTCCCGTTGCTGACGCCACGCCGATCAAGCTCTTGGCCGGTTCGGCACCGCCGAAGCCTTTGATCCAAGACATGCCCGTGACCCGCAACGTCTACCCGGCCTCCGCCGGCGTCGTGGATGTGACCCAGCCGCCCTATAACGCCAAGGGGGACGGGAAGACCGACGATACGGCGGCGATCCAAGCCGCCCTCAGCCTATACCCTTCCGGCAACCGAATCATCTTCCTGCCCGACGGCGAATACCTGGTCTCCGACACGCTGCGTTGGCCCGAAACACAGCGTGCACAAAACGCGAAGCGTACGACGCTTGAGGGCGAGTCGCGTGAGGGCACCGTCATCCGACTGATCGATCGGGCTCCGGACTACCAAGACCCCGAGAACCGCAAAGCCGTGGTCTGGACCGGCGACCGTCCCGCCCAGCGCTTCCGCAACAAGGTCCGAAACCTCACCATCAACACCGGCCGAGGCAACCCCGGCGCATCGGGCTTGCAGTTCAACACCTCCAACGCGGGTCATGTGATGAACGTCACCATCCGCAGCGAAGATGGGCGTGGTGCGGTCGGGCTCGATCTCGCTCATACCAGCGAGGTGGGTAACCTTTACGGTGCGAACATCGAAGTGATCGGTTTTGATGATGGCATCCGTACCCGCGATTCGGTCAACGGCGTCTTCCTCGAAAACATCACGCTTCGTAATCAGAAGCGTCACGCCATCTTGAACGACGGCCAAGTACTGGCCGCGCGAAGCTTGGTCAGCATGCAGCCGTCCGGGGCCAAGACCCTGGTCAACCGCGAAAAGCGCGGTGTCGTCTCGCTTATCGAAACCACCATAACCGGCGGCGTCGATATGCCCGTGCTCAACGACAAGGACGGCATTCTCTATGTACGTGACCTGACCACCGACGCCCCTCGCCGAGCGATCCGCAACGACGTGGCCAACAGCGTCCCTGCGCCCCCCGCCGCATCGGTCGAGGAGTACGCCAGCCAGCGGGCGGCCTGGGCCGATACGCAAGGCCGACACATCTCGCTACGTCTGCCGATCCAAGATGCCCCGTTCCCACCCCGTGACCCCGCCTCCGAGTGGGCCAACGTTCAAGACTTCGGAGCGGTGGGCGATGGAGAAACCGACGACACGGCAGCCATCCAGAAAGCGATCGACTCTGGGGCAACTACCGTTCTTATGCCCGCAGGCAGGCGGTTCCGGGTCAATCAGGAACTCGTACTCCGTGGCAACCTTCGTCATCTCATCGGAACCAACGCATGGGTGAGTGGAGCGGGTTCATTTCGTGTGGTCGACGGTGAAGCCGACCTCGTGCTGATGGAAGGAATCGAATTCCGAAAAGGCGGTGATCTCCGCGACATCATCGTAGATACCGCCCGCGCATTCCATCTCTTTGACTGTAAGGTGCCCGGCATCCGTATCACCAGCCCCGGCCCAGTGTTCATTACCGATGTCACTTCGCACATGTGGAACAAACGGAAAGCACCCGTGCTTCGTCTCGATCATCCCGACGCCGAATTATGGTGCCGTAACTTCAATCCAGAAGTCGGAGGCCAGTCCAAAATCCTTATGAAGAGCGGGACGCTGTGGTGCCTGGGCTACAAGACTGAAAACCACGGGACGGTTTTGGAAATGAGCGGCGGGACCGCCGAGTTAATCGGCACTCATGTCTATGCCCAGGGCGCGAAGAAGCAACGGGCCGCGATTGAACTCAGCGGCGACGCCCGCCTCACGCTCGCAGGCTGGCGTCAGTACACGTTCAAGCCCACATGGTTCAACCACGTGATCGGACTCACCGGGCCTGCCGGCAAGGTAGTGCTGGAACGCTCGGCCACGCCGTTCAACGGGATCCCGCTGCTGACGATCGGACCCGAAAGATAATCTGTAAAAGAATGTACTTCGACTCATCAACGCCAACTTCATTGTCCAAACGCATACAGCAGCTTTGTGAACACCTGTGTCTCTAGAGCACGACTTTATAGTTTTCAGAATAAATATTCCTGAATGTATCGATTAATTACGAAATCTGTAATGATGACTTTTGTCTTCTTTACAACCACCACCACAGCTCTCGCTGGGCCAAGCGGAGCCTCTAAGTGGAGGTCTCTGCCGGTAGACCCGTCGCTCACCGTACTAAACGAAGCCAATTTCGGTGCCGTAGGCGATGGCAAGGCTGACGATACCGCGGCGTTTGAGAAGGCCATCGCAGGTCAGGGATCGGTGGTGATGGTGCCCAGCGGTACTTACCGCATTACCCGCAGCATCAAATTGCCCAAGGGAAAACGGATGATCGGATACGGGGAGACCCGACCCGAAATAGTCTTGGCCAGTAACACGCCGGGTTGGTCTGGGGAAGAAAAGAAAGCACTTATCATCTTCGCGGCTCAAAGCGAAAAACATAAAGGTAATGACACATTCTATACCGCCTTCGATAACGTCAATCTGCGTATCGAACCGGGCAATCCCAGCGCCTACGGCGTGAACTTCGACGCTGCCCAGGGCTCGTATGTCGCGAACGCACAGATGCGCCTAAGCGAGGGCAACATCGGTATCCGTCGGCTGGGCTCTGAGATCACGAATGTCCAGATATTTGGCGGGAAGCACGCCATCACGGGCGGTACCGTAAGCTGGCAGACGCTCATTGTCGATTGTGAGTTCCGCGGCCAGAGTGATTCCGCCTTGTTGGTCACGGGAATAGGTCCAACGATGATCCGTAGCGTGATCGCGGATACGCCAAAGGGAGTTGTCATCGTTGAGGGCAAGGTCGATCGGATCTACGCCGAGGATTGCCTTTTCGAGAACATCGTCGGAGCACTGATCGAATGCGATCGTCGAAGCGCCATTCATTTTGCGAACTGCAGCTACGTCCGTGTACGTAAGCTCGCCGTGTTTGCAGACGCAGCGGGCGTTGAGAGCCCTCAGGAGCTGTTTCACGCTGAGTCATTTGTTTATGGGCTAAGGATTGACGTTGCTGAACATCAAGGCCAGTACAAACGAACCGATGAACGGGGTGCCGTTCTAGGGGACATAGCTCCGCCCAGGACAGGTGTGCCTGACACGGACTTTATGCACCCAATTCTGCTCGATGAATACCGGAGTGTAAAAGATTTCGGGGCGAAAGGCGACGGCAAGTCGGATGACACCGAGGCGATCAAGGCCGCCGTGGCGAGCGCATCAAAAATCTACTTCCCAACAGGCAATTACGTGGTAAGCAAGCCCATCCAGTTGGATCAGGATACGCACGTCCTTGGGCTCCACCCGAGAGCGACGATGCTGCGTCTTCAAGACAATAACCCCTGGTTTTCCAACCGAAGCAAGCCTCGGGGGATAATCGAGACGCCAGTCGACGGAACCAATGTAGTGGTGGGCATTGGTTTTGACCCCAAGACCAACCCCGGTGCAACGACCATAATCTGGCGGAGTGGCCAAGATAGTTATCTGGGCGACTGGTGGATTCGGGCAGGCAAAATAGAACCGATTGGTGAAAGGCAATTCGCGGCCATATGGATCGACGGCGGTGGCGGGGTCTTCAAAAACCTATGGTCAGGGGACAGGCATTCGCCGGTCGGTCTAAAGATTACCAATACCAGCGTTCCATCACGCATGTATCTTATTTCAATGGAACACAAGCGAGGTGGTAGAGAGGTCGTACTTGAGAATGTCGCGAATTGGGCGTTCTATGCATTGCAGACCGAGCACTACGTCCCGGCAGAAGAGTTTCACGATACCGTGCCAATCGACGTGCACGACTGTAAGAATCTGATGTTCGCCAACCTATACCTGTATCGAACAACGGGCTCGAAACGGCGATCTGAACTTGGCCTGGACATTTACGGATCAAGCGATATCGATGTGCGTGGCATACGTAGTTTTCATTGGCGGAAAATGCATGCCAAGCGTAGCGTCATGTTCCACGATTGGGACATCGACATTCCCGAACGAGGTGCGGCCTGGATTCAGTACGGCATCTTTGTTGACCTTTTCGAATAACCTAGGTACAGGAGCCATTCCCACGTTTGTACTGTGGCTAATTAAGAATCAAGCTAATTACTCTAGATGCTTGCCGCAAGGCCTTTAATAGCGAGAGATGTCATCTGATGAATTTCATTAAACCTGCATACAGTTACTTTGTGCTAGCCATATCATTAACAAGCATTTGCTTTTGCGATACGCTCGCTCAAGCAGAACCCATTGACCCGGCGTCGATCCCGGAATCGGCGTATGTGGTGGTGAAGGACGGCCACCTGACGATCAATGGAGAACGCCAGCGTTTCTGGGCGGCGACCGACAAAACCTACGCGAGGTCTTCTGGGATCAAGCCCGAAGACAGCGCGGAAGTTCAGGCGCAGAAAACGGCGGCTGCGTACGCATCGACCGACCGGATCTTGGACCACATGCAGGCGGCGGGTTTTAACGCGGTTCGGCTATGGGCGGGCAACATCGACGGCATCCAGTACGAGAGGGGTGATGGGTCTAAAGCAGACCTCGCGGACTACTTTCTTGCGGAACTCAAGCGTCGTGGCATGCGGGTCTGGTCGGCGGGGATGAACCGGATTGACGGGGTGGTGCCTGAAGACGTGGACGTGCTAGACCTGCCCGAGACGCGGGAAGCATGGATGGAAGCCGTGGCTGAAGGGATTGCGAAGGACACGAATAAGCGGAAAAAAGTGGGCCATCATTTTTACTCGGGCTGGGCGTTGGACAAGAACCCCGCGATCTTCTGGGACCCGCGTCTGGAGGCGATGACGCTCAAGCGGAAGACCGAAGTGGTGACGCACTTTAATCACCACACGAGTTTGCGGTGGTGCGACGACCCGGTGTTCGCGGTTTGGGAACTCTCGAACGAAGAGTGGTGGGTCCGGCAGATGGTCGGTGGGAAGTGGCAACGGCTGCCCGCGTTTTTCCGGCAATCTTTGATCCAACGCTGGCATCGACACTTGATCGATAAGTACGGCGACCACGACGCGTTGGTGGCGGCGTGGGGGGGGGTTCTACCCAATGAGCGCCTGGACGAAGGGACGGTGCTGTTTGCTCCGATGGCCAACCCGACGCTGACCTCGGCAGCGATTAATGACAGCAGCCCGGCGGCGCAGGCGGCGGTGTTGGCGTTGGATCAGAAGTACAACCCCGACGACTTCCCTGAAGCGCGGGGGCGCGACGTATTGGAGTTCTTGGTGCAGATGCACTTGAGCCACAAACAGCGGTTAGCGGACGCGATCAAGCCGCTGGGACGCGGCACGACGCTGAGCCCGATGATCTTCGATACGGGTATCGGCTACGAGATCCAGAGCCTATGGATGCACCAGCAGGCCGATGCAGTGACGTTTTGTGCCTATGTCAATGGTTACGGGCCGACGATGGAAGAGTGGAACGCGAGCCGGGCCGACAGCAAATGGGCCCGTGATGCTTCGCCTAAACGAGCTTCACTTGAAGCCGAGCGAATCGTAGCCAATGATGGCCCTTGGGTGAATTGGCTGTTGAAACCGCCGGGCATTTCCAGCGGGGTGCCTTGGCTGGAGACCGGCCGTGTCGAAGGTAAGCCGTTCCTGGTTTATGAAACTCAGATCCAACAGCCGGGCAAGTACCGCGCCGACTTCCCGCTCCGCATCGCGGCTCTGGCCAGCACCCAAGACTGGGACTGGGTCACGTGGCACTATTTTGGGGATGGGCGTATGAACCGAGCGAGTTCGTTCGAGAAGCCGTTCGAACACCCCATGGATGTCACGACGGCGCGACACCCCCAAGGCTACCACCTCACCTACGACGAGGTTCAGCAATCGCTGATGCGTGCCGCGGCGTACCTGTTCCGTAACCACGCCTGGGAAAAAGCAACCAACCCCACAACCTTTGTCTTCGGTCGCAAAGCGTTGTACGACCCCGACAGCATGGTCTACGGCGGCAGCTTCGGCGACATCGGCATGGACATGCTCCAAACCGTCTACGAATACGGCAGCCGGATCAAGGTCGACCCCAGCCGCGACGACAACGTCGTCATCGGCCCGGTGATCCCCTTCGAAGCGCGGAACACGCACAACCCCTACCTGCCTACGGACCAGATTACCTTCGATCACAAGGAAGGCTTATTCCGCGCGGTCGCGCCCGGCGGCGTGGCCTACGCCGGCCGGGTCGAAGCGGGGAGCGAACTCCAGCTCGGCGACGTGACCTTCTCCGACCTGCGGGTCCACAACCCCGAAGGCATCTACGACCCGGTCGATGAAGATAATCCTTACCTGGCGTTGTCGGTTTACACTAGAGATGGCAAGCCTTTGGCCGAGTCGTCACAGGCCGGCATTTCGATCGCGAGCACCAGCTTCAACACCGGCTTCGACTTGAGTCGTGTCGAGTTGTATCGAGCCAAGGGTACCAAAGGCGAGCTGCCGGTCCTCGTCGCCCGCCCCTCGGCAACGATCCGCGTCCCCGGGTTCGCCGGCGGCACCTACACCGTGTTCGACTTCCACGGCGGGGTCGTCGCGGAAGGCAAGGTCAGCGACGAAGGGACGGTCGTGCTTAAGCACACACAGCCAGCGTGGTTTATCGATCTCCGCCGTTAGGGAGGGCAACCGGCTTTAGCTTGGTACACACTAGCTCTCCTCCACTAAGGTCTTATGCGAGGCAGTCTCTTCATGCCACTCATATTGAGCCGACGATCTGTGTCGTGCCGTGTTTCTTCCGATCGTCGGAGTCGTGGCTTTAGCCTCGTCGAATTGCTGGTGGTGCTCGTGGTCGTGGCGTTGTTGCTGGGTATTTTGCTGCCGGTGCTGGCTGGCGCCCGCACATCGACACAACGGGTCACGTGCTCGGGCAATCTGCGACAGATCGGTCTGGTGCTCCGCAGCTACGCGATCGATTTTGATGAGGTGTACCCGCAGGCTCGACCGATCCCGGAGCCCTTCGTTGCGTTGAGCACCGACCAACCGCTGTACGACGTGCTCGCGGGCTACATCGTGTCGGAGCCCGCGCCGGACACCAACCCGGTCTATCGCTGCCCCAGCGACGAGACGGTGCATCCGCTCTCGGGGATCAGCTACTTGTACAGTCCGGTCGTGTCGGGCAAGACCCTGAACGAGGTGCTTAATGGACCGATCTTGAAGCTGTTGAATCTGACCGAAGCACAGATCGAAGTGGCCAGCGATTTCGATGGCGAAGAGGGCGGGACCGACTTCGCGTTGACCGACGGCAGCACGGTCTTCGTCCCCAAGCGACACTTCAAGCGGAACATCCTCTTTGGCGATGGCCACGTCGACATCGTGGTCCCGAACTGAATCCCGAACGGAGCCTGAGATGTCCAAGCGCTTAAGCCCGCAAAACTCAAGCGAGCGATCTCCCGATCCGCAACGCAAGCGACGCTACGTGGCCCTGGCTGGCTTGTGCCTGATCGCGGGGCTGACCACCTTCGGCCTGGTGTGGTATCTGACGCCACCGCCGCTCCCAGAGACGCTCGAGGCGGCGGAGGCGTTGGTGGAATCGCCGCGGTTCCAGCGGCTGTCTGCGAGGGATAAGCAGCCGTATTACGACGTGATCCGCGAGCAGTTCGGCTCGCTGGACCCCGCTGAGCGGGCGCGACTGGTTGAAGAGAGCAAGAGGCTGCGTGAAGCGATGCGTGAGGTCAACGCGGCGCAAACGCGTCAGATGCTGATCACGATGACGCGGTTGCCGCCGGCGATGCTCGAGTCGATGAAGAAGAACGTCGTGGTGAACGAAAAGCCGGCTGACGCAGCGGACGGTGGCGAGGGCCAAGGAGCAAGTCTGAACGACTGGACGACCGAAAGCGATTCGCAGACCAAGCAGTTGATGGGTGAGTTCATGGGGCTGATCGGCAGCAACTAGTGAGCAGCGCCAAAGGCTAGCCTAACCCGAACCAAACCAGGCGGCACGGTTTTCCCAGGCCGACCGCTAGAACAGCGAACGCCATGGGCTGAGCTCAGCCCATTGCCAAGGAAGCAGGGCTGACTCTGCTTTTCGTGTTCACAAATTAATCGCTTTAACTTCTATGGGGAGTACCGGGTCGAGCTGACCCGCCTCCTGAAATCCAGTCCAGGGCTTGTGAGAGCGTCATGGAGTCGTGGTCTTCACCCCGTCCCTGATCCAGTTCGAGTGCAACTAGACAAGGGTTTGGGCGTCAGATACCGCTGCTGGCGAGGAAGCCGCCGTCGATGTTGACGGCCTGGCTGGTGACGAAGGCGGACTCGCGGTCGTCTCAACTGGAATAAGAATTACACTTCTCATATCAAAAAAGATACTGGTCGAGCTCTCATATTCCAGAACGTCTCGAAGCATTCCTTCGCGTTTTCGGATAAGGCTTGGCATAAACGGTCGGTTCACTGTGTCCGGTCCAGCCGCTGCAACTCCCACGATTTTTGTCGGCCTGGCGATACATTGTAAGCCTGTCCGCTTTGTTTTTCGGCGAACCTGATACTGTCAGCGCCCGCTTGTAGATCCCACTGCTCTGATCCAGCAGGGCCTTCCAAACTCACCTCCGTCGCAGAGGATGCTTTGAAGTGCCAGCCCGCCACCCGGCCATAGCTGTCCAACGCCATTGCGTGTACCCCAACCAGAGTGGTCGATTCTTCCCGCGACCACCAATGCAGCAATACACCCGACCCTGACCGCCCCTCCGTCCATCGGCCGGGCAGGCAGTGATACGCGTCGTGCACCTGCGCCCACTGCGTCTGTAGACCGACCCCCGACAGCGAGAACAGCTTCATGCCGGCGTTGCCCCGCCGTACCACCACACGGTCGCTCTTAGGCATCTTGAGGTCGAGACCTCCGTCCCGGTTGTTCAGCAACCAGTGCCATTGTGCCTTCACCGGCCTTTCCGCTCCCACGATGTCGACCACAAAAACGACGTGTGTCCCGCACTGGATCACGAACCGCGAGAACCGTTTGATCGGTCCTCCGTAGGAAGCCGCCGCGTCGCTGCCCATGACCCTGACCTGATCCTTCGTCGCCGCCATCAGCCGGTACGCTCCGCGATCGACCGGATCGTCGATCGCATGGCCACGTTTCATGCGACGCTGCTGCTGGTTCTGAGCCCAGAGCCGCTTCGCCTCCCGACCCCCGTCGTCGGCCGCAGCGAGGAACGTGCAGGTGTTGTGCATCTCTGTCGCCAGGTCGAGCTGACGCGTGGCGTTGCGGTAGCAACCGTGTCCCGCATCGATGAGCAGCCGTTCGTCGCGGTGCGTCACGATCAGCGTGTTCAGGTCGTGGTGCAGGTGCCCCGGGCCGTTGAGCAGCTCGCCCCCGCCGTGCAACGCGACCACGGTCCGCCCTCCGACTTCGCTCCACGCGTCCCGCGACACCGTGTCGCCGCAGTCGAATACTTGTAAAGGCTCCAGACTTGCCGCCGCCGGCGACACCGCCCCGCACGCCGCGGTCAGCAACACCGGCGTCATGAAACCCCAGTCCGTGATCAACCCGAAGCTCCCCTGATCGTGCGGGCCCTGCCCCGGGTGCTGGGCGTAGGTCTCCTCGAAGAGCCAACGCGCCAGGCCCGCCTCGGTGGGGTGTGAATCTCGGCCCCGAACCGCGAGGTGCAGCAGCAGGTCCGCCGTAGGCTTAAAGACCGCTCCGCTGTCGTTGAAGTTCAGGCTCCGGGGCTTCGGTGAAGACCCCCAGCCTTCAGCACCTGTTTGCGACACCAACGGCCGGCTGTACAGATAGCTCGTAGCCGCCCACCGCGCGTACCCCACGTAAGCCGACAACGGCACCACCGCTTCGACATCATGCCCCGTACGCCGCAGCGTCTCGCTGACCAAGACCAAGCAGTTGATCGCGTAATTCGCATATTGCAGCGACTCCGCGTGGCTCCCATCGGCCTGCAAGACACCCACCGCCACCGACAACTCCTGCTTCGCCCGCTCCAACGCCGACGTGTCACCCAACACCGCCGCCGACATCGTCAGTCCCGCGCACAACACGCAGTACCAATTGGTCATCGGGTGCTGGCGGTCGAGCCAATTCAGACACATCTTGATCCCCCGCTCCCGCAGCACACCCCGCACCTCGTCCAACTCGCCCGGCTCGAACACGTCCGACGCCAGGTCCAACACGACCGCAACCGCCCAGGCAAAGTGCGCGGTCTCCAGATGGCCGATCTGCGAGCCGTCCTCCAGCACCGTGTGGTCGCGATAGTGCGGGCCCACCCAGTCGTCCTGCGGCCGACGCACCAGCGACAAGGTCACGTCCCGCAGCCAGCACGCCACCTCATCCGTCGGCCGAAGCGCATAAGCCATCGCCGCGTCCGTCAGGTACTCGGCCACCGGCCGCCACCAGTCCACCGTCTCGTCACCGCTCAGCAAGCCCGGCGACTCGCACCGCGTCTCCACCCGACGCAGCAGCGCCCAGTAGAAGTCCGCCACGCGTTGATCACCCTGCCCGCCCCGAACCGCGGCATGCTCGTCATTGGTAAGAAAAATCGGCATTACATCAGCTCCGTCTAACCACAGACACAAAAAAATCGATTCAGAAACACTATTTGCTGCGGTACATCGCCCACGGTTCGAACACCACGTCGTGCAGCACCACGTTCGCCGGCAGGTTCGCCACAAACGCCACCACCTCCGCGACCTCCTCGGGCTTGAGGAACTTCTCGTGCGGCACCGGCCGGTCGCCCCAGAACCCCGGCGTGGTCACCGCCCCCGGGCTCACCACGCTCACCTTCACGTTCGCCTTCTTGACCTGCATCGCCAAGCCCGAGCTGAGCATGTTCATCGCCGCCTTTGCCGCGCAATACACCGGGGCGTTGGGATTCGCGTTCTTCCCCGCCACCGAGCTCACGCTAATAATCAGGCCGCCCTTATCGGGGTCCGCGGCTTGCACGAAGTGCTTGGATGCCAGGAACACGCTGGTCACGTTCGCGTCCATCACCTTCGCAAAATCCTCCAACGCCATCTCGGCGATCGGCGCGGGGATGCTCAGCCCCGGCACGTTGACCAGCGTGTCGATCCCGCCGAGCGCTGCACCGGCCTCGTCCATCAGCGACGCGACCTGGGCCTCATCGGTCAGGTCCGCCGACACCGCCGGCACCCCGCCGAGCGCCTCGGCACCGGCCGCCAGCTTCGTCTTATCCCGCCCGCTGATCACCAACTCCGCCCCTGCGGACTTGAGCGTCTCGGCCACCGCCCGGCCGATCCCGCCGGTCACCCCGGTCACTAAAACACGCTGTCCGTCTAATCGATACATAAGAGTCCTCGTCTTCTTGTTCTTCGGGGGCAAAGGTAATCCGGAGTGCTTCTTCGGGGCGATCGCTACGTCGACGGGTCCACCACAATCTTGCCCAGCACCGCGCCTTTCATCATCCGGTCCATGGCCGAGCCGATGCCGTCCAGACCGGTCTGTTCGCTGATCAGGCGGTCAGGCTCCAACACGCCCGAGGCGGTGAGGTCCTCCAGCAGGCGGAGCGTCCGCCGGAAGTCTTCGTTGGTGTACACCCGGCTGCCGGCGTACGCCAGTTCTTTGAGGGTAAGCTTGAACAGGTCGACCTTCGGCGGTTCGCTGAAGAACCCGACCTGCACCACCGCCCCCCGGACCCGCGTGGCCTCCATCGCCAGGCCCAGCCCCGGGGCGCTGCCCGAAACCTCGAACGTCGTATCGAAGCCGTCCCCGTCTGTAAACGCCTCGGCCTCCGCCGCCGCGTCCGCTCCCGGACTCCCTTTCGCATCAATCGTTGCAAAACCAAACGATGCAGCGAGCTCGAGGCGCTCGTCGCTCACCTCGCTCACCGCCACCCGCGCCCCGCACGCCCGCGCCACCATCCCCACCACCAGACCGATCGGTCCCGCCCCCACGACCAACACACGGGTCGCCAGCTCTAGCCTTGCCCGCTCGCACACGTGCACCCCCACCGCGAACGGCTCGGCGAGCACCGCCGCTCGGTCGCTCAACCCCTCGGGCACCGCGATCAACTTCTCCGCCGGGGCAAGGAAATACTCGCCAAACGCCCCGTCTGCGTGGATCCCCAGAAGCTTCAGGTGACGGCACACATGAAAATGCCCCCGCCGACACGCCTCACACTTGCCGCAGCTGATCAACGGCTCGACTACTACCCGCGCGCCCCGCTCCACCGATAACGCCGTATCCGGCCCCACCGCTTCCACCGTCCCCACAAACTCGTGTCCCTGCACCACCGGGCACACCGCCGTCGGGTGGTGCCCCTGAAAGATGTGCACGTCCGAGCCACATACACCCGCCAGCGTCGTGCGGATACGCACCTGACCCACCCCCGGCTCGGGCACCGGCCGATCTACCACCTCCAGCTTCCCCCACTTGCTCGTCACCGCCGCTCGCATCAAAACGCCCCCCCCCGCTCCACCACCTCCGTCGGCGACATCCCCTCATCGATCCACCGCTTGTACTCCTGCTCGTCGGCCTTCATCTTCTCCGCACGCTCCAACACCTCGACGGCCAGACCCCGCGGCACGATCACCGCCCCGTCGATATCCGCGAATACGACGTCCCCCGGGTTGATCGTCACCTCCCCGATCCGGATCGGCATCTGATACCCCACCATCCGGAACCGCCCGAGCATCGCGTTAGATGTCCGATACTTGCACCACACCGGGAATCCTTGGTCCAGCACCAGCTGTGTGTCCCGCACCCCGCCATCGATGATCGCCCCCCGGCAGCCCGCTCGGATCGCCGCCTTGGTCATCACCTCGCCCCACTGCGCCGAGAGGTCGTCCTCGCCGGTGTCCCACACCACCACGCTCTGGCTCGGCAGCGCCTCGAGCATCGCCGCCCGCTGCTCCATCTCCCCCTCCACGGTCAGCGACTTCATCCCCTTGATCGTGAACACAATCCCCGCCACCTTCATGTCACGCTCGAGCGGCAACACCCCAGTTGGCAGCGTCTGATACAGCAGGTCCATCTCGCGCAGGATGTCGTTCACCGCTCCGGTGTAGAGCGCCTCGTAACGCTGGGCCAGCGTGGCGTCGTCGATCGGCAGCGGCTTGACCTCGGGGGCGGTTGGGGGCTGATACGGCATGCGATTGGTTTCCTGGGGACTACCGAAGCAAACTACAGCCGCACCCACCTAGTGCCATGACCGGATCGTTTTTGTTTGTGCATTCTGCTTACTGTTGATAGGCTCGAGGGATGGAAGTGCGAGGCAAGTCCGAGGCCACAGACGCCGGGGACGGACCCAGCGCGTTCGATGCCGCGGTGCAGCGCCTCACCTTCCTGACCCACCGCCGCAAGGCTTACGGCTGGACGCTCGACCAGGCGGGGCATTCGGCGTGGGACGTGCTGGCCTTCGCGGTCTCGGGCCATGCCCATTACACCTGCGGCGATCGCAGCTGGCGGGCGGGTCGCGGGACGCTGATGTGGTTTCCGCCCGGCTCGCCCCGCACCGCCCGTGCCGACACCGCCAGCCCGTGGTCGTTCTACGCCGTGGGCTTCCACCTCGAGCCGCTCGGCCCCGCCGCCGAGGCCCGTCGGGACGCCCTGCCCCGTCAGGTCACCCTCGCCAACGCCACCGAGGTCCGCGGCCTGCTCCAGCAGCTCGAACGCCTCTGGGTGGCCCGCGAGCCAGGCTGGGCCATGGGCTGCAGCGGGCTGGTCGGGCTGCTGCTCCAGCAGTTCGTTAGCGCCTCAGCCCGACAGGCCCGCAAGACCCCGCATGCCGAGGCGATCGACCGCTGCGTCGAACGCATGCACGATCAGGTCGGCCACGTCGAGCCGATCCGGCTCCTCGCCCAACGTGCGGGCCTGAGCGAGTCCCGCTTCCGGGCGTTGTTCCGCGAAGTCACCGGCTGCTCGGCCACCCGCTACCAGAACCGGCTACGCATCCGCCTCGCCCGAGACCTGCTAGCCAGCGGCCAATACTCCGTAAGCGGCGTCGCCCGGGAGCTCGAATTCAACGACGTCTACTACTTCTCCCGGCTCTTCAAACGCCTCACCGGGACGCCCCCCTCGGACCACTTGCCACCGCCCCCGGCGTAGCCCACGCTTGTTTCCGGTTAGTCAAATCGTGCAAATTTACACGATTAAGCCATGGCCAGACGACCCGCCCGAGATAGCCTTGAGTGAATGATTTCGAAGAGCTTTTCTCTCGAAGGCAAGACGGCTTTGGTCACGGGGGCCGCCACCGGGCTGGGCCGGGGCATCGCGGCCGGGCTCGCCGGGGCCGGCGCAGACGTGGTCGGCGCGGTGCACCGCAAGCCCGCTAACGAAACACGGGCCGACGTCGAGGCAGCGGGCCGGCGGTTCTTCGAGGCACGCGGCGACCTAGGCGATCCGTCCAGCGTGCCGAAGCTGCTGACTTCGGCACTGGATCACGCCCCACGCATCGACATCCTGATCAACAACGCCGGCATCATCCGACGCAGTGACTTCCTGGACTTCACCGTGGCCGACTGGGACGCGGTGATGGACGTCAACCTCAAGAGCCTGTTCCTGCTCAGCCAGGCCGCCGTGAAGCACATGGTGGAGACGGCACCCGATGAGGCAGACGGTTCCGCTGGCAAGGTGATCCACATCGCCTCGCTGCTGAGTTACCAAGGCGGCATCCGCGTCCCGAGCTACACCGCCTCAAAGCACGGCGTGCAAGGTTTGACACGCCTGATGGCCAACGAATTGGCCGCCAAACGCATCAACGTCAACGCCATCGCGCCCGGCTACTTCGCCACCGACAACACCCAAGCCCTGCAGGACGACCCGATCCGCAGCCGGCAGATCCTCGAACGCATCCCCGCCGCACGCTGGGGCCAGCCGGAGGACCTCCAAGGGGCCACCGTCTTCCTCGCCTCCTCCGCGTCCGACTACGTCCACGGGACCACCCTCGCCGTGGACGGCGGTTGGATGGCCCGCTGACCCGAATCACAGGAGTCCTTCTAATGCCCACCACCGGCGCACTTTCGCCCACCGACCTTTCGGTCGCCCTCTACGACCGCTACGAATCTATCACGGAGGTCAAGCACTACTACGGGCTGCTGGCGATCTATGGCCTCTGTCGCATCGCCGAGCTCGCTGAGGACGGCGGGGCGTTACTCGACCGCTGCCGCGCCATCCTGGCACGCTTCCCCGACCAGATCGATCACCCCCCGTACAACTTCCCCAGCTACCGCATCGGCGGGATCCCGCGGGCTTACATGCTCTATCGTGGCCACATGACCGATGAAATGACCAAGCGGTATGTGCAACACTACGCCGAGGAGATGATGCTCGCCGTCCGCGATCGCGACGGGCTCATGAGCATGCCCCACTGCCCCAAGCGGGAGCAGGTCTGGATCGATGTTGCGATGGCCGTCACGCCGTACCTCCTGTTCGCGGGCCTCGCCCTCAACGAACCGCGTTACATCGACGAGTCAGCCAAACAAGCGTTCGAGCACTACCGCGTCTTCCGCAACCCCCACAACGGGCTGCTGCACCAGTGCCGCGGCTTCGTCGGCCCGGGACGGCTCAGCACCGACCACTGGGGCCGCGGCAACGGCTGGGGCCATATCGCGCTCACCGAGCTGGTCCAGCACCTGCCCGCCGATTCACCACACCTGCCAGAAGCGCAGCGTATGTTCGTCGAGCTTTCCGACGCCTTGCTGCCCCACCAGTCCGAACGCGGCCTCTGGCGACAGGAAGTGCCCGATACCCACGCCTGGGAAGAATCCTCCGCCACCGGGCTGATCCTCTACGGGTACGGCGTCGGGATGCGGCTGGGCCTGCTCGACCCCGACCGCTATGGCCCCGCTTTCGACCGCGGCCTCGACGGCCTGATCGACCACGGCATCGGCGAGGACTTCCAAACCCACCTCTGCTGCCCCGGCTGCCTCTGCCCCGGCGAAGGCCCCCGCAAAGGCACCCCCATCGCTTACCTCGAAGACAAGCAACCCGTCGACGACGACGGCCACAGCTTTGCACCCATCATCCTCGCGCTCGGCGAAAAACTGCGGGCTGATAGATGATGAGCGGCATCGCATCGCTCGGTCAAACCAAGCTGATGAGTGTTTAGACCGCAAGTTACCGTGGCTATTCTATCAAGGCGGAATTTATTTACTGGCACTCCACGCGGATTGTAGACTCCTTGAAACCGCGAGATAAACCCTGCCAAGGTATATACAGTACCTAGGGTAACGGGGCCTACTCCAAAATGTTGATGGACGGCAATCTGGGCTGCCTTACGCTTGGTTTTCACCAGAATCGCGTGGTCCAACAGGATCGTTCGGCGAAAAGCCTTGATTTTTAATGTCCAGATCTCGTTCTTTGGCATCCAAGATCGCTTGGACTTGGCCGTGGTTTTGGTTTCTGCGCAGCAGAAAGCGAAGCCACGGCGCTCAGTCTGGTAGTGAATTTGACTTCTGAGGCCTACGCTGCGCGACGGTAATGCTTCAACAGGCCGCCTAGCCGTGTTTCGCACACCACCTCACCCAGCGGTTCATCGGTGACCAGCTTCAACCTGGGGATCGTTTCGTTGCCGATACCTTGGTGGGGCCGGACGGTGTTGTAGTAGTCCACGTACTCATCCACGAGATAGCGAAGATGCTTCTCACCAAAGACGATGAAGTGATCCAGGCACTCGGTCTTGATGGACTGAACCCATCGCTCCATATGAGCATTGAGGTTCGGTGAAGCAGGGCTCAAGGGCTGAGCCGGGACACCCATTCTCTGCAGCAGGCCATCGAAGGTCCGGCCGGTGAACCGTGGGTCCCGGTCATGCATCAGCATCAACGGCGGCAGGTCCTGTTGCTTAAAGAACTCAGCGAGTTCACGAGCCCGTTGGGCCATCCAAGCCCCACCGGCGTGATCGGTAATGCCCAAGATGGTCACCTTCCGGCTGCCGATGTGGATCATCGCCAGGATGTCGAACTTACTTCTGCCCAAAGGCGTCCAGACCTCTTTGGTGAAAAAGTCGCACGCATACAGCGTGTCCTTGTGACGCTCGATGAACTCTTTCCACGTGGACCGTGGTCTCAAAGGTGCCGCTTGAATGCCGTGGTCTTTGAGGATGTTGGCAACGGTGCTCTTGCACACCCGCCGGATCCCCAGCTTGCGAAGCTCACCCGCGATGCGGCCATAACCCACCCCGATCTCTCGAGCGATGCGAACGATCAACGCCGCGATCTCTTCGGGCGTTCTTCGCTTACGTCTCGGCTTGTTGGCTTGCTTCTCTTCCTCCCGCACCCACCGCTGGAACGTGGACAGATGAACCAGCGTGATCAACCCCTCAATGGCCTTGCCGACCGGCTTGCCGAACCGCAGCAGGATGGCTCGCTCCGCGGACGTGGTCTTGATATGTCTGGGCAGCCGAGCCCGCTGCACCTCCAGCTCTCGCTTGAGGTAGAGAATCTGCTTGGCCTGGTCCCAACGAGTCGCACAGATGACAAACAACATCAATGGATCAACGAATCGCACCATGATCTCCCGAAATGAACCCCGATCTCAGGCCAGAGAGCGCAAGTCTAGAGCATTCCGAGGGATGGCGATCGAAATGGACCGCGCTGGCAGGGGGCCGGAACTCATTCCATTATCGTAAATCTATGGCGCCCTTGACCTTCTCCCACGGCGCCAGCTTGATAATCTGCAATCATCCTGATCACATCACTTCGCCGCTATTGATCCAGATCGAGCGATTTAATCGCAACATCAGGCAGGTCTGTTTGAATAATGCCAACGCCAATCTCGACTAAACGACAAAGCGAGAAATAGCCACATACCACCGCGTGAGCAAGTTGAACTACTCACCGCTCACCAATCACTGCACCTTGATCACAGTGACCGATAGCCCGGGCAGCTCCATCGTTTCGCCGGAGAGGAACTCCGTCTGCTCGGGTCCGTCAGCCATGCCGCTGGTCAGGGTGTAACGCGTGCCGTGGCCCGAAACACCGGCTAGGTTCGCTTCGATCGGCGAGGTCGTGATGTTGACGAGCATGACGACCTGGCTAAGACCGTCGGGCGACTCGAAGCCAAGCTTGCGCCTACACCCGTTTCAGTACCAGTTGTTGTGCGAGTCTTTGCATCATCGAGCCAGGCTAGCCTGGCTCGATGAT
>JBCBUE010000032.1:0-35227 GCA_039818285.1 Planctomycetota bacterium | reverse complement strand
ATCGCCCCCGGTGACACGCTCTCAGAGCTCTCGCAGCGCTACCTCGGCGCCGCGGCCCGTTGGCCGGAGATCGTCGAGGCCAACCCCGGCATCGAGCCCAACCGCCTCTTGGTCGGCAACGAGATCGTCATCCCGGGCGAGGGCCCACTGCCCTCGGCTCCGGTCGGCGCCGCCGCGGCGCCCGCGACCGGCGGCGGCACGACCCACACCATCGCCCCCGGCGACACGCTCTCGCAGATCTCCCAGCGGTACTACGGCACGGCCGTCCGCTGGCAGGAGATCGTCGAGGCCAACCCCGGCGTCGAGCCCACGCGGCTGATTGTTGGCAACGAGCTGGTGATCCCGTGATCGGCAAGCTCCGCCGAGCGATCGGGGTGCGCCGGCTGGCGGGCTGGATGTTCAAGCTGTGGCTGTTCAAGCGGGCCGCCAAGCGGACGGTTCGCCGGGTGTCGCGCTGACGGCCGCGTTGAGCCGGGCGAGGTAGTCGGCGCGTGGCAGCTCGATCACGCCGAACTGCTCGAGGTGGGGGTTGACGAACTGGGTATCGAGCAGCGCGAAGCCGCACGCGCGGAGGTGGTCGACCAGCTTGACCAGGCAGACCTGCGAGGCGTCGGTGGCGCGGCTGAACATGGACTCGCCGAAGAAGGCGGCCCCGAGCGCCACGCCGTAGAGCCCGCCGGCGAGTTGATCGTCGACCCAGGCCTCGACGGAGTGAGCGTAGCCGGCGTGATGCAGCTCGACATAGGCCGCCTCGATATCGCGGCTGATCCACGTCCCCGCGTCGTCGGGGCGGGGGGCGGTGGCGCAGGCGTGAATGACGTCGGCGAAGCAGTGGTCGAAGGTGACGCGGTAGCCGGCGTGGCGGACGCGCTTGGCCAGGGAGCGGCGGACGCGGAACCGGTCGTCGAGGGGCAGCAGGGCACGCGGGTCGGGCGAAAACCACCCGACACGGCCGTGGCGGTCGTCGGCCATGGGGAACGCGCCGGCCCGATAGGCGGCGAGGACCATCGCGGGAGAGATCAGCGACCCGGCACGCATCGCGTGATCGTACGCCTTGACACGGCAGGGCGTGGCGATAGCCTTTGGGGCTCGCTCCGGCCGAGGCCGGGGCCCTGGGCCAGATAGCTCAGTTGGTAGAGCACAGCATTGAAAATGCTGGTGTCCCCGGTTCAAGTCCGGGTCTGGCCACTTCCTCTTCAAGCCCCGCAGCCAACCGGCAAGCGGGGCTTTTTCTTGCGCCCCAGGGCCCGACCCGGGCAGGTGGCATCAGAGCCGGGATCGACAAGAAATCGGCGAGAAGCCGTTGCAAAGAAGGATTCGATTGATACATTAATTTCAGTTAAGACAGAAATAACTGTCGCAAAGAAAATCGATCACCGAACGGCCCTTCCGGGCAGATCCGAGGGAGTCATGGCACCCCATCGCCGACCGTTGCACGTCCTGCTGATCAATCCGCCTTATCAGACGATCACGTCCAACGTCGGGGTGGGGCACCAGACTCCCTTGGGTCTTTTGTGCGTCGGCGGGGCGTTGCTCGACGCCGGGCACCGCGTCACGCTGCTGGACGCCGAGGCACGACACCTCGGCGACCCGGCGATCGTCCAGCGCGTCCGTGAGGTCGCGGCGCAGGTCGTCATGATCGGTCACGCCGGGTCCACGCCGGCTCACCCGACCTGCGTCCGGGTGCTCAACGCGATCAAGGCGGCCCGGCCCGAGGCGGTCACGGTCTACGGCGGGGTTTGGCCCACGTACCACGACGAGCGTGTGCTGATCGAGCACCCGTGCGTCGACGTCGTCGTTCGCGGCGAGGGCGAGGCCACGGCGGTCGGCTTGGTCAACGCCTTGGCCGAGCGTGGCGCGGACGCCGATGACCTGCCGTTGCGGGGCGTCGCGGGCACGACGTTTCGCGATTGGCGCGGCGAGGTCGTCCGCAACCCCGACCGCCCACCGATCGAGCGCCTCGACGACTACCGCGTCGGCTGGGAGCTCATCGAGGACTGGCGGCTGTATCGCTGCTTCGGGCTCGGGCGGGCGGCGATCATCCAGTTCTCCCGCGGCTGCCCGCACCGCTGCACCTACTGCGGTCAGCACGGGTTCTGGGTGCGGTGGCGTCACCGCGACCCGGCGAAACTCGTCGACGAGATCGAGCGGCTGCATCGCGAGCACGGCGTGCGCTTCATCACCCTGGCCGATGAGAACCCGACGACACTCAAGCACGTCTGGCGTGACCTGCTCGAGCGGATCATCGAGCGCGACCTGGACGTGCACTTCTTCGCGACGATCCGCGCGACCGACCTCGTCCGCGACGCCGACATCATGCACCTGTACCGCCAGGCGGGCATCCTCTATGTCCTCATGGGCATCGAGTCCACGGACGACGCCGTCCTGCGCGAGGTGCGCAAGAAGAGCAATGGCCGGGTCGATTTCCAGGCGTGCCGGTTGCTTCGAGAGCACCGCATCTACTCCGTGATCGGGTACATCACCGGGCTGGGCGGCGAGCGCTGGCGCGACTTCGCGCGGGCCGGGCGGGTGCTTGCCGCGTACGACGGCGACTTCCTCAACGCGATGTACGTGACGCCGCACAGCTGGACGCCGTACGCCGTCGCCCAGGCCGATCGGGCGGTCGTCGAGCCGGACCAGGCCCGCTGGGACTATCGGCATCAGGTGCTGGCGACCGATCGGATGCGGCCGTGGGAGGTGTTCGCGGCGGTGAAGCTGGTGGAGCTGTGGTTCCACCTGCGACCGCGGCGGCTGTGGCGGATGGCGTTTCGGTCCCGGCTGAGCCTGGGGCAGACGCTGTGGACGACGCTGCACGTCGGGGGCGTCTGGCTGGCGGAGATCGCGGACTACGTGGCCCGGCCACGCGGCCGAACCGCCAGGGGAAGGCCGCTGCAGGAGACGCTTGGCAGGCCGCCCGCGACCGAGCGGCCCGGGGTGACGATCACCTTAAGCGCGGGCCGGCGCCGATCCCGTGACAGAGCCCGGCCCGCCCGAGTCGTCGCGTGATTCGAGGTGGTTGACGCGGCAGGGGCAGCGGATATCTTGTGTGGCTCGCCTCTCCGCGGGGCGAGATCAATTCAGGGCCCACCACGAGCCAGGATCGTGGGAGACGCGAGTCGACCCTGCGAGTTGCCACTGGCCAAGATTTGGCCCGGCGGCGATCGGCGTCGGCGCAACTCGGAAGGAGGCCCACCGTGGCCAAGAAGGAAATCTCCTCGCAATTCAAGATCCAGGCCCCCGGCGGCTCGGCGACCCCCGCCCCGCCCATCGGCCCCGCGCTCGGCCAGCACGGCGTCAACCCCGGCCAGTTCATCCAGCAGTTCAACGCCGCCTCGGCCCACCTCAACGGCAAGGTCGTCGGCTGCGTCATCACCGTCTACAAGGACCGCTCCTTCACCTTCGAGCTCAAGGCACCGCCCGCGGCCGTCCTCATCAAGGACGCGGCCGGCGTGGACAAGGGCTCGGGCCGGCCGCACACCGACAAGGTCGGCAAGGTCACCGTCGATCAGCTCCGAGAGATCGCCTCTGACGACAGCAAGGGCAAGGAGCTCACCGGTCACGACATCGACGCCAAGGCCCTGATCCTCGCGGGCACGGCAAGGTCGATGGGCATCACGGTCGAGGGCGTCGAGGAGCTGATGGCCAGCCGCTAAGGCAGCCGCAAGGAGCAACCCATGGCACGAATCAGCAAACGACGCAAGGCCGACCTCGAAAAAGCCACCGAAGAAGCGCTCGCGCTGCCCCAGGCGATCGCCAAGCTCAAGGGCTTCAAGGCCACCAAGTTCGATCAGACGGTCGATCTCTGCCTGCACCTGGGCATCGACCCCAAGCAGGCCGACCAGATGATCCGCGGCTCGGTCTCCCTGCCGCACGGCATCGGGGCGACCAAGCGGGTCGTGGCGTTCTGTTCGATCGACAAGGTCGAGGCCGCCAAGGCCGCCGGCGCCATCGAGGCCGGCGCCGAGGACCTCGTCAAGAAGATCGAGGAAGGCTGGATGGACTTCGACGTGGCGATCGCCGAGCCGCCGATGATGAAGGTCGTCGCCAAGCTCGGCCGCACGCTGGGCCCCAAGGGCCTGATGCCCTCGCCCAAGGCCGGCACCGTGACGCCGAAGATCGCCGAGGCGGTCAAGGAGTACGCGGCCGGCAAGGTCGAGTTCCGCAACGACGACGGCGGCAACGTCCACGGCGTCATCGGCAAGTTCAGCTTCGACGGCCCCAAGCTGATCGACAACGCCCAGGCGTTCATCGATCACATCGAGAAGATGAAGCCCTCCAGCACGAAGGGCGCGTACGTCAAGAAGATCTCCCTCTCGGCGACCATGACGCCGGGCGTCAACGTCGCGTTCTGACCCCCGAATTGACCCACCGCCCGGGCCAGAGCCCAGGAGCTAACCATGAGCAAGCTCGTCAAAGACCTGATCACCGAGAGCTACAAGCGCAAGTTCGTCGACCGCGACGGCGTCGTGGTCGTGCACCTCAACGCGGTCGAGGGCACGGTGAACACCGAGATGCGCAATCAGTTCGCCGAGAAGGGCATGCGCGTCACGATCGTGAAGAACTCGCAGGCCAAGCGGGCCATCGAGGGCACGCCGCTCGAGCCGGTGGGCGAGGTGCTCAACGGGCCGTGCGCGTTCGTCTACTCGATCGACGCCGACGGCAGCGTGGTGAACATCGCCCGCCAGCTGATGGACGAAAAGAAGGGCCGCGAGTACCTGGAAATCAAAGGCGCGGTGATGGAGGGTTCGCTGTTTGGCGACGCCAAGCAGGTCGAGGCTCTCAGCAAGTACCCGACCCGCGAGGAGGCGATTGGCAAGCTGGTCGGCGCTCTGCTTGGCCCGGCGTCGATGCTCAGCAAGACCATGACCGACCAGGGCGCGAACCTTGCCGGCGCCATCAAGGGCACCGCCGGCAAGGCCGCCGCGCTGCTCAAGGCCGTCGAAGACAAGGGCGGCGAACTCAAGAAGTCCGCGTAACCCCCAACGGACCCCATTCCCCAAACTTCAACCCCCAAGACCCCAAACCGCCCGTTTCTCGACTGGCTCCAACAGGATTAAATCGTCGGCGTTCGGCGACCTATCGAGCGGGCAGCACCACGGGAGCGTAGAACCATGGCAGATTTCTCAGAAGACATCGTGAAGATCGGCGACGAGATCGCCGGCCTGACCCTCAAGCAGGCCGTCGAGGTCGCTGAGTACCTCAAGGAAAACTACGGCATCGAGCCCGCCGCCGGCGGTGGCGCCGTGATGATGGCCCCCGGCGCCGGTGGCGGCGACGGCGGTGCCGCTGAAGAGGTCGAGGAGAAGACCGAGTTCGATGTCGTCCTCAAGGCCGCCGGCGACCAGAAGATCAAGGTCATCAAGGCCGTCCGCGAGGCGACCGGCCTGGGCCTCAAGGAAGCCAAGGAGCTCGTCGACGGCGCCCCCTCGACCGTCAAGGAAGCCCTGCCCAAGGAAGAGGCCGACAAGCTCGCCGAGGCGATCAAGGACGCCGGCGGCGACGTCGAGCTCAAGTAAGTTCAGCTTCCCAAAAGACCCCATGAAACCCACGCGTTCCGACGCGTGGGTTTTTTCTTGCGCCCCGGCAATCAAACCCATCGGCACTCCCGTTGCTCTGTTTGCCCCCTCGCGAGGGTGACGGATGCCCGCTCGCGAGAACGAGGTTCCACGACGAAAGGAGTTCACGATGTGTCAGGCCTGCAACATGACCCTCCCCACCGCCGACACCGAGGCGCTGGGCAACAAGATCGCCGACATGCTCAACGGCGCCGGGCTGGTGTTGATGATGTCGGTCGCGCACCGCACCGGTCTGTTCGACGCGATGTCCGGGCTGGGGCCCAGGACGACCGACGAGATCGCCGAGGCGGCCGAGCTCAACGAGCGCTACGTGCGTGAGTGGCTGGGCGGCATGGTCACCGGCGGGATCGTCCACCACGACCCCGATGAGATGACGTACTGGCTGCCCGACGAACACGCGGCGCTTCTCACGCGGGCGTCGTCGCCGAACTGCTTTGCCGTGACCACGCAGTGGGTAAACGTGCTCGCCAGCGCCGAGGACAAGATCGTCGACGCCTTCCGCCACGGCGGCGGGCTGGACTACGCCGACTACAATCGGTTCAACGAGGTGATGGCCGAGGAGTCGGGCCAGACCGTCGTGGCGGCGCTCGACGAGCACCTGCTGCCGCTGGACCCCACGCTGCGGGACCGGCTCGAGCAGGGCGTCGACGTGCTGGATCTGGGCTGCGGGCAGGGCATGGCGATCCTGCGGCTGGCGGAGATGTTCCCCGACAGCCGATTCACCGGCGTAGACATGCTCGGCAGCGCGATCGACGCCGCCAACGCCGAGGCGATCCACCGCGGGCTGGGCAACGTGCAGTTCATGGTCGGCGACGCGGCGAGGCTGACGCACGAGGACGCGTACGACGTGATCTTCACCTTCGACTCGGTGCACGACCAGGCCGACCCCGAGGCGATGCTCGCGACGATCAACCGGGCGCTTCGGCCGGGCGGGTTGTACTTCTGCCAGGACATCAAGGGCCAGTCCAGCCACGCCGACAACATGGATCATCCGCTGGCGCCGTTCATGTACACCGTCTCGATGATGCACTGCATGAGCGTCTCGCTCGGGCAGGGTGGGCGGGGACTGGGCGCGATGTGGGGCCGGCAGGTCGCCGAGCGGATGTTTGCCGAGGCGGGCTTCGGCACGGTCGAGGTGCACGAGCTGGAGCACGACCCGATCAACTACTTCTACCTCTGCCGGCACGCGGCGGCGTGATCGCCGACCGGCCTCGATCAGCTCCCTCCCCCCGACCGGGCGCGCGGCTCTGCGCCGCGGGCCCGGTCCTTGCGCGATAATGGCCGGATGACTCGCAAGCGACGGCTGGTGCCGTTTGCCATCACGGCGTTGGTGCTGGTGACCGCGGCGGTGCCGGCGGCGTACGTCGCGGCGCCGTATGTGGAGCGATGCGTGCGGCTGTCGCAGTTGGATCACCCGGACGACGCGGTGCGGCAGCGGGCGACCGGGTACGCGGTCAGCCATCTAACCGATCCGACGCATGGAGAAGCGGCACAGCACGCCGTGTACGGCGCCATGCTCGACGCCGCGCGAAAGCAATCCTTGGATGGTGATCGAGCGTTCGAACGGCTTCGGCAAGCCGTCGAGTCTGTTGGCCAGTGGCGTGTCGACCGAATCCCTTCGAGGGTTTGGCTTGTTTGGTTGTCCAAGATGACGCAGTCGCCAATCCCCGAGGCGCGGGTGCGTGCGATCTGGATGATCGTTGACCTGCCGAACGGCGAGCCGTACGACGAGGCGAAGGGCGCGCCGCTGATAGCGATGTGTTTCGATTCAGACCCTGCTGTGCAGATAAATGCGGCAGCGGCCGTGGGTGAGCTTGCCGGCGTCGAGGGCGATGTCGGCGAACTGGCGCGTCGCTGGCTGATTGACATCGCGGTCAACGAAGAGCAAGCAAGGCCAGGATCGCTGGCGGACGACGTGGCTCGACGGCTGCTCGACGCCCGGGCAGCGTCGGCATCTTCGCTGCGGCCGGCGGCGTCGGTGGTCTTGCCGGACGCTCCCGAAGGCGAGCTGCTGGCCGGTCTTTCGAGCGATGCCCCTGGGCTGCAGGCGTTGGCCTTGACGTGCCTGCGGGCGGGGGTGACGCCGATCGAGGAGGCGGAGCAGGGGGAGTTGGCGGGGGCATTGCTGCGGTCGTTTGATCCGGTCGAGCGGCGCGCGGGGGCGTTGCTCGCGGGGGCCACGGGGACGCATGCAGACTTGTTGACCGAGCGATTGGCTTCGACGGACGATTTCACCGAGGCGTCGATGCTACGGCTGGGCTTGTGGCTTCAGGGCGGCGGCGAGGCGGGGTGGGACCCCGCGTTGCTGCTGGTCACGCCACAAGTGCTCCCGATGCCGTTGGTGCGGTGGGGGTTGGTGGTGCCGACGCTGATGGCTGAGCCCGCCCAGCGCACGGCCGAGCGGCGACGCGTCGCGGCGGTGGCGCTGGACGATTGGTTGGTGCCACGCGGCGACCTGCCCCACGGATTAGTCGAGGAGCTGTTCCACAAACACGGCTGGCAAGCGATGGCGCCGCTGACGGCTTGGGTGGGGCCCGTGCCGGCCGACGCCGACGCTGACGTGCAAGAACTCATGGCCGAGCGGCTACGCGATCACTGGCTGGTGACGCGGCGTCGCTTCCTGGGCGACTCCGACACAACCGAGGCGAGCCGCTAAACTCCTCGCTACTCCGAGCTTGTGTCCTCCCATCAGCCCCGTCGCGAACCGCCATGGAAAAGTCCGCCCCCGCCCAACTGCCCATCCTCGATGTCATCAAGCGCCGCTGGTCGCCACGGGCGTTCGCCGATCGACCGGTCGAGGACCACAAACTGCGCTGCATCCTCGAGGCCGCGCGGTGGGCGGCGTCGAGCTTCAACGAGCAGCCGTGGCGGTTCGTCCTGACCAAGAAGGCCGACGGCGCCCCGTTCGAGACCGCCCTGGGCTGCCTGGCCGAGGCCAACCAGCTGTGGGTCAAGGACGCGCCGGTGCTGATGCTCACCTTCGTGAGCACGAAGTTCGCCAAGAACGACAAGCCCAACCGCTGCGCCCACCACGACCTGGGCCTGGCGATGGGCCAGCTCAGCCTGCAGGCGACCGCGATGGGGCTTTTCGTGCACCAGATGGCCGGCGTCGACCTCGACCGCATGCGCGACACCTACGCCGTGCCCGAGGACTACGAGCCGTTCGGCGCCGCGGCGATCGGCTACGGCGGCAACCCGGGTCAACTGCCCGACGGGCTCGCCGAGGCCGAGACGGCCGAGCGCGTCCGCAAGCCGCTGACCGAGTTGGTGTTCGCGGATGAGTTTGGGAAGGCGAGTCCGTTGATGAATATCGGGTGAGTGAATCACGATGGGGGTTGCGTTCTATCTCGCGTTTGAGGACGGCTCGGGCGGCTGGACCGAAGACGTCAATGGCAAGTGCATCGCACGCGCGGCCGATGAGCTCGAGCGCGTGCTCAAACGAGCTCGTCAACCGTCGATATACAGCTTCTGCTCAGAAACACGCGAGCAGGCAATTGTGGAAGCCGGTGGCGATCCAGACGATCCATCTTCGTTCGATGAAGCGGCGATTGCGTCACCAACTTGGCACACACCCGATCGCGGACTGAGTGTTGTCCGATGCCTTCTTGATTACATGCGAGGCAAGACCAAACGCATCGATAACCCCGAGTGCGTTCAGCAAGATCTGAAAGTCTTCGAGAAACAACTCGTCGCGGCCGCTGCACACGGTACCCGTTGGCACCTTGTTATCTACAGCTGACGGCGTCGTCCAGGCGATCCTCAAGCCGTTCGACGATGCGCACCTCCGGCAGGGCGTCGATAAACGCGCGGCCGTAGCGTTTGGTGACGATGCGGGGGTCGAGGACAACGACGCTGCCGCGGTCGGACTGGCTGCGGATGAGCCGGCCGAAGCCCTGCTTGAACTTGAGCACGGCCTCGGGGAGCGAGTAGTCGCGGAAGGCGTTGCCGCCGGCGCGTTCGATGCGCTCGATGCGGGCCTCGATCAGCGGGCGGTCGGGGACGGCGAAGGGCAGGCGGGTGATGATGACGTTGCGGAGAGTGTCGCCGCGGACGTCGACGCCTTGCCAGAACGACGCGGTGCCGAGCAGGACGGAGCGGCGGTCTTCGGTGAAGCGTTCGAGCAGCCGGCCGCGCGGCGTGCCGTCGCCGTGGACGTGCAGCGGCATGCCGCGCTGGTCGAGCGGGCCGCGGAGCCGGTCGGCGGCCTTGCGGAGCCAGCCGTAGCTGGTGAAGAGGACGAAGGCCCCGCCATCGGAGCGGTCGAGGTGGTGGAGCAGGGCGTCGGTGAGGCGGTCGAAGTGGTCGCGCGAGCTGGGCTCGGGCATCGTGCCGTCGAGGTGGAGTTCGGCCTGGTTGGCGTAGTCAAACGGCGAGCCGAGGCGGGCGGTGACGGCGCCGCCTTGCTCGGGCGGGCCGTCGCAGCCGAGGCGTCGGGCGACATAGCCGAAGGGGTCTTTGGATGAGTTACCGCCGGTGGCGAGCGTGGCGCTGGTGAGGATCACGGGCAGGCGGCGGTCGGGCTCGGGCTCGCGGTCGAAGAGTTTTTCGCGCAGGGCCGGGCCGACCTCGACGGGGGCGGACTTGAGTCGGACGCGGTCGAACCGCCCGGCGGTCTCGTGCTCGAGCCAGTAGACGTGGCCCTCTTCGCTCTGCGTGATCAGGGCGTTGATCGTCGCGCCGACGCCGGCGGCTTGGCGGGCGTAGCTGCGCAGCTCCAGCCGGTCGTCCTCGCTCTCGGCCCGGTCGGCGGCGCGGGTGAGGGCGATGGTGAGCTCGTCGATGCGGCCGCCGACGGCCGAGATGTCGACGGCGTTGGGCTCGTCGATCCGGCCGTTCTCGCGGCCGCGCTCGGACTGCCAGGCGAGCAGCTCGTCGAAGAAGCCGTCGGCGGCGCGGCGGGTGTCGTCGACGGCCTGCAGCGCCGAGCCGACGACGGGGCCGGGCAGCTTGCGGCCGAGGGTGTACAGCACGCCACGCTCGCGCCGCGCGTGGGCCAAGCGCGAGAGCAGGTAAGCGACCTGGTAGCGCGTGACGCTCAGCCCGAAGTGCTCGCACGCGACGTCCTCGATGGCGTGCGCCTCGTCGAGGACGACGGCGTCGTACGGCGGGAGGATGCCGACGCTCGCGCCGTCTTGGCCACGCATGGCGAGATCGGCGAAGAACAGGGCGTGGTTGACGACCAGCAGGTCGGCGTGCTCCATGCGACGTCGGGCCGACTGGTAGTGGCACTCCTTGTAGGTCGGGCAACGCCGGCCGAGGCAGTCCTCGCGGTCGCTGCGGACCTCGTTCCAGACGCCGGGGTCGTCGAGCTTGGGCAGGGTGGCGAGCGAGCCGTCGGTCGTGCCGTCGATCCACTCGAGCACGGCCTCGATCGACCGGGCCGAGGCCGACTCGTCGAAGAGCATCGCCCGTCGCTCCCACGCCCGGCTCGCACGACGCAGCGAGACGTAGTTGCCCCGGCCCTTGACAAGCACGGCGGTGAACTCCTCGCCGACGGCCGCCCGCAGCAGCGGGATATCCTTCTCGACGAGCTGCTCCTGCAGGGCGATGGTATGGGTCGAGACGACGATCTTGGGCTTCTTGCCGTCGGCCTTGCGGGCCAGCAGGTGCTCGATGGCGGGGACGAGGTAGCCGAAGCTCTTGCCGACGCCGGTGCCGGCCTCGACCATCAGCGGCCCGCCGTCGGTCAGGCAGGCGCGGACGCGCTCGATCATCTCGCGCTGCTGGGGGCGGTCCTCGAAGGTCTCGCCCAGCCGCCGCGCCACGGCCCCGCCGGGAGCCAACCATCCGTGGTCTGAGGCCGCGTTCTCCACAGGCCCAGTCTAGAAAACCTTCAGCAACGGCAGCTTTTTTGTTGCTACGCCGCTGAAACGCCCACAGGCGAGTGTCTGGTCGTTAACCTCCCGCGCATGAGCATCTCCCCTCCGCCTGCTGCCCCCGTCCGCTTTGGCATCATCTCCACCGGCGCCATCGCCAAGACCATGGCCAAAGCCCTGCACGATGCGCCTTCTGCCACGCCCGCCGCGGTCGCGTCACGCACGCTTGACTCGGCCGAGGCGTTCGCCAAGGAGTTCGGGATTCCGACGGCGTTCGGTTCGTACGACGAGCTGCTCGCGTCGGACACGATCGACGCGGTGTACATCGCTACGCCGCACACGTCGCACGCCCAGTGGGCCATCCGCGCCGCGGAAGCCGGCAAGCACGTGTTCCTCGAGAAGCCCGCCGGGCTCAACCGCCCGCAGGTCGAGGCGATCATCGAGGCCGCCCTTGCCAACGGCGTGTACTTCGCCGAGGCGTTCAAGGAGCGGCGGCACCCCGTGGTCCACCGCGTCATGGACCTGCTGGCTGACCGGGCCATCGGCGAGGTGCAGATCATCCGCTGCCAGCTCGGGTTCAACGCGGGCTTCAACCCCGAATCGCGGCTCTTCAGCCCGGAGCTGGCCGGCGGCGGCATCCTGGACGTCGGCTGCTACCCCGTGTCGCTGTCGCGTGTGCTCGCCGCCGCGGCCATGCCCGACGTTCAGGAACACTTTGCTCACCCCGACAAGGTCACGGGCGTGGCCAAGCTCGGGCCCACCGGCGTCGATCACGCCGCGGCCGCCTTGCTCTCGTTCGAGAACGGCCCGATCGCCGAGCTGTCGACCGGCATCCACACACCCGGCAACACGGGGCTCATCGTCATGGGCACCGAGGGGCACCTGATCGCGTCCGACCCCTGGGCGAACGATCGGCAGAGCGGCGGGGCGTTCACGATCGAGATCCATCGCCGCGGTCAGCCCGTTGAGACCATCGCGTTCGAGGAGTCGATGACCTCGTACGCGATGGAGGCCGAGGCGACAGCGCAAGACATCCTGGCGGGCCGGGCCGAGGCGTCGGCGCCCGGCCTCAGCTACGCCGACTCGCTGAGCCAGGCCGAGACGCTCGACCTCTGGCGGCACGCCGTCAAGCTGGAGTACCCGCACGAGACGCCCGAGGTCTTCGCGCGGCCCTTGCACGGCCGGGCCATCGCCAAGCCGAGCGAGCACAACATGACTTTCGGCCGGGTGCCTGGGCTCGACAAGCCCGTCTCGCGCTTCGTCATGGGCTGCGACAACCAGGCGGCCTTCTCGCAGGGCGCGGTCATGTGGGACGCCTGGTTCGAGTCCGGCGGCAACGCCTTCGACACGGCGTGGCTGTACCACGGCGGGCGGATCGAAACGCTTCTCGGTCACTGGTTCAGCACACGCGGCGTCCGCGACGAGTGCGTCCTGCTCACCAAGGGCGCCCACACGCCCAACTGCGACCCCGCCTCGATCGACAGCCAGTTGGCCGTGTCGCTCGAGCGGATGCAGACCGACCACACCGACATTTACATCATGCACCGCGACAACCTCGATATCCCCGTCGGGGAGTTCGTCGACTGCCTGTCGGCCCACGTCGATGCCGGGCGGATCACGGTGTTCGGCGGGTCCAACTGGACGCTCGAACGCCTGCTCGATGCCAATGCGTACGCGAAGGCCAACGGCAAGCACGGCTTCTCCGTCCTGTCCAACAACTTCTCGCTGGCTCGGATGTACGACCCGGTCTGGCGAGGGTGCGTCGCCAGCTCGGACCCCGAGTCGGTCGCGGCGCTCACCGAGCACCAGATCGCCAACTTCTCGTGGTCGTCGCAGGCCCGCGGCTGGTTTGTGCACCCCGACGGCCAAGCGCTGCAGACCGGCGTCAACTCGTGGGAACACGAGCCCAACCGCGAGCGCCGTCGCCGGGCGTTCGACCTCGCCGGCGACCTGGGTGTCACGGCGATCAACGTCGCCGCGGCCTACGTGCTCTGCCAGCCGTTCCCTTCGTTTGCGCTGATTGGCCCCCGCCGACTCCGCGAGCTAACCACCACGCTGCCGGCGCTGGACATCCAACTCACGCCCGAGCAGATGGCGTGGCTGGACCTGCGTTCGGATGAAAAGCCCTGACGAGCTCTCGGCGGGCCATGGCCGCCCGGCTCAGGCGCTGAACGACGAGCCGCAGCCGCAGCTGCTGGTGGCGTTGGGATTGTTGAAGACGAACCCGCGTCCCATGACTTCGTCCTTGAAGTCGATCGAGGTGCCCTGCAGGTAGAGCAGGGACTTGGGGTCGCAGATGATCTGGACGCCGTGCTGCTCGTACTGCTCGTCGGTGTCGCGCTGCTGCTCGGTGAGGTCGAGCAGGTAGCTGAAGCCTGAGCAGCCACCTCCCTTGACGCCGACGCGGAGCCGGACGTTGGCGGGGTCGAGCTCTTCGCGCTCGATGATGGTCTTGATCTCGCGGGCGGCGGTCTCCGACAGGGTGATGCCGGCGGTTTCGGTCTGAGTGGCGGACATGGAGGGCTCCGGGGGTTGATCGGACCGACATCCTGGTGCGATCCGGTCTCAGAGGGACGAACTACGATAGGCCATCGGCGATTCCGGTGCCAGCATTCCAGGCATTCCGCGACGCGCGGCCGCGAGGCGGTCTACAGTCGTCCAAAACGTTCAGGCGACTTGCCTGTCGATTAGAAAAGTTCTAAAGTTCCGCGACGTCCGGGCCCCCACCCGTTCCCCCGTCGACACCCCCATCAGCCCCATTCCATGACCACTACCGCCGAAGTCGCCGCCCTGACCGAAGCCCGCCGGACCTACGCCGAGGGCTGGGAGACGGACATCGAACAGGAGTTCGCCCCACCCGGGCTGAACGAGGACACCGTCCGCTTCATCTCGGCCAAGAAGAACGAGCCGGCGTGGCTGCTGGACTGGCGGCTCAAGGCCCTCAAGCACTTCCAGGACAAGCACGACGACCCCCAGTGGGTCTTCCTGCCTTATGGCTACCCGCCAATCGACTACCAGGCGATCAGCTACTACGCCGCTCCCAAGCAGAACCCCCAGTCGCTCGACGAGATCGACCCCAAGATCCTCGAGACCTACGACAAGCTCGGCATCCCCCTCGAAGAACAGAAGGTCCTGCTCGGCGTCGCCGACGCCGCGTCGTCCGTCGCCGAGGCCCGCGCCAGCAAGTCCGAGGCGACCAAAGCCGAGACCAGCCACGCCGCCGGCAACACCGACCTGCCGGGCAGCGCCAAGCCCGTGGCCGTCGATGCCGTGTTCGACTCCGTCTCGGTCAAAACCACCTTCCAGAAAGAGCTCGAAGAGGCCGGCGTGATCTTCTGCTCGATCTCCGAGGCCGTGCAGAACCACCCCGAGCTGGTGCAGAAGTACCTCGGCTCGGTCGTGCCGTACTCCGACAACGTCTTCGCAACGCTCAACTCGGCCGTCTTCTCCGATGGCTCGTTCGTCTACATCCCCGAGGGCTGCGACTGCCCGATGGAGCTGTCGACCTACTTCCGCATCAACGCCCGCAACACCGGCCAGTTCGAGCGCACGCTCATCATCGCCGACAAGGGCAGCAAGGTCAGCTATCTCGAAGGCTGCACCGCCCCGATGCGCGACGAGAACCAACTCCACGCCGCGGTCGTCGAGCTCGTTGCGCACGAAGACGCCGACATCAAGTACTCGACCATCCAGAACTGGTACCCCGGCGACGAGAACGGCAAGGGCGGCATCTACAACTTCGTCACCAAGCGAGGCATCGCCCACGACCGGGCCCACATCTCCTGGACGCAGGTCGAGACCGGCTCGTCGATCACCTGGAAGTACCCGTCGGTCATCCTCAAGGGCGACGACAGCAAAGGCGAGTTCTACTCGGTCGCGCTGACCACGCTCAAGCAGCAGGCCGACACCGGCACCAAGATGATCCACATCGGCAAGAACACCAAGTCGACGATCGTCTCCAAGGGCATCTCCGCCGGCCGCGGGCACAACACCTACCGCGGGCTGGTGCAGATGAACAAGGGCGCCGCGCACTCGCACAACTACACGCAGTGCGACTCGATCCTCATCGGCGACCAATGCGGGGCCCACACCTTCCCGTACGTCGACGTCCGCAACACGACATCACGCACCGAGCACGAGGCCTCGACGACCAAGATCGCCGAGGACCAGGTCTTCTACTGCCAGGCCCGCGGCATCAGCGAAGAGGACGCGACGTCCCTGCTGGTCAACGGCTTCTGCAAGGAGGTCTTCTCGGAGCTGCCCATGGAGTTCGCCGTCGAGGCGAACAAGCTGCTGGCCGTGAGCTTGGAGGGAAGTGTGGGATGACAAAAAAGACTACTGCTTATTTGATAGCTGCGCCGATCGCCATCTTTGTCTTGTACCTTGTTGCTGGTTCGCTTTGGGCTTTAGTATCGCCCTATGCCGGTCCACGTCTGGATCAGCATGAGTATTACGCTGAAGGCGCGGCAAAGTCTTATTTAGCGCAAGCAACTGGTATTTCGCGGGACAGCATTCAGGTTCTTAATTTTAAATTTGTTGACTCCGAAGGAAACCCTATCAATAAGCTTCAATCTGTCGAGCAGTTTGGAATTAATCGCACGTATTCCTCCGATGCACTTGGTGATTACGTTTTAAGCAACGGAACAGACGAAGAACACGGGCATTTCGGGTTCAGATATTCAGCTGAATGGAATGCATATGTCGGTGGATCGTGGCATGTCGCAAGCCGAATTGGCGACCGTGTTACATGGCATCACTTGCATTGAACCTACACCTCAAACTTTTTAGGAAATAGATGACCACCCCCCTCCTCGAGATCAAGAACCTCCACGTCCGCATCGAGGACGAGCCCGACGTCGAGATCCTCCACGGCGTCGACCTCACCATCATGCCCGGCGAGGTCCACTCCATCATGGGCCCCAACGGCTCGGGCAAGTCCACCCTCGCGCAGGTCCTCTCCGGCAAGGAGGACTACGAGATCACCGAGGGCTCCATCGTCTTCAACGGCGAGGACCTCACGGAGCTCGACCCCGAGGAACGCGCCAACGCCGGGCTGTTCCTGGCGTTCCAGTACCCCGTCGAGATCCCCGGCGTGTCGGCGATGCAGTTCCTCAAGGCGGCGGTCAACGCCAAGCGCGAGTACGAGGGCCGGGAAGAGCTCGACGCCCCGGCCCTGATGAAGCTGTTCCGCGAGAAGGCGCAGCAGATCAAGGTCAAGCCCGAGATGCTGAAGCGCAACGTCAACGAGGGCTTCTCGGGCGGCGAGAAGAAGCGGTTCGAGATCTTCCAGATGGCCGTGCTCGATTCCGTGCTCGGCGTGCTGGACGAAACCGACTCCGGCCTGGACATCGACGCCCTGAAGATCGTCTCCGAGGGCGTCAACTCGATGCGCGACGGCAATCGCTCGTTCCTGCTCATCACCCACTACCAGCGCCTGCTCGACTACATCAAGCCCGACCACGTCCACGTGCTCGTCAAGGGCCAGATCGTCGAGTCCGGCGGGCCCGAGCTCGCCACCAAGCTTGAGACGCAGGGCTACGCCCCTTATGGCGTCAACGAGCTCGCCACCGCCGGTGCCTGACCTTCCCCAACACCCGACCGCGGAATCCGGCAACATGACCACCATGACCGCTCCCGACCTCGACATCCCCACCTCCGACACCGATGGTCTCTCGCCCGACTCGGCGATCCCGCTCTGCTCGGGCATCGAGTGGCTGCAACCGCTCCGCGACCACGGCCAAACGCGGTTCCACGAGCTGGGCGGCCTGCCCGATCGGCACGACGAACGCTGGCGATACACCCCGCTCAAGCCGATCGTCACTCAGTCTTTCGTTCTCTGGGACGACGAGCGGCCGGCCGTGACGGCCGAGGACCTGGCCAGCTTCACCGTCCCCGGGCTCGACGCGATCGATCTGGTCTTCGTCAACGGCGTGTTCGCCCCCGAGCTATCGGGCGACCCGGCCCAGCTCGGCCCGGCCGTGACCTGCGTGCCGCTGGACCGCGCCGCCCGGGATCATCGCGACCTGCTCGAGCCCGCCCTCAACCGCCTCGCCGGCGACTCGCCGCACCCGTTCACCGCGCTGAACTCAGCCCACCTGCGCGACGGCGTGTTCGTCCACGTCCCCGACGGCGTCACCGCGGCCAAGCCATTGCGCATCCTGTCGATCGCCACGGCCACCAACGACCCCACCACGTTCGTCGCCGCCCATCCGCGCAACGTCATCGTCGCCGGCCAGGAGGCCTCGGTCACGGTGCTCGAACACTACGTCACGACCGACCCCGATCTCGTCTATCTCAACAACGCGGTGACCGAGCTGTTCGCCGCGGAGCGTGCAGAGGTCGAGCACTACCTGCTCGAGCAGGAGTCGCAGGCCGCCTTCAACATCTCGACGCTGAACATCCAGCTCGCCGAGAAGTCCGACGTCAAGTCGCACACCGTGCTGCTCGGTGGAGCGATCGTCCGCAACAACGTCGAGCCGATGTTCCAAGGCACCGATTCGGAGTGCCTGATCAACGGACTCTACGTCGGCCATCGCAAGCAGCTGCTCGATAACGCCATGCACGTCGTCCACGACGCCCCCGGCTGCCGCAGCCGCCAGCACTACAAGGGCATCATGATGGACGAGGCCCGCGGCGTGTTCACCGGGCGCATCCTCGTGACCGAGAAGGGCCAGCAGACCGACGCCGTGCAATCGTCGCGCTCGATGTTGCTCTCGGACGACGCGCGGATCAATGCTCGGCCGCAGTTGGAGATCTACGCCGACGACGTGAAGTGCACGCACGGCGCGACGACCGGGCACGTCGACCCCGAGGCGGTGTTCTACTTCCGGAGCCGCGGCCTGAGCGAAGAGGTTGCCCGCGCCATGCTCATCTACGCCTTCTCGGCCGAGGGCTTCGACCGCATGGACCTGCAGCCGGTGCGCCAACTGCTCGCGCAGCAGATGATCGACAAGCTGCCCAAGGCCAAGGGCCTGTCGATCGAGGTCTGACCGCGCCAACGAACTAGGCCCAGAGCCCGGGGGTACCGTTGGGTATGACGTACGCCTCCCCCAGCTCGCTCCGACTGACCCTGTTCCTCGGCGTGGCTGCGCTCGCCGCGGCGGGTCTGGCCCCCACGACGACCGGGCTCGAGATCGACGGCGTGCAGCCGGCCGCGCTGGACCAGCCGCGCGTGACGATGACCCTTCGCCAGACCGCCGACGGCGAGCCGATCGTCGGCGAGGCGACGGGCGGTCTGGCCGGGGCTCAGGCCGAGATGCTCAAGGACCTGCTGGACGACCCGGCCTTGCAAGACCTGGGGATCGGCGAAGCGATCGGTCAGCTCGCGGGGGGCGGTGGCGCGGCGGGGGCGTTCACGGCGTTCCTCGACACGGGCGCCTCGGGCGTCATGCTGTCGGGCTCGCAGGCGGCGGCGATGGGGCTGAGCTACGAGAAAAGCGAAGACGGTCGGCGCGTGGTGTTCGAGGACGTAGGCGTCGCGGGCACCGAGGAGTTCGCCGTCACGACGCCGTTGTTCGTCGACCTCGGTACGTTCGCTGGCGGCGAAATCGGCGAGCACATGCGCGGGCCGCTCCGGCTGCAGGTCAAGCCCGGCGGCGGGATGCTCGAGAACCTCACGGGGCCGATCAATCTGGCGGGGATGCCGCTGATGGTGCGGCGCGTGATGGTGATGGACGCTTCCGGGATGAGCGACCTGGAGCTGCTGAAGACGTCGCTGCTCCCGCCCGGTCACCCCGACATTCCACGACCCGACGCCAATACCGTCACCGTCCCGCTGACCTACGTCGACTTCGCCGACTTCACGCGCACGATCCCGGACTCGGCCGACCCGCCGAGTCTCGCGCCATCGCCGATGATCGGCCCCGACCCGTTCGGCGTGGTGATGAGCGAGGGCCCGCAACCCCTCTCACTCCATCACCACGGCCAACGCATCGCCGGCACCTGGCTGCTCGACACCGGCGCCGTCGCGTCGATCCTCTCCGAGAAGCACGCCAACGCCCTGGGCGTCACCGTCCGCCCTGATGGCTCCGGCCTCGACGGCCCCGGCACCGACCGGCAGTTCACCCTGCCCATCGGCGGCGTCGGCGGCATCAAGAACGTCCACGGCTTCTTCATCGAGAAACTCGTCGTCCCCACAACCGGCCCCAAGAAAGACGAACACCTCGTCTATCTCAACGCCCCCGTCCTCGTCCTCGACATCACCATCACCCACCCCCAAACCGGCGAGGCGTTCACCCTCGATGGCGTGTTCGGCATGAACTACCTCGTCGCCTCAGCCCACGTCTCCACCGCCGGCGGGATGCTCGGCATGCCCGCGATCGGCGACATCCGCGACACGCCGTTCCGCCACGCGGTCATCGACCACGCCGCCCAACGCATGCGCCTGCACCCGGCTCACCTAGACTGACTCGATGATGCCCGCCTCCGCCAGCCCCAACGCCGCCCCCGGCACGCAATCGACGCCGACGCTCGACGTCGCCGCGATCCGCGACGAGTTCCCCATCCTCGCCCAAGAGGTGCACGGCAAGCCGCTGGCCTACCTCGACAACGCCGCGACATCCCAGAAGCCCCGCGCCGTCCTCGACGCCATCCAGCGCTACTACACGCACGACAACGCCAACGTCCACCGCGGCCTGCACACCCTGGCCGAGCGAGCCACCCGCGATTACGAAGACGCCCGGCTCAAGCTCGCCCGCTTCGTCAACGCCGCCGACGCGGCCGGCGTCGTCTTCACCCGCGGCGCCACCGAGGCCATCAACCTCGTCGCCCACAGCTACGCCCGTCATCACCCGACCTGCGCCCTCAAGCCCGGCGACCAGGTCATGGTCACGGAGATGGAGCACCACTCCAACATCGTGCCCTGGCAGATCGCCTGCGAGATGACCGGCGCCGAGCTGGTCGTCTGCCCGGTCG
Source organism: Planctomycetota bacterium (assembly GCA_039818285.1). Lineage (GTDB taxonomy): Bacteria > Planctomycetota > Phycisphaerae > Phycisphaerales > Phycisphaeraceae > JBCBUE01. The sequence goes on along the minus strand of JBCBUE010000032.1, from coordinate 14,922 downwards.
ACGATCACGGCTCGCTCGACCTGCACCGCTTCCGCGAGCTGCTCGATCCAGGCAGCGTCAAGATCGCCGCGTTCTCGGCTGTGTCGAACGTGCTGGGCACGGTGAACCCGGTGGCCGAGCTGGTCACGCGAGCCAAACGGGCCGGGGCCGTGACCATCGTCGACGCCTGCCAGGCACCCGCTCATCAGCGCATCGACGTGCAGCGCTGGGGCTGCGACTTCCTCGCCATCTCCGGGCACAAGATGTTCGGTCCGACCGGGATCGGGGCGTTGATCGCCAAGCCCGACAAGCTCGCGAAGATGCCGCCATACCAGGGCGGCGGCGAGATGATCAGCCGGGTGACGTTCGAGAAGACGACGTACAACGACCCGCCGCACCGCTTCGAGGCCGGCACGCCCAACATCGCCGGGGCGATCGCGCTCGGCGCCGCCGTCGACTGGCTCAGCCAGCACGACTACAAGGCGATCAAGGCGCACGAGCAGACGCTCATCGCCGCCGCGACCGAGAAGCTCGAGGAGATCGATGGCTTGCGGCTCATCGGCACCGCGCCGGGCAAGGCGGCCGTCGCGTCGTTCGTGATCGACGGCATCCACGCCTACGACCTCGGCCCGGTCCTCGACCGGCAGGGCGTCGCCGTCCGCACCGGCCACCACTGCTGCGAGCCCCTGATGGACCGCTTCGGCGTCCCTGCCACCGTCCGCGCGTCCTTCGCCCTGTACAACACCCTCGACGAGGTCGATCGCCTGATCGACGGCCTCAATAAGGCGATCACTTTCTTTCGGTGACAGTGAAACCGCAGATGAACGCAGATAAACGCAGATGTGAGATGAGCAAGGCGAAACTAAGTCATCGCATCCACCGATTTACGTCTCCACATCCGCGTTCATCTGTTTTCATCGGTGGTTCCTAAACTGTGCCCATGCCCGCCACCCTCCCCCCCATCGACGAGATCAAGGACGGTTTCGCCTTCCTCGACGACTGGGACGACCGCTTCCAGTACCTCATCGATCTTGGCAAGAAGGTCCCCAAGATGGACCCCGCCGACGTCACCGAGGACAACCGCGTCCACGGCTGCCAGTCCAACGTCTGGCTCAAGCTCGCCACCCATCCGCCGCAGAACGGCACCGGCCCGACCGTCGACGTCATCGCCAACTCCGACGCCCACATCGTCAACGGCCTCATCGCCGTGCTGCTCAGCCTCTACGACGGCCTGCCCCTCGAACAGGCCCGCGCCGCCGACGCCCTGGGCCTGGTCAAGGAGCTCGGCCTCGACGAACACCTCTCCCCCACCCGCCGCAACGGCCTGCACGCCATGATCCAACGCATCAAGGCCCTCGCCGACGCGGCGTGACTTGAGCTCTGGTGGATCAGTAGACTGCTGAGATGGCCGGGACCGAGAGGATGGGTTTGCGCCGAACATTGCCACCTGGGCAATGGAGATTCTTTTGGCGCGGGATATCACGCCGTCGTCGCCTGGCGCATCGCGGGTGGCGTACACGTCTTGCAGACTGGTTGCTTGGCTTTTGCATGGGGTGCTACCTCGCAGGATTTCTCTTCTTTCTGCTGCTCGATCACAACTTTGAGTGGACTGAAGACGGCAATGTAAAGATCACTATTGATTCTGCAGCTTGGTTTTTTTGGTTCCCTTTGTGTTTCATTTGCTCACTGGCCATCCTCCAATCCGCTTCGTTTTGGATTGATCGGCCTCGGCGATCGAAGCTCAAGATCGAGGACATCCCCGAGACCGCTACGGACCGCTTGATTAAGGGGACTGTCCTTCTGTTGCTTGTCGCCGTCGTGGTTGGACTGCTCGTTTACATGTCCTGGCTGCAGAGCTAGGACTCTGTTGATGGCATAAGATGCATCCATGCGTATCTACGACACAGCCGAGGCCAAGGCCGCCAAGCTCATCCCGCCCACCGAGACGGAGCACCCTGACACCCCCGAGGGGCGCGTGATCGAGCGGATCAAGCAGGTCTACGACCCCGAGATCCCGGTCAACGTTTACGACCTCGGCCTGATCTACCTCGTCAAGGTCAACACCAAGACCGGCTTCTGCGCAATCAACATGACGCTCACCAGCCCGGCCTGCCCGGAGGCGCAGACGCTGCCCGAGCAGGTCCGCCTGGCGGCCGAGGAGGCCGAGGGGGTCGAGGAGGCGGTGGTGAACCTGGTCTGGACGCCGAAGTGGGACAAGTCGATGATCCCCGACGAGGCGGCGCTGGCGTTGGGGTTGCTCTGACGGGAACGGGGCGGCCCGGCCTGCGCAGGTTGCCTGTTTCGCCGGGGCGTTACACGTGCCGGGCCCGGGCCGGGCGACGACCCGGCTGAAGGCCATTTACTGACGACAACCGACAGGCGGCGCGTTACCTTTCCGGGATGGCTGACATCGACCACCCGCGGTACCGGACCGTCCTGCTCTTCGGCGCCCCCGGGGCCGGCAAGGGCACGCAGGGCGCGATCCTCGGGCGCATCCCTGGCTTCTTCCACATGTCCTGCGGCGATGTCTTCCGCAACATCGACATCAACTCCGACCTCGGCCGGCGCTTCTACGAGCACTCCTCCCGCGGCGAGCTCGTGCCCGACGACCTCACCGTCAAGATGTGGGCCAACACCATCAAGGCCTACACCGTGCTCGGCATGTACAAGCCAAACGACGACCTGCTGATCCTCGACGGCATCCCCCGCACCGCTCATCAGGCCGAGCTGATGGAAGAGCACATCGAGGTGCTGCAGATCGTCCACCTGACGTGCGACGACGAGGCGGCCATGTTCCAGCGGCTGCGTCGCCGGGCCCTCAAGGAGAACCGCATCGACGACGCCGACGAGAAAGTCATCCGCAACCGCTGGCGGGTCTACGAGGAGGAGACCAAGCCGGTGCTGGACCACTACCCGTCGGACAAGATCGTCTCGGTCAACTCGATCGGCTCGCCGGCGGCGGTGCTGCACGACGTGCTGGACTTCGCGGTGCCGACGCAGGACGCCCATTTTTCGGGGATGGCGGAGGTCGGCTGAGCGTCGCCTTGCGCAACCCTGACGCAACGGCCACACCTCTCTCGCCCGATCGAGATACGCTTCTCGCAACGACTCGACCACCACCCGGAGGCCCGCCCATGTCGATGAAACACAAGGTGATGTTCGTCTGCTCGCACAACTCGGCCCGCAGCCAGATGGCCGAGGGGTGGCTGCGTCACCTCGCCGGCGACGACTTCGAGGTTTACTCCAGCGGGATCGAGCCGGGCACGCTTCGGCCCGAGGCGGTGACGGCGATGAACGAGGTCGGGATCGACATTTCGGGGCAGAAGGCCGAGGGGGTCAGCAAGTACCTCGGGTACGTCGAGGTGCAGTACCTGGTGATCGTCTGCGCGGCGGCCGAGAAGGCCTGCCCGGCGATCTGGCCGGGCGTGATCGGGCGGTTCTTCTGGGACCTGCCCGACCCGTCGGCGGCGCAGGGCTCGGAGGAGGAACGCCTGGCCGTCTTCCGCGAGGTCCGCGACCAGATCCGCGAAAAGATGGACCCGTTCATCGAGCAGATCAAGGCCGACCCGTTGCTGAAGAACACCGAGGTCCCGGCGAAGTAAAACCACGCAAGACCAAGTACGGGTGGCGGTTCACTTAGCCCCGGATCAATGACCCGGGGCTAAATCATGCCGGTGATTCACAAAGTGGCGTGATGGTGGTGCGGGTTGGGCGCCACACCTCGCCGACAGGCGATGCGTGGTGGCGGGTTCGATAGGTCAAAGGCACACATCTCGTGCTGCGCATGAGGTGTGGCACCTCGCCACAACAACGCCCGCCCTGGACCCTTCACGCGGGTCAGGCCGATCTCGGCCTCGAGCTTCTTCGTCCACTCGGGGCACGGCCGATCGTAGGGCAGCTCCAGCGCGTCGCGTAGTTCGACCCAGGTCATGCCGGCCTTGCGCCGCTTGAGGCGGCGGTGGATCAAGTCGCGGAACTCGGCGTAACGCATCACGATCCGTCGTCATCCAACAGGATGAGTAGGCCTTTGGCGTATTTGCGAACCTGGCGTTCGGTCGGATGGTCTGCAAGATTAGCCAGCATGTCGGCCATCTTGACCTTGCGGGCGATCGGGTCTTTCCGAATGATTGCCAAATAGGCTTGATACTCAGCACCATCCGGCTTCGTGAGGCGTTTGACCGAGTCGATCACTTGCGTTGGGATCCCGGCCGCGGCGAGCGTGTCGGCCGTCTCATCGGTGTCTTCAAGCACGTCGTGCAACCAGGCGACCGCCTCAGCGACGACATCCCCGGCCACACGTGCCGCCACCGCGCGGGGATGAACGATGTATGGCGTGAACCCATCTCGACGGAACTGCCCCTCGTGTGCACGCCGTGCAATCTGTTCCGCGTTGCGAACCAAGGGATCAACTGGCGAGTATTCAGTCATGCAGACGGCTAATGTAAGTCGGTTCAACAGCCGGCCACCCGATGAGCTCAGGCTCCAGACCGACAGCAACATCCTACTGGCGGGGAACGTCGGTCAACTGAAGCCGCTGGTTCTCTCGCCTTGATAGGTGCGACAGGCAGTCCCTTAAAGGACCCGCGACTCCTGCTTTGGGCCTTTAGTCCACGTCACTGCCCACCCCTTCGTGGGAAAGATCGCCAGCAAGCTCGGCCTGTATTTCTTCCAGACTTTCTTCCTCTGCCGCAACGACTTCGCCGCTTACCGCGTCGACTTCGACTTCGACTTCGAAGGCTCGGTCGCCTGACTGAATGAAGACATCCCACTGCGTGTCCGGCTCGTCAAAGCGGACGCCAAGGACCTCGCCACCCACCTCGGCGAGCGCAGCCTCAACCGCCTCTTGCTCGCTGATGAAGGTACTAGACTTCGGCTTGCAACCCGTAATACTTAAACCAGCAACCGCGGCTAATACGGCACCGCTCCAAGCCAGCCTCAGCATCCGTTCGCTCCCAAGCAATATCTAAAAACTAACATAGGTGCCTGATACCTATTCCCTTGATGCCGTTTCGCACCTAGATCGAATGATCTTGGACCACCCAGTCATTAGAGCCACGCCAATGCAATGACGAAAACGAGACGGCTTGGTCTGTATCCTCGTATTTTTTGCGGAGGATCTCCGCAGGCGGCCAACCATGTGGGCCGTCCAAGAAAGCAACGCCGTCTGCCACAAGACGGCGAGTTAGAGAGAAGAAGTCATCTTCGTTTCGATACGTCAGCCTCTTGCCATTACTCAACGTAAATGTGTGTGATGGCTCGTGAATGTCTTTGACGTAGACGGATGCAGGATTCATTCACCCCTCCCCCGCTTCCGCCGTCCGCGCCCGTTCCATCGCAAGGTCGTGGGCGTCGTTGTATTTGCGGCCGAGGTTGGACCAGTCGAAGTGTTCGGAGAACGACTCGACGCGGTTGCGGAGGTTGATGCGGCCGCGCTGGTCGAGCTGGCAGAAGCGGAGCATCTGGTCGGCGAGCTCGTCGGCGGCCTCGTGGAAGCCCTTGTTGCGGCGGTGGATCAGGTAGGTTCCTTTTTCCTCGTGGTCCGGTAGCAGGGCCTTGAGATAGGCGCCGAAGCCGGCGAGGTCGGACGTGATGGCGGGGACGCCCAGGGCGATGGACTCAAGGGGGGTGTAGCCCCAGGGCTCGTAGTAGGACGGGAACACGCCCAGGTGGCAGCCGCGGACGAACTGGTCGTACTCGAGCTGGAAGAGGGGGTTGGAGGAGGTGATGAAGTCGGGGTGGAAGACGACCTTGACGGGGTCGTCCTGGTGGTTGAAAAGTCGGCAGCGGCGGAGATCGGCGAGGACGGGGTCGGCGGCGTCGTCGCGGAGGTCGTGCGTGATGATCGGCGGGGGGAGGTCGCGCTTCCACTGCTGCATGTTGCGGCGGAGGCGGAGCCGCCAGTACTCGTCGATCTGGGCGTTGAGGTCGGGGATCTCGCCGGCGGCGGCGGAGATGAAGAGGGTGTCGGCGATCTGGTCGGTGATGGCGTCGGCGCAGGTGCGGAACTCGGAGAGCATGGCCGACTGCTGCAGGGCGGTGACGTTGATCGACCGGCAGGGGGCGCGGGTGATGATGAAGAAGACGACGTTGACGTCGGTGCCGGCCTCGCGGAGGCGGTGATTCAGCCGGGCGAGGGCCTCGATGGTGAGGTCCATGCCCTTGTTGCGGAACTCGTACCGGCCGGAGGTAAAGAAGTAGAGCGTCTTGTCGAGGTCCATCGGGTAGGACGGGAAGAAGTGCCCGACGGTGAACTCGTGGATGCGCTGCTTGAACTGGTTGTGGAGGACCTGGAATTCGTGGCCGGCGGCGAAGCGGGTGATGTTGAGGCCGTTGGGGAGAATGGCGTCGGGCTTTCGGCCAAGCAGGTGGGTGCACTCGTCGCCGGTGACATCGGAGACGGTGGAGAAAACGTGGGCGCCGTGGGCGGCGGCGGACTCGAAGCGGTGCTGCGTGTCGATGTTGTAGTGGCGTGCCTCGGCCTCGGCGTCGAAGAAGGGCAGGTGGTCGTAGAAGACCGGGTGATTCATCGCGAGGTATCGGCCCAGGAGGGTGGCGTGGGTTGTGAAGACGGTGCCGCCGGGCCAGTTTTCCTTGCGGAGCATGGGGATGCAGACGCCGGCCATCCACTCGTGGAAGTGAGCGACGATCTGGCGTCGGGCGGACTCGCGTTCGCCCAGGAGGGTGAGGGCGAGGCGGCAGCACTCGCCGAAGGCGATGACGTCGTTGATGAGGTGGTCGTGGGCGGGGGTGGGGATGGCGTGGTCGGTCCAGAGGCGGTACTTGACCTCGCCGAGGTAGCGCCAGGCCGGACCGGTCTCGAGGAGCAGGACGTGGGGCCTGCCGGAGACGAGCCATCGGCCGTAGTGGCAGTTGTAGCCCATGTCGTTGAGGGCGCGGGCGGCGGCGCCGATGGGGCCGACCATGGGGGAGGGCTCGAACTCGATGTTGGCCGACTCGCCTTTGTAGGGGCCGATGAGGCAGTAGCGGTTGCCCCATCGTTCGACCATGGCGGGGGCCTTGGAGCGCAGGACGGTGTAGATGCCGCCGAGCTGGTTGCAGACCTCCCAGGAGACTTCGAGCAGCAGGGGCTCGCCGAGCTTGCCGGTGGGACCGGACTGCCCGTCGGACTGGGTGTCGGTGGTGCGGCGGGCGGCGGCGTCGGGTCGGGGTCGTGGGCGGGAGGCGCGCCGGGTGCCGGGGCGCGCGGTGGCGGCGTCGGCGTCGGTGCGACCGGCGGCGGCCACGAGGGCGGCGGCGTCGACGTCGGTGAGGGGTGTCGCGGCCATCACGAGAGACCTGGGGGGTGCGGCGTTGGCGGCGGCGTCCGCCGGTTGTACAGCCTAACGTCCTGCGATGGACGTACGCCTGCCGATCGCCGAGCAAGACCCGCCGCGTGACCCCCTGGTCGCGGCGATTCACGCGGGGGCGTTGCCTCGGGTGCGGGAGTTGATCGAGGCCGAGCCGCGACGGCTGCACCACCACGTGGCGATGCCGGTTCCCGGGGTCGAGCCGCCGTGGGAGGAGTTGTGGCTGCCGCTGCACCACGCGGCGGCGTTGGGGGACGCGGCGATGGTGGCGGTGATCCTGTCGGCGGGCGGTCACCCGGACGCGCGGACGCGGGCGGCGTCGCCGGATCACGCGCGGGCGACCGCATTGCACCTGGCGTCGGCGGGGGGCCACGCGGCGGTGGTGGGCCTGCTGCTGGACGCGGACGCCGAGCCGAACGTGCTGGACGCGCACGGAACGACGCCTTTGGCGGCGGCGAACGATCCGACAGTCGTGGGCCTGCTAGGCGCGGCTGGTGCCGACCCCTCGGCCGGCGCGGCTTGAGGCTGCGCGACGCCCGTTACTTTGCCCAGAGGTTGTACTTGAGGATGCAGTAGATCGCGCGGAAGCCGTCCCTCCAGCCGATCTTCTTGCCGGCCTCGTAGCCGCGTCCGTCGTAGCTGATGGCGACCTCGTACAGACGAACGGGCTTGCCCTCCCACGTCATGCGCGACAGCTTGGCGGTGATCTCGGGTTCGAAGCCGAAGCGGTCCTCCTTCAGATCGATCGACTGAACGAGGCCGCGCTTGAAGACCTTGTAGCAGGTCTCCATGTCGGTGAGGTCGAGGTTGGTGAACATGTTGGAAAGGGTGGTCAGCCACTTGTTCATGCGCGAGTGCCAGAAGCTGAGCACGCGGTGGGAAGCCCCGCCGGCGAAGCGGGAGCCGTAGACGGCCTCGGCGCGGCCTTCGACGATGGGGCGGATCAGCTCGGGGTACTCGGCCGGGTCGTACTCCAGGTCGGCGTCCTGGATGATGACCATGTCGCCGCGGGCGGCGGCGATGCCGGTGCGGAGGGCGGCGCCCTTGCCGCGGTTCTTGGGGTGGTAGAGGCCGCGGACGCGGGGGTCTTGCTCGGCGAGGGACTCCATGACGGAGCGCGAGGCGTCGGTCGAGCAGTCGTCGACCAGGACGACTTCCTTGCCAATGGGCACGGCCAGCACGCGCTCGACGAGATCGGCGAGCGTGGCCTCCTCGTTGTACACGGGGATCACGACGGTGAGCTGCGGCGCGGGGGCTGGCGTCTCGGCCATGGGCGGCGAGTATAGGGACGCGGGTCACTACCATCGACGCATGCTTGCGACGCAGTCATCGGCGTTGGCCGACCGGGACCTGGCGGTGCTCTGGCACCCGTGCGCGCAGATGCGTGACTACCGGGACTTCCCGCCGTTGCACGTGGTGGGCGCGGAGGGCTCGCTGCTGCATCTGACCGACGGCTCGACGCTGCTGGACTGCTTCTCGTCGTGGTGGTGCAAGTCGTTGGGGCACCGGCACCCGGCGATCCTGGCGGGGATCGCCGAGCAGATGGAACGCTTCGAGCACGTCGTGCTGGCCAACACGACGAACGAGCCGGTGGTGCGGCTGTGCGAGACGCTGCTGCGGCGGGCGAACGAGGGGGCGGCGGCCGAGCACTTCGCCAAGGTCTTCCTCGCCGACAACGGCTCGACGGCGGTGGAGGTCGCGTTGAAGATGGCCCTGCAAGCGCAGCACCAGCGAGGCCAGGCGCAACGCACGCACTTCGTCGCTTTGGAGAACGCCTATCACGGCGAGACCACCGGCTGCCTCTCGGTGACCGACCTGCCGCTCTACGCCGCGCCGTACGACCCGATCCGATTCCCGTGCACGTTCCTCACAGGCGTGCCGTACCGCAGCGGGCCTGCCGACCCCCGCTGGCTGGACGGCTCGCACGAGTGGCCGGCGATCGAGGCCCAGCTCGCACCGCTCACTGATACCACCGCGGCCGTCATCGTCGAGCCGGTCATGCAGGGTGCCGGCGGGATGATCCTCTATTCGCCCGATCTCCTGTCGCGGCTCCGCGCTTGGTGCGACGCGCACGGCGTTTACCTCATCGCCGACGAAATCGCGGCCGGCAGCTACCGCCTCGGCCGGTTTCTCGCCTCGACGCTCGCCCCCGATCGCCCGCTCCCCGACTTCGCCTGCCTGTCCAAGGGCCTCACCGCCGGCACGCTCCCCCTCTCGGCCGTGCTCACCACGCAGCCGATCTACGAGCTCTTCGACGCCGAGTACCACACGCACCGCGCGTTCATGCACTCCAACACGTACACCGGCAACGCCCTCGCCGTCGCCGCCGCCAACGCGGCCCTCGACGCCTATCTCGACGACGACATCCCCGCCCGCGCCGACCGCCTCACGGCCGACCTCACCGCCCGCGTGCGGGACGTCGCCGACCGCATCAACGCCGCCAACCTCCCGCTCACCTGCCGCAAGGTCCGCGGCCTCGGCGGCCTCTCCGCCCTCTCCCTCGCCGACGCCCACGGCTCGCCCCTCCCCGCCGACGCCCGCACCGGCTACCAGGTCTACCGCCACGCCGTCCGCCGCGGCGCGCTGCTCCGCCCGCTCGGCGACACGCTCTACCTGCTCCCCGCCCTCAACACCCCCGACGACCAGCTCGACCGCATGGCCGCGATCATGCACGACGCCATCCGCGACGTCGCCGGCTGAGCCCCCATCGGGCCGCCCGTGCCCGTCGACGGCCCCGCCACTCTGGCAGCCCGCCCGCCGACCATCCCCCGCCAAGGCAGCCAACCGCCCCGCGTTCGCCGTCCGTAGCCAGCGTAAACCCCGCTCAACGCCGCAGCTAGCCGCTCCCGCCGACCCCCGCGGCCCGCCATCGCGGCATCGCTGTTGCACCCTCCGCCACCACTGTGGTCAACGTCCACCCACCCCGAGCCACCACCGACTGCCCCGACGCCGATCGGGCGCGGTTCCGCGTGCTGCTCACCGAGGACCGCACCCACAGCTCCGCCCACTGGTCTCGCCAGCTCCCCCGGCTCATGCAGCCCCTCGGCGTCGAGGCCATCATCGCCGCCCACGCCCAGCAGGCGCTCGACGCTCTAGACGACGGCCCGCTCGACGCCGCCGTGGTCGACCTCGCCACCCCTCGCGCCCCCGGCAAGCCCTCCCCGGCCGACGACCCCGGCGGGCTCTACCTGCTCAACGCCCTCGCCCGGCACCGCCGCAAGCCGCCCGTCATCGTCGTCGACTCCCGCGTCGTCACCCCCGCCCAGGTCCACCGGGCCCTGCAGCAGGCCCTGCGCCTCGGCGCCTTCTCCGTCCTCCGCCGACCCGTCGAGCTCGAGCAGCTCCTGGTCGCCATCCAGCGTCTGATCGACCGCCACTTCCAGGGCCATTGGCCCGGCGGTCAACCCTCGCCTTCCAACTTTCAACCCCCCTTTAATCAGGAGCAGCAGCAATGAAGGTTCGCCCCCTCGGTGACAAGATCCTCGTCCAGCGCGTCGAGGCCGAAGAGAAGACCGCTTCGGGCATCTACCTCCCCGAGTCCGCCAAAGAAAAGCCGCAACAAGCAAAGGTCCTCGCGCTGGGCGCCGGCAAGGTGCTCGACAACGGCGAGCGAGCCCCCTTCACCGTCAAGGAAGGCGACACCGTCATCATCGGCAAGTGGGGCGGCACCGAGGTCAAGGTCGACGGCGAAGACTACATGGTCATGTCCGAGGACGAAGTCCTCGCGATCGTCGGCTAACCCCATCTCACATTGAGTGACGCGATTCATCGCGTCCCCCTACAAAACCAACACCCCCGCATTCACGGAGAAACCAGAATGCCCGCCAAGTCCATCAAGTTCGACAGCGATGCCCGCGAGGCCATCCGCCGCGGCGTCGCCAAGCTCGCCCGCGCCGTCAAGGTCACCCTCGGCCCCTCCGGCCGCGTGGTCGTCCTCGAAAAATCCTTCGGCTCGCCCACCGTCACCAAGGACGGCGTCACCGTCGCCAAGGAGATCGAGCTCGACGACGCCCTCGAGAACATCGGCGCTCAAATGGTCAAGGAAGTCGCCTCCAAGTCCTCCAAGGACGCCGGCGACGGCACCACCACCGCCACCGTCTACGCCGAGGCCATCTTCGCCGAGGGCCTCAAGAACATCACCGCCGGCGCCAACGCCAACCAGATCAAGCGCGGCATCGACCTCGCCGTCGACGCCATCGTCGCCGAGCTCGGCAAGGCCTCCAAGAAGGTCAAGGACTCCGCCGACATCACCAACGTCGCCGCCTGCTCGGCCAACCAGGACGCCGAGATCGGCCAGATCATCGCCGAGGCCATGGACAAGGTCGGCAAGGACGGCGTCATCACCGTCGAAGAAGGCAAGTCCCTCGACACCTACGTTGACCTCGTCGAGGGCATGCAGTTCGACAAGGGCTACCTCAGCCCGCACTTCGTCACCGACCCCGCGTCGATGGAGGCCGAGCTCGAGGACGCCTACGTCCTCATCCACGAGAAGAAGATCTCCTCGGCCAAGGACCTCGTCCCCGTGCTCGGCAAGGTCGCCGAGGCCGGCAAGGCCGTCGTCATCATCGCCGAGGACATCGACGGCGAAGCCCTCGCTACCCTCGTCGTTAACAAGCTCCGCGGCGTGCTCAAGGTCGCGGCCGTCAAGGCCCCCGGCTTCGGCGACCGCCGCAAGGCCATGATGGAAGACATCGCCACCCTCACCGGCGGCCGCGCCATCATGGAAGAGCTCGGCATCGACCTCGAGAAGCTCGAGCTCTCCGACCTCGGCCGCGTCAAGAAGATCATCATCGACAAGGACAACACGACCATCGTCGAGGGCGCCGGCAAGACGTCCGACATCAAGGGCCGCATCGAAGCCATCAAGGCCGAGATCGACCGCACCACCTCCGAGTACGACGCCGAGAAGCTCCAGGAGCGCCTGGCCAAGCTCTCGGGCGGCGTGGCCCAGGTCAACGTCGGCGCCGCCACCGAGTCGGAGATGAAGGAGAAGAAGGCCCGCGTCGAGGACGCCATGCACGCCTCCCGCGCCGCCGTCCAAGAGGGCATCCTGCCCGGCGGAGGCGTCGCCGTGTTGCGTGCCCGCAAGGCTCTGGACAAGCTCGAGGCGACCGGCGACGTCAAGGTCGGCGTCGACATCGTCCGTCGGGCCGTCGCCGCCCCCGTCAAGCAGATCGCCGAGAACGCCGGCCACGACGGCTCGGTCGTCTGCAACGAGGTCGAGCACGGCAAGGGCGACGCCTTCGGCTTCAACGCCCTCACCGGCGACTACGGCGACATGCTCAAGATGGGCGTCCTCGTCCCCACCAAGGTCGAGCGCATCGCCCTGCAGAACGCCGCCTCCATCGCCGGCCTCCTGCTGACCACCGACGCCGTGATCACCGAGATCAAGGACAAGAAGAAGCCCGCCGGCGGCGGCATGGACGACATGGATATGGACTACTAAGTTCAGCCGTCCAACAACTCAACCACCCCAAAGCCCCGGCCGTCGGCCGGGGTTTTTCTTTATCCTCAACCCGTGCCCGACAACGCCCCCACCCTCAGTCCCACCCCCGACCCGCCGCGCATCGTCGTCCTCGCCGGCCCCAACGGCGCGGGCAAGACCACCGCCGCGCGGTTCATCCTCCGCGACGCGCTCGCCATCGACACCTTCGTCAACGCCGACACCATCGCCGCCGGCCTCGCCGGCTTCGCGCCCGAGACGGTCGCCCTCGAGGCCGGCCGCCTCATGCTCGAACGCCTCCACGCCCTCGCCGACCGCCGCCAGAGCTTCGCCTTCGAGACCACCCTCGCCTCGCGCAGCTACGCCCCGTGGCTCCGCCGCCTCAAGACCGACGGCTACCGCATCAGCCTGATCTTCCTCGCGCTGCCCAGCCCCGACACCGCGATCGCCCGCGTCGCCCAGCGCGTCCGCCAGGGCGGCCACCACGCCCCCGACCGCACCGTCCGCCGCCGCTTCACCGCCGGCATCCGCAACTTCTTCGAGCAGTACCAGCCGCTGGCGGACGAGTGGACGGTTTACGATAATGCGGACGACACGCGCCACCGCGTAGCGACCGGACACGACGAAACCGTCGACGAGATCGCCGACCCAACCGCGTGGGACGCCTTCCAACGCATCGGCCAACAACCATGACCGAACAAGACCACCGCCGCCAAGCCCTCGACCTCGCCGACCGCGTCGGCCAAGCCCTCGCCGCCACCCGCCGCCACCTCGCGGCGACCGGCTGCCTCAACGGCCACGACACCGACGCCGTGATCACCGAGATCAAGGACAAGAAAAAGCCCGCCGGCGGCGGCATGGACGACATGGATGTGGACTACTAAGTCCGATCCACTGAGAGACACGACGCCCCCGAGGGAAACCTCGGGGGTGATCTTTGGCAGGTCCTTGAAGTACACTATTCTCAATGGTCAAGGATGACTAACGCGATGGGGCAATACTTGCAAAAGCCACGAGGGCTCCACGTCCATACATCAAGGTGTGTCGCGCCGAATGCAGAAGAATTATCAACCACATCGTGATGTCACATGGGTACACACAACAAATATGGACTGAGTAGATACATCCCAGCCCCCACGCGCCGAACCGTTCGTCAGGAATGTCGCTTTGGATGCGTCATCTGCGGGGAAGCTATATGTGCATATGAGCACATCGAACCAACGTTCGAAGAAGCGAAAGAACATCTAGCTAGCAGAATTGCACTCTTATGCGCGGCATGCCACGATAAAGTGACTAGAGGCATCTGGTCGAAGTCCAAAGTAGCTAGCGCGAGACTCAGTCCATACTGCACCCACAACAACGCGAGCTTTGCATTGGAGCATCCAGTTCAGTCTCCCGAAATCATTCTTGGCGGCGCAACCTTCAGAGACCCGCGTAGTATTTTGACTGTTTATGGCGAAGAATTGCTTGGAATTGAAGCTCCTGAGGAGGTTGGCTCGCCATTCCTTTTAAGCGGCAGCTTTTACTCTAAGAATGGCGAGACGCTAGAGCTATCGATAGAAAGAAATATAATCAAAATACCCAACGACAACTACGATGTTGAGACCGTAGGGAAACGGCTCACCGTACGCAGCGGACATCGACATATCAGCCTAGTCCTGGAGCTTAATCCACCGAATATCGTAAAACTGCTTAGCCTTCAAATGCGCTTCAAGGATACCGAAATACTAGCCGATTCTGATCAGGTACGCATCAAATCTATTCATGACGACTCGTCTTTCTCAATGTCGGGCTGCATCTCTGGAGCATCGAGCTGCCTAGACATTCGGCCAAACCCATATAGCGACTAATAATTGAACGGGATTAAAATGGGCGTTGCATACCTAGGAAGTGGAATGAAGGGCGGCACGATTATTTCAAAAGATCCTTCGTCGCCCATAATCATTGATGGCGCCGAGATGGATTGCATCGAGACATCATCGCCCACAGTCTTCCGCAAGGGGCGCGTAGGCACACTTAAGTTCAATCCGAACGAAAGCGGCTCCACAGCATCAGTCAATGGCTTCAGACTCAGCCACGGAACTGCGAGTGCAGTTGTTCTCAATAAACTCATTGTCCTTGTAGGAGCTGGATGCTCTGATTTTTCTGTCAAAGTACATGTAGTTAACAATGGCCTGCCTGGAGTCTCTGATT
>JBCBUE010000031.1:7839-35664 GCA_039818285.1 Planctomycetota bacterium | reverse complement strand
TCAACAGTCAAGGCAAGGCGAGTCAAGCCGCACGAGAAGGAAGAAAGCATGGGTGTGATGACGGCGGAGGAGGTGGCGATGGACATCGGGGAGGCGAAGGCTTTGTTGGAGACGGCGGCGCGGCCGGCGGTGCAGGACTGCTGGCCGTAGTAGTCGGTGAACGCGACGCCCTCGGTGGCGAGGCGGTCGAGGTTGGGCGTTTTGTAGCCCATCATGCCGCGGCTGTTGTGGCTGATGTTCCAGATGCCGATGTCGTCGCCCCAGATGACGAGGATGTTGGGTTTCTTGGCGTCGGCGTCGGACTGGGCATAGGCGTGAAACGCGACGGAGGCGCAGCACAGCGCAACGAGCTTGAAGAGAGTGTTCACGGGGTTACTCCGGGACGATGTGGGTAGAAAGAGTCGCGGTGACTGCCGCGTCGTGGCGGAGCCGTTATTGGGCAGTTATGCCCGGTTGAGCGGCGTGCGTCAACCGTTGATGACGATCGGTGACGCCGTGCGTCGTATCGACGCGGTGGTTTACTCGCTGCCGGCGGTCGCGGCCTTGTATTGCGTTTCGTCGATCTTCTCGATCTCGGCGTTCTGGATGGTGATCTCCTTGCCGGTGGCGGCGTCGGTGAAGGTGAGGGCGCCGCCCTTGAGCTGCTTATACTCGGTGGTGTAGTAGGTGCGGTCGCTGGTCGGCTCGTTGATCGCGTAATAGCTGCAGCCGGCGGTGGCGAGGACGACGGCGAACAGGGCGGCGGCCGGTGCGAGGGCCAGGCGGTGGGTGGTCATGGGTGTTGGCTCCTTCCCCGATGAAGTGAGACGCGCGGCGCGTCGGAGGTGTGGCCCGGAGTAGACCACGATGGCGATCGGCGGGCAAGGGCGGCGTGGGTATGCTGGACGGGCGTGCGGTTGAAGTCGTTTCGATGGGGCACTTATGCGTGTTCGCGGGTTGGTCGGGGCGGGGTGCGTCAGGGCGGGCGCGTTGGCCGCGATGATGGCGGCGGCCGGCGGGTGCGCCATCGAGATGATGACTACGCCGGCGGTGCTGGAGGGGCAGCCACGGGACTACTTCTCGGCCAGCGTCGCGCCCGATCGCATCGACGTGCCGGTCTTTGTCGCTCACGCCCGGCGCGAAGACCCCGAGGCGACGCAGCTCGACCGGCGTTTCACCACCGATCTCAGCCGGTCGCTGCACCTCGGCAGAGTGCCCGTGCGGATCGGCGAGGCGTTGCCGCCCGAGCAGGTGCTCGACCTGTCGCTGCGGGAGAAGCGCGAGCGGGTCGTCCGGCTCGACGCGTCGTACGACGAGTACGTGTCGTACGGCCTGCTGGGCCACGGCAGCCACAGCCATCATGAAGGAGACCGGTTCGACCAGCAGGACGACCTCGTCCGCCTGCTGACCCACGAGAAGCCCGACACGCGCTTCGGCGACGACGCCTTTGCCCACGCGATCAACGACGAGCTCGCCCGCCGCGGCTCGACGACGATCACGCTCTACGTCCACGGCTTCAACACCCGCTTCATCGACAACCTCTGCCGCTCCGGCGAGCTGTCGCACTATCTCGGGCGCGACGGCACGATGATCTCGTTCCAGTGGCCGTCCAAGGCGCGGGTCGCGTCGTACTTCGTCGACAAGGCGACGTCGCGGAACGTGCTGCGCCAGCTTCGGGCCCTGCTGGTGTTCCTGGCGGACCGCACCGACGCCACGCAGATCGACATCATCGGCCACAGCGCCGGCACGCTGGTCGTGATGGAGACGCTGCGGCACCTGAGCCTGATCTACGCCAACGTGCCCGATGAGGAGCTGCGCGAGCGGTTGAAGATCGGCCAGGTGGTGCTGGCGGCGCCGGACATCGGGCGCGAGGAGGCGATCACGGCCGCGATGGACGGGGCGGCGCGCGTCACGCAGGGGCTGACGATCTACTTCTCGCAGCTGGACAACGCGCTGAACCTCTCGCGCTTCCTCTACGGCGAAGAGCGGCTGGGCTTTGCGTCGCGGCTGGTGCCGCTGCCGCTCGAGGGCGGCGAGCTCGGCCTGCATCAGATGACGGTCGACGAGGACCTCGTGCCCGACACGCTCGACGTCGTCCTCGCCCAGCACAACATCCACGCCATCGACGCCACGACGGCGCAGAAAGGCTTCTCGCTGTCGTTCTTTGGGCACGACTACTTCGCCCACAACCCGTACGTCAGCTCGGACATCATCCTGTTCCTCAAGCACGGCAACACCCCGGCCGAACGCCTGCTGGAGCTGCGGCACGCGACGCGCGGCGACGCGCCGGATCAGGATGGCGCCAGCTGGTACTACAGCTTCCCCGACGACCTCAAGACCTACCGACAGCGCGTGCCGAGCCTGGCCCCGACGCCCGATCCGCCGACGCCGGCTGTCGAGAACGATTCGCCCGACACGCCGTCGCGGCCGTGATTGTGCCCCCATCGCCGGCCGTTCGGCTCTACCATCTATCCATGCGGATACTTTCCAACGTGTCGATGTTGGCGTGCGTGGTCGTCCTCGCCGGCTGCGCCCCGAAGATGATGGAGACCCCGACGCTGGTGTCCGAGGGGCTGGTCGATCCGTTCGGCGGGGTGCTGCCCGAGCGTCGGACGACGTCCGTGCCGGTGTTCGTCGCCAGCGCCCGCGAGGCGACGGGCGAGTTGGACCCCAAACGCTTCTACACCAACGACCGCAGCCGGGTCGTCCGGCTGGGCGTCGCGGAGGTGGCACTGGGCGAAGAGCTGGGGTGGGACGGATTGGTCAAGGCGTCGCGGCAAACCAAACGCGACGCCCAGCCGACGCTGAAGGTGCTGAGCTACACCGAGTTCGGCCCGCTGCAGAGCACGGCGCTTCGGCACGGGCCGTCGGCGTCGGACGACGGCCCGGGCTCGCCGGCCGCGGAGTTCGCCGACGAGATCAACGCCGTCTTAGCCGAGAGCCAGCTCGGCCAGATCACGATCTTCGTCCACGGGTTTAACACGACGTTCGCCGGCAACCTGATCACCGCCGCCGAGTTCACGCACTACATGGCTCGCGACGGCGTGCTCGTCAGCTTCGGCTGGGCGTCCAAGGGCAACGTCTTCTCCTACCACCAGGACAAGGCCAACGCCGACTTCGCCATCCGCCAGTTCCGCCTGTTCCTGGAGTACCTGGCCGAGTCGACCGACGCGCGCGAGATCAACATCATCGCCCACAGCGCCGGCAACCCCATCACCATCGAGGCGATGCGTCACCTCAGCCTCAAGCACGACGGCGTGCCGGACGAAGAGGTCCGGCAGATCACCAAGCTCGGCCGCGTCGTCCTCGCGGCGCCGGACATCGATTACGAGTCGGCGCTCAGCGCCTCGTTCGACGGGGCCATGCGCGTCGCCGACGACGTCGCGCTCTACGCCTCTCAGGGCGATCTGGCGCTGAAGATCTCCCGCGACATCTTCGGCGAGATCCGCCTGGGCAGCGTCATCGGCAAGCTGACGCCCGAGGAGGTCGAGGCCATCATCGAGCGCGGCGAGCAGAGCATCGACGTCACCTACGCCGAGAAGGCGCACGCATCGCTGCTCGGCCACAGCTACTACCACCACAACCCGTGGGTCAGCTCGGACGTGATGCTGTTCCTGCTGTTCGGCCCCGAACCCGAAGAGCGCGGGCTGGTGCTCAACCGCGAGACGGGGTTCTACGAGTTCCCCGAGGACTACGAGGATCGTCTGCCGGCGCTGGTCGAGCTGCTCGAGGCGAAGTACGCGGAACAGCTGAAGCGGGACGACTGAGCCTGTTTGGTGTGGGCGTTAGTCGATCGCCTGGATGACCAGCGTGTCGTTCTGGCCGCCGAAGCCGAAGCTGTTGCTGAGGCAGTGGGTGATGGGTTTATCCGCGGTTGCCTTGCGGGCTTCGTTGGGGATGTAGTCGAGGTCGCACTCGGGGTCGGGCTTGTGCAGGTTGATCGTGGGGGGCAGGGCCTGGTCGCGGATGGCGAGGACGCAGGCGATAGCCTCGACGGCGCCGGCGGCGGCGATGAGGTGGCCGAGCATGGACTTGATGCTGGAGACGGGGGGGGCGGCGGCGACGTTGTCGTCGGGGGCGAAGACTTTTTTGATGGCGCGGGTTTCGATGGAGTCGTTTTCCTTGGTGCCGGTGCCGTGGGCGGAGATGTAGTCGATGTCGGCGGGGGTGATGCCGGCGTGGTCGAGGGCCTGGTTCATCGCGGCGGCGGCGCCTCGGCCGTCGGGGTGGATGTCGGTGATGCGGTAGGCGTCGGCGGTGGAGCCGTAGCCGGTGACCTCGGCGAGGGGGGTGGCGCCGCGTTGCAGGGCGTGGTCGAGGGTTTCGAGGATGAGGATGCCGCCGCCCTCGCCCATGACGAAGCCGTCGCGGTCGACGGAGAAGGGTCGCGAGGCGGTGGTGATTTCGTCGATGCGGTTGGAGAGGGCGGTGAGTCGGTTGAAGCCGGTGACGCCCATGGGGTGGATCATGGTGTGGGCGCCGCCGGTGATCATGACGTCGGCGTCGCCGCGTTGGAGGAGATAGGAGGCTTCGCCGATGGCCTGGGTGGAGGCGGCGCAGGCGGTGAGGCAGTTGGAGGCGGGGCCTCGGGCGTCGAACTCGAGCGCGAGGTGAGCCAGGGGCATGTTGGGCTCCTGCTCGAACTCGACGAGGGGCGTCATGGCCTGCGTGGCGTGGGCGGCCCAGTTGGGGGTGTTGACGGCCTTGGCGTCGGCGTCCCAGCCGGCGAGGCAAGAGCCGACGTAGGCGTCGAAGTCGAGCGAGCCCTCGCCCGAGCCGAGGTAGATGCCCAGGCGGTCGTGGTCGAGCCCGGGGTATTGGTCGAGCCCGGCGTGGGTCCAAGCCTGCGCCGCGGCGCCGAGGGCGTAGCTGGTGTTATGGCCGATGCCTTCGTGCAGCGCGGGGTCTTTGACGAGCGGTCGCCAGTCGTAGCCGAGGACCTGCGCGGCGAAGGTGGTGGGGAAGGTGGAGGCGTCGAAGTGCTCGATGGGCTTGGCGCCGGAGGTGGCGTCGAGGAGTTTGCGCCAGACGGACTCGATGTCGTGGCCGAGGGGCGTGACCCAGCCGAGGCCGGTGATGACGATGCGGGTGTTAGGCATGTGCGATGTTCAATGTGGGATGTTGAATGTGATCGCGCTTAGCCGACGCGTTTGAGGATCGTCGCGGTGCACTGGCCGCCGAAGCCGGTGGAGAGGACGAGGGCGTGGGTGAGGTCGGCGTCGACGGGGTCGGCGTGGCCGGGCTTCAGGGGCGGCAGGGGGCTATCGCGGTTGAGCGAGGGGGGGAGGGTCTGGTGGTGCAGGGCGAGGGCGGCGAGGGCGAGGTCGAGGGCGCCGGTGCCGGCGCCGGTGTTGCCGACGTTGGGCTTGAGCGAGGCGATCGGCGTGTTGGCGAGCTTGGGTTCGCCGAGCGTGGCGAGCAGGGCGTTGAGCTCGGGGGTGTCCCAGTCGGCGTGGCCGAGGGCGAAGGGGACGAGCAGGTCGATGTCGTCGGCGTTGAGCTCGGCGTCGCGGAGGGCGGAGCGGATGGCGACCTGGATGCCTCGGCCGTCGGGGTCGGGGGTGGTGTTGCGGGTGGCGGGGTGGACGGTCTGGCCGGCGCCGAAGCCGACGATTTCTGCGTAAGCGGTCGCGTTGCCATCGGTGTTGCGTTTCGAGAACGCGTCGGCCTCCTCAAGGATGAGGATGCCGCCGCCCTCGCCGATAACGGTGCCGGCCGCGTCTTTGGCCATGGGTCGGACGGCGTCGGCGGGCGTGTCGTTGTGGTCGGCGTTGAGCCGGCCGGTGAACTGCTGGCGGAGGTAGGCCATGGGGTTGAGCTTGGACTCCGCGCCGCCCGCGAAGGAGGCGTCGGCGTGGCCGCGCTGGATGACGCGGAGGGACTCGCCGACGGAGAGGGCGGCGGAGGTCTCGTTGCAGGTGACGGTGTTGGAGGGCCCGCGGCAGTCGTGGGTGATGGTGACGTGGCAGGCGAGCATGTTGGGCAGGTACTTGAGCAGCCACAGCGGGGTGAGCTGGTGCATGCCGTGCTCGCCCCACTTCTCGATGTCGAACGAGCCGTCGTCGTGGCGGGACTGGGCGTAGGCGGCGGTGAGCTCGTTGACGTCGGCGGCGATGAGGCCGGCGCCGATGTGACAGGCGACGCGGTCGGGGTGGTGCGACGGGGTGGCGTCGGGGTCGGTGGCCTGGGTGGTCAGCCCGGCGTCGAGGGCGGCGAGGTGGGCGGCGGCGACGGCGAGCTCGATGTCGCGGGCCATGACCTTGGTGGCCTTGCGGTAGGTCTTGGGGACGTAGTCGCGGACCTTGAAGCCGTCGGGCACCTGGGCGGCGATCCGGCAGTCGAACCCGGCGGGGTCGAAAGCGGTGAGCGGGCTCAAGGCGGATCGGCCGGCCATTAGCTCGTCCCAGAGCGACTCTTGACCGAATCCTAATCCGCTGACGGGGCCCAGGCCGGTTATATAGATACGACTGTGCATATGGCATCAGTGTAGATAGATGACTTGAGCGTGGCCCTCGCGGGCGAGCGCTTGAGATGGCGGTTGATTCGTCAGCGCGGAGGCGCGTGTGAATCATCGGGTCAAGACCGTTCAGGAGGAATCGAGCGATGTATCAAGTCAAGACGTTGGCGATTGCCGGGTTGATGTGGGTTGGAGTCGCGGGCCCGGCCTTGGGTCAGCAGAATGTCCGCTTCGCGACGTTCAATACGTCGTTCTCCGTGGACGACGCGGGCGAGCTGCTGGATGGGCTGACCAACCCGGTGTTCGGCACCGTGATCGACTTCAGGGCACGCAACGTGGCCGAGATCATCCAGCGGGTTAACCCCGACGTGCTGCTGATCAATGAGTTCGACTACGAGCCGAGCGGCGCGTCGATTCAAGCGTTCATCACCAACTACCTCAACGTCGGCCAAAACGGACAGGCGCCCGTCGATTACGGCCACGTCTATCTGCGGCCATCGAACACCGGCGTTCAGCCCGGCGATCAGCCTGGCGTCGATGGCTCGCTCATCAATTTCGACAACGACTCGGCCACCAGCGCGGACGGCGACCCCAACGACGCTTACGGCTTCGGGGAACATCCCGGTCACTTCGGGATGGTCTTGCTGTCCAAGTACCCCATATTCGAAGCGCAATCGCGCACGTTCCAGACGTTCCTCTGGGACGACATGCCTAACAACCGTATCCCGACCGCGAGCGATCCCTCCACCGCCGACCCTAACGACGGCTGGTTCACGCCCCTCGAACTCGAACAGTTTCGCTTGTCCAGCAAGAGCCATTGGGACGTCGCGATCGATGTGAACGGGGAGACGGTCCACGCGCTCGCGTCGCATCCGACCCCGCCCGTGTTCGATGGGCTGGAAGACCTCAACGGCCGGCGGAACGCGGACGAGATCCGGTTTTGGCAGGATTACATCCAGTCTTCGGCGGACCCTGACACGCTCGACGACGACTACATTTACGACGACCAAGGGGTCTACGGCGGCATCGAGGAGGGGGCGTCGTTTGTCATCCTCGGCGACCTCAACGCCGACCCTGATGAGGGGGATGGCATCAGCGAGGCGATTACCGGGTTGCTGAACGACCCGCTGGTCAACGACCCCGTGCCCACCGGGGCCGGCGGCACCGACCCGGACGACACCGCGACCTTCGGTCTGCGTGCCGACTACGCGGTGCCTTCTTCGGATCTCGAGGTCATCGACGCCGGGGTCTTCTGGCCGACCGTGAGCGAGCCGGGCGGGACGGCGGTGTTCTGGTCGGATCACCGACTGGTCTATGTCGATGTTGTAGTGCCCGAGCCCGCTCTGGCCACGGTCGTGATGATGGGCGCGGGCCTGCTGACGCTCCGCGCCCGGGCTCGCTAACACAAGTTTTGCGACGATTGAGCGCAGGCTTCGTCGTCTGGCCACTCGCGGGCCTTAATGTACGTGACATAGGCCATTGAGCCAACATAATCTCAACCTCCTTTGCCCCGGCACCATCATCTCTCCCCCGCCGGGGTTTTTTCTGCGCGAGCCGGGTTATCGGCCCCAGGCAACGAGCCGATAGGCTGGGTGGATGCTCGCCCATCGCATCATCCCGTGCCTCGATGTTCACGCCGGTCGGGTGGTGAAGGGCGTGAACTTCGTCGACCTCCGCGACGCGGGCGACCCGGTCGAGATCGCCGAGGCCTACGACGCCCAGGGGGCCGACGAGCTGGTGTTCTTGGACATCACCGCCAGCCACGAGCAGCGGGACATCACCGCCGACATGGTGCGGCGGGTGGCCGAGCGGTGCTTCATGCCGTTCACGGTCGGCGGGGGGATCCGCACGATCGACGACGTGACGCGGCTGGTGCAGGCCGGGGCGGAGAAGGTGAGCATCAACACGGCGGCGGTGGATCGCCCGGAGATCGTCTCGGAGACGGCGGGCCGGTTCGGGCGATGCGCCACCGTGGTGAACATCGACCCACGGCGGGTGCCGGCGGACGACTTTGCCCTGAGACGCGCGCAGCGCGAGGCCGACGGGCGGTGGGTCGGCCCGCCCGTCGAGGACCTGGCGACGGCGGTGACGTGGCTGGATCGCGTCGCGACGCCGGGCGGGGACAGCTATGTGTTCGAGGTGCACACGCGCGGCGGCCGGACGCCGACCGGGCTGGACGCCGTCAGCTACGCCAGGCGCGTGGTGGAGCTGGGCGCCGGCGAGATCGTCCTGACCAGCATGGACGCCGACGGCACCAAGCGCGGCTACGACCTGGAGATCACGCGGCTGATCACCGACGCCGTCAACGTGCCGGTGATCGCGTCGGGCGGCTGCGGCGAACCGGCGCACATGGCCGAGGTCGTCCGTCCGGCCGACGCGCACGGCGGCGGCGCCGACGCGGCGCTGGCGGCGAGCATCTTCCACTTCGGCGAGTACACCGTCGCGCAAGCTCGCGAGGCGATGGCCGCGCGGGGGGTCTCGGTCCGTTCGTTCTGACCCGGTTGTCTTCCACGGGTGTCACGCCATGCGACTGCCTGCACTGCTCGCCGCACCGATCGCCTTCGCCGCCTGGGCCGTCTGCGCCGATGAGCCGGCGCCCGACCCGACCCCGCCGTACCGCCTCGCCGGCTTCGCGACGCTGCCGCCCGACACCTTCGCCGACGGCCCGCCCAGCGGTCACCTGCTCGATCCCGCCAAGACCCACGGCCGGGCCGTGCCATTTCCCAGCCAGCCCGTGCAGGGCATCTCCAGCGTGCTCGCGGCCGACACGCCCGGCACGTTCCTGGCGCTGAGCGACAACGGCTTCGGCGGCAAGGCCAACTCGCCGGACTACCTGCTACGCGTCTATCGCGTCACGCCCGATTTCAAGACCGCCGACGGCGGGGCCGGCACGGTCGACTGGGCCGTCGCCTTCACCCTGCGGGACCCCGACCGCCACGTCCCCTGGCCGATCGTCGCCGACCGGCTGACGTACCCCGGCAGCGAGGTGCCCGTCGCGCCCGAGGTCCGGCGAGGGCGGCTGCTCACCGGGGCCGACTTCGATGTCGAGAGCTTCGTGCGGTTGCCCGACGGCACGTTCTGGGTCGGCGACGAGTTCGGGCCGTTCCTGCTGCACGTCGACGCGACCGGCAAGCTCCTCGCGCCGCCGGTGGACCTGGTGGGCGTGCCGGGCGCGGGGTTTCAGTCACCCGACCACCCCCGCCCGTCGCCCGACGCGGTCGAGCTGCGCGGCAGCGCCGGGTTCGAGGGGATGGCGTTGCGGTCGGCGGGCAGTGGCGTGGTGCTGCGGCCGATGCTGGAGAAGAACGGCCGGGTGTTCGACTTCTACCCGTCGATCGCGCAGGACGCCGTCTGGCTCGACGCCGACAGCCGGTTCGCCGGCAGCTCGTTCATCCGCTACCCGCTGGGCAAGGGGCACGCGGTGGGCGAGTTCATCGCCATGGGCCCGACGCACCTGGTGATCGAGCGCGACGGCCGGCAGGGCGACCGCGCCGAGATGAAGGCGATCTACGCCTGGAGCGGGCGCCCGCGCGACACCGAAAAGCATCGCCTGGTCGACCTGCTGAACGTCCCCGACCCCGACGACCTCGACGGCGACGGGTCGGCCACGTTCCGGTTCCCCTTCGTCACGATCGAGAGCGTGGCCCTCGTGGACGACCGCACGCTGCTCGTGGTCAACGACAACAATTACCCGTTCAGCACCGGGCGTTCGCCCGACCGGCCCGACCCGACCGAGTTCATCCTGATCCGGTTCGACGAGGCGATTGCCCGGGGCCTCGACCGGTGAGGCGTCGGCCCGTCGCTTGGCCGGGGGCCGTTTCATCTCTGTTTCATCCCATGTGGTACACTCCGGTGCTCGGCCAGGAAGGCCGGCGCAGGGTGAGCCGTCGGAGTCGCAGGGACGCCGCGACCGAGGCTCGAACCTCACCGTCCGAGCGGAGCGATTCGTGTCTCAAGCCCCCGTCGCCGACGCCCAACCGCATCACGGGCACGACAGCCTTCACGGCCACTCCCACCAGCCGACGACCGTGGTCGATCACGTCGATGACCGTCGCTCGATGGCCGACACCGGCCTCAAGAAGTTCTTCGACGCTGCCGTGCAGTTCGGCGCGTCCGACCTGCTGATGCGTGCCGGCTACGTCCCGCAGCTCCGCCTCAAGGGCAAGCTCAAAGGCATCAACGTCGACCCGATCGACGAGAGCGACTTCGAGCACTGGATCGAGGCCTCGCTTTCGCCCGCGCAGTGGGAGCACTACACCGAGAAAGGCTCGATCGACCTCGGCATCGACTTCGACATCAAGGGCGACATCCACCGTTTCCGCGTCAACATCTTCCGCACCCGCGGCCGATCGGGCATCGCCGCCCGCCGCGTGAGCAACGAGATCCTCAACGTCGAGCAGCTCCACCTGCCCAAGGCGATGGAGGCCATCACCGACGCCCGAGCCGGGCTGGTCCTGCTCTGCGGCGTGACGGGGTCGGGCAAGTCGACGACCATCGCGGCCCTGCTCGACAAGATCAACGAGGACCGCGCCTGCCACATCCTCACGATCGAGGACCCGATCGAGTACCTGTTCACCGACAAGAAGGCGATGATCAATCAGCGCGAGGTCGGGCTGGACCTGCCGGACTTCGACACCGGCCTGAGGGCGCTGGTGCGTGAGAACCCCGACGTCGTGCTCATCGGCGAGATGCGCGACAAGGAGACGTTCGAGGCCGCGCTCCGCGCCGCCGAGACGGGCCACCTGGTGTTCGGCACGATCCACGCGTCGTCGGCGTCGCAGGCGTTCTCCCGCATCTACGACCTGTTCCCGGCCGAGGAACGCGAGGCCATCCGCAACATCCTGGCGTATCAGTTCGTCGCGATCGTCTACCAGAAGCTGCTCCCGACGCTCAAGCCCGAGCTGGCTCGCGTGCCGGCCTGCGAGATCCTGCTGCAGACCCCGCCGGCGCGCAAGTACATCCTCGAGGGCCGCGAGGGCGAGCTGCCCGCGGTCATGCACGAGGGCAAGGAGGCCGGCATGCAGACCTACTCCGACAGCCTCATCGACCTGGTCGAGCGCGAGTACATCCACCCCAAGGTGGCCGTCGAGAACGCGGCCAACCCCGAAGAGGTCAAGATGCGGCTCCGCGGCATCACCTGATCGCTCGCCCTCGTCCTCCTCCGTCCCGACGCCTCCTCTCGCCTATGCCCGACGTCACGCTGGCTCAGTCCGTCTTCCTGATCAACGGCATCACGCCGTTGCTGCTGCTGGCGCTGGTGCTGGGCTGGGCGTGGTGTGCGTCGAAGATCGACAAGGACGCGGCGTACTTCCACCTGCCGCGGATCTGGGTGAACCTCGGGCTGGCGGTCGCGGCGGTCCTCGCGATCGGGCTCTTCCTGCTCATCCCGTTCTTCATCGTCGGCTACCTCGTCGCGATCGTGGTGATGGCCGGCTCGCTGGTCGGGTACGCGGCGTTCCGCAACACGCAGGTCGCCGAGAACCAGCGTTGGTCGCTGAACCTCGACTCGTTCCGCGAGAAGATGGACGAGCGCGAGAAGGCGCGCACGCAGAAGGCCGCGACGCTGCGGTTGATGGACCGCGACGGCGGGCTGCGCGAGGTGCCCGGCGGGGACACGCCCGAGGCGGCGGCGCACCAGGCGCTGGCGACCGTCATCGACTTCGCCGTGCCGCGCGGGGCCGAGTCGATCGAGATGGCGGTCGACGCCGAGAAGGCGCGGATGGTGGCTCAGATCGACGGCGTGTCGTATCCGCAGGAGTCGCTCGAGCCGCGGGCCGGGATGGAGCTGATCAACTACGTCAAGCAGAACGCCGGGATGGACCTTGAGGACCGTCGGCGTCGGCAGAGCGGCGACATCCTGGCCGACACGGACGACTGGGGCCAGCACACGCTCTCGGTCGTTACGTCGGGATCGTCGAAGGCGCTGCGGATGAGCCTGCTGATCGACGCGGGCGAGCGCAAGCAGATGGGCGTCAAGCAGCTGGGCATGCTGCCGCCGCAGCTCGAGACGCTGTCGGGCATCGTGGAGGCCGAGTCGCGGGTGGTGCTGCTGGCGTCGCCGGCGGGTCAGGGGCTGACGACCACGCTGTACGCGATGCTGATGGAGCACGACCCGTACACGCAGACGATCGTCACGCTCGAGGACGAGGACGTCTTCGAGATCGAGGGCGTGTCGCATAACCGCCTGCCGGCCGGCACGACGGCCGAGGAGTACCACTCCAAGCTCGCGGCGATCCTGCGGACCGACCCGGCCGTGGTCGGCACCAACCGCCTGCCCGACGCCAAGGCCGCGCAGCTGATCGCGTCGGACGGCGGGGATTGCCGGTTCTATATCGGGCTGCCCGCGGACGACGCGCTCAAGGCCATACGCACGTGGGTCAAGGCCGTGGGCGACCCCAAGCGTGCCGCGCGCTCGCTGGAGGCCGCGGTCTCGCAACGGCTGATCCGCAAGCTCTGCGATACCTGCAAGACGCCCTACACGCCCGACCCCGCGGCGGTCAAGAAGCTCAACCTCCCCGCCGACCGCGTGTCGACGCTCTACCACGCGTCCGGGCAGGTCGTGATGAAAGACAAGCCGGTCGCCTGCCCGACCTGCCGCGGCATCGGCTACCGGGGTCGGACCGCGGTCTACGAGATCCTCCCGATCGACGACGAGGCCCGCCGCCTGATCGCCGCCCAAGACTACGACGGGCTCCGCCTGCACCTGCGCAAGCAGAAGCACTGGTCGCTGCAGGAAGCCGGCCTGGCGCAGGTCGTCGCCGGCGTCACCGACATCAAGGAAGTCACCCGCGCCCTGGGCGAGAAGGCCGCGCCGCCTAAGAAGCGCAAGCCCAGCCGCCCCGATTCCGACGCCGCGTAACCCCGCCCACGACGATGCTGCTCAACATCATCCTCATCTTGTTCCTCCTCTTCACCATCTACTGGTGGGGCTCGCAGGGCCTGTTCAGCTCGCTGCTGCACCTGGTCGTGACGATCGTCGCCGGGGCGCTGGCGCTGTGCCTCTGGGAGCCGATCGCGACGCGGATGCTCGGCGCCGGGATCGCGCCCATGGCCTGGGCGATCGCCCTGATCCTTCCCTTCGCCGTCGCGCTCGTCCTGCTTCGCTTGCTCAGCGACCGGCTGATCCGCGGCAACGTCCAGCACCAGCCGATCCTCTCCTGGGTCTTCGGCGGGGCGTTGGGCCTGTTCTCGGGGGTCCTCTCGGCCGGCATCGTCGTCATCGGCCTGGGCTTCATGCCCTACACGCCCGACCTCGGCGGCGTCCAGCCCTACGCCATCGCCACGACCAACAACGCCGTCGTCGATAACCCCGGCGGCGGCCAGCTGTGGGTCCCCGTCGACGACATGACCGAGGGCTTCTACGACTACCTCTCCCGCGGCACCTTCGGCACCTCGACCCCGCTGGCTCAGTACCAGCCGGACCTCGCCCAGCAGGCGCACCTCTCACGGCTCGCGCTCGACGAGAACGCCTCCCGCACGGCCCACCCCGACAACGTCTCCGTCGCGTCCCTCCTCGCCCACCCCGTCCAGGTCGCCGGCCTGCCGGACGACATCGCCGCCACCCTCGGCACCGCCTACCAGCGCAGCGGCTACCAGCTTCTCGTCCTCGAGACCGAGTGGGACAACACCGGCGCCGCCACGACCTACGACCGCGACGCCACCGCCCGCGTCTTCTGGAACCAGGTCCGGCTCGTCACTGACGCGGACTCGACCGGTCGGCCGGCCAGCGTCTACGGCCCGGTGGGGATCACGCAGGAAGACGTCACCACCGGCGAGCGTGTCTACCGCCCGTGGGACGACGCCGAGACGTACGCCTTCGCCACCCGTAAGGAGCCGCTGGTCTTCCTGTTCCTCGTCCCCGACGACGAGGAGCCGAGCTTCGTGCTGATCCGCAACACGCGGTTCGACCTGTCGGACGCGGCACCCGACAAGCCCAGCGAGCCGGACGCGCTGGTCGAGGCCATCGGCGCGTTGCCGGCCGGCGCGACGGCCGAGGCCGAGCCGGAACGGACGATCGATCCCGACGACGCGTTAAAAATCAGCTCGGCCCTGCCGTGGTCGTTCGCGGCGAACAGCGCCGACGTCAGCATCCAGAACGATGGAGACGGCGCCATCACCGGCGGCAGCGGCACCGCCCGCGGCGGCGGCCGGGGCGGCGCTCGCACAACGATCCGTGGGTTCGCCGTCCCCAGTCACCAGCGGATGCTCCGCCTCGAGGTGCCCCGCAGCAAGGCCCAGGCCGCCTTCGGCAGCTCACTCGCCGCCGCCGAACGCACGCAACGCATCTGGCTGCTCGACACCAACGGCAATGAGTGGTCGCCCTCCGGCTGGGTCGTCGACCAGGGCCGCGGCGCCCAGGGCATGAAGCTCGCCTCCGGCCCGATGGAAAACGCCTCCACCATCCCGACCCACCAGATGACCGGCAACAACACGCTGTACCTGTACTTCCTCGTCTCGCCCGGCATCACGATCGATTCCTATCACCTCGGCGAGCGCATCAGCGAGGACGTCAACCTGCCGGTCCCGCGGTGACCGAGCCGGTCGTCTCGGCCCGACGGCTGGTGCTGGCGCGGCGTTAAACTCTTTGCGCCGGGGTGTCGATACCGGTTCCGTGTTGGCGCCGCGCCGTCGCTCCGGGACCCCCCATGCCCTCGTCGATGACGAAACTTCGATGGTCGGCCAAGCGAGCCGCCAGCCGATCGCTCGCCGAGGCGTCCGCTCGCCTGGGCCTGATGCCCGGCCGGCTGACCCCCAAGCAGCGGGTCGTGTCACTCATCGAACGCCTGCACCCGATCGACCCGGGCGTGCCCCTGATCCGGCTCGGCCCGACCACGAACCGAGGCGTCTACGTCGGCGACGGCGGCTATCTCGTCCCCGACGACCTGGACGGGGTCGCGGCCTGCTTTTCGCCGGGCGTCAGCGATCTCTCGGGGTTCGAGCTTGACTGCGCCGAGCGGGGCATGGCGGTCTTCCTCGCCGACGCCTCGGTCCAGGGGCCCGGGGAACATCACGAGCGGTTCCGCTTCCGCAAGAAGTTCATCGGCGCGTTCGACGGCCCCGAGTTCGACGCCTTCGACCGATGGGTGACCGAGTCGCTGGCCGAGCTGAGCCCGACCGAGAGCGCGTCGGGCGACCTGCTGTTGCAGATGGACATCGAGGGGTACGAGTACGAGGTGTTCCTGCACGCGCCCGAGTCGATCCTGAATCGCTTCCGCGTCATCGTGTGCGAGCTGCACGCGATCGACCAGTGGTGGCACGCGCCGTACTTCTCGGTGGTGTCGCGGGCGATCGAGAAGCTGCTTAAGACGCACACCTGCGTGCACATCCACCCCAACAACATGCTTAAGCCCGTGGTGGTTCAGGGCGTCGCGATGCCGGCGTACATGGAGTTCACGTTCCTGCGGAACGACCGCGTGAAGACGCGCGAGTACGCCCGGACGTTCCCGCACCCGCTGGACGTGGAGAACACGCCGGCGAGCCCTTTGCCGCTGCCGGCCTGCTGGTTTGGTGGACCGAGTTCGGGCTGAGCCGGTTCGCCGGGCGACATCGGCGAGTTACATGTGCACGACGCGGCTGTCGACGTCGAAGCAGGCTTCCTTGACGGCTTCGCTGAGCGTCGGGTGGGCGTGG
This sequence comes from Planctomycetota bacterium, assembly GCA_039818285.1. GTDB lineage: Bacteria > Planctomycetota > Phycisphaerae > Phycisphaerales > Phycisphaeraceae > JBCBUE01. Next base: position 19,598 of record JBCBUE010000031.1, on the reverse strand, counting down.
CAGGCGCGGGCGATGTCTTCGCTGGACGCGCCGAAGGTCATGGCCGTCGCGCACTCGGCGATCAGGTCGCCGGCGTGGGGGCCGATGATGTGCACGCCGAGCACGCGGTCGGTGGACTTGTCGGCGAGCACCTTCACGAAGCCGTCGGTCTGGGCGATCGCTTTGGCGCGGCCGTTGGCCATGAAGGGGAACTTGCCGGTCTTGTAGGCGGTGCCAGCCTCCTTGAGTTGCTCCTCGGTCTGCCCGACCGAGGCGATCTCGGGGTGGGTGTACACCACGGCCGGGATCGCGTCGTACGGCACGTGCCCCGCGCCGGTGACGATCTTCTCGACGCAGGCGACGCCCTCTTCCTCGGCGACGTGGGCGAGCATGGCCGTGGGGATGACGTCGCCGATGGCGTAGACCGAGTCGACGCTCGTCTTGAAGTCGTGGTCGACCGGGATGTAGCCACGCTTGTCGGTGGCGATGCCGATGGCCTCGAGGTTGAGCCCGTCGGTCATCGGCTTTCGTCCGACGGCGACGAGCACGCGGTCGGCCTCGACGGGGTCGCCGCCGTCGCGCTCGATGACCATCTTGTCGCCGGCCGGCTTGACGCCGGTGACCTTGCTCTTGAGCTCGAACAAGAGGCCTTGCTTCTTGAGCATCTTGTGGGCTTCCTTCGCGATCCCCGCGTCCATGCCCGGCAGCAGGCGGTCGAGGTACTCGACGACCGTGACCTTGCTGCCCAGCCGACGCCAGACCGACCCGAGTTCGAGCCCGATGTAGCCGCCGCCGATGACCGCGAGGTGCTCGGGCACGGCGTCATAGTCGATCGCCTCGGTCGAGGTGTCGACCTTGTCCATGTCGAGGTCGACGCCTGGCAGGGTGGCGGGCTTGGAGCCGGTGGCGATGAGGATGCGCTGGGCGGTGACGTGGGTCGCCTTGCCCTTGGGGTCGGTGACGGCGACGGTGTGCGGGTCGACGAACGAGGCGAGGCCGTTGTAGACCTTGGCCTTGTTCTTTTTCATCAGCCCGGCGACGCCCTTGGTGAGCTGGTCGACGACGCCGTCCTTGCGCTTGAGCATGGCCTTGAGGTCGAGCTTGACCGAGCCGACGTCGACGCCGTGGGTTTTGAGGGCGTGCCCGGCTTCCTCGTACTTCTCGGAGGATTCGAGCAGGGCCTTGGACGGGATGCACCCGACGCGCAGGCAGGTGCCGCCGAGGGCCTTCTCTTTGTCGACGATGCCGACGTTCATGCCGAGCTGCGCGGCGCGGATCGCCGCAACGTAGCCCCCGGGCCCGGCGCCGAGGATGAGGAGGTCGTGGTCGTGCTCATCTGCCATGCGGGTGAGGATAGCGGCGGTCGGCCGGGCGGTTTGGCGGATGGGCCGCTCGGTTAAGGTGAACTGGACGTGACGGAGCCGAACCCTGCCGCCGAGGCCGTTGCCGCGACGATCCGTGCTCGCCGAACGCTCAAGGTGCTGGGCGACGCCGAGGCCCCGGTGTCGTTCTCGCCCGAGGCCGCCGAGCGCCACCGCGCCGTGGTGCTGGACGCTCTCCGCACGGCGGGCTGGGCGCCGTTCCACTACGCCCGCGACATCGACGGCCTGGCCGAGCCGTGGCGGGCGCACGTCCTGTGGCACGACGCCTGCCAGCGGCTGGCGCCGCGGCTGGGCGAGTGGTTGCCGAACATGAAGCCGACCAACAAGGTCCCCGCGATGCTGCGGGCGTGCGGGGCGATGGTGCTGGCGACGTGGCTGCCGCAGTTCCGCGACCTCGACCGACCCGCGACCCCCGCCCAGGTCGCTGTCGACGACGAGCACCTGGCCGCCGCGTCGGCGATGGTGCAAAACCTGCTGCTGCTGCTCACCGCCCACGGCATGGGCACGTACTGGTCCAGCGGCGGCCCGCTGGGCTCACACGGCTTCTTCAACGAGATCGGCGTGACGCCCGCCGAACGCCTGATCGCCGCGGTCTTCGTCGAGTTCCCCGACACGCTCGACACGCCCCTCACCCGTCTGCCCGGCAAGCACCGCGATCGCCGCGGCGACGCCTGGATCCGCGAGGCGTCGCTCGACTGACTCGATCTGGCGGGGTGGTCTTTAGCTCGTCGCAGCGGCCAGTGTGCTCGGGTCGAGCGCGATGTCGTTCTCCGCGGCCAGCTCCGCGAACTCGGCGAGCTCGGCGTCGGTGAAGATCAGCCCGCCCGCGGCGGCGGTGCGCTGGGCGAAGTCGGCTTCGATCTGGCCGGGGAGGATGGCGCGGCCTTCGGGGGCGGCGTTGCCGTGGCCCATGACGTCGTCCAGCACGGCCTTGATGTTGCCGGTCTGGTCGCGCCCGGCGGCGAAGGCGCCGCAGTCGACGGCGTCGGGGTGGATGACCTGGAAGTAGAAGTTGGGTGTGGTCTTCTCGCCCGTCGCCTCGGCGGGGATGGCCTCGGGTCGGGAGCGGAGCGTCGGGAGCGATCCGCCGATGAGGGCGCCGACGACCTCGTTGATGAGCGAGAGGCCGTAGCCCTTGTGCCGGCCGAAGGGCAGCAGGGCGGCGACGGCGTTGGGGTCGGTCGTGGGATTGCCGTCCTGGTCGACCGCGGCGTCGGAGGGCAGCTGCTTGCCCTCGCGCTTGAACTGTTGGACGCGGCCCATGGCGACGGTGCTGGTGGCCCAGTCGATGACGATGGGGAAGCCGACGGCGTCTTGCGTGGGGAACCCGAAGGAGTGCGGGTTCGTGCCGAGGGTGGGGAACCTGCCGCCGAAGGGCACGACCTCGGCGAGCGCGGCGGTGCAGTTGGTGTAGGCGATGTAGCCGCGCTGGGCGGCCTCCATGACGTAGCCACCGCCCCAGAGGTAGTGGAAGGCCTGGTCGACGGAGACGATGCCGACGCCGTACTGGTCGGCCATCTCGATGCAGGCGTCGATGGCGTCGAAGGCCACGGCCTGGCCGAGCTTCTTGTTGGCGTTCCACTTCTGGCAGGCCTGGAAGCGGGAGGGGAGCTTGTCGATCGTGGCGCCGGGGACGCAGCCGGGGTGGGTCGTGTTGCCCGAGCCGAAGAGGTGATCGAGGTGCAGGGCCTTGAGGGCGTTGTGGGTCTTGATGCCGTGGGTGGCGGCGAGTTCGCAGAAGCGGGCGGCCTGGTCGGCCTCGTCGTCGGTGTAGCCGCGGGCCTGGTAAGCGGCGGCGACGATCTGGTTGTGCAACTCGGCGGGGAGGACGCGTTCAGACACGGGGAGGCTCCGGTTCGCCCGAACGGGCGGGGTGAGCACGTCCCTCCTGACATCGCCCCGTGGCGACCGACGACCTCCGTGCTGGTCGAGCCCCCGTTGTACCCGAGTCGGGCGGGGTGTCAACGCGGCGGGGCGGTCCTCAGCAATCGCGATGGCGATATCGGGGATTTGAGCGAGGCGAGCCCGGGCCGACGGCCGTTAATACGGCCATGAGCATCCCGACACACCCGACCGTCACGCACCCCTCGCACCCGACCCGCGCCACATGCCTCACCCGCAAGCCCGCGACGCATCGGGCCCTGGCGACCGCCCGTTGGACCTGGCGGGCCGTGCGGGCGGCTTGGCGGTGGCTGCCGGAGTGCAGACCGATCATGGCAGCGGACCTCGCGGAGTCGCCCGAGGGGGTCTATCGGCTTATGGTGAATGGTCGTTGGGTCGTGATCGACCGCCGGCGGGACTCGTGATGGAGCTGCAACACCTCAAGGCGTTCGTTCAGGTTGCCGACCACGGGTCGATCACCCGCGCGGCCGAGGCGCTGCACAGCAGCCAGCCTGCGATCAGCGCGCAGCTTAAGGCGTTGGAAGGCGAGCTCGGGGTGGCGTTATTCCGTCGCACGGCGCGGGGCATGACGCTCACCGGCGAGGGCGCGTCGCTGCTCCCGCGCGCCAGGCAGACGCTGAGCGAGGCGGCGGGCCTGCTGCGCGATGCGCGTCGGCTGGCGGGTGATGCCTCGGGCGCGTTGCGCGTCGGCGTGATCCACTGCGGGTTTGACTTACGGATCCCGGCGATCAGCGAGCGCGTGGTCGCCGCGTTCCCCGAGATCGAGATCGAGATCGTCTCGGGCAACTCGGGCGGGCTGTTGCGACAATTGATCGACGATCGGATCGACGTGGCGTTTGTCGAGGGCGAGTTTGTCGATGAGCGGCTGCACGATTGGCGGATCGGCACGTCGGAGCTGGTGATCATCGGGCCGGGCAAGTGGCGGGACGATCTCTCGGACGCGGGCTGGGCGCGGCTTGGCGAGTTCCCGTGGGTCTTCCAGGGGCCGGACTGTTCGTACGCCCGGCTGCTGGATCGGCTGAGCGCCGAGCACGGCGTGTCGTTTCGCAAGCAGTACGGCGCCGAGCAGTTCGGCGCGATGCACGGGCTGGTGGCGCAGGGGTTGGCGATGTCGATCGCCGACGTCGACGAGGTGCGGCCGATGCTGGACGACGGGCGGGTGTTCGCGTGGGGGGCGTTCCGCTACCCGATGCCGGTGCGGCTGATCGCGATGAAGTCGCGCGTGGACGAGCCGGCGATGCGGGCGTTCGCCGAGGCGACCGGTGGGGTGCACGACGGCGGATGCGAGCGTGTGCGGCGGCGGGCTCGACCGTTGCAGAGCGCCGAGTAGTTCGCTCTGGCCGAGTGCGAGGAATGGCGAGATCGGCTTGGCGGGGTCAATCCTGGACCGTGCCGGGCGAGCCGAAGTCGTCGCCGTTGAAGACGGGGGTGACTTCGGCCTTGATCGCGCCGTCGGTGCCCTCGGTGGATCGGGCCCAGTGGATGGCGTCGTCGTTGTCGTCGGGCGAGAGGCCGTCGGGCAGGAGGTAGATGCTCGGGCCGTGGGGCGAGTCGCCGGGCCAGGGCGGGTCGTCGTCGAAGTTGACTTCGTCGATGAGGTGGCCGTCGGCGTCGCTGAGGCGGAGCTTCTCGTTCCAGTCCGACGGGCTGTTGGCGAGGTTCTCGATGCCGTCCCAGGACCACTGGTCGACGCCGACGACGTCGCACTCGCCCCAGGCGGCGTGGAAGGTCGCGGCGTCGCATTCGATGGGGTTGATGACGAGCACGCCCTTGGGCTCGAGGACGGTGCCGTCGGGCAGCGGGCCGGTGGCGCCGTCCTCGTCGGAGAGGACCCAGCCGGAGACGTCGATGGGCTGATTGGAGGGGTTGTAGATCTCGACCCACTCGGTCTTGGTGGGCACGGGCTGGTTGGTCTGCTCGTTGATGTAGCCGCCTTCGCGCGAGGCGGGGTTGTACATGATCTCGCTGATGACGACGGGGCCGAGCTGCCGGTTGTCTTCGGCGGGCGGGGTCTGGCCGAGGGCGGGCGGGGCGATCGCGAGGGTAGCGGCGGCGAGGGCGGGTCGGATGAGACGCATGGGGGCTCCCGGATGGATGCAAAGCGGGCCGGCGCAGTGTGCCGCCGGCCCGCGTGGGTTGCAACCTGTCGGGCGGGGGGCTCAGCCGCCGGCGCGGCCGCCGTGGGCCCGCTTCCAGAAGGCGTCGGCCTTGCGGACCATCTCGGCCTCGTTCTCGGCGTTCCAGAGGCCCAGGGCGTCGGCCTCATCGTTGTGCAGGAACAGCATCAGTCGGCCGTCGACGATCTTGAACGACTCGGGGCTAATGGGGAAGTGGTTCTCGACCGCCGCGCCGAACGCGCACCACCCGCCGTAGGCCGGGACGTATCGGTGCGGGTTGGCGTTGAACTGCTCGATCTGGTCGGCCGAGGTGAAGAAGTAGGTCACGCCGTCGTGCTCGGCGGTGTACTTCGGCGAGCCGGCCTGAGCCTCGCCCTCGGTGAAGTACGACACCGGGCTGTAGCCGAGGATGCCGACGGCGATGGTGTAGTCGGCGGGCATGTCGGCGGCCTGGGTCGATTGCGCAACGACCGGCGTCCAGGCGACGGCGGCGATCAGCGTGAAGGCGGCGGACAGCAGGGCGACGTTTCGATAGGGGTTGCTGAACATGGGTGTCTCCTCTTGTGGATGGGTGCGCAGCGATCGCGCACGGGGGGGCGGGTCGCGACGGACAACGCGTCCGTGGCGGTTTGGTTTGTGGAGGTGGGGACGGGTCAGAACGGCGTCAGGCCGACGCCGTCGAGGGTGATGGCGTCCGGGCGGCGGCGTTCTCGCCGCTGCGATCGGATGTTTCGGGAGGAGTAAGCTCGCTTCGCCATCGTCTGTGCAAACCGCGCGTCCGTCGCCGCTATTCCGCTCCGTGAGTTTCTCGCCACGCCGACCCCTCCCTTGTCATACTGAGATCGGGTTGTTTCCCTTCTAGTTCGGAGAAAATCGATGAATGCCACTCCCCGGTTCCGACGCGCCGGTCGATCCACCCTGACCGCGCTCGCCCTGATCGCGACCGGCCCGCTCGCGATCGCTGAGCTCGAATCGCCCGCGACCCAGCCCGCGCCCGCCCCATCCGCGGCCGCGCAGCCGCCGTTCGTCGTTTCCGACGAGCTCGCCGCGCTCTGGGCCGAGCACGGCCTGGCGCCGGTGACCGACGAGGGGCTGGAGGTGATGGCCGCGCACCACGCGCTGTGGGCTCGGATGGCCGAGGGCGACGTGGACGGCGCGATGGACCGCTTCGCTCCAATGAGCGATGAAGGCCTGCAGGAAAGAATGCGTTCGGCTATGGACGGGGCGGTCGTGATGGTGCAGTCGGGCGAAATCGAGATCGAGCCGACTTACGCCGTGGTTCGCGGCGACTGGGCCGTCGTGTCGTCGCGGATCGTGATGCAGCACGGCGACCACACCCACACCAACGTCGGCGACGACTTAGCGGTCCGCGAGGATGGCCAGTGGTTCATTGTCAGCGGCGGCATGCTAGGCGACGACCGCATCGGGGCGCTCCGCGTTCAAGAAGATCTGACCGAGCTGCACGGCTGGAAGACCGAGCACGCCGGCGTGCTGCGAGAGATCGTGGCGGGTTTGGCGCCTACCCCGTAGCGGGCGTCACGCGTCGAGCTGTGGGCGGCCTTCGACGGGCCAGTCGACGTGGAACTTCTTGCCGCGGGGCTGGTCGACGCGTTCGTAAGTGTGGGCGCCGAAGTAGTCGCGTTGGGCTTGCAGCAGGTTGGCGGCGACGCGTTCGGAGCGGTAGCCGTCGAAGTACGCCAGGGCCGAGGCGAAGGCGGGGGCGGGGACGCCGTGCTCGACGGCGAGGCTCACGACCTTGCGCCAGTTGGCCTGGCCGGCGTGGACGGCGGACTTGAAGTAGTCGTCGAGCAGGAGGTTGGCGAGCTTGGGGTCCTTGGCGTAGGCGTCGGTGATCTTCTGCAGGAAGCGGGCACGGATGATGCAGCCGCCGCGGAAGATCTGGGCGATGCGGCCGAAGTGAAGCTCCCAGTCGTACTCGTTCTGAGCCTCGCGCATGAGCTGGAAGCCCTGGGCGTAGGCGCAGATCTTGGAGCAATACAGGGCGTCGCGGATCGCGGGGATCAGCTCGGCCTTGCGCGACGAGAGGTCAGGGATCGACGGGCCTTCGAGCACTTTGCTGGCCTCGACGCGTTCGTCCTTGATGGCCGAGAGGCAACGGGCGAAGACGGCCTCGGCGATGGCGTTGGCGGGCATGCCCATGTCCAGGGCGTTGATGGCGGTCCACTTGCCGGTGCCCTTCTGGCCGGCGGTGTCGAGCACGACGTCGACGAAGGGCTTGCCGGTGCCGGCGGGGTCGACCTGCTGGAGGATGTCGGTGGTGATCTCGATGAGGAAGGAGTCGAGCTCGCCGGTGTTCCACTCGCCGAAGACCTTGGACATCTCGGCGGGCTCGATGCCGAGCAGGGAGCGCATGAGCTGATAGGCCTCGCAGATCAGCTGCATGTCGATGTATTCGATGCCGTTGTGCACCATCTTGACGTAGTGCCCGGCGCCGTTGGGGCCGAGGTAGGTGGTGCAGGGGTCGCCCTGGGTGATGGGCACGCCCTTTTCGTAGTCCTCGTAAGGCTTGCCGGTGTCGGGGTCGACCTTGGCGGCGATGGCGGTCCAGATGGGCTCGAGCTCTTTCCAGGCCTCGGCGTCGCCGCCGGGCATGAGCGACGGGCCGAAGCGGGCGCCGAGCTCGCCGCCGGAGACACCCGAGCCGAAGAAGCGGTAGCCCTTCTCGGCGAGCTCTTTCTCGCGGCGGATGGTGGCGTTCCAGTTGGAGTTGCCGCCGTCGATGATGAGGTCGCCCTTGTCGAGCAAAGGGAGGAGGCCGTCGACGACCTTGTCGACGGCGTCGCGGTCGGAGGGGAGGACGGCGGTGGACTTGACGAGCAGGACGATCTTGCGGGGCGTCTTGATGGACTGGACGAAGTCCTTGAGGTCGGCGTAGCCGTGGACGCGGGCGTGGGAGGGTTCTTCCGCCTCGTTCTTGGCGATGAACGCTTCCATGGTGGCGGTGGTGCGGTTGTAGACCGAGACGTTGAAGCCGTGGTCGGCCATGTTGAGGACGAGGTTCTGTCCCATGACGGCCAGGCCGATGAGGCCGACGTCGGAGGGGGAGCCTTGGGTTTCGGTGGGCATGGCGGGCCTCGGGTGGGGGTGGTCGTGAGGGTGGGGGTGGGGGACGGGGGCGGCGGGCGTTCGCCGGGGGGGGACAGCATAGTTTTTCGAGTCGGCGGGTTGTTTGTGGGCGCGCGAAAGCCCCGTGCCGACACGGGGCACGGGGCGTTCTCGGGATCGATGGCGTGAGGTGTAGACGCCGGTCAGTTGGCGACCTGGAACCGGCCGACGAGCTGTCGGAGCGACTCGGAGGAGGTGCTGAGCTGGACGCCGGCGGTGGCGGTCTGCTGGGCGGCCTGGTTGGACTGGGCGGAGATGGCGTCGATGTCCTGCATCTTGCGGGAGATCTCCTCGGCGGCGGCGGACTGCTCCTCGGCGGCGGCGGCGATCTGCTGGATCATGGTGGCGAGCTCGCCGACGTTGCCGACGATCTCGCCGAGGGAGCTGCCGGCCTGCTGGGCGAGGTCGACGCCTTGCTCGACGCGTTGGCTGCCGGCGTTCATGCGTTCGACGGCCTGGCCGGTCTCGTTCTGGACGGCCTCGATGGAGTCGGCGATCTCCTGGGTGGCCTTGACGGTGCGGTCGGCGAGCTTGCGGACCTCGTCGGCGACGACGGCGAAGCCTCGGCCGTGCTCGCCGGCGCGGGCGGCCTCGATGGCGGCGTTGAGGGCCAGGAGGTTGGTCTGGTCGGCGATGTCGTTGATGACCTGGATGACGGCGCCGATCTGCTCGCCGCGCTTGCCGAGCTCGTTGACGGACTGGGCGCTGGAGGCGACGGCGTCGCGGATGGCGTTCATGCCGTCGACGGTCTGTTCGACGACCACGCCGCCCTGCTCGGCGACCTCGCCGGAGCGTTGGCTGTTGTTGGCGGCGTCGGCGGCCTTGCGGGCGACCTCGATGACGGACGCGGAGAGCTCCTCGACGGCGGCGGAGACCTGGGTGACCTGGTTGGACTGGTCCTGCGAGCCGCCGCTGAGCTGTTCGCTGGAGGCGGAGATCTGCGTGGCGGCGGCGGCGACGTCGTTGGCGGCGCGGACGGCCTCGGCGATGACGTCGTGGATGGAGTCCATGAACTTGTTGAAGAGCTTGGCGACGTCGGCGAGCTCGTCGTGGCCGGTGGCCTCGATGCGCTGGGTGAGGTCGCCGTCGCCGTTGGCGATCTGGTCGAGCCGATCGCGGAGGCGGTGGACGGGGCGGACGATGGAGCGGGCGAGCAGGAACGCGGCGCCAATGCCAATGACGATAGCGCAGACGGAGATGCCGACGATGAGGGTGGTGGCCCGGGCGGCGGCGGCGGCGGCCTTGTCGGAGAGCGTGTGGCTGTCGTGCTCGAGCGAGTCGCTGACCTGGCCGAGCAGGTCGGCGATCTGCGGGCCGAAGACGTCGAGCGTGCCGAGCACGAGCTCGTCGCGCTTCACGCGGAAGGTGTGGATCCGATCCAGCGTTTCGCGATAGGCCTGGACGTCGGGCCCGACGATCGCGAGCATGTCCTTGAGGCGCTGGTCGTCGGTCGCGGCGGCGAGCTCATCGATGGCGTCGTGCGTGCTCTGGAACTCCTCCATTGCCCGCTGATAGGCGGGTTCGTCGCCGGTGAGGATGAAGTACTGGCCGTAGTAGCGAGCTAGCATGAAGTTCATGATCTTCTCGCCGAGGATCTCGGTCTCCTCGAGCTTCTGATCTTCGGCGGCGATGTGCAGCGCTTCGAGCATCTCCTTGCGGATCTGGACGCCCAGGGGTCGCAGGACTTCTTTGTGTACGGTGTCGGCCTGCTGGATGGAGGCCTGTACGGCCGAGAAGGTGTCGTGGTAGACGGCGTACTTCTCGGCGACCTCGTCGATCCACTGGGCGCGCTTGGGGTCGTCGAAGCCCTGAGCGAGGACCATCTGCTCATCGAACTTCGCCCGCCAGTTTTCGTACTTCTCAACGTCTTCGGGCTTGTGATTGATGAGGTAGTCCTTGACGTTCATCCGCATCATGAGCAGGTCGGAGCGGGCGCGGTTGCCGGTGGTGGCGTCGACGACCATCTCTTCGAGCTCGTGCTCGATGGCGACGGCCTGGCGTTGGGTCCAGATGGACACGCCGGTCATCACGGTCATTAGGGCCAACACCACGCCGAAGCCGAGCCAGAAACGCGGGGCGATGCGGAGTCTCATCCTGGATTCCTTGGGGTTGAGTCGTGGATCGAAGCGGCCGCGCGAAATGCGGGCCCGGTTACTCGCATATCGAGAGCCGTGGCGGACGACTTGAACGGTTTTGTGGCGAGCCCCATCGGATCGCCGCCCACGGCGTGCTGCTCGTGCGGGCTGGGCAATCGTCGACTAATCGGACCTTTGCCTGGCGGTCAGGTCTTGTTGGCCTGGATGTAGTCGCTGCCGCCGGTGAGGTACTGCACCAGATTGGTGGTGGCGCGCATGGCCTGGCGGCCGACGGACTCGTGGGTGCGTGAGCCGACGTGGGGTGTGACGATGACGTTGTCGATGTCGTTGAAGGGGTGGCCGGGGGCGGGGGGCTCGGTGTTGAGCACGTCGGTGGCGTAGCCGGCGAGCTTGCCGTTCTTGCAGGCGTCGGCGACGTCGGCTTCGTTGACCAGGCCGCCGCGGGCGGTGTTGATCACCAGGGCGGAGGGCTTCATGGTGGCGATGTTCTCGGCGCGGATGAGGTCGCGTGTCTCGTCGACCAGCGGCAGGTGCAGGGAGACGACGTCGGCCTTGGCGAGGGCGTCGGCGAGGGTGTCGCAGCGGGCGAGGCCGTGGTCGGCGGCGAAGGCGTCGTCCCAGTAGATGTCGTAGCCGATGGGGGTCATGTCGAAGGCGACGGCGCGTTTGACGACCTCCTTGCCGATGCGGCCCATGCCGAGGACGGCGATGGTCTTGCCGGCGAGCTCGTTGCCGGTGATGCGTTGCCAGCCGCCGGACTTGACGGCGCGGAGGTGGGGCCAGAAGTGTTTGCTGAGGGCGACCATGAGGCCGAAGGCGTGCTCGGCGACGGTGGTGTGGTTGACGCCGGGGGTGAAGAGGACGGGGATGCCCTTGGCGGTGGCGTGGGCGACGTCGATGGAGTCCAGGCCGATGCCGTACTTGGCGATGACGCGCAGCGGGGTCGGCGCGGCGAGCAGGGCGTCGATGACCTCGGCGGTGATGTGGTCGTCGCCGTTGAGCAGGCCGTCGAACCCGCCGTGTTCCTGGACGAGGTCGAGCAGTTGGCGGTCGGTGAGGGGTCCGCGGGCGAGGACGACCTGGAAGCCGGACGCGGCGAGGGCGTCGTGGTGGGGGCCGGGGGTGTCCTGGTAGCTGGTGGTGGTGAGGAGGATGCG
>JBCBUE010000031.1:0-7829 GCA_039818285.1 Planctomycetota bacterium | reverse complement strand
TCGGTCGGCCGGCCTGAGGGGCGGCGCGGGTGCAGCGCGCCCGAGGCCGGCGGCGGTGCACGTCCCTCCAGGCATCGCCCCGTGGCGACCGACGACCTCCGTGCGGAAATCCGGGCATGAGTATTTCCCCCGGCGGCGGGCGTGTCAATGGTCGGAGGTGGGGCCGTCCTAGACTGCCGCCCGATGGACACGGACGCGGCGATGGCGACGGGCGGTGGGGCGGGCGACGCGGTCGATCGGCTGGGCGCGTGGGGCGTGGTGTGGCAGGGTCTTCGGTTCGGGTGGCTGGCGTTGCGGGCCAACGCCTGGCCGGCGTTGGGGCTGTGGGTCGTCGCGGTGGCGATCGTCGGCGGGTACTACGCGGTGCCGTCGGTGGGGTCGGCGATGGACGCGTTGGGGGCGGTGAAGGATCGTCACGGCTACGCGTTCTCGGCGGTGTCGACGGCGCTGTGCGGGGCGGTCCTGCCGTGGCTGGTGACGCGTTACCGGCTGGGCGGCGCGGGGCAGGGGCGTGTCGCGTTCGGGGTGTTGCTGCTGGTGTACTGGGCGATCAAGGGCGTCGAGGTCGACGCGCTGTACCGGTTCCAGGGCTGGCTGTTCGGGACGGGCACGGACCTGGGCACGATCGCGGCGAAGGTGGCGTTGGACATGATGGTGTACATGCCGTTGTGGGCGGCACCGATGACGCTGGCGGTCTATCAGATCGAGCGTGTCGATGGCGACCTGCGGCGTTGGTGGCGGGGCTTGAACGGGCGATGGGTGACGCACGAGGCGTTGCCGATCGTGGTCGCCAACTGGGGCGTGTGGGTGCCGGCGGTCATCGGGGTGTACTTGCTGCCGTCGGCGTTGCAGCTGCCGATGCAGAACCTGGTGCTGTGCCTTTGGGCGTTGATGATGATCTTCATGGCCGACGAGGCGGCGAGCGTGGAGCCGACGCGATGAGCGAGGTCACCGAGTTGCGGGGTCGGCGGGTGGTGGTGCTGGGGCTGGGCCGATTCGGCGGGGGCGTGGGCGTGACGCGCTTTGCCTGCGAGCGAGGCGCGGCGTCGGTGACGGTGGTCGACGAGGGCGACCCGGGCACGCTGGACGAGGCGGTCGCGCAGCTCGCGGGGCTCGAACCGGTCGAGCTGGTGCTCGGGCCGGACGCCGCGGGCCCGGCGCTGCTCGAAGAGGCCGACCTGCTTGTCGTGAACCCCGCGGTCAAGCCCGGTCACCCGCTGCTCGACGCCGCCGAGTCGCGAAGCGTCCCCGTCACGACCGAGATCAACCTGCTGGTCGAGCGGCTCGACCGCGCCCGGGTCATCGGCGTCACCGGGACGGCCGGCAAGTCCACGACCGCCTCGCTCATCGCCCATCTGCTCAACGCCGCCGGTCGCGTCGCGCACCTGGGCGGCAACCTGGGCGGGTCGTTGCTCGGCCGAGTCGACGGCATCGGCCCCGAGGACTGGGTCGTGCTGGAGCTGTCGAGCTTCATGCTCGATCGGCTGGACGCGATCGCGTGGTCGCCGCGCATCGCGGTGGTCACGACGTTTGCGCCCAACCACCTCGACTGGCACGGCGACGCGGAGGCTTACCGAGCGGCCAAGCAGGTGCTGCTCGATCATCAGTCGCTGGCCGAGGGCGACGTCTGCGTGCTGGGGCCGAGCGCGGCCGAGGCGTTTCGACCGTTCGTGCCGCAGGTGATGATCGATCGCCGCCGGCTGGACGTGTCGGGGCTTTCTCTGCCGGGCGAGCACAACCGCGAGAACGCCGGGCTGGCGGTGCGGGCCGTCGCGGCGGCGGGGGTCGACCCGGCCGAGGCGTGCCGCCACCTGACGAGCTTCACCGGGCTGCCGCACCGGTTGCAGCTCGTCGCGGACGTGGGCGGGGTCCGCTGGTTCAACGACTCCAAGGCCACGACGCCCGAGGCCGCGATGCTGGCGCTGCGCGCCTTCCCGCACGGCACGACGCACCTGATCTGCGGCGGGGCGGACAAGGGGGCCAACCTGATGCCCTTGGGGGCGCTGGCCGCCGCGGTGTGTCGGGCGGTGTACACGATCGGCGACACGGGCGATCGGCTGGCGGCGGCGGCGCAGCTGGCGGCGGGCAGCGGGGACCCGCCGCGTCAGGTCGACGTGTTGCGTTGCGGCGACCTGGACACCGCGGTCGAGGAGGTCAAGGCCCGGGTGCACATCGGCGACGCCGTGCTGTTGAGCCCGGGCTGCGCGTCGTGGGACCAGTTCGCCAACTACGAGCGGCGGGGCGAGCGGTACATGGCGCTATGCCCGCGGGCTTGAGTGCGCAAGAAAAAGGGGCCCACGCAGGAGGAGCGCGTGGACCCCGTCGGAAGGGTTCCCGGATGATGTTTGTGGCGCGCCGTTAGAGCGCGTCGTTGTCGGTCTCACCGGTGCGGATGCGCTCGACCTTGGTGAGCTCGTAGACGAAGAGCTTGCCGTCGCCGACGTTGCCCGTGCGGGCGGCGGTGACGATGGCTTCGATCGCCTTGTCGAGGTCCTCGGACTTGACGGCGAGCTTGAGCAGGACCTTGGGCACGAAGCCCACGTCCATGCGGCCGCCGCGGTAGCGCTCGGTGTGACCCTTCTGCTTGCCGAAGCCCTTCACCTCGATGGCGGTACAACCGAGGATGCCGAGGCTGGCGAGCTTGGCCTTGATGTCGCCCAAGGCCGAGGGCTTGATGACTGCTTCGATCATGTGCATGGTTGGATTCCTCGAAAGCGGTGGAAAGCCCGCGGGCCGAAACCCGCGGGCTCAAGGTATCGGATGGGGTTAGATCTCGCGGGCGTGGTAGGACTTGATGTAGGTCTGCTGGAAGTCGGGGTAAGCCGACTGGTCGTGCTCGCCCAGGTCCAGGCCCTCGATCTCCTCGGCTTCGCTGACGCGGATGCCGACGACGGCCTTGAGGATGCCGAAGATGATCAGCGCCACCACGAAGGCGAAGCCGCAGCCGGCGAAGGCGCCCAGGGCCTGAACGCCGAGGTTGCCGAAGTTGCCCTCGAAGGCGCCGGAGAAGGCCACCGCGCAGGTGCCGTAGATGCCGCACACGCCGTGGACGGAGATCGCGCCGACGGGGTCGTCGATCTTGATCTTGTCGAAGGCGAGGACGGCGAAGTACACGATGACGCCGGGGATGGCGCCGCAGATGATGAGCGCGCCCACCCACGACGGCACGTCGGGGCCGGCGGTGACGCCGACGAGGCCGGCGAGGATGCCGTTGAGGGCCATCGAGAGATCGGGCTTGCCGCCGACGATCCAGGAGGTGATGGCCGCCGCCAGGCCGCCGCCGCAGGCGGCGAAGGTCGTGGTGACCAGGACGTACGACACGCCGGGGCCGTAGGCCGTCAGCTCGGAGCCGCCGTTGAAGCCGAACCAGCCAAACCACAGCAGGAACACGCCGATGGTGGCCAGGGGCATCGAGTGGCCCGGGATGGGCTGGACAGTGCCGTCCTTGGCGTACTTGCCGAGGCGCGGGCCGAGCAGCAGCGCGCCCGCCAGGGCACCCGCACCGCCGACACCATGCACCAGGGTCGAGCCGGCGAAGTCGGCGAAGCCCATGTCGTCGAGCCAACCGGCGCCCCACTCCCACGAGCCGACGACGCAGTACGCGAAGGCGACGAAGAACGGGCAGAAGAGCATGAACGGCAGCAGCTTCACGCGGCCGGCGACGGCGCCGGAGACGATCGTGCAGCAGGTGGCGGCGAACATCGACTGGAAGAAGAAGTCCGTCCAGACCGTGTAGCCGGTGTTGTAGAGCGGCGTGATGCCGTCGTAGTCGTAGCCGTCGGAGTAGTAGACCCCGCCGCCCTGGATGCCCCAGCCGAAGGCGAAGACATCGGGGATGAGCCAGCCGTCGCCGGGATACATGATGATCCAGCCGCAGATGCCATAGGTGACGATGCCGATCATCACGACCATGACGTTCTTGAACAGGATGTTGACGGTGTTCTTAGCGCGGGTGAGGCCGGCCTCGAGCATGGCGAAGCCGAGGTGCATGATGAAGACCAGGCAGCCGGCGATCATGATCCACAGGTTGTTCACCGTGAACATCTCTTCGGAGATGCCCGCTTCGGCAAACGGACCGGAGATGGCCTCGGCCAGGGCCTCCGCTTCGACTTCTTGTGCCATTGCCGGATCGACCAGGCCGATCGCGGCCAGGGCCGTGAAGGCGGCGAGCATGAGCGCGCCGGGTTTCCACCATTGACAGTTCATCATTCGGTCTCCCATGTGATGCAAACAATTCACCTGATTTCACTCACGCGGCCTGCCGCACCGTCACGACACACGACCGCCACCTAACTCAGTCACGAGCGTCGGGCAGAATACTGCCCGGATGCACGCTTGACAAGCGACCTGTGAAACAGCCGCCCATGAATTAAGCGAGTCATCTTGAACTGCTCAAGAACCCGCCAACGGCGTGGCCCGGCAGGCCGGATGATCGTGACAACCGGCAGGGCGTCGGGCGTCGGCGAGACGAAAAAAAGCGGGCGCCCTTGTGAGGCGCCCGCCTATCGCCCCCCACGAACGCCGTGGGGGTGGCCTGCTTCGGTTTTGAAGGTCGCGTGTGAGCGACGGGACACATAGTGCGAACGCTGTGCCAGCACCTCGGGTTGGCGTTTTTTTGGCTGAGGCCGACGCGTGATGGGGTACCAAGTGGCTATGAATGGGCGACTTAGATGCATGGTGTGAGAAGCGAACGCCGGTCGGACAGAGATCGGGCGGGTGCCTGGCTGGGTCGGGAGGTGCACGGATCGTCAGCGAGATAAGCGGGGGTGCCTATTTTGTGGGCGGATTGCCGGGGCGGTCGTGCCGACGGGCGACGGGGTAGCGGCGGAGGCGGGGCCGGTTGCGTTGGCGAGCGGCGGTTAGGATGCGAGGATGGCGGTTGTGTGTGAGACTCGGCAATTTAGAGGGGCGCTGGGGCGCCGGATCGAGGGGGTTCGCGGCGTGCTGGCGGCGTTGGTCGCGGTGGCCTTGATCGGGCCCGGCGCGGCCCAGGAGGTGGCCGAGCCGGCGGAGCAGACCGGGGCGACGGCCGAGGTCGAGCTGTTGCACCGGGCGTTGGTGGGGCTGGCCGAGGTGGAGCCGGAGTCGATCGGCGGCGCGATGTGGACGTTCGAGCCTTTGCCGGGGCGCCGGCTGGTGGCGTTGCCGCTGCGGCTGGGGCCGGGGGAGGGCGACGAGCCGGTCGAGCTAGCGGCCCCGCCGATCGAGGTGGGCGCGAGCCGGTTTCTGGGCTGGCTGGTCCCGACGGTCGAGGAGGCGGGCCAGACGCTGGCCTCCCTGGGGCAGGGTGATGCCGAGGCGGGGGGCGGCGACCCGTTGCTTCGCGACGGCAATGACTTCGACCTCGGCGGGGCTCGGGTCGGTGACTCGCGACGCGGGGCCGACGACCTGACGGCCGGTGCCGTGGACGCCGCCGCCGACGCGGTCACCGGGCCGGGGGGCGAGCTGTTCGATCCCGAGATGCTGATCCCGCGGGTCAGCCGACGCGTGACGGTCTTCCCGGATGGGCGGATCGGCTGGCGTCTCGAGCGGGCTGTGGCCGGGGCGACCTTGGCCGAGGGCGACGAGCCTTACCTGCTCAAGGTCCGCGCCGATCGACTGACGGCCCTGCAGCCACCGCGCCCCGAGCGCCTGATCCGCGAAGCCGGCGAGGACTCGCGCGACTTCCGGCTGCGCGAGATGGCGTTGCAGCAGGAGTACCGCGAGCAGGTCAACGCGTTTCAGATGCTGCGTCAGCTGGTGCTCGCGTTGCCGGATCGGTTCGAGCAGCCGATGCCCGCGATGGTCTGGGCGGTGTACGACGCGCCACGGTTCACGCCGACGTTTGCGATCGACGGCCCGCCGCCGCTGCCGTGGTCGGTGCCGTTGAACGGCTGGACGTCGTTGCAGGCGTTGGGCGCGATGCGCGACGCGGCGACGTCGGACGGCGTGAGCGTCGAGGCGCTGCTGCTGGTCAGCGATCTGCAACCGTTGGCGGACGCGGGCGATCCGACGGGCGGGCTGCTGCTGGCCGAGGCGATGTCGCTGGCGGGCGTGATCCAGGGGGCGCAGGTGGACGGGCCGGTGTACGACGCCGCGGCCGCGCTGCTGGCCAACGGCGACGGCGCGACGGCGCGTCGGGTGTTGGCCGACCTGGTGACCGTGATCCCGCCGACCAGCGCGTCGGTTGCGCTGCTGCGCGAGGCGGCGGGCCGGCTGACCCCGGGTCAACGGCTGGCGACGCTGCGGGTCGAGCTGACGGCGGCGGCGGACGACCCGGCCGAGCTGGCCAACGCGATGCAGTCCGTGTCGTCGCTGCTGCTCGACGAGCAGGGCCCGCCGGTGGCCGACCTCTTGCGCGTCGTGAGCGAGGCGGCCGATGGCACGCCCGCGGCGGCGATGGTCGGTCGACTGCCGATCGGCCGGCTCAGCGGCCAGCGTTGGTCGGACGCGGTGGCGTTCCTCGCGGTGGCGTCGAGCTCCAGCGAGTCGGCGTCGGTGATGATGCGTGACGCGGTCCTGCGCGTGACGCCGGCCGAGAAGCTGGCCGAGGCGCTGGCCGTGATTGCCGACCAGCCCGACACCAGCGAGGCGTCGCCTGGCGCCGCGATCCCCGTCGCGTCGACCGGCCACCCGATCCTCGCGTGGATCGCGGCCCCGGCCGGCGAGGTGCGTCGCGCGGCGTGGCAGGCGCTGCCCCGGTTCGTCGTCCGCGTGGAACTCGATACGACCGATGCCGAGGGCGCCGCGGCCGAGGACGCGCCGACGGTGCTGGCCGCGGTGGTGGACGCGATCGACCCGGCCGGCGAGGGCGAAGCGGTCGCGGCGGCGGCGTTCTTCGCCGACCAACCGTTCGCGGACGCCGAGGGCTTGGCGGCGTTGATGGCGTTGACCGCGCGGGTGCCGGACGCGGCGCCGCTGGTCGAGCCGGTGATCGGCGCGCCGGTGCCGCTGGGCCGGGCGATGGCGTCGGCATCGGGCGAGGCGCGGGGGGCCTTTGCCGAGTCGGTGCTGGCCGCGTCGGGCCGCCCGTTCGAGGGGATCGGCAAGCTGCTGGCGGTGCCGGACCGCGGCGCGGAGCTGGGCCGATGGGTGGGCGATCGCGTGGCCGACGGCCGGGTGCCTGAGGCGTCGGAGATCGCCGGGCAGATCGGCGAGGACGGCCTGATCGACCTGGCGGGCAGCGGCGAGCCGGCGGTGCGCGAGGCCGCGGCCGCGGGGCTGGTGGCGCTGGCGGGCGGCCAGCCGATCGACATCGCCACCGTGCAGGGCCGGCTCGACGGCGCGACCGATCGCACCAAGGCGTCGCTGCAGGCGGCGTGGCTGCCGAGCAAGCAGGAGCTGTTCGCCCGCCGGCTGTTCGACGCCAAGGGCGCGTATCGTCTGGTCGCCACGCTCCCGGGCGACAGCGAGCCGACGGTGCTCGGCGTGCTCGACCTGATGGTCGACGGCCGTCAGATGGCGTTCGTCGGCAACCCGGTCGCGCTGAGCATCCCCGACGATCGGCTGGCGATCCGCATCGCCAACGTCAACGAGTTGAAGAATCTCGGGGTGCGTGAGCTCAACGACCTGCCGTTGGAGACGGTCGCCGAGCCGCTGGACCTGCTGAGCCGGGAGGGAGGCTCGTGGGGCGGGTCGGTGCCGGTCGCGGGGGAAGGCGAATTGGAGCTGGTGCTCGAGCCGCTTTGACCGCCGCGTCGCGCCGCAGCTAACGGGAGGGCTGAATTGCCAACGAGCCTCGCGTGACGCCCGATGCTCCTTCGCCGACGTTCTAGAGCGTGGGCCACTTGTCACGCCAGTCGCCGAGGGGAGGGGCGGCGCGGCCTCTGCAGCTCACGCGTCCGTCGATC
>JBCBUE010000030.1:0-38432 GCA_039818285.1 Planctomycetota bacterium | reverse complement strand
GGCGCCAGGTCGCCCCGCTCGTCGTACTCGTCCATGAACGCGTGCCCCGACCGATCGATCAGCCGCCCGCCCTCGCCCCGCACCGCCTCGGTGATCAGCGACCGCGACGCCCCCGCCACGTACAGCGTCGTCGGGTGGAACTGCACGAACGCCGGGTCCATCAGCTCCACCCCCGCCCGGTACGCCATGGCCAGCCCGTCGCCCGTCGCCACCCGCGGGTTGGTCGTCTCTCGAAACACCATCCCCGCCCCGCCCGCCGCCAGCACCGTCGCCCCCGCCCAGATCACCTGCAGCCCGTGCTTGGGGTGGTGCGTGATCGCCCCCAGGCACCGCCCCGGCGTCCCCTCGCTCGAGATCAGGTCGAGCACGAAGCACTCGTCAAACCAACGCACGCCCGACATCCCCGTCAGGTGCCCGTGCAGCGTCCGCGTCAACGCCCGACCCGTCGCGTCCCCGTCGGCGTGCACGATGCGGTGCCGCCCGTGCCCCCCCTCGCGCCCGAACGCCAGCCGACCCACCACGTCCTCCGTCGAGCCCGGCCCATCCAGCCCGCACTCGTCGTCGTCCCCGTCGCCCCCCGTCGCGTGCGCCAGGTCGAACGCCATGCCCCACTCGATCAGCTCGCGCACCCCCGCCGGCCCGCCCTCGACCACCCGACGCACCATCGGCTCGTCGCACAGCCCCGCCCCCGCCACCATCGTGTCGCGCACGTGCTCCTCGGCCGAGTCGTTCTCCGTCAGCACCGCCGCGATCCCCCCCTGCGCCCACGCCGTGCTCGACTCCTCCACCCGACCCTTGGCCGTCACGATCACGTCCGCCCCGCCCGCGGCCGCCCCGATCGCCGAACGCATCCCCGCTACGCCGCCGCCGATCACCAGCACGTCCGTGAAGATCTGCGGCAACAGCGTCGCCCGAAACGGGATCAGATAGCGTCGATGGGCAAAGGCGTCGGGCATGGCAATTCGTCGATCGCCGCTCCCTCAGCGATAACCCTCCAGCTTACCCCATGTCGCCCCGCAAGGCCCCCAAGACCCCGCCCGACCTATTCCAACACCCCCTCGCCCGAGAACAACGCGAACGGCAGCGGCACCCGGTAGTCCGTCGCCAGCCGACGCAGGTCCCCCGGCGGCTCGTACGTCAGCGTCCCCGACACCCGGTACGGCCGACCCGTCAAGTCCCCCCCCGCAAACGCCGCCGGCAGCTCGATCAGCGACGTCGACCCCGCCCCCATCGGCGCCACCGTGTCCGGCACCGTCACCAGCGAAAAACTCTCCGCCCCCTCCACCGTCACCGTGTAATCCACCTTCGGCAGCGGCAGCTCCACCTCCCCCTCGTTCGTCACCGCCACCCGCACCACCACCGCCGTCCCCTCGTCCGACACGTCCGACACGTCCACGCCCACCACCTCCGCCTTCGGCGACGGCGTCCCGATGCACCCGCACAAGCCCCACGCCGCCACCATCATCAACGCAATCAAACGCATCGCGCTAGTGTAGCGACGCGGGTTATCGCGTTGACGCCACCCCGCCCCGCAGCACCCCCTCGTGCTCCTCCAGCACCCCCCGCACCCGCGGCCACATCAACACGGCCTCCACGATCATCCACCCCTCCAACGCCAAGGTCACCAACGCGATCGCGATCAACGGCCAGTTCGGCGAATCGCTGAATACCCACGCCGGGAACCCCTCGCTGCCGATGAACAGCTGCCACACCAGCGCCCACGCCGGCATCACCAGCATGAACGCCAGCGGCATCACCACGAACCACACCGGCTTGTGCCGCCGCCACAGCCAGAACCCGATCACCAAAAACGTCAGCCCGCCCAGCAGCTGATTCGTCGCCCCGAACATCGGCCACAGGATCATCCCCCCCGTTCCCGCCGTCGCCCACGTCCAGTCCAGCCCCGGCTTGGGCATCGCCGCCATCGCAAACGCCACCGCCACCGCGATCAGCGTCGCGACGTATTTGTTGGATAGGAACGCCCACACGCCCCCCAAAGCCGCGGCCGGTGGCCGCGGGTCCCCACCCCGTCCGCCTTCCGGCCCACCGCCGACACCGTCGGCGGCTTTCTCGCACCCGCACTCCGGGCACGCCTCATCGTCGGCCGTCCCGCGCAGGTCGTACCCGCACTCCCAGCACGGGATCGCCCCCGGGTCCGGCCGACGCTTCCACCCGCTAAACAGCTCCTGCACCACATAGCGCTGCAGCCGCGTCGCCGTGTCCAGCGTCGTCCCCGCAAACGACGCCACCAGCACCCCCATCAACGCCACCGACCAACCCGCCGGCACCCCCATCGCCTTCAGGAAATTCGCCGCCCCATCAACGAACGCCCCCACCTTCGCCGCCAATCCGCCGGCCGACGCCCAGCTTGAGTAGCGGATGCCGAATGAACTAGAACCCACGACCGCCGCATGATGCATGTGACCATACTGAGAGACCGGCAACTCAACCTCGACGTCACTCACAATGAGATGGTCTGTCGGGCGGCCGTAGGTGTCTCCCACCGGATGGCTAGCACTCCCGGTGGAATCTGAAACGTAGAAGAATCCAGTCTTGATTGCCCCTGGTTCATCAAGGTCAACGCCCAAATAGGTCTTTGGGTCGATGGCGACCAGCCCAGTCGAAAAGCCACCAATCCCCAGCCCCAACCCCGCCACACACGCCAGGATCACCAGCGTCGCCAGAAACCCCTCGGTCAGCATCGACCCGTACCCGATGAACCGCGCGTGGCTCTCGTTCTCGAGCTGCTTGCTGGACGTGCCCGAGCTGACCAGGCAGTGGAACCCGGAGATCGCGCCGCAGGCGATCGTGATGAACAGGAACGGGAACAGCAGCGGCGCCCCCGCCGGCTCGACGTCCACCATCGGCGCCACGATCTCCAGCGGCTGACGCTCGGCCCCCTCGACCGGCGGCGCCCCGCCGAGGAACGCCGCGACGACCAGCCCGACCACGATCAACGCCAGCGCCGACAGCAGCTGCAGGCTGTTGATGTAGTCCCGCGGCTGCAGCAGCGTCCACACCGGCAGCACCGACGCCACCGCCGAGTAGACCAGCAGGATCGCGACCCACACGATCACCGGCCACGACGCGGCCCAGTCGTTGAACGCGCCGAGCACGCCGACGTCGCCGTAGATGACCGTGACATACATGATCAGGAGCGCGATCAGCGACGGCAGCTTGAGGTCCATGCCCTTGCCGTGCAGCCACACGCCGATCGCGATGGCCAGGGGGATCTGGATCAGGCAAGGGGTGATCGCCTCAGGGTACTGCCTGAACACCGCGGCGACGACGAGGCCGAAGATCGCCAGCACGATCGTCAGGGCCAGGAACAGGACGAGCAGGAACAGGAACCGGACGCGGCCGTTGATGACCTTGCCGGCGACCTGCCCGACGGTCTGGCCCTTGTTGCGGAGCGAGACGACCAGGGCGCCGAAGTCGTGGACGGCCCCGATAAAGATCGAGCCGATCACGACCCACAGCAGGGCCGGCAGCCAGCCCCACATGACGGCGATGGCGGGCCCGACGATCGGCCCGGTGCCGGCGATGGAGGTGAAGTGGTGGCCGAAGACGATGGACGGCTTGGTCGGGACGAAGTCGTGCCCGTCGCGGTGCGTGTGCGCCGGCGTCGGCCGCGACGGGTCGAGCTCGAAGACGCGTCGGCCGAGCCACCGGCCGTACGTGAAGTACGCGAGCACAAACGCCCCGGCGGCGAGGATGGCAATCAGAAGCACGGACATGAGCGGGTATTAAACCACGGAGCGCAAGGAGAGACACGGGGCGTGGTTTAGCCGGCAAGCTTGCTCGCCGATGCAGCCGGAACGCGGCGCGTCCCGGGGGTGCGGGTCCGCACGACACGGCGAGGCATGAACCCCGGGCCGCGTGGCAGCCCGGCTACGGCGCGGGCGTCAGCAACCGAGGCGCCGCCGTGTCCGCGTACCGGGTCGGCTCCTGCCGCCGCAGCGTCTCGGCCAGCTCTTGCCGCATCCCCTCGACCGTCTCGCGCAGCTCGGCGAGCATCGCGTCGGGCTTGTGGGCCAGCAGCGCTTCGGCTGGGATCGGCTCGCCGTACATCACCGCGATCCGCCCCGTCGCCCGAGGCAGCTTCCGCGTCCGCGGCCAGGCGTCGAACGACCCCTCGATCGCCACCGGCACGACCGTCGGCTTGGCCCGCCGAATCAACAGTGTCACGCCCGGGGAGAAGTCCTGCACCGTCCCGTCGTGCGTGCGCGAGCCCTCGGGGTAGACGAGCAGCGCGTGCCCCTGCTTGAGGACGTCCAGGCAGGCCCGCATCGACTTGGTGTCGGTCGCCTCCTGGTCGACGGGGATGGCGTTGAGCGAGGAGATGAGCCGCCCGACGGTGCGGTTGTTCCAGAGGGTCGCGCGGGCGAGGGCGTAGAACTGCCGGTGCGACGAGGGCAGGCCGACGATGATGGGGTCGAGGAAGGATTGGTGGTTGGCCAGGAAGAGCACCGGGCCGGTCATCGGGATGCGGTTGCTGTGGTACGCCCGAAAGCGGTAGCACGGAGCGAACCACAGGAAGCAGATGGCGTGCAGGAAGTGCCACCAGACGACACGGGCGACGGACGCGCCGGGCTGGCGGCGCTGCGTCCAGGCGATCAGGGGATGGTCTTGGAGCGCTCTCATGCGTGATGTTGGCGTGGTCTCACGCGGCCACGCGAAAAACCCTGTGGGTGGGTCTTGCCCGGAACTACGCCGTGGCCACCAATGCCTCCGGCACCGCCTCGCGGACCCGCCGCTCGAGCAGGTCGAGCACCTCGGGGATGGTCAGCTCGGACGTGTCGATCGTCTGGGCGTCGGGCGGGCAGATCAGCGGGCCGTCCTTGCGGTGCGAGTCCTTTTCGTCGCGCGCGACGATGTTCTCGCGGACCCAGTTGAGCGTGATCTTGCGGCCCTCGTCGGTCAGCTGGCGGTGCCGGCGTCGGGCCCGCACGGCGACCGAAGCCTCGAGAAAAAACTTGATATCCGCATCCGGAAACACAACCGACCCCTGGTCACGGCCCTCGGTCACCAGGCGTGGGCGGGCGTCGCCGATCTTCCGCTGGGCGTCGACCATCACCGTCCGCACGGCCGAGATGGCGGCGACGTCGGACACGGCGTGGTTGACGTCCGGGTCGCGGAGCCGGTCGGTGACATCGGTGTCGCCCATCCTGAGCCGGGGTGGGTCCTCGTCGAAGTCAAAGCTGGGGAGCTGGTTGCGGGCCAGTTCGACGACGTAGAACGGCTCCTCGACGGGGTCGACGCCGCGGTCCAGGCAGCGGGCGGTGAGGCCCCGATACATCGCGCCGGTGTCGAGGAAGTCCAGGCCGAGGCGGGCGGCGAGGTCGCGCGCGATCGTGGACTTGCCCGAGCCGGCGGGGCCGTCGAGTGTGACGATGAGGCGACGCATCGGCGGCGAGTCTAGCGGGCCGACGCCTGGGGCTGGGCGGTCATCTGCCGGTGCCAGCGACGTGCGGCGTCGGGCGTGAGCAGCAGGTAGTAGAACGTGCCGTCGGTCTTCTGCCGGCCGGCCAGGTCCTCGGCGTCGTCGCCGATGCCGGTGTAAATGTCGGCCCGGCCGGCGGCGCGGATCGCCCCGCCGGTGTCCTGGTCGAGCATCAGCTGCCCGAACGGGCGCGTGCCCCCGCCTGGCGTCGGGAAGCTCGTGTCGACCAGCACCGCCGAGCCGCGCGGGAAGATCGCCTTGTCGGTCGCGAGCGAGCGCATCGGCGTGACGCGGAAGCCCATCGACCCGGCCGGCCAGTTGTCGCCTTGGTACGGCTGGAGGAACACGAATCGCTCGTTGCGGTTGATGTACTCGGCGAGCAGGCCGTCGTCGAGCCGGCGGAGGTTGGGCAGGTTGGCCTCGCCCTCGGCGAGGTGGCCGTCGGCGATCAGGGCCTGGGCGACCGAGGTGTACGGCCGGCCGTTGGTCCCGGCGTAGCCGACGTGCATCGTCGAGCCGTCGGTGATCGTGAGCTTGGCCGACCCGTTGAGCTGGATGAGGTAGGCGTCGAGCGCAGAGGACAGATAGGCGAGCTCGAGGCCGTTGAGCTCTCCAGAGGCGGCGAGATCGGCGCGAGTCGGGTACTGCTGGAATGGCTCGACCGAGCCCTCCGGCGTGGCCCGCCCGTAGACGACGCCGGTGTTCGGGTCTGTCACCAGGTCGGCCGGCCGCGTGTAGATCGGGTAGCGGAACCGCGACGTCGGCGTCAGCGAGGCGTCGAAGATCGGCGAGTGATAGGCGGTGAACAGCACGTCGCCCGATCCGTCCCAGCCGACGGTCTGCCAGACGTCAAAGTCCTGCTCGAGCCTCTGCTCGCGGACGGCGGCGGCGGGCTCGCCGGCGATCTCACGCAGCGCGTACAGCGAGACCTGTGCGTGGCCGTGCGAGATCGGCCCCGAGGGGTAGAACCGCCGCGACGACGGCGCGTCGAACCACACCAGTGAGCGATCCAACGCCTCGCGGAACCCCGGCTCGTTCATCTGCCGCGCCGCGGTCCGCAGCGACGGCCTCTCGGCCGGGTCGGTGATCTGCCGAAGTCCGAACGCCCCCTCGGGCAGCGATGAGGCGTAGTCCGGCTCAATCGGCTCGGCCGGCCGGCAACCGGTCAGTGACAACACCAGCGCACACGCCGCCAGCGGAGAAAAGACAACGGTCAGGAGCGATCGATGGGTCGAAATCAGCATGCGATGAGCTACCAGGGGGTGGGACGCTCGGCAGTTTAGCCGCCGCACGCCACGCCCTGATCGCTCGCTCGGTCCGCGTCAGTTCCGGCCGGTGATCAGCATCCGCGCCTGCTCGGCGGCCTTGTCCATCCGGTCGGAATGCTTGTAGACCTCGATCAGCTGCATGCGGATCGCCCGGCGGACCGTCTCGCTGCTCGTCTCCTGCAGCACGCCCTCGAGGAACTCGACCTGCTCGCGCTCGTCGTGGTGATCGCTGACCGAAATGATCGCGGCGATCGCCGACGCATCCGGGTCCTTGGCGACCTCGGTCATCTGCTCCACGATGTCCATCACGCGCGTCACCGCCTCGAGCTCGGCGAAGAAGACCTCGAAGCCGGCGAGCTCACGATCAAATTCTTCCCCGTAGTCCTCGTACTCGTCCTCGTCGTCAAACTCCTCGTCCTCATCCCCATCGCGCTCCATGAACTCGATGCGGTCGTCCTCCTCGTCGTCCTCCTGACCGAATGCCGGCGAGGCGGGCATCAGCGACATGGCCCCCCAGGCAACGAGCAAGGCGACGAGCAACAACGGCATATCACGACGAAGGCGTAGCATCAGGAGCACTCCGGTTTGAGGGGAAGGAGGGGATCGACGGGTAACGGGAAACGCTCAGCGTGGCCATGCGTTGGCGCTGGGCACGCGTGAGCGAAGACGTCGGCGTGGGGGCGGACAGGCCGCGGGTCGGCGGCGTACGGCGTTGGGTCGTCGGGCGGTCGGGCACGGCGAAACCGGCCAGGCGTCGCGATGTCGGTCGAACGGCGGTCGTGGGGGCTGGCTCGACGGCCTCAACCGTCGGCGGCGTCACCGGGACGGCTGCGATCGGATCGCCCTGCGGCCGCGGCGACACCCACCAGCCCACGCCGATCGCCAGCGCCAAAGCCGCCGCGGCCGGCAACGCCAGCCACCCGGCCCAGGGCGCCCGACGCCCCGACGGCCGCGCCGACCACGAGGCGTCGCGGGCCAGACGACCCAGATCGCTCGGGCACGCGCCCCGTTGATAGCTCGCCCGCAGGTCGCGCATGCTCATCGCTCGCCCTCTGCCATCAGCCGCCGCATCGATTTCAACCCCTTGTGCACGGCCGCCTTGACCGTCCCCTGCCGGCAACGCATCGCCTCGGCCGTCTGCTCGATCGTCAGCCCCTCGAGATACCGCAGCGTCACCGCCTCGCGCTGTCGCGGCGGCAAGCCGCCCAGCGCCGCGCGCAGCCGCGCGTGATCCTCCGGCAGCTCGGGCGTGTGCGTCGGCTCGTGCCCCTCGAGCTCGCTCGACCGGTGCCGGATCGCCCGCCGCCTCGCCTCGCGGCAGACGTTCAACGCCACCCCGAAGCTCCACGTCTCGAATCGCCCCGCCTCGCGCAGCCGCCCCAGCCCCCGCAGCACCCGCAGCGCCACCTCCTGCGTCGCGTCGTCCGCCTCGTCCGGCCGACGCAACTGGGCCAGGCAGTAGCGGTACCAGCGGTCCTGCATCAGCCGCAGCAGCGCCGCCGCGGCCTGCCGATCCCCCGTGTTCGCCCGCCCCACCAGCGCGACGACCGAGCCGGGCTCGGGCACGTCCACAGACGCGATCTCGCCGCTCTGGACGTTGAGGGACACGTGTAGGCTGATCGGGCAGAGAGCGGTCATGCCACCAGTGTGTGCCAGGACTGCCTCTTTGGGTTTACCGATGCCAAGAAAAAACCCACGCCCGGGGGCGTGGGTGGGGGTTGCGACGGGTTGTCGGCGGGCTTTACTTCTTCGGCTTGCCGTACTGGATCGCCGCTTGGGCCGCCGCGAGACGGGCGATGGGCACGCGGAACGGCGAACAGGACACGTAGTCCAGCCCGACGCGGTGGCAGAACCCGACCGACGACGGGTCGCCGCCGTGCTCGCCGCAGATGCCGCACTTCAGGCCCTTCTTGGCCGATCGGCCCTTCTTGACGCCCATGTCGACCAGCTGGCCCACGCCCTCCTGATCCAGCGACTGGAACGGGTCCTTCTCGAGGATCTCGGCGTTGATGTAGTGCGGCAGGAAGGTGTTCACGTCGTCACGCGAGTACCCGAAAGTCAGCTGCGTGAGGTCGTTGGTGCCGAAGGAGAAGAAGTCGGCGTGCTCGGCGACCTCGTCGGCCGTGAGCGCGGCCCGCGGGATCTCGATCATGGTGCCGACGGTGATGTCGAGCTTGCGCTTGAACTTCTTGGCCTTCTTGACCGCGGCGATGGTCGCCTCGACCTTGCCGCGCAGGAGCTCCAGCTCGTTCTTGTGACCGACCAGCGGGATCATGATCTCGGGGACGGCCTTGATCTTCTTGTTGGCGCAGAGGATGGCGGCCTCGACGATCGCCGTGACCTGCATGTCCAGGATCTCGGGGTACGTCACCGAGAGGCGGCAGCCGCGGTGGCCCAGCATCGGGTTGGCCTCGTGCAGGGCGGCGACGCGACGCTTCACGTCGGCGGGCTTGATGCCCAGCTCCTTGGCGATCTCGGCCTGCGCCTTGGCGTCGTGCGGCAGGAACTCGTGCAGCGGCGGGTCGAGCAAGCGAACGGTGACGGGCAGGCCCTTCATCGCGGTGAAGATGCCCACGAAGTCCTTGCGCTGGAAAGGCAGCAGCTTGGCCAGCGCGTCCTGGCGATCGGCCAGGTTCTCGGCCAGGATCATCTCGCGCATCGCGCCGATGCGGTCCGGCTCGAAGAACATGTGCTCGGTGCGGCAGAGCCCGATGCCCTGGGCGCCGAACCCACGGGCCCGTTGGGCGTCGCCGGGGGCGTCGGCGTTGGTGCGGACGTCCAGCGTGCGGTGCTTGTCGGCCCACTTCATGAGCGTCGCGAAGTCGCCCGACAGCTTGGGCTCGACGGTGGCCATCTGCCCGGCGAAGACCTCGCCGGTCGAGCCGTCGATCGACAGCACGTCCTTGTGGGTGTACGTCTTGCCGTGAACGGTGATCTTGCGCTTCTTCTCGTCGATGACGATGTCGCCGGCGCCGGCGACGCAGCACTTGCCCCACCCGCGGGCGACAACGGCGGCGTGGGAGGTCATGCCGCCCGTGGAGGTGAGGATGCCGGCCGCAGAGTGCATGCCGTCGACGTCTTCGGGGCTGGTCTCCTTGCGGCAGAGCAGGACGGACTCGCCGGCGTGAGACCGCTCGACGGCCTCCTCGGCGGTGAACGCCAGCCTGCCGAACGACGCGCCGGGCGAGGCCGGCAGCCCGATCGTCAGCGGCGTGGCCTTCTTCTTGGCCGCCGGGTCGAAGCTGGGCAGCAGCAGCTGCGTGAGGTCGCCGGCCGGGACGCGAAGCACGGCTGTCTTCTCGTCGATCAGTTTCTCCTTGACCATGTCGCAGGCGATCTTCACGGCCGCGGCGCCGGTGCGCTTGCCGCTGCGCGTCTGCAGCATGTAGAGCGTGCCCTTCTCAATGGTGAACTCGATGTCCTGCACGTCGCGGTAGTGCTTCTCGAGCTTGTCCTTGATCCCCAGGAGCTGCTGGTGGACCTTCTTATTCCACTTGGGCATCTCCTTGACGGGCTTGGGCGTGCGGATGCCGGCGACGACGTCCTCGCCCTGGGCGTTGATCAGGAACTCGCCGTAGAACTCGTTCTTGCCGGTCGACGGGTCGCGGGTGAAGGCGACGCCGGTGCCGGACGTCTCGCCCATGTTCCCGAAGGCCATCGACTGCACGTTGACCGCCGTGCCCTTGAGGCCGGTGATCTCGTTGATCTGGCGGTAGCGGATCGCGCGCGGCGTGTTCCAGGAACTGAACACCGCGGTGATCGACAGCTTGAGCTGGTGCAGCGGGTCCTGCGGGAACGCCATGCCGGCGTGGTCGGCGATGACCTTCTTGTAAGCCGTGCACAGCTCGACGAGCCCGGCGGTCGGCACGTCGGTGTCGAGCTTCACGCCGAGCTTGGACTTGATCTTGTCGAACTCGTCTTCGAAGTACTCGTGCTCCACGCCCATGACCACGTCGCCGTACATGTTCAGCAGGCGGCGGTAGGCGTCGTAGGCGAAGCGCTTGTTGCCCGAGGCGTTGGCCAGGCCGACCACGGCCTTGTCGTTGAGCCCGAGGTTGAGGACCGTGTCCATCATGCCGGGCATCGAGACCGCGGCGCCCGAGCGGACGGACATCAGCAGCGGGTCCTCGGCCGAGCCGAAGGTCTTGCCGGTCTCCTTCTCGACGATCTTCACGGCCGCGGCGACCTGGTCCATCAGCTTGGCAGGCAGCTTCTTGCCGTTCTCGTAGTACTGGGCGCAGGTCGCGGTGGTGATGGTGAACCCGGGGGGGACGGGCAGGCCGATCGAGGTCATCTCGGCGAGGTTGGCGCCCTTGCCGCCGAGCAGCTCCTTGTGTTTCGCGTTGCCCTCGCACTTGGACTTGCCGAAGCTGTAGACCATTTTGGTCGACTTCTTGGCGGGGGCGGACTTCTTCTTGGTCGGAGCGGACTTGGCCATGGCGATACCTGTGCGGGGATAGGAGGAACCCGTCGGCGACCCGAGCGGGGCGGCCATTCTAGAGAGGGTTCGCGCGCGGTCAATCGGGCCCCGGATCGAGCCGATCTGCCGAGCCGCGTCGGTTCAGAGGTCGCGCGGGGCGAGCACGATGACATCGCCCAGGAAGGACGCGTCGAACTGACCCCGACTCAGCCAGCGATCGCCGACCGAGGGGTCGAAGAGGTGCACATCGGTCGGCGTCGCGTTCAGCACGACGACCATGTGCCGCGAGGTCGGCTGCAGGCGCAAGGCCGTGAGCATCGGCTTGGGCAGCCGCGGCACCTCGTCGGGCTGAACCGTGAGCAGCACGGCCTCGTGCGAGCGATCCGCCAGCTTGCGGGTCAGGCCCTCGTAGGCCCGGACCAGCGTCGAGCCGGCGATCGGTCGCGTGCCGGTCAGGCCGGCCATCTCGTGCTCCGTGGCGTCGACCCCCACCATCCCCAGCGCCGTGGCCGACGCCGCCGCCACGCAAGTGTAATCCGTGCTCTGCAGGACGCGCCCGTGCTGGCGGCTCGGGGCGCCCAGGGTCGGTTCGGGCTGCAGCATCCACATCCCGGCGTACGCGAAGAACGCCGCCCCCACCACCGTTGACACCCGCGCCAGCATCCGCTGCCTCGGCAGCGACGCCGCCGCCATCGCGGCCCCCACGATCAGCATGAATGCCGGCACCGCGCCCGTGCCCTCCACGTGCGACAGCATCCCCAGCGGGATCAGCAGCACCGCCGCGTCCGGGCGTTGCTGCAGCACGATCCAGCCCACCAGCCACGCCAACCCCACCGCCACCGCGACCCGCCCCAACGCCGCGCTCCGCTGCGCCGCCCACCAACCCGCGCCCCAACTCAGCAGGGCCACGGCGGCGAGCATCGCAAACCAAACCGGGGTCGAAAGCATCTCACAGCGCCTCGTTCAGGCAAACGGCTAACCCCTTGATTCGGACGGATGCGGGCCCGACTTTTCCCTCAGCCCGCCCGGCGGCAACGATTCATCCCCAATCCTCCGGCACCGGACGAACCCGACCCTCGCGATCCACGCACACCAGCGTCGTCTCCGCTTCGGTCAGCACCTCGTCACTACGCACCACCCGATAAACGTGTTCCAGCTTCACCCCCCGCGTCTTCGTCGCCACGCACTCGACCGAAAGCACGTCGTCGTAGAACGCCGGCCGCCGATAACGCAGGCTCATCCGCGCCACCACGCACATCAGCCCCTCGGCCTCCACCGCCTTGTAATCCTTGCCCATCGCCCGCAACAGCTCGGTTCGCGCGATCTCTAGCCACACCGGGTACGCCGCGTGATGAGCCACCCCCTGCGGGTCGCACTCGGCGTAACGCACCCGTACCGGCACCGTGATCGCCGGGTGCCCCTCCGCCGTCCGGGTCAGCGCCTCCATCTTCGCCATGCTACCGGCCACGCCACGCCCGCCGCGGTCACCGGACGGCGTAGAACTCGAGCTTGCCCAGCGTCTTCACCGGCCGAAGCGTGCGAAAATACGCGTCGTCCTTCACCCCCGTGTTCTTGAACGCGATCACACGCGCCAGCCGATCCCCGCCCAGCACCGCCTTCGCCTCGTTCAGGCAGTCGACCCAACCGCGACGCTCCGCCTCGTTCATCCCGCCCCAGTCGTCGCTCAGCCGCCACAGCCGGCTGTCCGTCGTCACCGAGGTAAACCCGTTCTTCTGGTGCAGCACGCCGTACACCGTGTCAGGAAAATCCTTCGCGTCCACCCGGTTCAGCACGACCGAGGCCACCGCCTTCCGCGCCGCCGCCGGCTGGTCCAACGCCTCGGCAAACATCGCCCGCGCCAGCCACCGCTGCTCGCCCGTCACCCCCGCCGGCTCGGTCAGCGGCGTCGCCGAGCCCGACGCGTCGTCCCCGCCGCCGCAACCGCCGAGCACCCCCGCCCACCCCGCGAACACCATCAACACCAACGCCGCCCGCCCCGGCCGACGCATCACGCCCCCGCCCCCGACCGATCGAGCTGCAACACCTGCTCGTCGGCGTGGTAGCTCGACCGCACCAGCGGGCCGGACTCGCAGTGCCGGAACCCCGCCTCCTCGGCCACCCGCTTGAACCCGACGAACTCGGCCGGCGTCACCCACCGCGAGATCGGCAGGTGCCGGGCCGTCGGCTGCAGGTACTGGCCGATCGTGAGGATGTCGCAGCGGTCGTGGACGCCGGGATAGGTGGCGTGCGGGTGGGCGGCCTCGGCGAGGGTGGCGTCGAGGTCGACGCCGTGGGCCGCGGGCGTCGCGGGGCTGTCGGCCAAGGGGGTGAGCCCGGGCCGATCGGGGTCGGGCACGTGCATCGGGTCGCGGTTGGTGGCCGGGCTGTCTTCGGCCACCCCGGGGACGTGCGTGCCGGCCATCACGTCGTCGATGAGTTGGTGCACCTCTTCGTCGCGCTCGCCGATGCCGACCATGATCCCGGTCTTCACCGTCAGCCCCTGCGCCTTGGCCCGTCGCAACAGCTCGATCGATCGGTCGTACTTCGCCTGCGGACGCACGGCCGGGTACAGCCGCGGCACGGTCTCGAGGTTGTGGTTCAGGATTTCGGGGCGTTCATCGAGGACGAGCTGCAGCGCGTCCCAGTCGCCGTTGAAGTCGGGGATGAGCACCTCGATGTGCGTCTCGGGGCTCTGCCGACGCACCTCGCGGATCATCTCCGCCCAGATCGCCGCCCCGCCGTCGGGCAGCTCGTCGCGGTTGACCGACGTGACGACCAGGTGCTTGAGGTTCATGATCGCCGCGGCTTCGCCGACCCGTCGCGGCTCGTCGGTGTCGTACTCGGGGGGCCGGCCGGTCTTGATGTGGCAGAACCCGCAGGACCGGGTACAGACGTCGCCGAGGATCATCATTGTCGCCGTCCCGCGGGCCCAGCACTCGCCCATGTTCGGGCACTTGGCCGACTCGCAGACCGTGTGCAGCTTGTACTTGTCGATCAGCTCGCGCGTCTGCTTGAACCCCGGCCCCCCCGGCAGCTTGGCGCGCAGCCAGTCCGGCTTCTTGCGCTTGATAAACGCCCGCTCCTCGACGGCGTTGCCCAGCACCATGTTGCCTAGCGAGACTCGCTTCATCCGCTACAGCTTAGGCCCAACCCACCCCCCACAGAAACCCCGCGACAACCACCCCCATTAGCCCCCGATTCCACCGGGGGTGAACGCCTTTAACGATCAAGACGTGGATCATGGGCCAGTGGGAGTGCAAGCCAAAGCAGCAATAAAACCGCTGAAAAAATCAAAGACCCCAGAAGCAGTAGAAAGATCAAAACAGAAGCGGTCGAGCCCACGTGGAGGCTGGGATCGAGCAATTGAATCGAGAAAATCCACAACAGACCAAACACGATCGATGCAGGCGGCAACACAAATGCAATGACCAGAAGTATTTTCCTGGCACGTTGAATTGTCTTCAACGACCTAGCCATTCAGACCAGTGCCCCGGCGAAAAGGCTTCAGATCAGCCCGCCTCCACCTCAACAAACCGCTCGATCGACCGCAGGTCGCGGATGACGTCGACGGTCGCGCGGATGGTGCCGGCCTCGCACTGCTGGCCCTTGACGGGCTCGTGGCCGATGCGGACGTGCCCGCCGTAGAACCGGCCGCCGCGGCGGGTCGGCGCGAAGCCCTTGCGGCGGACCTTGGCCCGGCGGTCGAGCTCGGCCTTGATGGTCTCGTCCTTGGCGAACAGCCGGACGATGGTCTTGGACGCGGCGGTGCTCGTCACCGGCTTGGTGACCTTGACGGTGATCGTCTGTCCGGGCGTGATCGAGTCGAGGGCCATGGCGCGTCTCGGGGCGGTCGAGGATGAGTGAAGGGGTCGAGAGCCCGATCCGTGACGAATCGGGCGAGCCGAGCAGTATCGAGCCGGGCCTCCCGGCTGTCAACCGCCCGGTTGCCGCCGGGGGGGAAGTCAAGTATGGTTCGCGGTTCGCCATCGGCCCGGCGGCGTTGACGTCAACGCCGGCCAATGCCCGATCCGCCCCGCTCCTGTCACAGGGTTGGGGCAACGCGTCGATCGGGCCACCGGGTCGTGACACTGACGCCGCCCCCAAGGTCGGCCTCTCAGGAGACGCCGCCATGTCCGACGCCCCCACCTCCACCAACGACAAGTCCCTCTACGAGGGCTTGTTCCTCTTCTCCCCCGCCGCCGGCACCGAGATCGAGGAGACCCTCCAGCTCGTCCGCGACATGATCGAGCGCGTCGAGGGCGAGATCGTCACCCTCGCCACGTGGGAGGAGCGCAAGCTCGCCTACACCATCGGCGACATCAAGCGGGGTCTCTACGTCCTCACGCTCTTCCGCGTCGAGGGCTCGAAGATCGTCAACATCGAGCGCGATTGCAACCTCTCCGAGGACGTCGTGCGGGCGATGATCACCAAGGCCGACCACATGGGCGAGCTCGAGATCGAGGCCGCCCTCAACGGCGCCCAGACCGCCACCGAGATCGAAGAGTTCAAGAACGGCGGCACGCCGTCGAGCGATGACGCCGCCCCGGCTGAGACCCCCGCCGAAGCGCCCGCCGAGAAGACCGAGCCCGCCGAAGCCTCGGCCTGATCTACCGCGGCTCGGAAGCTCGGCACGCCTCACTCACCATCCCTCACTCCTCACCCGCGCCAGCGCCATGCCCAACCTCAACAAAGTCATGCTGATGGGCAACCTCACCCGCGACCCCGAGCTGCGCTATACCACCAGCAACATGGCCGTCGCGAACCTGGGCCTGGCCGTCAACCGCCGCTGGACCAACAAGCAGACCAACCAGCAGCAGGAAGAGACCACGTTCATCGATCTCGAGGCCTGGGGCAGGCAAGCCGAAGTCCTCAACCAGTACCTCCGCAAGGGCCGTCCGGTCTACATCGAGGGCCGCCTCAAGCTCGACCAGTGGCAGGACCAGTCCGGCAACAACCGCTCCAAGCTCAAGGTCGTCGTCGAGAACTTCCAGTTCATCGACAACCAGGGCGGCGGCGGGCAAGGCGGCGGCGGTGGCGGCTACGACCAGCAGTCCGGCGGCGGCTACGGCAACAGCGGGGGCGGCGGCAACCGCCAGCAGTCCCGCGGCGGCGGCGGCCAGTCCGGCCCCCCGGCCCCGGCCCACGAACCCATCCCCGAGGACGACATCCCGTTCTGATCGACCTCAACCCCCGTTGGCGTCGCTCGGCCGACCGGCCGACCCCGGCGTCTAACTCCAACCCACGCCCGACCCCCGGGCATCGGAGGACAGCCCCATGAAGACCATCGAACTCCTGCTCGTCGAGAACGTCGACAACCTCGGCATCGTCGGCGACGTCGTCAAGGTCAAGCCCGGCTACGCCCGCAACTACCTGCTGCCCATGCAGCTCGCGGAGGCCCCGTCCGACGAGCGCATCGCCGCCCTGGCCGAGCGCCGCAAGCAGGTCGAGGCCGAGCTCGCCACCCTCCGCGCCAAGCACGAGAAGCTCGTCGCCGACATCGCCGAGTTCGAGCTGACCATGCAGCGCTCGCACAACGATCAGGGCATCCTCTACGGCGGCGTCAGCCAACACGACATCGCCGAGGCGCTTCGCGAGGAGGGCTACGCCGTCGAGGACCGCTTCGTCCGCATCGGCGAGCAGATCAAGCGCCTCGACACCTACACGATCCCCGTCGTCATCGACAAGGAGCTCAAGGCCGAGGTCAAGCTCTGGGTCGTCTCCGACCGCCCGGCCGAGGAACTCGCCGAGCTCGAGGGCCGCGAGGAGCTGGAGATCGACGACGAGGGCGAGGTGGTCGAGAAGCCCGCCGACTCGACCGACGCCCCCGCCGAAGAAGAGGCCCCCGCCTCGGCGTGATCTCGTGATGTTTAGCCGGCGAGATTTCTCGCCGCTGTCTCATCACCAATCCAGTTACCCACGAAGCGACGCGATTCATCGCGTCGTTTTTCTTTGCGACAACCTCACTCCCCGAAGTACTCCGCCGCCGTCGTGCACGTCTCGCGCACGCGCACGAGCTTGAGGATCGGCAGGTCGTCGATCAGGCGGTCGTAGATCCACTTCGCGAGGTTCTCGGCCGTCGGGTTCTCCAGCCCCTCGATGTCGTTGAGGCAGTAGTGGTCGAGCCGATCGACGATCGGCTGGGTGTGCTTCTTGATGTCCCCGAAGTCCATGAGGTAGCCCTGCTCGGGGTCGGCCTCGCCCTCGACGACGACGTCGACCTTGAACGAATGCCCGTGCATCCGCCGGCACTTGTGGCCCTCGGGAAAACACGGCAGCCAGTGGGCGGCCTCGAAGTCGATCGTCTTGGTGAGCGCGATGCGCATGCGGCCAGCCTAGCGGGTCACACGCCACGCGCCATCGGGTCCCAGATCAGCTTGTGCAGCTGCGTCTGCACGCGCACCCCGGCGAGCCGATCCGCGAGCAACCACTCCGTCAGCTCGGTCAGCGACAGCCCATCGACGCCGGCGATCTCGTCCCCCGCCGGCATCGCCGCCGCCGCGCTCAGCAGCACCGCCCCGCAACGCTCGGCCAGCCGGTGCTCGTCGATCACCGAGCTCGCCCACTCGTAGTCCGCCCGGTCGCAGCAGACGATCTTCACCTCGTCGCGCTCCGTCAGATGCGCGACGTTGCGCCAGTCGTTGCGGTCGGCCTCACCCGAGCCAGGGGTCTTGAAGTCGAGGACGCGGATCACGCGTGGATCGCAGACGGAGATGTCGCACGCCCCCGACGTCTCGATCGTCACCGTCTTGCCCACGTCGCACAACCGGGTCATCAGATCGTGCACGCCCTTCTGCAACAACGGCTCGCCGCCGGTGACTTGCCACAGCGCGCACGCCCCGCCCAGCCGCTGCCCCTCGGCGATCACCTCCTCGATCGTCATCGCCCCGCCCTCGTGGAACGCGTAGACCGTGTCGCAGTAAGCGCACCGCAGGTGACACCCGCGCAGCCGGACAAACACGCAAGGCAGCCCCGCCCGCGTGCCCTCGCCCTGCACGCTGAAAAAGATCTCATTGACCTTGACCGTCGTCTCCTCGCTCATCGCCCCACCCCGCCGACCGGCTCGCCGAGCGACGCCAGCATCGCGCCCACCGTCAGGCCCGTGACCGGGTGCACGACCTCCGCCGCGATCTCGGCCAACGGCCCCAGCACGAACGCCCGCCCCGACATCCGCGGGTGCGGCACCCGCAGGCCGGGCTCGTCGATCACGGCATCGCCCGCCATCAACACATCGATGTCGATCACGCGCGGCCCGTCCTTCACGCGCTCGCCCACCGGCGCCCGCCCCATCCCCGCCTCGATCGCCTGCGTCGCATCGAGCAGTTCGCGCGGGCTCAGCGTCGTGTCAATCCCCACCGCCGCGTTGAGGTACGCCGCCTGCCCCGCCGGCCCGCCGACCGGCTCGGTCTCGTGCATCGAGCTCACCGCCGCCACCGTGGTCCTCGACAGCTCGCCCAGCCGCGCCACCGCCCCCTCGATCGCCGCCGATCGGTCGCCCACGTTCGATCCCAGCGCCAGCCACGCCCGCGTCATCGCGCCATGCTAGCCGCCCCTCACCCCCGTTCCACCCCGCCCCCGGAACACCCCCGTGAGCCCGCGGGTTGGTCTCCCTACAATGCCCGGCTTGACCGATCCGCCCACGACAACCGCCGCCCCCCCCTCCGACCCGACGCCGGTGTCTCCCGCCCCGGCCGATCGCCCCGCCTACGACCCGGTCACGCTCGATCTCGACGCCATCAACGCCAAGCTCGGCGACGCCTCTCCCGACGCCGTCGTCCGCTGGGTCGCCGAGCATTTCCCCGATCGTGCGATCCTCTCCACCAGCTTCGGCGCCCAGTCGGCGGTGATGATCGACCTGGTCACCCGACACCTACCCGACATCCCCGTCGTCTTCATCGACACCGGCTTCCACTTCCCCGAGACCTACAGGTTCGCCGACGAGCTCACCGCCCGGTTCAACCTCAACCTCCAGGTCTACACCCCCGCCATCTCCGCCGCCTGGATGATCCAGCGCCACGGCAAACTATGGGAACAACAAACCCGCGAGGCCCTGCAGGAGTACGACAACCTGCACAAGGTCGAGCCGATGCAGCGGGCGCTCGACGACCTGCAGCCGGCCGTCTGGTTCGCCGGCCTCCGCGCCCAGCAGACCGAGCACCGCTCCGGCCTCCGCCGCCTCGAACGCCAGGCCGGCGTCCTCAAGGCCCACCCCATCTTGCACTGGACCCGCCGCGACGTCGGCACGTACATGGTCGAGCGCGACCTGCCCTACCACCCGCTCGTCGAGCAGGGCTACGCCTCCATCGGCGACTGGCACTCCACCGCCAAGATCGGCGAGACCGACAGCGAACGCGCCGGGCGATTCCAGGGTCTTAAGGAAGAGTGCGGGATCCACCTGCCCGAGACGCCGGAAGAGGATCAGTCGCGCATGTCGGCGGGGTTGTGATCTTGTTCCTCGCCAGGCGAGCGAATACAGATATAACCTGAGCCTTGAGATTCAATCAGCAATACAGCCAATCGTGTTACTGGAATCTGCGTTCCTCGAAGGTCCAGGAAATCATCGACTGAATTACTCCGTTGTGTGTTCCACATAAAGAACGGCCATTGACTATCGCAGTCGATGATGATTGCGTCATCAGACGCTGATCCGACAACAACAAAACTGTGGGGAAAGGGTCGCGAGTCCTCATAAATTGGGCGGTACGTCCTTCCCGAATAGTCGTCGATACCGTAGAACCAATAGTGACCACCGCGATAGTTCATGGTGTCCTCATACACCATTCTGGCGGAATTCATAAGAAATCCACCTGGGAGGTCTTCAGTCGGGTCAGACATACTGTCGGCCAGCAGTCTGATTAACTCTGGATACCAAGCCGGCCAAGTGATATCCAACGCATCCGCCAAAGCGTCGAGCTCCGGCAAAAGCTCGTACTTCGAGAATCGATCGCCGCCGAAATCGGTCATGCAGTGAGTTTAATGAAATTCACCGCACGATCTCCACCGTGCTGTTGCCCTCTGACAACATGTGATAGACGAGCTCGACGTCCTCGTCGCGCAGGCGGATGCAGCCCATCGAGGCCTGCGAGCCGATCGAGCTGGGCTCGATGGTGCCGTGGATGCCGTAGCCCTTGAGGTTTTCGGTCGAAGGCGACGTGCCGCGCAGGGCGATCCAGTGCTCGCCGATGGGGTTGTCGGGGTCGTCGGGCTGGTAGTACTTGCCGGTGCGCGGGTCGGCCCACCCGGGGTTCTGCACCTTGCGGCCGCGCTCAACGACGAACGACCCGATCGGCGTCGAGTCGAACTCACCCAGGCCGACGGGGAACGAGCAGACGTACAGCGGCTGGCCGTCGTCGCCGTTGAGGAAGACGTCCATGCGGTAGTCGTCCTTGACGACCCGCGCGTGGAACGGGCCCTTGACAAACTTGACCTGCTGGCCAACGAACAGCCGCGAGGGGTTGACGTCGTTGATCCGCGCGACGAAGGGGTAGGGCACGCGGTAGTTGGGTGCCAGGCGCGACAGCAGGTCGCCGCTCTGAATGGTGTGGTACTCGGCGACGGGGTCGCCGGGGATGACTTCGTCGGAGAAGACGAGCTTCTGGTTGATCGACTGCAGCGTGTCACGGACGGTCGCGGCGTCGATCGACGGCAGCGCGTTGTCGGTGAGCAGCAGCGGCGAGAGCACCCGCCGGCCCTCGATGAGACGGCCTTCGGCGATGAGGTCCATGCCGCGTCGCAGGTCGGGCGTCGGCTCGGCCAGGGAATAGCCGGTCGGCGGCGGGACGGGCGCCGGTTCGATCGCCACGGGCTCGGGCGCGGCCTCGCGCGGCTCGACCGCCACAACCGCCACCGGCGCAGGCTGGGGGGCTGGCGGCGTTGGTTCAGCCCGGTCGATACGCGGCGGAAGCGGGGGCCGATCGGCGGGCGTCCTGGTCGGCGTCTCGGCCGCGGGCGTCGGTCGGAAGACACGCGGATCGGTCGGGGCCGGCGTCGAGGCCCGCGCGGCGGCGACCGTCTCCGAGCCCCCAGACGCGCTCTCGTTGGCCGGCCCGCTAAGCCAGTAGTACACCCCCGCGAGGACGAGCCCGGCCAGCGCCAGCAGGGCCCACGGCCACTTGCGGCTGCGTCGCTTGCGGGACATGTATTGCTTGGACAGGGCCGCTCGGGGCGACTGGGAAGACAGCGTCATGCTCTCGCCCTCTGGCGTCGGATCGGACCGGGACACAGACTAGACGGATCGATCGCCCGCCTGGTTCGATTATCGGCCGGCGGGGCGGGTTTCGGCCAGGAATCCGTGGCGCGCGAAAACGCGGGGCCCGGATGGACCCCGCGTCGTGCGTCTGCCGTGCGTGGCGGAATCGGTCAGGCGGCCGAGCGGAACTGCTGGGCGGCCTCTCGCAGGCGGGCGTCGCGATCGGCGTCGACCGGGGCGGCCGTGTCGATCTGACCGCTCTGGCTCACCTTGAAGCTGCCGACCAACTCGAGCAGGCGCTCGGCCTTGTTCGAGAGGCTGGCGGCGGCCGTGGCGGCCTGCTGCGTGCCCTCGTTGGCCTCGCGGGTCACCGCCGCGATGGCCTCAACGTTCTTGCCGACCTGCTCGCTAGCGGCCGACTGCTCCTCGGCCGCGGCCGCGATCGACTGGATCATCGCCGCCACCTCGCGGGCCCCGCCGACGATCTGCTCGAGCGCGTGGCCGGCCTGGTTGGCCTGCTCGACGCCCTGCTCGACCTGCTCGGTGCCGGTGCCCATCCGTTGGACGGCCTCGTCGGTCTCCTGCTGGATGGCCTGGATCGACTCGGCGATCTCCTCGGTCGCCTTGGTCGTCCGGTCGGCCAGCTTGCGGACCTCGTCGGCGACCACCGCAAACCCGCGGCCGTGCTCGCCCGCCCGGGCCGCCTCGATCGCGGCGTTCAGGGCCAACAGGTTGGTCTGGTCCGCGATGTCGTTGATGACTTGGATCACCTCGCCGATCTGCTCGCCGCGCTTGCCGAGCTCCTGCACGGCCCCGGCTGACGCCGTGACCGCCTCGTTGATCGCATTCATGCCGGTCACGGTCTGGCGGACGACCTCGCCGCCCTCGGTCGCCATCTCGCCCGACCGCTCGGCGTTCTGCGACGCCTCGGCCGAC
The DNA here is from genome assembly GCA_039818285.1 of Planctomycetota bacterium. Classification (GTDB taxonomy): domain Bacteria; phylum Planctomycetota; class Phycisphaerae; order Phycisphaerales; family Phycisphaeraceae; genus JBCBUE01. The sequence continues at coordinate 16,179 of JBCBUE010000030.1, read as the reverse complement.
TTGCGGGCCACCTCGATGACCGACTGGCTCATCTGCTCGACCGCCGAGCTGATCTGCGTGACCTGGCCGGACTGCTCGCTCATCCCGCCGGCGATCTCCTCGGAGCTCGCCGCGATCTCGGTCGCGGCCGCCGCCACGTCGCGGCTCGTGCCCGCCACTTCGGCGACCACGTCGTGCACCTTCTTGACGAACAGGTTGAAGTAGCGTGCCACCTGGCCGAGCTCGTCGTTGCTCTTCTGGTCGAGCCGCTGCGTCAGGTCGCCCTCGCCCTCGGCGATGTCCTTGAGGCTGGCGATCAGTGCAGCGACCGGCTTGCCGAAGATCGTGCGGAGCACGAACACGAATACCAATGAGCCGACCAGGATCAGCGGGATCGTCCAAAGCATGCCGTTGAAGATGAAGCTGGCAACCTGCGCGTCCGTCTCCTCAAGCGGCAACTCGAGGTGGTACGTGCCGTGCATCTTGCCGACCTCCCAGTTCTCCATCGGGTAGCCGACGATGTCCAGGCCGTCGCCCGACGGGCTGTTGGCCGGGTCGCCGTGGCACATCAGGCAGTCCTGCGTGAGGCGGATGGCCCGCATGTAGTGCAGGGTGTTGGTCTCGCGGTCGGTGCGGTAGAGCACCTCATCGCCTCCCGCCTTCACCTGGGCGTTGAGGTCGGTCAGCATGGCGTGCGAGAACGTGCCGGGGGCCGGCTCGTTCTTGGGGTTGCGGGCCTCGAACGCCGAGATGTGAAAGTCGATGCCCTCACGCTCGGCCGCCTCGCCCGCGGCCATCCACCCCGCGACCACCGGGATCGTCTTGAAGATCTTCGCCTCGGTCACCGGCCGGCCGGCCGCCTTGACCTCTTGCAGATCGGCCAGCAACGCCTGACGGTCGAAGCCGTCGTCGGCCTGAACCGCGCCCATGTGGTTCTTGGCCTCGTCGGCCAGCGCCGAGAACGCGGCGGCCTTCTCGACCATCGCCTTTTCCGCCGATGCGCGGTACTTGTTCACGAAGACGACGTAGTTCACCACCACCACGGTGACAAGCACGACCAGCGACACGCCGATCACCCGCACGGTCAGCGAAAGAGAGTTCCAGGCCTTGAACATGAGGTTGCCTCAACAAGAGATGGGCGAAGGTCAAGCACTTCGACGTTCCTGACATCGGCCGCGATGCTCGCCGACTACAGGGTTTCGTCGAGAACGATTCACCGCTGGAAACACCCCGAGGCGAACGTTTTGCACGCTTTCCGCCGTCCGTTTGGCGATCGGCCGGGTCGACTCGCTCGCCCGGCTAGACTCGCGCAATGGCTGACCTCTGGGCCGACCGCCGAGCCGAACGACTCGCCGCCGCCGAACCCTTGGCTTATCGGATGCGCCCGCGCACCCTCGACGAGTTCGCCGGCCAGCGTCACTTCCTCGGCGAGGGGGCGCTGCTTCGTCGTTCGCTCGAGGCCGACCGCATTGCCTCGTTGCTGTTTTACGGCCCGCCGGGCACTGGCAAGACCACCCTCGCCGAGCTCATCGCGCACCACACGCAGCGCCGCTTCGAGCGCGGCAACGCGGCCGCCATCGGCGTCAAGGACGTCCGCCACGTGATCGCCCGCGCCACCGACGCCCTCGCGACCGACGGCCGGCGAACCATCTTCTTCCTCGACGAGATCCACCGCTTCAGCCGGGCCCAGCAGGACGTGCTGCTGGGCGACGTCGAGCGTGGCGTGTTGACGCTCATCGGCGCCACGACCGAGAACCCCTTCTTCGCGGTCAACCCCGCGCTGGTCTCGCGGTCTCAGGTCTTCCGTTTCGAGCCGCTCGACGAGCAGGACGTCGCCGGCGTGCTCCGCCGCGCGATCGCCGATGACGAACGCGGCCTCGGCAAACTCGACCTCGGCGTGCACGACGACGCCGTCGCCATGCTCGCCACCGCCTGCGACGGCGACGCCCGCCGCGCCCTCACCGCCCTCGAGATCGCCGCCCTCAGCCAGCCCGCCGACGAGACCGGCCGCATCACGATCGACCGCCCCGCCGCCGAGCAATCCATCCAACGCAAGGCGCCCGTCTACGGCCGCGACGGGGACGTTCACTACGACGTCATCTCCGCCTTCATCAAGTCCGTCCGCGGCTCGGACCCCGACGCCGCGATCTACTGGCTCGCTCGCATGCTCGACGCCGGCGAGGACCCCATGTTTATCGCCCGCCGCATCGCGATCCTCGCCTCCGAGGATGTCGGCAACGCCGACCCCCGCGCGATCACCGTCGCCGCCGCCGCCTACGACATCACCCACCGCATCGGCCTGCCCGAGTGCCGCATCACCCTCGCCCAGGCCACGACGTATCTCGCGTCGGCCCCCAAGTCCAACGCCAGCTACGCCGCCATCAACGCCGCGATGGACGACGTCAAGCACGACCGCACCATCCCCGTGCCCGTCCAGCTGATGTCCGCGTCCAAGACCGAAAAGAAACGCATGGGCCACGGCAAGGGATACCAATACGCCCACGCTGCTGAGGGAGGCGTCTCTGCCGAGGAATATCTCGGCGTCGACAAGACCTACTACACCCCCACCGACCGCGGCTACGAGCAACGCATCGACGAGTATCTCCAGTGGGCCCGATCGATGCGGGAGATCAACCGCCCGCAGCGCGACGGCGACGGGTCGGCTTCTTCTTCCCCGCAGGACGGGACGGCTTAGGCTCGAGCCCGATCGGCTCTCGCTTGGGCACGCCGGGAAGGCGCGGGTACGCCTCGGGCGTGCGCTCCGACTTGCTCACCCACACCATCACCAATGCGTTGTCAAACCCCTCGGGGTAGGCGTCGTACACCGCCAGTTCCCCGCCGCCCAACTCGGCCAGCGCGTCCCCGGCCGCGGCCAGCTCGTCCTTCACCTTCGGTCCCTTCATCGCCAGCACCGCGCCGCCGACCCGCACCATCGGCAGCGTGTACTCCAGCAGCTCGGCCATCACTCCCACCCCCCGGCACACCGCGACGTCGTACCGCTCGCGATGGTCGCCCTCGTGCCCGACCGCCTCGGCCCGACCCTGCACCACCCGCACGTTCTCCAACGCCAACGCCTCGACGAACCCCCGCGCGGCGTCGGCCTTCTTGCCGGTCGCGTCCAGCAGCGTCACCGACCACGCCGGCCGCGTAATCGCCACCGGCAGCCCCGGCAGCCCGCCGCCGGTTCCCACGTCGATCATCGACAGGCCGTCGCCCGCCTGCTCGTCCAGGAACGGCACCACCGTCAGCGAGTCGACGATCAACCGTGACCACGCCGAGTCGCGATCGCGCACGGCCGTCAGGTTGACCTTCTCGTTGGCTTTGAGCAGCAACGCCAGGTAGCGATCGAGCCGATCGACAGCCTCGCGATCGAGCGAGACGCCGAGCCGATCGATTTCCTGGGCGGCCGCCGCGGGCAGGCTGGTCATCGCACGACCCTACTGGAAGATCGCGTCCGCGTGGTCGAACTCGAAGCTCGGCCGAGCCAGCGGCTTGGGCCGCGCCGCCGCGAACCCCAGCGCCAGGCCTACCATCGCGAAGCTGACCACCAGGCTCGACCCGCCGTAGCTGACGAACGGCAGCGTGATCCCGGTGATGGGTAGCAGCCCGATGTGCATGCCGATGTTGATCGACGCCTGCGTGAACGTCAGCGCCGCGAACCCGACGCACGACAACCGCACGAACGGGTCCTTGCTCCGCGCCGCGACCAGCAGCAGCGACCCGACGAACACACCGTACAGCCCCAGCACCGCCCAGGCCCCCAGCAGTCCCCATCGATTGACCACCACGGCGAACACCATGTCGTTGTGATCGTGCGGCAGGTAGTTGTAGCGCACGAGCACCGAGGCGCGGTCCGCGCCGTTGCCGGTGAGCCCGCCCGCGCCGATCAGCGTCATGGCGGTGTCCTGCTGGAAGCCGTCGTCGTTGATCGAGGAGGTGTCGCCCGACGCGAGGCTGACCATCGAGACGATCCTCGCCTGCTGGTGCGGCCGAAGCACCTGCAACTCGTCGGGGGCGAACAGGCAGACCGAGACCACGATCGCCACCGCCGCCACCGCCATGCCCAGCAGCGAGAGCAGGTGCCGCATCTTCGCCCCCGCGGCGACGAGCATTGCGAACAGCGTTGGCGCAAACAGCATCGCCGACCCCAGGTCGGGCTGCTTGAGGACCAGGCCGACCGGCACGAACATGATCAGGAACGGGACGAGCAAACCCGGCAGCGTGCGATAGCTGTCGCGGAACCGTAGGTACCACGCGACCGACAGCACGAACAACAGCTTGGCGGCCTCGGCCGGCTGCACGCGCATGAACGGCGTGGCGATCCACGACGTCGCGCCGTTGATCCGCGGGACGAACGGCACGCCGGGGATCAGCAGGTAGATCAGCGTCAGCAGCACCACCGCCGCGGCCGGCCAGCTCAGCCAGCCCACCACCTTCGGATGGAACAGCGCCGCGACCCCCATGACCGCCAGGCTGATCGGCAGCCACCGCTGCCACTGGATCGCCGCGTACCCCGGCTCGACCGTGCCGATCGCCTCGATGCCGATCAACGCCAGCAGCGCGGCCGCCAGCGCGGCGTACCACGCCGGCGTCGGGCGCAGCAGTCCGGGCAATCGATCGAGCGCCGCCGCGATCACAGGTATCCCTCCTGCTTGAGCAGCGCGATGGCTTGATTGGCGATCGGCCCCGCGACCTGCCCGCCGCTGCCGCCGTATTCGACGACCACGGCCACCACGTGCGTTGGCCGGCTCGCGTCCATCGGCCGGGCCAGCGCAATCACCCACGCGTGGTCGCCCGATCGCACCGGCCGACCCCACTCGACCGGGTAGCCGTCCTCGTCGTACCGCAAGACCTCACGCAGCGGTGCCGCCTCGGCCGTGCCCGACTTGGCCATGACCGCAATCCCCTCGACGTTGAAGATCGGTTCGCGGTTCAGCAGCGACAGGTGGTGGGTGGTGCCCAGGTCGTCGTTGGCCGACATGGTCATCCCCGCCAGCACGCGATCCATCGCCGACGCCCGGATGCCCAGCTCGGTCGGCTCGGCCGTCGGCACATGCCCCATCAGCCGGGGCGGCAGGTACGCCCCGTCCCGCGCCAACGCCGCGTACGCGGCGGCCGCCTGCACCGGCGTCCACTCGACGCCCGCCTCGCCGATCGCCAGGTACTCCCAGCCCCCGTCGGGCAGTTGCAACACCCCGCCGCGCTCGTCGCCCAGCCCAAGCCCCGAGGCTCGGCCCATCCCGAACCGCTCGAACCAGTCGATCAGCCGATCGCGTCCCAGCCGCTGGGCAAGGATCCCGAAGAACACGTTGCTCGACCGGCCGATCGCGAACTCGACGTCCGCCGGCGGGAAAGGGATCAGCTTGCGCTTGAAGATCCAGTCGCGGTACTTGGTCGGCTTGCCCTCCCACAGGTACCCGCGCGACAGGTCGATCTCTTCGTGCGCCCCGAGTCGGCCGTCGGCCAGCGCCGCCGCGGCGACCATGGGCTTGATCGTCGAGCCCGGCTCGTAGCTCTGGCGGATCGCGCGGTTGCGGTACGGCGCATCGATGTGGTTGTCGTACACCAGGCTCGGCGCCTCGCGGATCAGCCGCATCGGCATGCCCGGCACGCTCACCGCCGCCAGCAGGTCGCCGCGCTCGACGTCCATCACCACCACGCAACCGTTTAGCGGCCGGCCCACCTCCGCGTCGCGCTCGGCGTCGCTCTCCCATAGCCGGTGCCAAGGCTGCACGCTCATCAACCCACCCACGCGCTCGCCCGTCCCCCCGCCCACCACCGCCCCGCCCTCGAGCATCGCCCGCAGGTGAGCCTGAAGCTGGATGTCCAGCGTCAGCTGCACGTCCCGCCCCATGATCGGCGGCGGCTCGGTGACACGATCGCCCGTGTCCAGCCGGACCCGCTCGCGCCCCCGCGTGCCGCGCAGCCGATCCTCGGCCGCCCGCTCCACGCCGAACGCGCCCATCCGGTCGCCCGTGCGATATCCGCCGTAATCGATCACCCGCCGCCCCTCGCTGGTCACCTTGCGGAGCGGCCGCTCGTTCACGTCCTCCGCCCATACCGACCGCATCATCCCCACCCAGTGCATCCCCACGCCCTCGACCCGCACGTCTGTCGGCTCCTCCGACCGCACCGCGCTCGGCCAACCCGATCGATCCATCCGCACCGTCAGCGTCTCGAACGGCCGCACCCGCACGCTCGGCCGAACCAGCTCCACCTCCCGCCACACCGCCAGCGGCGACGCCGGCCCGCCCCCCTCGCCGTCCCGCCGACGCACGGCGTCCCGCTCCGCCTCGGCAAGGAATGCCTGGATCGTCGTCCGCGCGTCCTCGCCCAGCCCCTCCACCACCTCGTGCGACCACGTCTGCTCCATCACCGGCTCGATCGCGTCCGTCCACGACACCGGCTCCTCGCTCAGCTCCGCCAGCCGGGTCCGTCGACGCGCCGCGTGGCTGGTCGCGATCCCCGACACCCGCTCGACCACCTCCCCGAGACTGGCGTCGATCGTCTCCCGCTCCACCCCGCCGACCTCCGCCAGCGTCTGCCACAGCTGCTCGACCTGCATGTTGTACTTGCCCTGCAGCTCGGCCACCCACGCCTCCCGCTCGAAGCGGTCCAGCGCGGCCCACCGCCCGCGGTCCGTCGCCCGCGCCTCGGCCAGCGCCCGCCGATAGGGCCAGTCCCCGTTGATCACCGCGTAGTCCACCGCCACCGCCCAGCCCGGCACGTCCTCGGCCAGCACCCGTCCGTGCCGGTCGAGCACCCGTCCGCGCTTGGTCGGGATCAGCCGCTCGCGCACCAACGCGTCGTCCGCCTTCGCCAGCCGATCCCGGTGCGACGCCCCCAGCGTCAGCCGAGCCGAGGCCAGACCCAGCAGCACCAGCACCGTCAGCATCGCCGCCGACAGCACCGTCAGGCGACGCTGGAACATGCTGGGCATCGCGTTGCGTATCGTTCGTCGCATCCTGCGCTCGTTGAACCAATGCCCTGGCCGCCGGCCATACACCCCATCGCCCGCGCAAACCCATCGCGCGGATCACACCACCAATCTATCGGCTACCTCACCCCTACCCAGCCACCCGCGGCCGAGTTCGGCCGAATCAACCGACCCCCCGCCGCCCCATCAGTCCGCCACCGCCAGGATCGCCCGGGCACGCTTGGCCTTGCGGTCCCGGTCCTCGATCGCCGCGTCACCCACCGCCGTCGCCGACGCCTCCTCCGCCAGCACCCGCTGGGCCTCGGCCCTGTCCAGCTCGTTCACCGGCTTCGCCTCGTCGGCCAGCACCGTCACCACCCCGTCCTTCACCTGAACAAACCCCCCGCCCACGAAGAACGTCCGCTCACCCGCCGCCGACGTCACACGCAACACCCCATAACCCAGCTCGGCCAGCAGCGGCGCCCGACCGGGCGCGATCCCGATCGACCCGTCGTGGGCCGGGATCGCGACATACGTCGCCTCGCCGTCGAACAGCGTCGTCTCAGGGGTCACCAGCGTGCAGGTCAGGGGGGTGGGCATCGCGTCTCCTCGGTCGTGCGCGGTCGCAGTCTACCGGTTGCGGCGCCGGGCGCAAAAAGCAACCCGCGGCGATCCTCCGTTCACCGCGGGCCGCTCAGTCCGCAACACATCGATCGCCGCGCCGGCGTCAGTTCTCGACCGTCTCGGCGATCGACGCCAGGATCACGGCCTGAGCCTGCTCGCGGTGCGCATCGGCGTACTCGCCGGCCTCGCGGACATCCTTGGCGATGCCGAACAGGTGGGCGTAGACCGGCTTGTCGTCGACCTTCACCGCCACGTGCGTGACGCCTTCGCGATCGACCGCTTCGATCCACATCTCACGCACGTCCTGCCAGTAAGCCTGCGTGTCTTCCCAATACGACCGCCCGGCCGAGAAATCCACGTCGTCGACCTTGTCGTACACGTTCAGCCCCGACTCGTGGGCGACGACCCGCTCGGGGGCGCCGTCTTCGTCGAGCACCAGCTTGTAGTTGTCCTGCTCGTGCACCCAGCCCGACGGCGTGATCGTGTGACGGTTCTTCGCGACCAGCACCTGGTAGTCGTCACGCTTGGTGTACTCGCGACGCGGCAGCGGCCGCCACGTCTCGCCCGACTCCCAGGCCGAACGGTCGCCGACGTGCGTCCACTTGCCGACTGACTCGTAGCGAGGCGAGTCGTCGACCTGATACACGGCCTGCGTCCACGTGCCCTCGACCTCGGCCGGCGACATCGTCACCTTCTCGAACAGCCGATGACCGCGGTACTCGACCATCTCGGTGTCCTGATACACCCAATCCTGCCGCCAGTGCTTGATCACGCGGGGCTCGGCCTCGGGGTCTTCGGGGTCGCTCATCACGAGCACGTGCTGGAGCACGATCCGATCGCCCGCGTCTTCGACGACCTCGACGAACTCGGTCGCGCCCGAGGTGTAGGGGTCCTTGAGGGCGTAGGCGGGGTCGATGCCGACGGTCTCCTGGAACTGGAACTTGACGCGATAATCGCCCGCCTGCGCGAGGATCGCCTCGCGGTCCTTCTCGAAGGCGGTCTTGGTCTTCGAGTCCGTGCACATGCAGCCATCCGAGTCACCGGCGGCGGCGGGGAGCACAAGGCAGGCCGCGGCCATGACCATGGCTGCGGTCAGCAAACGGGCGAAGCGGAGCGGGAAGTACGTCATCAGGGTGTCTCCTTCGTATTGGTCGAAAACATATCGAACGGCTGGATTTCTTTAAGTTGCTCGGGGTGGCTCTGCCACCAACCATTGATGGCCCCACCGATAAGCAGCAGTTCACGCGGGGTCAGGTGGATCGTCGCCTTGCCCACGCAGAGGTGGAAAGCATCGTGGGTCGGGCAGTGCATGAGTTTCACGTAATGTTGCTCGGGAACATCGGTCGGCATGCACATGGTCTGGGTCCTGTCACTCAGGGGATCGGCGTGTCGTCCGGCGCATCGGCGTCGTTGGTCCAGAGCCGCACGTCGTCGAGCTCTTCGGGCTTCATCAGCTCCGCGTGGCCATCGAAGAACGCCGTCGACGCCGCCGGGCCGAAGTGGCCTCGCGGCACACCGCCGGCCTGAGCAGAGACGCGGACGATCTCGTCACCCCGGGCCTCCCACTCACGTGTCTTGCCGAGCGGCGGGATCGTGTAGTAAAAGCCCTCGCCTTCCGAAGCCAAGCCGCCGGCGTTGCTGGCTTGAGTCTCGGTGAACGTGATCAACTCGCTCGGACTCGTCGCCTCGTGGTCGTAATAGATCACATGGCCACCCCTGTTGGCGACGTGATCCAAGGGACTGGCGACATCCAGAAACCCATCATAAAACGGGCTATCGAATCCACCGACGTAGACCGCGTTGTTGCCGAAGGTTGGCGTGACGCTGGCGTTGTAAGCAAAAAAAGGATCGCCACGATCGGGCACGTCGGTGTGCAGATAAATCAGCTCCCACACGTCCTGGACGTAGTCGATGACCCGCCACGGGTAACGCGCCGAGACCAACCCGCCAAGCGAGACCCCTTCGTACTTGACGTCAACGGGGTTGCCGTACAGGTTTCCCGAGTTGGGCGGGTGGCCCCAGGGGACGTGGCCCTGATGATCAACCTGATAGAGGGTCTGAGCAGCGCCGAGCTGACGAATGTTGCTCATCGCCTGCGCCTGCTGCGCGGTGGAGCGGGCCAGGCCGAGCGCCGGCAGCAGGATGCCGATCAGCAGCACGATGATGGAGAGCACCACCAGCAGCTCGATCAGCGTGAAGCCGACGACCGATACTCGGCGCCCAGCACGCGTCATGCGACCTCCTCCGTGCCCTTGCTGACGTCGACCAACGACGAGGCCATCGCGCGTCGCCGCATGAACGCACCCAGGCCGACGAGCAACAGCGCCAACGACGCCGGCTCAGGCACCGCGACCGGCGGGAAGCCCAGCCCCACCTCATCGAGCGACAACGCCGCCGAGTCGCCGAAGCGGTTGGCCCAGAAGGTGTAGTCGGCCCCGTCCACCACCCCGTCACCGTTGCCGTCGGCGGCGAGGTCGGCCGGGTCCGTCGAGCCGAAGCGGTTGGCCCAGAAGGTGTAGTCGGCCCCGTCCACCACGCCGTCGGCGTTGTAGTCGCCGGGAACAAGCAGGGCCAGCGTGTCGATGATCAGCACGTCGACCGACGCCGAGGTCACGCCCCAGCCCCACTCGAGCGTGTACAGCGAAGCGGGGTCGGCGGTGAAGGTCCACGCATGGTCCACGATCGCCCCGCCAAACACACCGCCCGCGGCCACCCGATCCAGCTCGGTGTAGCTGTACCCGGGCAGCCCGGTCGCCGCCTCGCCGTTCACCGTCAGGTCGTTGACATCGATGTCCGAGCCCTGCGTCCGCAACTGGACGAGGAACTCGGTCGTGGCCTGCGTGGTCGGCACGGTCGCCTCAGGCTCGATGACGCCGTCGAACGAGTAGATGTTGCCGCTCGTGGCGATGAACGAGGCGCTGCCGGGCGCGGCCGAGTCGAAGACATTGGCGACGCCGTTGGGGTTGAAGGGCTCGTCGACATCGGGCGCGTTCGGCCCCGAAACGCTCGAGAAGGTGTTCCACTCTTGATACGTCGTGCCGTCGGCGGTCGCCTCGCCGATCGACGTTGGGCGGTCCCAACTCGGGGTGCTAAAGGCAGCTTGAGCCGAGACCGCCCACGGGCCGGCGAGCAGGCCAGTCAAGGCGACACGAACGACAGATCGGTGGTGCACGGAGTGACCCCTGTATGGTTCGAGCCGCTGGCAAGTGGCTCGGGTTCGGAGGAAATTGGGCCGAACCGCGCCGCCGAACGCCCGACGGCCTTGCGTGTGCAACTGGATCTTGTTGAGAATTAGTCGCATCAATCCGGCAACTTAGAGAAAGGTCCACAGAGCGTCAAGTTTGATGAGAAGGGGTCTCATCACGACTCTTCGTCCTGTCGGGTGAAGCCAAACCGCCCCGGTCAAGCGGCGGCTTGGTGGTGTCTCACGCCAGCCCTCTTCCGAGGGGCCTCACGCTCGGCGACGCGAGCAGACAGCGGCCAGGCCAAGGCCCAGCAGGGCCAACGAGGCGGGCTCTGGAACGACCGTCACGTCGAGCGTCAGCGTCGCGGGGACGGCGCCGACGTCCGTGTTGTCACGGGTGTAGAACGCCTGGAAGGTGTTCGGCGAGGGCGGCTGCGACGCGGGGGTCAGGGACGAGAGCGTGAAGAACAGCTCGCCGCTCCCGTTCACCGCGTCCTCGACGTAGCCGAGGATATCGCTGTCGCCCAGATCGACATCGAAAGTGAACGTGGTGCCGGGGACGATCGTGTCGCCGGGGTTCAGGCCGGTCTGACCCACCGCGAACGGGGTGATGTCGAAGCCGTCGCGGACGTTGTTCGAGACATCGATCAGGTTGCCCGAGCCGTCGAAAGCCGCGGCGTAGGCGTTTCGGACGCCCTCGAGCGTGGGATCGGCGAAGGAGAATGCGGCGTCCTCGGTGTAAAACGGCGGATCGGGCGCAAACGTGTTCGTGGTAAGGGCACTGAATGCGCCGCGCGTGTCGACGCCGGTCAGCACGACCGGGCGTCCCGCGTCGCTGTCTGCTTCGGTCGGGGCGAAGCCGTAGGTGGTGTGGTTGTCGTACGTCGGGTCGTAGACCGCGGAGGTCGTGGCGCTCTGCGTGGCGGTGACCGTCACGGCATTGACCTGGTACGACTGGCTGGGATGTGTCAGGGCGGGCAGGTCGTTGGCCACGTTGAAGCCGACGATGAACTGGGCGTCGCGGTCGTCGAACGTGTTGGGAATGCCCACGGCCCCGAAGGTCGACGCGGCGGTCCGCGTGCCCGGGGTGAAGTTGAACGGGTAGTTCCAGCGATCGAAGTCCGGGGCGTTCTTCTGAATCGTGGTGGCGGTCGCGGCGCCGCTCAGCGTGACGCCGACGGCCAGCGAGGCGGCGGCGAGGGGGGTGAACTTAGGCACGGAAGCTCCTCCGGCATCCCAGGGAGGCCTCGGCGTACGAACCGAGACGGAGGTTGGAGGCCGGCCCGCGTGATCGCGCCGGATGCCGGGGCACGAGCACGGGCTGGATCGGCCCGCCCAGGGCGTCCGCGACGCCATGGAAGGCCACGAACCACCCTGCAGCCCGCGGTTGAATCTTGAGATTCAATCGCAGTGCAAAGAAATTAGCCGCGCGAGGCCGATGCGTCAACGCAACTGAGAATCAATCTCGATTAATTTTTCGTAAGCGACAGCGCTTGTCGGCTGAGGCCCGAGGGCTTAAGCCTCCAACAACGCGGGCAGGTGGTCGCGCAGGTACCGCCCCGTGTAGCTGCCCTCAACCTCCGCGACGTGCTCGGGCGAGCCGGTGGCGACGATCGTCCCGCCGCGGTCGCCGCCCTCGGGGCCGAGGTCGATCAGCCAGTCGGCGACCTTGATCACGTCGAGGTTGTGCTCGATGACGATGACCGAGTGCCCCTCGTCGGCGAGGTGCTGCAGCACGCCGATGAGCTTCTCGACGTCGGCGAAGTGCAGGCCGGTGGTCGGCTCGTCGAGCACATAAAGCGTGTGGCTGGCCGGGCGCTTGCCGAGCTCGGTGGCGAGCTTGACGCGCTGCGCCTCGCCGCCCGAGAGCGTGGTCGACGCTTGGCCGAGCTCGATGTAGCTCAAGCCGACGTCGTTGATCGCGGTGAGCATGCGCTTGATGTCGGGATGCGCGTCGAAGAAGTCCAAGCCCTCCTCGACGGTCATCGACAGCACCTCGGCGATGTTCTTGCCGCGGTACGTCACCTCCAGCGTCTCGCGGTTGTAGCGCTTGCCGTGGCAGACGTCGCACTCGACGAACACGTCCGGCAGGAAGTGCATCTCGATCTTCTTGACGCCCTGTCCCTGGCAGCTCTCGCAGCGCCCGCCCTTGACGTTGAAGGAGAACCGGCCGGGCTTGTAGCCGCGGATGTTGGCCTCCTTGGTCCGGCTGAAGAGCTGGCGGATCGAGTCGAACACGCCGGTGTAGGTCGCGGGGTTGCTGCGCGGCGTGCGGCCGATCGGCGACTGATCGACCTCGATGATGCGTTCGAGCTGGTCGGCGCCCTCGAGCGTGGCGTGCTCGCCGGGCTTGACGCGCGAGCCGATGACGGCCCGCTTGAGCGCGGGCAGCAGCGTCTGGTTCACCAGCGTCGACTTGCCCGAGCCCGAGACACCGGTGACGACCGTCAGCCCGCCGAGCGGGAATGACACGTCGACGCCCTTGAGGTTGTTGGCCGAGCAACCGGTGACGCGCAGCGCGTAGTCCTCGCTCACCTCGCGGCGGTACTCGGGAACGGGGATCTCGCGTTCGCCGGTGAGGAACTTGACCGTCAGCGAGTCCGGGTCGGCCACGGCCTCGCCGAGCGGCGCGGAGACGACGACCTGCCCGCCGTGGGCGCCGGGGCCGGGGCCGATGTCCAGCAGCCAGTCGGCGGCGCGGATGGTGTCTTCGTCGTGCTCGACGACGACGACGGTGTTGCCGATGTCGCAGAGATGGCGGAGGGTGCGGATGAGGCGGTCGTTGTCGCGCTGGTGCAGGCCGATGGTCGGCTCATCGAGGACGTAACAGCAGCCCACGAGCCCGGAGCCGACCTGCGTGGCGAGGCGGATGCGCTGGGCCTCGCCGCCGGAGAGCGAGCCGGTGGAGCGCGAGAGATTGAGGTAGCCCAGGCCGACGGAGAGCATGAACCCGAGCCGGGCGCGGACCTCCTTGAGGATCGGCGCGGCGATCTGCTCCTCCTCGCGTGAGAGCTTCAGCCGATCGAAGAACGCCGCCGCCTGCTCGATCGTCAGGCCGGTGACGTCGTTGATGTTGAAGAGCTTGACGCCCTTGGCGATGCCGTCGGGGTTGGCGAAGGCGGAGCGATCGATGCCCAGGCCTGGCCCGAGGTCTTGGTCGGTCTCGATGAAGACGTGCAGCGCCTCCTCGCGCAGCCGGGCCCCGTGGCAGGTCGGGCAGGGCTTGCTCGTGAGGTACGGGGCGAGGCGCTGCTTGACCCATTCGCTCTCGGTCGTCTCGAACCGGCGTTGCAGGTTGGGCAGCACACCCTCGAAGTGAGCTCGGAACTCGGCCTCGTCTGTCGCCGACGTGCCGTGCAGCAGGATGCGCCGGACGTCCGACGAAAACAGCCCCACCGGCGTGTCGGCATCGACGCCAAAGTCCTTGCAGAACCGCCGGATCGCGCGGTTGTAGTACCGCTTCATCATCGTCCCCGTCTCCCGCCACGGCTCGATCGCGTTCTCATTCAGCGACAGCTCGTCGTTGGCGATCACCAGCTCGGGGTCGAACTCCTGCTTGGTCCCCAGCCCCGCGCACGTCGGGCACGCGCCGTACGGCGAGTTGAACGAGAACAGCCGCGGCTCCAGGTCTTCCAGCGAGCACTCCGGGTGGATCGGACAGGCGTACTTCTCGCTGTACAGCGTGTCGACCCACGCCCCATCGTCCGCCTGATGCGACAGCACCACCAACCCGTCGGCGATCTTCAACGCCAGCTCGATCGAGTCCGCCACCCGCGCCCGCAGCCCGTCGGCATCGCCGTTGGCCTCTGGGGCAACCGCCTTGACGACCACGCGGTCGACCACCGCCTCGATCGTGTGCCGCTGGTATCGCTGAGTCTTGGTCGTGAACGGCGTCCCCGCCTTGCTCGTGGCGATCTCGCGCAGGTCCATCACCTCGCCGTTGACCCGGGCCCGCACGAACCCCTGCTTGCCCATCCCCTCGAACACCTCGCGATGGTGCCCCTTCTTCCCGCGGACCACCGGCGCGAGGATCATCAGCTTCGTCCCCTCCGGCATCGCAAATACGGCGTCCACGATCTGCGTCGCCGACTGCGCAGCGATCGGGTGCCCGCACCGTTTTCCTTTGTGCTTGCCTTCCGTCTCGACGTGCCAGCACCGCGGCCGACCCGCCCGCGCAAACAACAACCGCAGGTAGTCGTAGATCTCAGTCGTGGTCGCCACGGTCGACCGCGGGTTGTGCGACGCCGACCGCTGTTCGATCGCGATCGTCGGCGGCAGCCCCTCGATCGACTCGACGTCGGGCTTCTGCATCTGGTCGAGGAACTGCCGGGCGTAGGCCGACAGCGACTCCATGTACTTGCGCTGCCCCTCGGCGTAGATCGTGTCGAAGGCCAGCGTGCTCTTGCCCGACCCCGACAGCCCGGTCACGACGATCATCTGATCGCGCGGCAGGTCGAGGTCGACGCCCTTCAAGTTGTGCTCCCGCGCCCCCCTAACGCGGATCTCGGTCAGTGCCATCGGGGCATCGTAGCCTTCGAGCCTGCGGGTTAAACTGCTCGAATGCCGGGACGGTTCGAACGAAAGATTGAGGAGGCGTCCGCTCTTGTAAGTAACTCGCCGTTTGCAACGATCGGGGACGCTGTCATCGCGTCCTTGCTGCCGCAATTCGGCCTTTCAAGCTCGCCTTGGCTGCCTGATGCTCTGCCGATCGGCCACTCACACTTCGGCGGCCCGGCCGACTTGCCCAAGGGACAGGCTTGGCCGGTGGATCGCGAGGGGCGGCCGCTGGCATTGCTAATGCAGATCAATCTCGCCGACTTCGCCAGGCCGTATGGTCACCATCTGGCAGATGCCCTGCCTGGGGATGGATGGCTTTGCTTGTTTCTCGACATGCACGGCCCTGGGCAGGGGCAAGTGGGGCAGGACGCTTCGGTGTCCGCGTTTCAGTTCACCGGCGATGTGTCTGGGCTTCTGCGGCTTCACGCCGATCCTTCTCCAGATACACCTGTTTGGACAACATGTCACGCCTTAACGGTGTACCCGGCCGATCACAATGTGGGGCTGCCAAGCCTCGAATCGATCGACTGTGGATATCAGGAGTACAAAGGCTCGATGTGGCGCCGGTTGACCGGACGAAAACTGTCTGACGAGGATCACGACGAACTGGTGTTCGCCATCGACGATCTAGCACGTACACGCCATGACGTCAGGCTGCTGGGGTCGCCGACGCTATTCAATCCAGATCCTAGGAGGCATCTGGAAGACCCCGAGAACTGGATGCTGCTCGTCGAGTTCAGCGGTGAGTGCCCATGGCTAGTCGGTGCCACCAAACCGAGTCCGCATTTGGATAGGCCCAAGATCGGTAACGTTGATTACCTGCAGTACTTCGTCCGCAAGTCGGACTTTCAATCTGGAATTCTCGACCGCGGCCGATTCGAGTGGATGTTGACCTGACCGCTCAGCCCACCGCCGCCAT
>JBCBUE010000029.1:0-38607 GCA_039818285.1 Planctomycetota bacterium | reverse complement strand
CGCCGCGCACCGCACCCCGCGAGCCCCCGATGCCCGGCCTGTGCCGCTCCGCCCGCAACGCACCCGGCGGCCCGCCGCCCTCCCCCGACCCCACCCTCGCCCCGGCCGGTCGTTGCGCTGCGCCTCCGCGCAGCCCGCGGCCGTCGTGGCCTCCCGATTGCCCGCCCCATCCCGCGTGCCGGTCCCTCGCTCCGTCTTCGGCGTGTGCTCCATACCCCGGGCCGACCGGCGACCGGCGACCGGCGGGCGCACCCAGCGGTGCGATCACCTGGCAAGAAACACATGAAGCCTTGCCTTCCATGGCTTTACGTCGCGAAAAGCGGTCGCCGTGTTCCGCCCGTGGCCCGGTGCCCGAGCGCGCCCGCTGCGCGCCGCGCTTGATTTAAGGGTGAATTGACTACAAATTACGCAGCAATGCAGGCACATGAGCAAGAAATAGACACGCTGGAGCAGATCAGCCGGGTCCTTGGGGATTCTTCTGAGCTGAGCCTCGTGTTTCAGCGGGCGATGACGCTCATGAGCGAGCGGATGCCTATCGAGCGGGCGTCGCTGATCGTGGTCGACCCGATGCACGATCAGCTGCAGATCATCGCCAGCGTTGGGCTGAGCCAGGCGGAGCAGGATCGCGGTCGGTACGAGATCGGCGAGGGGGTAACCGGGCGGGTGATCGCCACGGGCGAGCCGGCGGTGATCCCGAACATCGCCGACTCCGCGGAGTTCCTGAACCGCACCCGCAGCCGACAGCTCGATGGCGACACCAAGGGCGAGGAGAGCCCGCTCAGCTTCGTGTGCCTGCCGATACGGGACGGGGACGCGACCGTCGGGGCGATCGCTGTGGACGTGCTGTACCGCGGGGAGGAGACGCTTGCCGGGCATGTCCGGCTGATCAAGATCATCGCGGGGCTGTTTGCTCAGACGCTGCGGATCCACAACCGCGTGCAGGTCGAGAAGGACCGGTGGGTTGAGGAGACCCAGCGCCTCCGAGAAAACCTGCACAGCCGGTATCGCTTCGACAACATCATCGGGTCCAGTCGGGCGATGTTGGACGTGTTGGCGATGATCGGGCAGGTGGCGGCCAGCCGCGCGACCGTGCTGCTGCTGGGCGAGACGGGGGCGGGCAAGGAGCTGATCGCCAAGGCGATTCACTACAACTCGCCGCGTCGGGATGCGCCGCTGATCCGCGTGAACTGCGGGGCGTTGTCGCCGCAGCTCTTGGAGAGCGAGCTGTTCGGCCACGTGAAGGGGGCGTTCACCGGGGCGGTGCGCGACAAGGTCGGCCGCTTCGAGGCGGCGAACGGCGGGACGCTGTTCCTCGACGAGATCGGCACGCTGGATGCGCAGCTGCAGGTCAAGCTGCTGCGTGCGTTGCAGGAGCGCGAGTTCGAGAAGGTCGGCGATCACAAGTCGATCAAGGTCGACGCTCGCGTGATCGCCGCGACCAACCTCGATCTCGAGGAAGAGGTCCGCAAGGGCAACTTCCGAGAGGACTTGTACTACCGGCTCAACGTCGTGACCGTGCATCTGCCGCCGCTGCGGAACCGTCGCGAAGACATCCCCATGCTGATCGATCACTTCCTCGACCGGTACAACCGCGAGAACGATCGCAACCTCAGCAAGATCAGCCGCGAGGTGATGAACACGCTGTTGCGATACCCCTGGCCCGGCAACGTGCGTGAGCTGGAGAACGCGGTGGAGCGGGCGGTGGTGCTTTCCACGAGCGAGGACCTGGTGCCGGACCTGCTGCCACTGAACATCCGACTATTCGCTCAACAGACGCGCAGCGACCCTCAGGACGAGTCGGTGGACGCGATGGCGGCTCGGCTGGCCGCCGAGGCGATCAAGCAGCACGCTCTTCGAGAAGGCGAGGTGTACGACCTGGTGATCGGCGAGGTGGAGCGGCACTTGCTCCGCGAGGCGCTGAATCACAACGACGGCGTCAAAGTGCGCACCGCCGACTTCCTGGGGATCAATCGCAACACCCTGAACAAGAAAGTCAAGGACCTGGGGCTCGACGAGGCGGTTTGATCCGCTTGGCGCCGACCGCGCTCTCCAGCGCGAGCAGCGATTCGCTGAGCAGGTAGAGCGAGGCGCGGTTGCCAATGGGGGGGCGGTCTTCCAGTTCGGTCACGAGTCGGGCGAGGAGGCGGTTGGCGTCTTCCGGTCGATTGAGTTCGACGGCGAGGCGGAGCAGCGGGGCGAACTCGGCGATGCCGGCGGAGGAGGTGTGCTCGGCGGGGCGGCCGGTGTGCGTGTCGTAGTGGCGCTGGAGGTCGTCGAGGCGCCGCATCGCGAAGGCGAGCACGGCCTGGGCCTCGGCCGGGTTGGTGTTCGTGGCGTGGAGCGCGGCGTTGGCGACGTTGGCGATCGTCTCGACGCGGTTGGGCGAGAAGATCGGCGGGTCGCCGGGCATGAGCGTGGCGATCTCGGGCAGGATGACACCGTGCAGCAGCCCGGCGGGGGTGGCTGCGGACTCGTAGAGCGCGGCGGACTGGGCGGAAACCTCCATCAACTCGGCGGACTCGGCCTCGCGGCCGACGGTAGCCAGCAGGTCGGGGTCGTAGTCGATGAGGTAGGAGTTGGGCGCGAAGGCGCGGGTCTGCAGGTTGAAGTAGTTGCGGACGAACCACACGCCTTGATCCACGGCCGTGTGTCGGGCGTATCCGTCGAGGATGAGCAACGCCGTGTCGCGGTCTTCGGGCCGGTCGAATCGCTGGCCGCCGGTCCAGAGCGCGGCCGCGACGCGAAGGGCCTCGGTCGTGCCCGAGGCGTCGAGGGGCATGCGGTCGGCGGCGCGCCAGGCGACGAAGCCCTTGGTGTACTCGTCGTCGGGGTCGTTGACGACGACGGTGTCGAGCAGGCGTTGGGTGAGGGCCAGGTAGAGGGGTTCGTCCCCGCTGCGGGCGGCGTACATCGCGAGCTGGCCGAGGTCGACGGTGTAGGCGTAGCCGTTGGTTCGGGCGAAGAGGCGCTTGTTGACGCGTCGGTGGGCCTCTTCGTGGAGCGCTTCGATCAGGTTGATGGCGCGCCGCTCAAGGGTCGGACCGGGCGTGAGCCGCGCGACGAGCATCGACACGAGCAGGACGCCGAGGGCGGTCGCGGCGATGGCGCGGGCCGGGGTGGAGAGCCTGAACTTCACGGGGCGGAGTGTACGCCCGCGGCCGGCGGTCATCGCGCGAGCCACTTGGCCAGCTGCTTTCGGGTCAGGCAGTTGACGATATCTGCCTTTGTGGCGCGGGCGCGTCGGGCGGTGAGGACGCCGTAGATGGCCTGATCAAAGTCGGCCAGGCCGTGGGCGTCGGTGTCGATGGCGAGCTTGACGCCGGCCTCGATGGCCAGGCGAGCGTGAGCGTCGCGCAGGTCGAGGCGCATGTGGTGGGCGTTGATCTCGAGCGCGACGCGGTTGGCCTTGGCGGCCTCGATCACGGCCGGCATGTCGGGCTCGAGCCCTTTGCGGCGGTTGATCAGTCGGCCGGTGGGGTGGCCGACGATGCGCACGGCCGGGTGCTCGATCGCCTTGATCAATCGCTTGGTCGCCGTGGCCGCGTCTTGCGACAACGCGGCGTGCGGGGAGGCGACGACGATGTCGAGTTGGGCCAGTGTGTCTTCGTCGTAATCGAGAGAGCCGTCGGCGAGGATGTCGACCTCCGACCCGGCGAGCACGGCGATATCGTCGTCTAGTTCTTTGGCGACCTCATGGATGTGCTGGATGTGCTCGCGAAGACGCTTGGCGTCCAGGCCGTTGGCTTGTGCCTGGCCCTTGCTGTGGTCGGTGACGGCGATCGTGTGGAACCCGCGGGCGATCGCGGCCTCGGCCAGTTGGCGGATCGAGAGCGTGCCGTCGGACGCCGTGGTGTGCGCGTGGAGTTCGGCCCGCAGATCGGAAAGCTCCACGAGATTGGGCAGGTTGCCGGCTTCGGCCCGCTTGATCTCGCCTCGGTCCTCACGCAGTTCGGGGGGGATCCAAGGCAGGCCGAGCTTGTCGTAGATCGCGGATTCGGTGTCGGCGACGAGAGGGGTGGTGTCGTCCTGGGCGTCGAAGAGGCCGTACTCGGAGAGCTTCATGCCCATCGCGATGGCTCGCTCGCGGAGGCGGACGTTGTGGTCCTTGGAGCCGGTGAAGTACATCAGGGCGGCGCCGTAGGCGTCCGGACGGACGATGCGCAGGTCGCACTGAAGCCCGTCGGCGGTACGGATAGAGGCTTTCTTGTCGCCGTGGGCGCTGACCGTGGCGACGTCGTCGAAGCCGACGAAGGCGTTAGCGATGGCGGGTGCGGCTTTTTCATCGGCGGCGACGAGCAGGTCGACATCGCCGATGGTCTCGCGGCCGCGGCGCAGCGACCCCGCGTAGTCGCATCGCTGGACGCCGGGGAGGGCGCGGAGCTGCTCGGCCAGCCGCAGCGCGATCGGCCGGGCGGCGCCGATATTGACGCGCTGGCCGGCCGACTCGATGAACGCGAGGTTCTCGCGGACCTGCTCGGCCTTCTTCTTGCCCAGCCCCCTGAGCGAAGCGACCGTTCCGTCGTCTAGCGCCTTGCGGAGGGCCTCGACTGAGTCGACGCCGGCCTCCTGCCAGAGCTTGTGGACCGTCTTGGCCCCGAGCCCGGGGATGTCGAGCAGGCGGAGCAGGCCGCGGGGCACCCGCTCCATCAGCTCCACGTGATCGGCGATCTTGCCGGTGTCGAGGTATTCGCCGATCCGCTCGGCGGTCCCCTTGCCGATGCCCTCGATGGCGATCAGCTCGTCGCGTGGGACGTCGGCCACGTCGCGGCCGAGCTCCTCGACGGCGGCGGCCGCTTTCTCGAAGGCGATGACCTTGAATCGGTTGGCCCCGGTCAGGAGCAGGACGTCGGCCATCTCGCGGAACAGTCGGCTGATCTCGGCGTTGCGGCTGGGCATGCGTGGACGATACGTCGCGGCGTCGGGCGAGTGCGGCCGAGCCTTATAGTTGCGGCATGACCACCGACACCGCTGCCGGAACCCTCCCCGCCGACGCCGACCGCTTTGTCGATCGTCATGTGGCCCCGACCCCGGACGACATCGACGCGATGCTCTCGGTGGTGGGGTTTGACTCGCTGGACGCGTTGATCGAGGCGACCGTCCCCGCCCACATCCGCAGGTCCGACGCGATGAGCTTGCCGCTGCCGGCGACGGAGTCCGAGGCCCTAGCCGAGCTGGAAGGCTTGGCGTCGCGGAACCGGGTCAGCCGGTGCATGATCGGTCAGGGTTACCACGGGACGATCACGCCGGCCGTGATTCGCCGGGCGGTGCTGGAGAACCCGCTCTGGTACACGCCCTACACGCCTTACCAGGCCGAGATCGCCCAGGGTCGGCTCGAGTGCCTGCTGAATTTTCAGACGATGATCGCCAGTCTGACGGGCCTGCCGCTGGCCAACGCGAGCCTGCTGGACGAGGCGACGGCCGCGGCGGAGGCGATGGCGATGTGCTACTCGATCGGTCGGCAGAAGCGACCGGTGTTCCTCGTGGCCGAGGACTGCCATCCGCAGACGATTGCCGTGTGTCGCACGCGGGCCGAGTGGCTGGGGGTCGAGTTGTCTCGAGCGCCCGCCGATGAACTCGCGTCGCAGGTCAGCACCCGGGGCGATCGGCTCTGCGGGGTGCTTGTGCAGTACCCCGGCACGACCGGCACGATCAGGGACTACGGCCCGCTTGCTGAGAAGGTGCACGAGGCCGGGGCGATGCTGGTGGCCGCGGCGGACCCGCTATCGCTCGTGCTGCTGACGCCGCCGGGCGAGTGGGGAGCGGACATCGCGGTCGGCTCGACGCAGCGATTCGGCGTGCCCATGGGCTTCGGCGGGCCGCACGCGGCCTACATGGCGACCCATGAGCAGCACGCCCGCAAGATGCCGGGACGGATCGTCGGCGTCTCGCGCGATACCCAGGGAAGACGCGCCCTCCGCCTTGCGATCCAGACACGCGAGCAGCACATCAAGCGCGACAAGGCGACGTCCAACATCTGCACCGCCCAAGCGTTGCTCGCGATCGCCGCTCAGTACTACGCCGTCTATCACGGCCCCGCCGGCCTCGAGCGCATCGCGTCGAGCGTTCACCGGCAAGCGGGCCGTCTCCGCGACTCCCTCGCCGGCCTTGGCGTCTCGACGACGGCCGGGCCGATTTTCGACACGTTCGCCGTGGACGACATCGACGCCGACGCCTGGCTCGGCCGCCTGCACGAGCGTGGCATCGACGTTCGCCGGCTGGGCGATCGATCGGTGGCGTTGGCCTGCGACGAGACGACCACCGACGAAGACCTGCGCACGGTGCTCGATGCCGTGGCGGATCAAGTCGGCACGCCCGCGCCCGTGCTGCTGGATCAAAGCGTGACCAACCCTTTGCGCAGGCGGACCTCGCCGATCCTCATTGAGCAGGTCTTCAACTCGTACCACGACGAGCACTCGTTGCTGCGGTACGCCACGCGGTTGGTGTCGCTCGATCTGTCATTGGCGCACGGCATGATCCCGCTGGGGTCGTGCACGATGAAGCTCAATGCCGCGGCGGAGATGCTGCCCATCCTTTGGCCGCGGTTCGCCAATATTCATCCCTACGCCCCGCTCGACCGGACCGCGGGCTATCGCGAGATGATCGATCAGCTCAAGGGCTGGCTGGCTTCGGTGACCGGGCTGCCGGGCGTATCGATGCAGCCCAACGCCGGCAGCCAGGGCGAGTACGCGGGGTTGATCACGATCCGTGCCTATCACGCCGCGCGCGGCGAAGGATTCCGCGACGTCTGCCTGATCCCCGAATCGGCGCACGGCACGAACCCCGCCTCGGCGGTCATCGCCGGCATGAAGGTGGTCGGCGTGAAGTGCGACGAGCGCGGCGACGTCGACCTGGCCGACCTGCGGTCCAAGGTCGAGACCCACGGCGAGGCGTTGGCGGCGCTGATGGTGACCTATCCCTCCACCCACGGCGTGTTCGAGCACGCGATCCGCGACGTCTGCGCGCTGGTTCACGAGCACGGCGGGCAGGTGTACATGGACGGAGCGAACCTCAATGCGCAAGTCGGGCTGACCAGCCCGGGCTTGATTGGTGCCGACGTCGTCCACCTCAATCTGCACAAGACGTTCTGCATCCCGCACGGCGGCGGCGGGCCGGGCATGGGCCCGATCGCGGTGGCCGAGCACCTGACGCCTTATCTTTCGGTGGAGCCGATAGGCGAAGAACCGGGGGATGCCTCCGGGCCGGTGAGCGCGGCTGCGTTTGGTTCGCCGATGATCCTGCCGATCTCCTGGATGTACATCCGCATGATGGGCAACGCCGGTCTGACACACGCGACGAGGGTGGCGATCCTGAACGCAAACTACGTCGCCAAGCGGCTCGAGGGGCACTACGACGTGCTGTACACCGGCCCGTCGGGCACCGTCGCTCACGAGGGGATCCTTGACTGTCGACCGTTCGACAAGTCGGGCGTGACGGTCGAGGACATCGCGAAGCGGTTGATCGACTTCGGGTTTCACGCCCCGACGATGAGCTGGCCGGTGGCGCGGACGCTGATGATCGAGCCGACCGAGTCGGAGCCGAAGGCCGAGCTTGATCGGTTCTGCGACGCGATGATCGCGATCCGGCGGGAAATCGCCTGCGTGGAGTCTGGCGAGGTTGCTGCCGAGGACTCGCCGTTGCACCACGCGCCGCACCCGGCGGTGGATGTCACCGACGACGCGTGGGATCGGCCTTACTCACGCCAGGACGCGGCGTACCCCGCGGGCGAGTCGCAGCGTGCCCCGGGCGGCAAGTACTTCCCGCCGGTAAGCCGCATCGACAACCCGTACGGTGACCGCCACCTGGTGTGCACCTGTTCGAGCGTGGCCGAAACCGAGTCCGCATCGGCCTAAGGCTGGCCAGACGGGGTCGTGGCGAGCTAATCGATCTCAGTTCAGCGTGACCGGCTCGTCGAGCTTGTGCTCGAAGCCGATCGCGTCGTCGATCCGACGGACGAGCGCGAAGTCGTCCTTGTACGAGACGGGGGCGAAGCGATCGGCCCGGGTCGCGGGATACTCCTCGGCGAGCGAGGTGCCGGTGAAGTTGAACTCGCCGATCGCGTTGGTGATCTGCGATTTGAGCTCGTCGTTCAGCAGCGCCGAATAGCCGATCGCCGCCGAGGGGAACGGCGGCGACTGATAAACAACCCGGAAGTCGCTCGACGAGATACGGCCTGAGGCAATCATCCGGTCGAGCAGGTCGGAAGCCACGGCGGCGGCCTCGGCCTCGCCGGCGACGATGTCGCGGATCGACGTCTCGTGTCCCCACGAGCTGACGATCAGGTAGTCCTGGTTCGGCTTCATCTTGAAGTCGTAGTACAGCGTGACGATCGGGGCCTTGTAGCCGGAGTTTGAGTTGGGGTGCGTCAGCGTCAGCTCGCGGCCGCGCAGGTCGGCGACTTGCTGGATCGGGCTCGCGGTGGGGACGATGATCAGCATGCGATAAGACTGCGGTTCACCCAGCCCCGGAGCGCCGGCGGGGACGAAGCCGGCGGCGTTGACCGCGATCGGGACGGCGCCGGTGTTGAACAGCGTCACGTGGAGGTCGCCGTCGTGCAACGCTCGCATCTGGTCGTCACTGGAGTCGAAGGCCACGGCCTTAACGGGTCGGCCGATCCGATCGGACAGAAAGTTCGTGAAGTCGGCGAAGACTTCCATGTATCGCTCGTCGTTTCCCTTCGTTGGGATGAAAGAGAAGACGAGGGTTTCGGGGTCGATCGCGGCGTCGGCGTCGGCGGGTCCGTCGGCGACAAGGTCGCGGTCGTTGTCGATGAACGCCGCGTCGAGCTCGTTAACGGTCGGGGAGGTGAGGCCGATGGCCCGCATGGTCAGCTGGCTGGTTTCGTCGGCCGAGCCGCGCATCTGCGAGTCGGCGATCTGGAAAGCGAGCAGGGCTACGATGACCAGGCCGATGACAACGGCGACGAGGCGGAGCGGCGAGGTGTTGGGGGTCGTGGCGGGCGGGGGGGCGTCGGACATGGGACGAGAACTCCGGGTCGGTGAAGGCGGGTAGATGCGGCTAGCACTATCTCGCGCCGCTGTCGGTTGCGGCGTTTGCTGACAGATAACTGACGTTAATTTCACACTGTTAGCGGTGGTCGAGGCTGCCCGGGGCCTCTTGGTTCACTCAAACGGAGACTGGCGGACATCGGCGGTGGTCGACGTATCGAAGCGATCGTCCGCCTGATCGGGCGTGCCGGGGCGGTCGTTGGGGGCTGAGCTGGCGGCATTGAGGCGATCGAGGGCGGCCTGGTCGGCGATCGCGCGTGCCGTTTGGCCGGCCTGGTGACCGGTCAGGGCTTGTTCGGCGGCGTCCGCGCGAGCCGCGGCGGAGGACGCGGTGTAGCCGAGGTAGAGCGTCAGGCCGAAGCAGAGGATCGCGACGGCGGCGCTGACCGTCCAGGACGCGTAGCAGAGCCGGCGGAGCCGAAAGGCCTCGTGCCGGGCCAGCGCGACTTGCTCGCGAGCGTCGTCGGCCTGCTGCTGAGCGAGGAGAACCGAGGCACCGGCGATTTTCTGGAAGCGGGCGAGCTCCTCGTGGCTGTCGGTCGTCGCTTCGAGGTCGCTCGGTGTGAACGCGTGGCCGGCCTCCTTGAGTTGCTGGTGATCTGGCGACTCATGGTCGAGCGATGCGGTGTCCGCGGTGGTTGACTCGGACGCGGCAACCTTCTCGCTGAACGGTGGTGGCGTTGCGTCTTGTGGTTGGTCGGGCTGAGGGGTCTCGCTTGATCGATCTTGGCGTTGTTGGGCGTCGTCGCGTCGGTCGGCGGTCAGTGCTTCGCCGGGTCGAGCGGCGCGGATCCAGGGATTGGCTCGGAGCTGGTCTTCGGTGTTTTCGGCGCGGCGTCGGGCGGAGAGCTCGCGGCTGGGGTTGAGCGCGTCGATGGCGTCGTCGCCGTTGGACTGGATGAGGACTTCGGTGACACCGTCGGGGTTGGAGCGGGACTCGAGTTTCTCGGCCTTGATCCGCCGGCGGACGGTGGATGGGCTGACGCCGAGCGCGTCGGCGGCGTCGTCAACGGTGAGCCAGAGCTGAGCCACGTCGGATTCCAAGACGGCGAGAGGACGCACAGTGTAACCCGGGGTGGGGGTCGTCCATCTGGCGCTATCGGTCAGACGTAGCTGGTGCAGGTCGCGGGGTGGTGGGCGTCGAGGGCGTTGATGAGGTAGCGCAGGGCGTCGGCGAGGTGGTCGGGGCCGTCTTTGACGGGCGTCTGCTGGTGAGGGCGGTCGGGGTCGAAGTGGTACTCGGCGAGGGCACGGGCGAGCTGGGGGCAGGCGGGGTCGAGGGTGAGCAGGCCGCGATCGAGGCGGCGACGGACGCGTTCGACGCCGGCGAGGACGCCGTGGCGTCGGGCGCGAGGGGTCAGGCCGCGATCGCGGAGGCGTCGGGCGTTGGAGACGCCGGTCTGCTCGTTGCGTGCCAGGCCGGCGGGGTCGATGGCGACCCAGCGAGGGGTGGGCAGGCCGCGGTCGAGGATGCGGTCGAGGTTGGCGTCGAGGGTGAGATCGGTGGCGATGTGCTCGGCGTGGATGTGCAGGGGGGTGTCGGGGCCGGGGCGGTCGAGGCATTGAGCGCCGGTCGGCGTGGAGGCCCAGAGCCAGGTGGTGGGGTGGCGGACGCCGAAGTCCATGCCGGCGAACCAAGCTCGTTCGCCCGGCGGTGCGGGGCGAATGTGGGTGTCGGGGTCGAACATCGGGTAGACGCAGTCGGACCGACGGGGGCGGTGGCAGAGCATTTCGGCTTGCCATTTCTCGTTGGAGGCGCGGCGTCGCTGGGTGATGAGGTCGTCGATGGGGACGAAGCCGGTGGAGTGCTTAGCCATGCCCTGGCAGTCCGACCAGAGCGGGCAGTCGTCGCAGGGGCGTTGCGGCGGGCATGCTTCGGAGACATCGAGTGCGCCCCATCGGAACACCGGAAGACGTGTGTCGGCGGCGTCGGCGACGACGCGTGACATCAGGCCGAAGGGCCGGTGCATGGTGGAGAACGACTCGATTGAACCGGTGACCGTGGATCCGCCGAGCGTGTCGGAGCGGGTGATGAACTGGGCGGCCTCCCAGACGTCGGGCTTGAACTCATCGACCTCGTCGCAGCGCAGCTTGTGCACACGCGTGCCGCGGACGGAGCGGTGCGACTGGGCGAGCAGCTCGACGGTAGAGCCGTTGGCAAGGGCGATCCGTCGTCGCGTGGGCGTGTCGGCGAGCACGCCGTGTCGGAACGCGGGGCGCTCAAGAAGTCGGACGAGGTGTTCGTGCATCTTGGCGGACTGCTCGAGCGAGCCCCCGAGCAGTCGGACCTCGATGCCTGGCGTAAAGATCAGGTCGAGCAGGGTGGCGACCGCCCCGAGAAGGGTCTTGCCGCCGCCGCGGTTGGCCCAGACGACGCAGTCGGTGCCGGTGAAGAAGGCGTGATGTAGGTAGTCGAAGGGCGCGGCCGAACCGGGCACGACGGGCGTGCGTGTGATGCTCAGGCCGAGCACGATGCGGAGGAAGCGGTCGAGCTGGTCGTCGGTGGCGGGACGGGCCGCGGCGAACTGCGTGAGTGTGGGGGTGGTCAAGCGTTCTCGGCCTTGGGCGTGGTATCGCCGTCGAGATCGCCAAACAGGAGTTCGCGGAGGTCGGGTCCGTGGACTTCGTCGCCGGCTTTGTGGGGCTTGGTGCGGGTGGGTCCGGCGTCGAGTTGAGCCTTGAGCAGATCGACGCAGGCTCGGCGGGCGGGCTCGCGCTGCTTGGGGTCATCGTCGTTGGCCAGCGCGATGAGGCGCATCACGGCCGACAGCCGGAAGCGCGACAGCATGAGCTGGGCCTGTAGGTCGGCGAGCTGGACGAGACTGCGGAGCGAATCGGCGTCGCCGGTGTCGGCTAGCCACACGCGGACCTGCTCGGGGTTCATGCCGTGGCGATCCAGCAGGGTGATGAGATCGGCGTCGCCGTCGAGCAGGTCGCGGGCGAGGGCGTGGCGGCGATCGGGTGTGGGGGGCTTGTGGCGTGGCATAGGGAATCGCTACGGGGGCGGGCTTCAGGGAACGAGCGTCATCAAGGCCGTCTCACGGGAGCGATCGATGGACGCGAGGTGCTGGACGAGGCGGTCGCGATCGGTGGGCGGGAGGAAGAAGGTCAGCGGCACGGGGGACTCGGGCAGCCGATCGGGCGGGCGCGGGGGTGGCGCGGGCTGAGCGAGTTCGAGCAGGCGCCGCACATGCTCACGACGCTCGGGGAGCAGGGCGATGAGTTCTCTGAGTTCGCGGCGTTGGGTGAGTTGCTCGAGCAGTCGTCCGCGTCTGACGGGGTCGTCGCGACCCTGCAGCCGGTTGAGCGTGGCGAGCAGGAGCAGCGCTTCGTTGTCGTCGCAGGGCCAGACGTCGCAGCGGCCGGTTGTGTGGCCGAGATCGCGAAGAGCGCGGGCGCGGTGGTGTCCGTCGAGGAGTTGATGGGTGATCTCGTGGCGGGAGACATCGGCGTACGGCCGCACAATCAGCGGGGGGTAGCGGCCGGTTCGGCGGAGATGCTCGACCAGCTTGTCGAAGAGGGCAGGCGGCATCGCGTTGGCGTTGTCCGGGTGGTCGGCCAGCGCGTCGAGCGGGAGTGTCTGAGTCATGGGGCGCTCGACTCGCGGTTGTCGTGGAGGAAGTAGAGGGGTTGGAACGCGAGGCGGTCGACCGCGAAGTCGAACTGTTCGCGCGGCGACGCCCCACGTTGGGAGCGTCGTCGGCCGCGGAGCCCGGCGTAGAAGCGGAACAGCTCCGCGAGCAGCGTGCGTCGGACGGCCTCGGGTGAGTTTTCGATGCGTCGCCACGCCGATGCGCGGTCGGACAGGGCGTCTAGCGAGATATCAATCGACCGGAACGCGTCGAGCAGCCGGGCCTCGTTGAGCTGGATCGGGCGCCGGTAGCGTGTCATGCCGGCCCGCTCGAAGAAGGGGTGCACGCGTCCCATGGCGGCGATGGCCTCGGTGAATGGCGTGGACGCGGTATCCAACGCGTGCCTGACGATCCGCACGGCCAGGCCGACGCCGCGGTAGATCGGGTGGACCACGACGCGCGAGAGGCAGCGCAGCTCGCGGTTGATCAGGTCACCCTTTTGGGCCGGGGTCAACGGCGGGCCGTAGCGATGGGCCAGCGCGATGTCTCGGGCGGCGCACGAGAGGGTGGGTAGCGACTCGACCAGGACGGCGATCGGGAGGCCGGCCGTGCCCCGGTCCAGGAATCGATCCGCGGCCGAGGGGCGGGGGTCGCGGACGACCAGGATGCGTGAAGCGGTGGCGGGGCGCTTCGCTCGATATGGTGCTCGGCGAGTCGGGCGTAGTCGTCCATCGTGCCGGGCTGGACGGGCCAGGCGTCGGTTGGGTGGGTGGCGGGCAGGCTCGACCAGCGATCGATCAGCGTGGGAGATGGGGCAGGTGTGTCGAGTGGGTTCGTCACTGGGTCAGCACCTCGATGGTGCCGCCGAGTGCCTGGACGATGAGGGTGTCGGGGGCGAGCGGCTCGAGCAGGTCGTCGTGCGTGGAGGCTGCGATGACGGTGGTGTTGGATCGATGCGCCCACTTGGCCAGGCCTCGGGCGATGGCGTGGGCGGTCGGGCGGTCGAGGGTCGCGCAGAACTCGTCGGCCAGCAACACGGGGAATCGATCGGCGTTGGCCGACGGCGTTTGGCGTGTTCGCTCGGTCTCTCGGATCGCTGCGGCTAGGCGTAAGCGGAACCGCTCGCCATCGGAAAGCTGTTCGGGACGACGAAGCATGACGAACGCGTCCGCCAGTCCTGCGGTGCTGAGTCGACTCATCGTCTGGGGTAGCGGTTCGTCCCAGAGTTCCACGAGGGTCTGGCCGGTCGGGATTTCGACGCGATCAAGGTCGATCGTTTGGTCGGCGTGGAGTTGTTCGGCGATCAGGCGGAGGATCGTCGACTTGCCCGAGCCCGACGGGCCGGTCACGAAGACGACGTCGCCCGCGCGGAGTCGAAGCTCGATCGGCGGGACGACGTCGATCGTTTGGGCCGTGTCGAGGCCGAGACCGAACATCGCGGCGATCTCGGCGATCCGCGGGGTGGGCTTGACCGAGGTCGTGACGCGTTGGTGCAGGTGAAGCTTGGCCATGGGAGTGGGGTGGTTGCTCAATTGAGGTGTCGGCCGTAGAGAGCGGACATCTCGGCGAAGCCTTTGGTCGTCGTAAGGATCTTGCGGACGGCGTGGAGCGAAAGGCGGGTAGCCCGGGCGGCTTCGCGCTGCGACTGCCCTTCGCAGACGACACGCCGAGCCACGGAACGGCAGTCGCGCGGCAGCAACTCGCCCTTGGTGGCCACGAATTGATATAGCGGGTCGTTCAGCCGTCGCATCAAGGATTCAACGCGGGCCTGGAGGGTGCGTCTTGGCAGGCCCATCAGCCGGGCGAGGTCGCGCACGGTGCGTCCGTCGCGGTAGATGGCCTCGATGAGGGTTCGGTCGGGCGGCGCCAGGGCGGTGGCGAGATCGACCAACCGGTCGGACTCTCGCCTCTGGTCCAGGCGTCGCTGCGCGTCGTCGGCCGAGGCGAACTGGACGGAGGGGTTGGATGCCACGCTTGACTCCCTTTTCACTTCCGGTAAAAGTAAGGTGAAAGTTAGGTATCTAATGGGCCCGGACGTCAGGCGTCAAGATCATCTTCAATGACTGTTGAAATCGGTGACGAGGGAATGACACAAGGCCGACATTTCGGGGCCGAACTGAGCGGATTCGGGCGATTGATCCGAGATCGACGGCGATCGGCGGATCTCACGCTCGCCCAGCTTGCTCAGCTTGTCCGGCTCTCGCCGTCCTATCTGTCCATGCTCGAGAACGACCGGCTCAAGGCGCCACCCTCCCGAGAGGCTTTGGCGCGGCTTGAAGCGGCACTCGGCCTGCCCGACGGGCGGCTGGCGGACCCGGCGGATGTCCAGCGGGCTCCGCCCTCGGTTCGGGCCAGCCTGGCCGACGTCAAAGCCCGGGCCGATGGCGCGTCCGACCTGGCCGGCTGGCTGACCGAGGCCGCGCGGCGGGGGGTCAGCCTCGACGCGCTTCGAGAGAGCGGTGCGCTGGCGGACGCGATCGGGCGAACGCTCGGGGAGGGGACTGGACCGGCCCGCATGGCGGGTGCGACGCCTCGCGTGCCCCTGATTAATCGGGTCGCGGCCGGCTACCCGGCCGGGTTCACTGACCTCGATTACCCGGCCCGGGTGGCCGATGCCTACGTCGATGCGCCCGGCGTGGAGGACCCCGATGCGTTCGCGGCGACCGTGGTCGGCGACTCGATGACGCCGGACTACCGAGAGGGCGACGTGGTGATCTTTTCCCCGCTTGCGGACGTCATCGACGGCTGCGACTGCTTTGCCCGCCTCGAGCCGGACCACGAGTCCACGTTCAAGCGGGTCTTCTTCGAAGACGACGGGCGTGTCGTCAGGCTGGAACCGCTGAACACGGCCTACGCGACACGCGTGCTCGACCGCGAGCAAGTCGCTGGCCTGTACCGCGCGGTCTCGCGATACTCGAAGCTGTGACAATTTTCGTCCGACCACACTTTCGGGGCGTCGGCGTCGGCTGCGCGCACGATCGAGGCCCTCAGATGAGCATGTGACAGGCTGGCTGGGCTTGTGAACTCGCTGGAAACATCGGCGGTATGAGCCGGATGCGCGCACGCGGCAGCCTCTAAGATCACGCTCGCACCCACACGCCTTTGCCGCTGGAACACTCGCTTGTATGAGACTCGCGCTCGCTCAGTTCGCCATACCTGATCGCGGGGAGGCTGCGTTTGACCGTGTTGCGTCGGCCGTGGCGAGCGGCGCGTCGAACGGGGCCGACCTCGTGGCGTTGCCGGAGCTGTGCACCCTGCCCTATTTCCCCGCCGAACCGTTGCCCGAGATGTTTGACCTGGCCGAGCCGATCCCAGGCCCGACCAGCGAGCGTCTTGGCGAGATCGCCCGCCGGTCGGGGGTCGCGCTCAACACCACCCTCTT
Source organism: Planctomycetota bacterium (assembly GCA_039818285.1). Taxonomy (GTDB): domain Bacteria; phylum Planctomycetota; class Phycisphaerae; order Phycisphaerales; family Phycisphaeraceae; genus JBCBUE01. The sequence continues at coordinate 22,648 of JBCBUE010000029.1, read as the reverse complement.
TGAGCGCGTGGCGGCGGGGCTCTACGCCAACACGTCGGTCCTGTTCGATCGCACCGGTCGATTGGTCGCGACTTACCGCAAGGCCCACATCCCGGACGACCCGGGCTTCGGCGAGAAGTACTACTTCACGCCGGGTGACGAGCCCTGCGTGGTTGCCATCCTGGAGACCGAGGCCGGGTCGGCCCGGGTGGGGTTGCTCGTGTGCTGGGATCAGTGGTACCCGGAGGCCGCGAGGCTGGCGGCGTTGCGGGGCGCGGAAGTGCTGCTTTACCCAACAGCGATCGGCTGGTCGCCCGATGAGGTCGAGGAGCACGCGGCGCAGCACGACGCCTGGCGGACGGCGCACCGCGGGCACGCGATCGCGAACGGGGTCTACGTTGCGGCGAGCAATCGAGTCGGCGTCGAGCGAGGCACGAATTTCTGGGGCGGGTCCTTGGTGGCCGGACCTGACGGGCGTGTGCTTGGCGAAATGTCGCAACGTGACGAAGGAGTCATAGTGCTTGAGATCGATCGCGCCGCCATCGAACGACAGCGGCGCGTCTGGCCTTTCTTGCGGGATCGACGGATTGAGTTGTACGGGGGGCTCACGCGACGGTGGTTGGGCGAGGGCGAAAGGTGATTCTGCGCCTGCCCGCCGAGTGGGAGCCGCAGGCACAGGTCTTCGTCTCGCGACCGGTGAATCGTGAGACATGGCCGACACCCGATGCGCTCGTCGCGGCCCAACGAGAGTTTGACGCGCTGGTTGATGCGATTGGGGTAGCGACGCCGGTGACTGACGTTGCCGAATTCAGCACCCCTGTTGATGACGCTTGGCTGCGCGACACGACGCCGTTGTTTACCCGCGCATCTGATGGCTCGGTCTACGCGGCGTGCTTCCGGTTCACAGCGTACGGCGGCAAGTTCCCGCACGACATCGATCGTCATGTCGCCGAGCACCTCGCTGATGCCCTTGGCCTGCTGCGCACGACGCACCGCCTAGCGCTCGAGGGTGGCGCGATCGAGACCAACGGCCAAGGCCTGGCGGTGACGACTCGCGCCTGCACCCTCGACAACGCCCGCAACCCCGGCCTGACGCACGCCGACCTCGGCGTCACCCTGCGCGACTCACTGGGCATCGAGACGCTCGTCATGCTCGACGCCTCGCTTCCGGGGGACTTCACCGACGGCCACATCGACAACCTGCTCCGCTTCACCGCCGCGGACCGCGCGGTCTGCGTGACCCCGTTACTTGAGCAGGCCCGCCGTCACCTCACGCCACTCGGCATCGAGATCATCGAGTTGCCCTCGCCCGACCCGCCGACCTACACCTACCCCGATCACATGCTTGAGGCCGGCACTCAGCCGCTCGCCGCGAGCTACGCCAACTTCGTCATCACGAATGGCCGCGTCGTCGTGCCAACCTTTGACCAGCCGGCGGACGAGGATGCGATTCGGGTGCTCGATACCGCGTTCCCCAATCACGAGATCGTGGCGTTGTCGTCGAGCGCCCTGATCATCGGCGGTGGGAGTTTTCATTGCCTCACCGCTCATCTTCCGATGGCATCGGCTTGCGCCCCGACGCCATGATCAACTGGCAGGGCCAGTTCCAGAGCGCCGACTCGTCCCATAGCCGCAGCGTCTCGTCGTAGTCGGCTTCGCTCACGATGCCCGACGCGAGCAGCATGGGGCCGATCTGCTCGAAGGTCATCCGCCAATACTTCGACGCCTCGCTGCCGCCCTGAAAGAGGATCGTCTCGCCGCGTAGCTCGACGTCTTCGAGCCCGAACTCGACCATCCAGCCGCCCAGCCGGCGGCCGACGAAGTGGTCGATGCTCTTGTTGGCGCCCCAGGTGGTGAGCCCCTCCCATAGTGCCCGGGCGTGGACGTTGTCGTTGGCGCCGACCGTGTGGAAGTCCGGCTCGACAAGAACCAGCCACCCGCCGGGCTTGAGCGCTTCGGCCAGTCGATCGAGCGTCTCGTGGCGCTGAGTCAAGTGGTGCAGGAAGGCGCGGCCGCAGACGAGGTCGTAGCCGCTGCCGAGATCGTCGCGGCGGAGGTCGATCTGCTTGACTTCGAGGTTCGGCCCGGCCGAGCCGGCGAAGAGTGACGTGTCGATGTCGCTGACGACGACGTGGCCGTTGGGCCTGACGCGGTCGGCCAGCCATCGCCCGATACGCCCGGCCCCGGCGGCCACCTCAAGGCACCGCCACCCCGACCCCACGCCGATGCGGTCGAACGCGACGTGCATCTGCGGGTCGAACAGCCTGGCCATCCGGTCCAGCCGCTCGGCCTCGTGTTCGTTGCTGTGGGTCAGGATGTACTCCGCCATGGTGGCTCTCCGGGCTTGCGTCAGGCGGTGACAACCTATCGCAGCCGGCGGCCCCGAGGTCGGTGCTCGGCGGACTACCATCAGGCGATGAGCACGACCGCCCCGACCCGCACGCTCCGCCTCGGCCATTCGCCCGACCCCGACGACGCCTTCATGTGGTGGCCGCTGGCGAACTTCACCGCCCCGGACGGCACCCGCCACACCCCGCAGATCGACACCGCCGGCTACGCGTTCGAGCATCTGCTCGAGGACATCGAGTCGCTCAACCAGCGCTCAGCCAAGGCCGAGCTGGAGATCACGGCGTTGTCGATCCACCAGTATGCCCACGTCGCCGATCAATACGCCCTGACGACCTGTGGGGCGTCGATGGGCGACGGGTACGGGCCGATGATCGTGGCGGCCAAGCCGATGTCGGTCGATGAGGTGCTCGGCCGGGTGGCCGAGGCAGGGTCGGGCGAAAAGTTGAGGGTCGCGGTGCCGGGCTGGCGGACGTCGGCGTGGCTGTCGACGCAGCTGAAGATGATCGAGCTGGGGCTCGATCCGACTAGCCAGCTCCTTGAGCAGATCGAGGGTAACACGCTTGTTGCTGCGGGCGTCACGTTCGAGGCCGTGCCGTTCGATGAGATCATCCCGTCGGTGACGTCCGGCAAGTTCGACGCCGGGATCATCATCCACGAGGGTCAGATCACCTACGCCGACGAGGGCATGCACCTCGTCGAAGACCTGGGCAAGTGGTGGTGCGACTCGCGTGGTCTGCCGCTTCCGCTGGGCGGCAACGCGATCCGTCGGGACTTAGTTGACGCCGGCGAGGGCCCGACGATCGCTCGCGTGTTGCTCGACTCGATCACGCACGCGCTGGAGAATCGGCAGGAGGCGGTTTCGTTCGCGATGCAATGGGGCCGGGGGCTGGATCGTGGGCTGGCGGACCGGTTCGTCGGGATGTACGTCAACGACCGCACGCTGGACTACGGCGACGAGGGCCGGGCGGCGGTCGAGCGGATGCTTCGCGAAGCGGCCGACGCGGGGCTCGTGCCCGGCGACGGCAAGGCCGAGTTCATCGCCCCCGGCCCGCCGCGATGAGCGCGTCCGGGGGCTTGACGGAACCAGATACGGCCGACAGCGCCGGACGCAGCGGGCGTTGGCCCGCGGCGATCGCGTTGCTGCTGTTCGTGCCGGTGCCGACGCTGGGCGTGCTGTTCCCGCTGTGGCTCGGCGACCACCCGATGGCCAAGGCGAGCTACTTCATCGCCAAGGCGTGGATCTACCTGCTGCCCGCGGTCTGGCTGCTCGCGGTGGATCGGCAACGCCTGTCGTGGTCGCCGCCGCGACAGGGCGGTTTCTTCGTGGGCGCCGTCAGCGGGCTGGTGATCTCGGGGATCATCATCGCGGCGTACTGGCTGATCGGCCGTCACCTGATCGACGAAACCGCGGCTCGCGACGCGGTCGCCGAGCTGGGCCTGACGAGCTTGCCGGTGTACCTCGGCCTGGCGGCGTTCGTCACGGTGTTCAACGCGCTGATGGAGGAGTACATGTGGCGATGGTTCGTGTACACCCGATTCGAGCGGCTGTTGCGTGGCTCGGCGGCGACGCTGAGTCGCGTGGGCGTCGCCGCGGCGATCGTGCTGGCGGCGCTTGCGTTCGGCGTGCATCACTTCATCGCGGTCGTGGTCCCCTACGGCGTCGTGATCGCGTTGCTGGCGACGCTTGGCGTTTGCATCGGCGGGGTGTGGTGGTCTTGGATGTATGCCCGGTACCGATCGGTCTGGCCGGCGTATCTGAGCCATGCGATCGTCGACGTCGGCGTCTTTATCGTTGGCTATTGGATTCTCTTTGCCTAGGCTTTCCGACATGAGCATGGACCCGACGCTCATCCAGCGGGCGATCCGCCGCCGAGCCGAGCAGGCGATCGAGCGGGCGATGCGGGACGGCAAGTTCGACCGCCTGCCCGGGGCCGGCCGACCGATCGCCGGGCTCGAGCAACCGTGGAGCGAGGAGCGATGGGTGCGCGACTGGGCAGCGCGGCAACAAGCGCCGAACGCGGAGTTCAACGCGGCGTTGCGGGCGATTCGCTCGGCTCGACCGGGCGGTCAGGGAGAGAGAGCTGAAATCCCGGGAATGGCGGCAGCTGGACTCGAACCAGCGACCTAGGGCTTATGAATCCCTCGCTCTAACCAGCTGAGCTATGCCGCCTGCGAGCCGAGCAGTGTAATCGTTCGCCGCGGCGGGTTCCATCCGGCTGTTGCTTCGAGAACGGCTGGCATTGCACAACCCGGGCCCGGCTGGCCGACGTATACCCAGCGTTGAGCCCCGCCGCCCCGACACCGCCGTCCGCCCCGCCCGCCGCGCTGACCGATGGGGTCCGCTCGTTCCTGGTGTATTGCAAGGTCGAGTGTGGGTTCTCGGACGCGACGCTGCGGGCCTACGGGGCCGACCTGAACGAGCTGGCCAACTGGTCGTCGTCCCGCGGGCTGGCCGGCTGGGGCGCCTTTTTGCACGACCACCTGGCCGACCACGTCCGCGACCTCGAGGCCCGCGCCCTGGCATTGGCGACGCTCGCCAGGCACGTCGCCTCGGCCCGGGTGTTCTTCCGCTTTCTGCACGCCTCGGGCCTGATCCCGACCGACCCGACCGAGCTGTTCAGCCGGCCCAAGACGTGGCAGACGCTGCCGAGCGTGCTCAGCCCAGATCAGGCCCAACGCCTGCTGGAGGCGCCCGACCCGGACGACCCGCTGTACCACCGCGACCGGGCGATGCTGGAGCTGCTGTACGCGTCCGGGCTGCGCGCCAGCGAGGTATCGGGGCTGACGCTGGATCGGCTGCACCCGAAACTAGGCGTGGTGCGGGTGATCGGCAAGGGCAACAAGGAGCGGATCGTGCCGGTAGGCAAGCCGGCGTTGCGGGCCGTGGGGCTGTACTTGCGCGACGGCCGGGACGGGCTGCTCAAACCCGGCCGGCCGACCGACCGCCTGCTGCTCAGCCGCACGGGCCGGCCGATCACACGGATCGTCGTCTGGCAGGTCGTGCAGCGGATGGCGACGCGGGCCGGGTTGACGGACGTCCACCCGCACACGCTGCGCCACTCGTTCGCGACCCACCTCTTGGCCGGCGGGGCCGACCTGCGCGTCGTGCAGGAGCTGCTCGGCCACTCGAACATCCGCACGACGCAGGTGTATACGCACGTCGATCGGTCACGGCTCGCGGAGGTGGTTAAGAAACATCACCCGCGGCCTTAGTCTCTGCATTTAGCTGGCTTGTGTGACCGCGACGATTGCGGCGATCCCGCTGGCCACCACGACGCCCGCCAAGACTGCCAGCGCGATCTTCCAGAAGCTCCATGGCCGCTCGCCCTGCACCTCGCCCGTGCGGCCGTTGACGACGAAGCGGTAGACCTTGTTCTTCCAGCGGTAGGAGCTGATCCAGATGGGCAGCAGGATGTGCTTGAACGTGACGCTGTCGTGCTGGGTCTTGATCGACGAGATGCGTTGCGCGTCGCCGCCGATGTCGTGGCGGATGTCGCCCTCGATGGTCGGCTTCATGATGTCCTGAGCCTGGCCGAAGCCCCGTTCGAGGTCGACGCGGTAGGCCTCGGCGGTGAATCCCGCGAGGAAGGCGGGGTCGAAGTCGATCAGCTCGTGCAGGTCCCAAGGCTCGAGCTTCTCGGTCTTGGCACGCGGCAGGGTGTCCGAGGCGAGGACGAGCACGTCGTCGAAACGCCGACCGACGACGCCGGACGCGGGGTACCAGCGGGTCTTGCGGACGCGGCGGGTGCGGGTCTTGCCTTTGCTGTCGCGGTAGGTCTGGGTCTCCCAGTAGTGCTCGCCGCGTTGGCCGGTGTACCAGGTGGTGGTGGCGGAGTCGTAGGTCCAGTACGGGATGTAGACGCCGTTGAGCCCGTGGTCTTTGCGGGCGTAATGCTTGAGCTTGTTGGGGGCGAACCAGAGCTTGCCGATCCACTCGCGGAAGTAAGTCGTGGCCTGCTTGTCGGTGACCTTGAACGGGAGCAGCGCCTTGGGCTTGATGAGCCGGCGGGAGTGGGTCGAGGCCTCGATGTTGCTGCCGCAGAAGGGGCAAGCGAAGGTGTCGAGGCCTTCGGGCTTGGTGACCTCGGCGGCGCACGCGTCGCATCGCACCTCGGCGACCTCGACGGTGTCGAGCGAGGTGTCGTCGGCGTTGGCGAGCTTGGCGATGTAGGCGTGGAAGTCGAGCTCGCGGACGTCGTTGGCCGAGGTGGGGATGGCGTTCTCGGTGCCGCAGTAGCCGCAGGTGAGCGTCGTGGTGCCGGGGGCGAAGGTGAGCTCGGCGCCGCACTGCCTGCACGGGAAGCGCTTGGGTTGGCGTTGATCGCCCGAGGCGTTGGACGATTCGCCGGCGACGGGCGGCGCAGGCTCATCGACGACGTCGATGGGGATGTCGCCGGGCGGGGGTGGGGGAGGCAGTGGTCTTTCATCGTTAGCTGCGACGCCACGCGTCGCTGAAGGGATGAGCTTGTGGTTACATCGTTCAGCGACGCGTGGCGTCGCAGCGAAGGGCCGAAGTCACGACGCCGGCGGCGCGGGCGGGGCCGGGGGTGGCGGGGGCGGGAAGAGACGCGCGAGGGCGGGCACCTGGCCGGCGGGGGTCCAGCCGGGCATGCCGGCCTGCCAGACGAGCGACTCGGGGGTGAACTCGCCGCTGCCCATCATGTCGCCGAGGCTCTGGGCGTTGTAGGGGCCGAGCGTCTGGCCGTTGACCGCGAGGTGGAACCCGGCCGGCGGGGGGGGCGGCGGCGGGGCGGCGGGCGCTGCGGCTTGCGGCTGGGCGTAGCCTTGAGCGCCGATCTGGTTGGCGAGGTTGGCGCCGACGAACATGCCCATCGCGCCGCCGGCCTGGCCGGGGTTCTCGGCGGCCTTCTCCATCGCGAGCCCGGCCTGGTACTGGTTGAACATCTTCATGTTCCCAATCACGCCCATGCTCGTGCGCTTGTCGAGCGCCTCCTCGACGGCGGGCGGCAGGGAGATGTTCTCGACGAGGAACTTGACCAGCTCGATGCCGTAGGATTCGAACTCGGGGGCGATCTTGTCCTTGATCAGCTCGCCGAACTCGTCGTAGTTGGCGGCCATGTCGAGAGCGGCGGTCTGTTCGGAGGCGACGGCGTCGGCGAAGCGGGCGGTGATGATGTTGCGGAGCTGCTCGGTGATCTCGCCGGTGGTGAAGTGCCCGTCGGTGCCGACGATCTCCTGGATGAGCTTGGCGGGGTCAGAGACGCGGACGGCGTAGGTGCCGAAGGCCCGGAGGCGGATCGGGCCAAACTCGGGGTCGCGCATCATGATGGGGTTGCGCGTGCCCCACTTGAGGTCGGTGAACTGGCGGGTGGAGACGAAGTAGACCTCGGCCTTGAACGGCGAGTCGAAGCCGTACTTCCAGCCGCGGAGCGTCGAGAGGATGGGGATGTTGTCCGTGGTGAGCCGGACGCGGCCGGGGCCGAAGACGTCGGCGATCTTGCCCTGATCGACGAACACGGCCATCTGCCCGGGGCGGACGATGAGCTGGGCGCCGTTCTTGATCTCGTTGTCGTACCGCTCGAAGCGGTAGACCATCGTGTCGTTGAAGTCATCGAGGAACTCGATGATGTCGATGAGTTCGCCGCGGAGGGCGTCGAAGAATCCCATGGGTGTGCTCCTGTCGGGTTCGACGGATTCAGCCACAAGATACCGGCGCGGCGTGTCGCACCGCGTTGAATCGGCGTGGGGTCTGACGCAGATGCGGGGACGCCGGACTCGGGTAAGCTCGGGCCATGTCGGATCACATCGGGCACCTGGCGTTCTTCGACGACACCGCGCGGCTCGCCCTCCTGCACGACGCGGTGCATCCCTGGTTCAAGCGGCTGATCGGCTCGCGCCGAGATGATGCTCACATGGGGACGGTGACGCGTTACGCCGACAAGTGGTCGGTGGGCATCTTCGAGTGGGCCCGCGGCGAGTTGAGCAAGCCCGAGGACGACCGGGACGGTCACCTCGAACGGAAGGCGGCGTTCGTGCTGGGCTCGATCACGCACCGGGCGGCCGACCGGCACACCAAGCCGATCACGCGCGCGTTCGCCGGCCACGACGACCGGGGCGGGCAGGCGAACGAGGCGAAGATCATGCAGGACCTGATGGTCTTCCGCGAGGTGTACGGCTCGGGCGGTGGCGAGCAGGCCGGGGTGTTTACGCCCGACTTGCTGGACGAGGCGGCCACGGAGCCCGAGGCGGCGGCGCGGCGGTGGTTCCGCGTGATGCTGCGGCGGGAGCTGATCGCGATGCACACGATCCGCTCGGACGCCGAGTCGATCCACCCGTGGCTGGACGCGTTCTTCGAGCGGCTGCAGACGTTCCCGAAGTCGCTCGAGCTTTACGCGAGGCTGAACAGCGACTGGGACCTGGCCAAGGTCGATCGCTACCTCGTGCGGACCCGCTTCTACGACCGAGACGACGCGATCATCGCGCTGGCGCGTCGGGCGCAGGGCGGGGCGTCGGCGGATCACGGCGCGGTCGTCGCGGCGATGGACGCGACCGATGCGTCATCGAGCTGGTACGCGCGGGGCTTGAAGCGGGCGATCGAGTACACGCTGGCGGCCGGCGAGATCGTCGAGGGGACGATCGACCGCGCCGAGGCGGAGCGTCGGCTGGACATCGGCGTGCCGGAGCTGGCGCTGCAGAACGACGCGTTGCGGGCGATCGGGGCGGAGACCGGCTAGCCCTCGACGGGGAAGCGTGGCGGCACCCCTTCGAGCACGGCGGCGACGTCGCGGACGACCCAGGACATGTTGAGCAGGGCGGTGTCGGTGCGCGAGGCGAGGTGGGGCAGGAGGGTGCAGTTGGGCAGGTCGTGCAGGGGGGCGTCGGGAGCGGGCGGTTCGGGGTCGTGGACGTCGAGCACGGCGTGCGCCTGGGGGTTGGCGGAGAGCCAGGCGTGCAGGGCGGTTTCGTCGACGAGCATGCCGCGGGCGGCGTTGATGAGCAGCGCGTGGGGTCGCATGGCGGCGAAGGCGTCGGCGTCGATCATGCGGCGGTTGTCGGGCCGGCCGTCGGCGTGCAGGGTGACGATGTCGCTGCCGGCGTAGAGCTCGGCGTGGGGGAGGAACTCGAAGGGGACGCCGGGGCAAGCCTTGCGGACCTGGGGCTCGGGGAGGATGTCGGTGGCGTGGACGTTGACGCCAAGCTTGTGGGCGACGACGGCGAGGCGGGTGCCGATGCGGCCCATGCCGACGATGCCGAGGGTCATGTCGCTGAGCTGGCGGCCGACCTCGGTCTTGCGCATCTCGTGGAAGACGTCGGCCGGGGTGCCGGGCGGCAGGGCGGTGCGTGGGCGGAAGTGGTCCAGCGTGAGGCCCAGCACGTACTCGACGACGGCCTGAGTGTTGGCGTCGGGCGTGTAGACGACCTGGACGCCGCGGGCTTGGCAGGCGGGCAGGTCGAAGTTGTCGAGCCCGACGCCGGCGCGCCCGACGACCTTGAGCTGGGGGGCCTGGTCGAGCAGGGCCTGGTCGATCTGGGTGTACGTGCGGACGACGAGGGCGTCGGCTTGGTGGAGGCGACCGTTGAAGGAGGGGTCGTCGAACCGGACCCAGGCGACCTCGCATCGCTCGGCGAGCCAGTCGGCGCATCGGCGGTCGAGCGTCTCGGTGACGAGGACGAGCGGGCGGTCGGGCATGGGGTGAGCTTATGAAAAAGCCCGCGGGGTCGGCCGCGGGCTTCGGGGGAGGATCGATCGAATGTCGCCACGCCAGCGACGCGGGCCCGAGTCAGGCGTAGAACTCGGCGTTTTTCTCGATAAAGCCAGACCACTCGTCGGGCAGGTCTTCCTCGGGGAAGATGGCCTTGACGGGGCACTCGTCGACGCAGAGCCCGCAGTCGATGCAGGTGTCGGGGTCGATGTAGAGCATCTCGGCGTCCTCGTACTCCGCCTCGTCCTTGGTGGGGTGGATACAGTCGACAGGGCAGACGGCGACGCAGGCGGTGTCCTTGGTCCCGATGCACGGCTCGGCGATGATGTGGGGCATGGCTTGGCTCCTTCTGAGCCAGGTATCGGCTTGATCCTGGCGCGAATTTGAACGGCGGAGTATAGGTATGCCGATGCCCGCCGGAAAGAAAACGTTGACCACCGGAAAAATCGCGGTTGGGGACTGCCTGAAATCCATGGCCGCTTGGCCAGACGGCTGCCTGGACTTGGTGTTCGCCGACCCGCCCTACAACATTGGCTTCCAGTACGACCGCTACGACGACAACCGGTCGGGCGACGATTACGTGCAGTGGACGCAGGACTGGATCAGCCAGTGCGCCCGATTGCTGCGGCCGACGGGGTCGATGTTCGTGCTCATCGGCGACGAATACGCGGCGGAGACGAGACTGCATCTCAAGACGCTCGAGGCGGGGGGTCGGCTCGCGTTCCGCAATTGGATCGTGTGGCACTACACGTTCGGGCAGAACTGCAAGGCGAAGTTCAACCGGTCGCACGCGCACCTGTTCTATTGCGTCGGGTCGGCGGCGTTGGGGAAGTGGAAGGCAGACGATCCTCCGTTCGCGTTCAACCGGGACGCGATCGCGATCCCGTCGGCGCGGCAGACGACGTATCGCGACGCCCGAGCGAACCCCAAGGGCAAGCTGCCGGACGACACGTGGTACCTGCGGCCGCAGCAGCCCGAGTTGGAGGGCGACGCGATGTACTTCCGGCCGGAGGAGGACACGTGGTACCTCTCGCGGGTGTGCGGGACGTTCAAGGAGCGGCTGGGGTGGCACCCGTGCCAGCTGCCCGAGGCGATGCTCGAGCGGATCGTGAAGCTGGCGTCGAACGCGGGGGACGTGGTGTTCGATCCGTTCGCGGGTTCGGGGACGACGCTGGCGGTAGCGGCCCGGCTGGGTCGGCGGTGGCTGGGGTGTGAGCTGAGCAAGGACTACGCGAAGAAGGCGACGGCGCGGATCAAGCACGTCGCGAAGACGGGGGCGTCGGTTGAGACGACGTTTGCGGACAAGGGGATCGTGAAGGGCAAGCCGCGCAAGAAGGCCGAGCCGGTGCGTTCGCCGCACCTGAAGCGGCGTCGGTCGAAGTCGGCGTAGACTCGCTCGATGGACGTGATTTACCTCGACCACAACGCGACGACGCGGCCGGCGGACGAGGTGGCGGCGGCGATGGCCGAGGCGAACGCGGAGCTGTGGGCGAACCCGACGAGCGTGCATCGGCTCGGGCAGCTGGCTCGGCAGAAGGTCGAGTTGGCGCGGGAGGACGTCGCGCACCTGATCGGGGCCAAGCCGCGGGAGGTCACGTTCACCAGCGGGGGGACCGAGAGCATCAAGCTGGCGGTGGAGGGCGTAATCGGCGGGATGGCCGATGGGGGCGAGGCGGTGCGATTCCTGACGACGCGGGTCGAGCACTCGGCGGTGCGAGAGCTGGCGAGTCGGCTGGAAGCGGGCGGGGCGACAACGGGGTGGCTGCCGGTGGACGGGGACGGGCGGGTGATGGAGGTGGGGCTGCGTGAGGCGCTCGAGCGGGCGGTGTCGGCGGGGGCGTCGGGGATGACGGTGTTGAGCGTGCAGTGGGCGAACAACGAGACGGGGGCGGTGCAGCCGATGGGGATGATCCGCGACGCGGTGGCGTCGGCTCGGGCCGCGGGGGCGCGGGTGGTCTGGCACGTCGACGGCACGCAGTGGGTCGGCAAGGAGGCGACGGATGTGGGCGAGGCGGGGATCGACCTGCTGAGTTTCGCGGGGCACAAGTTCTACGGGCCCAAGGGCACGGGGGTGGTGTGGGCGCGGCGGGGGGTGAGGCTGCGGGCGGTGCAAGTGGGCGGGCCGCAGGAACGCGAGAAGCGCGGCGGGACGGAGAACAGCGTGGCCATCATTGGGCTGGGCGTCGCCGCTCGGCTGGCGGACGACTGGCTGGCCGCGCCGACGGAAGCGGCGCGGCTCGCGGGGGAGCGGGATCGGTTCGAGCGGGAGCTGATCGGGCGGTGCGCCGAGGTGGGGGTGGTAGCGGAGGTGAATGGCGTGGGCGTCGAGCGGCTTTGGAACACGAGCAACGTGGCGTTTCGTGGGCTGGGGGCCGAGGCGATCCTGGTGGGCTTGAGCGAGCGAGGGGTTTGCGTATCGGCGGGGGCGGCGTGCAGTTCGGGGTCGCTGGAGCCGTCGCCGGTGCTGCTGGCGATGGGGATGGCAGAGGCGCGGGCGCACGGTTCGGTGCGGTTCTCGCTTGGACGGGGAACCACCCGGGCCGAGCTGGACGCCGCGTCGGAGGCGGTGATCGAGGTGGTGGCCGGTTTGTCGCGTGTGATGCCGACCTGATTGGGGTGGCCGATCGTCGCTGTCGGTTCGTTCTTGTATTTCGAGTAAACCGTCGTATCGCCAGAGCCGATCGGCAGTTACCCTGTCGATATCGCTTTGTGAGGGTCGGCCTGCATGCAGTTAATGACGTGGCAGATCGCTCGGCTGGGCAGCCGATTCGGGTTGGTGTTTGACCCGTATGGCCGGCGGGTGATGCATTCGGCGATGGGTCGGTTTCTGGACGAGCCGCTCGACCTGGCGGTGGGGCTGGTCGAGCCGGATGGGGTGGAGCGTGTCTTTCCGTTCACGCGCGACGGCGAGCTGTTGAAGAACTGCGAGATGTTCGAGCGGATCAACTCGATCACGTATCGCGGTTACAGCGAGCGTTGGCGGCTTCGGCTCGAGCTGAACTTGCACGCGACGTTCTATCCGCAGCACGAGCCGGTGAGCACGATGCCGGTGATCTTCGTCGAGGTGCGGGTGAATCCAACCGGGCGGGTGCGGTGGTACGCGGCGAAGGGCGAGCCGCCCGACGAGGTGGAGCTGTTCGTTCGGCTCGGCCGGCAAGACACGAGGATCGAGCCTTGGGTGGATGGGCAGTCGCGGCCGGGGCTGGCGATGCGCTACGACGCGGCGCTGACGCCGGCGCTGGCGGAGATGCACGCCGTCGGCGATTCGGTCGAGGTGGCCGCGGAAGCCGACGCTCGGGCGGCGGGGCCGAAGGTCACCGCGGAGGAGCGGGTGGTGAGCCTCAACGAGGGGGCGACGAGCCACCCTTTGCCGGATGGGGCGGCGGAGATGCGGTTGACACTGCCCCTGACCGAGGAAGGCAGCGGGACCAAGTGGCGGATGGTGTGGGGGGCGCACGTGGCCGACCCGGTGTTGTTTTTCGCGAACGGCGAGGGGCTGCATCAGGACGCTCCGCTGACGGCGAAGGACGCGACGCGGGGCGGGCGGTTTCGGTATGCCCGCCAGTGGGACAGCGTCGAGGCGGTGGTGACCGAGGCCATCCTGGTTCGTGACGACGCGCTGGCGTTGTCTCGTCGATTCGAGAAGCTGCTGGAGCAGGCGCCGATCCGCGGGGCGCAGCGGCACCTGCTGAACCAGAGTTTCCAGGCGTTTCTCGGCAACACCTGGTGGGTCGATCGACCGATCGGTGAAGGGCAGACGCGGCCGTGGTTCAGCGCGTGGGAGGGCAACTGCTTTTTTCACGCGACGGTGGACGTGGAGTTCAACCAGTCGCTGATGTATCTGGCGCTGTGGCCGGAGTTGTTGGCGATGCAGTTTGACCAATGGGCCGAGTTCGCGACAGCGCACGAGCCGTCGGGTGGGGCGGTGATCAGCCACGACTTGGGCCACGGCCCGTATGTCTTTGGTCAGGCGTACCCGCACCCGATGGAGGTGGAAGAGAATAGCAGCTTCCTGCTGATGCTCCAGGCATACACGCGCTGGACCGGTGACCGCGTGCCGGCGCGCCGGCACGCGGCGCTGATCCAACGGCTGGTGGACTATCTACAGTGGACCGACCTGGGCGGGACCGGTTACCCGACGCGTGGCGTCGCCAACACGATCGATGATGCGTATCCGGCTACGCAGTACGGCCGCAAGCAGACCTACCTGGGCGTGAAGCGGGCGGCGGCGTTGTCCGCGGCGGCGGACCTGATCCGGCTCATCGACGCCGAGGTCTCCTCGGCGGAGATCGACGCGTTGGCCGACGACGCGATCGAGCAGATCGAGCGGATGAGCTGGCTGAGCGATCACTACGCGGTGGTCGCCGATCGGTCCGCGGTGGGCATCACCGATCCTTGGACGGGCGACCCGCTGACGATAGACGAGCTGCCGGGCTGGGACGCCTATTCGATCTACACGGGGCACGGCCTGCTGCTACAACAAATGGTGGGCCGGCCCGCACTGATTGACCCGGCCCGGCTGCGGATCGACCTGCGCAACGCGATGCGCGAGACGGCTAGCCGGTACGGCTGCGGGCACAGCTCATACGAGCCGGAGAACGTGTGGGTCAGCCAGAACCTCTGGCGGGATCATCTGGCCGGCTATCTCGGCGTCGCGGTGCCCCAGGGCCAGGCCGAGGCGTATTGGGACCTGCAGGTCATGTCGAACACGTTCGATCAGTCGTACGGGTACATCGATACGTATGTGAACAACATGCTGTCGTACTACCCGCGCGGGGTGGCGGCGTTCGGGTACCTGCTGGCCGGGCCGCGTCTGGTGATCGATCGGCTGGCGCCGGGCGAGCGTAGCGCGTACATCACGGTCGACCCGGAGCGCGGGGCCTCGGCGCGGTGGCCGCTGTTGCCGCTGGCGGACTGGCGGGCGGGCAAGGTGCCGGTCTGCGTGGTCGACGCGGCGGGGCGGGTGTCGATCGAAGGGGCGATCGACGCGGTGATCGTGCACGGCGAGGGCGAGCCCGCGACGTCGGCGGGGCTGATCGGCTGATCAGTCGATCCCGAGGTCTCGCCGGGTGTAGATCGCGTCGAAACCGAAGCCGGCCTGCTCGACCGCGGCTTGGGCGCCCTCGAGTCGATCGATGCAGACGATGATGCCGGCGACGTCGGCGCCGCACTCGTCGCGGAGCAGGCGTGCGGCCTCGATCGACTGGCCGCCGGTCGTGGCGATGTCCTCGGTGATGACGACGCGCTGGCCGGGGTCGAGGGTGCCCTCGAATTGCTTGGCGGTGCCGTAGTCTTTCTTGGCGTTGCGGACGAGGATCGTGGGGATGCCGGTGTGCAGAGAGACGGCGGTGGCGATCGGCACGCCGCCCAGCTCGGGGCCGGCGATGCGGTCGACGCCGTCGGGCAGGCGGTCGGCGAACCGTTGGGCGAGCTCGGCGAGCAGGTCGGGGCGGGTGACGAAGCGGTACTTGTCGAGGTAATAAGTCGATGTCTTGCCCGACCGGAGCGTGAAGTTGCCCCGGAGGACACAGGCGTCGGCCATGGCGGTCGCGAGTTGGTCGTCGGTCATCGGCATGCGGCGAATCTAGCATTGCAAGCATGAGACGACGCGACCTGAGCGGAAAAGTGATCGTGATCACCGGGGCCTCGGCGGGGATCGGGGCGGCGACGGCCGAGGCCTGCGGGCAAGCGGGGATGGGCGTGGTGCTGTCGGCGCGGCGGGCGGACAGGCTGGCCGAGGTCGCCGAGCGGGTCCGGGCGGCGGGCGGGGAGGCGTGGGTCGTGGCGTGCGACGTGACCGATGAGGCGGCGGTGGCGGAGCTGTTCGCCGAGGCGATGCGGGCCGCGGGGCGGGTCGACGCCGTCTTTGCCAACGCGGGGTACGGGCTGCACAAGCCGCTGTTGGACACGACGGACGCCGAGGACCTGGCGATCTTCGAGACCAACTATTTTGGAAGTAATCGCACCGTCCGGCACGGCGTTGCGGCGTTGCGGCAGACCGCGGAACGGCACGGCGATGCGTTGCGGCACGTGCTGGTCTGCTCGTCGTCGGCCAGCGAGATCGGCGTGCCGCGGATGGGGCCCTACTGCGCGACCAAGGCGGCGCAGGACGCGGCGGCCTCGGCGTTGCGGGCCGAGCTGGCCGACGTGGGGGTCTCGGTCACAAGCGTGCACCCGGTCGGGACGTCGACGGAGTTTTTCGCGACGATGGCCGATCAGTCCGGCGATCGCGACATCAAGGCGAACACGCCGGTGCCGCTGAGCCAGACCGCCGATCAGGTGGCCCGGTCGATCGTGGGGGTGTTGCGGCGGCCGCGGGCGGAGGTCTGGCCGGCGCCGTGGGCGCGGTGGGCGCTGGCGTTCGCGACACTCTGCCCGGGGTTTGGGGCGTGGGCGATGCGTCGGCACGCGCGGCAGACGGCGTAGCATTGGCCTGATGATCGAGTGGCTGCTGCAGCCGACGACCCTGATCGCCGCGATCCCCATCGTGCTGGTCATGGCGTTGATCACGTTCGAGGTGGGCATGGCGCTGACGATCGGGTCGCTGCCGCGGAACAAGTCGATCGAGCTGACGCCCGAGCACTGGCGGAAGATGCGTCGGGCGTGGCTGATCGTCGGGCTGGCCTGGCCGGTGTTGATCGGCGGGACGCTGGTGCTGATCGTCGCGCCGCATGAAGCGCGGCTGGCGACGCTGGCGTTGATCGCGGTGGGGATCGGGTGGGGGTTGTGGGCGGTGTACCGCCGCGGGCGGTGGCGGAAGCACCTGGCGGAGGGGAAGTGCGCCGCGTGCGGATACGACCTGCGGGGGACGATCGAGCACCGCGATCACTGCCCGGAGTGCGGCAGGACGGTGTCAGCGAAGACCGCCTAAGTGTTACCCGGCGACGTATGTCCTGGCGAGCCGATCGATATCGCCGGCGCCCATCGTGACGACGAGGTCGCCTGATTGGGCGGCGTCGCGGAGGGTGGCGAGCAGGGTTTCGGGGTCCGCGAGGTGGCGTGCGGCCTGGCCGCGGGCGGCGAGACGATCGACGAGGTCCTGGGCGGTCACGGCGAGGCGGTCGGCGTCGGGGTCGCGGACGGCGAAGATGTCGGGGATGAGCACCAGGTCGGCGTCGGCGAAGCAGGCGGCGAAGTCGTCGAGCAGGTGACGCGTGCGGGAGTGCTGGTGAGGCTGGAAGACGCAGATGAGGCGGCGGGGCCGGTAGTGGGTGCGCAGGGCGTGGAGGGTGGCGGCGATCTCGGTGGGGTGGTGGGCGTAGTCGTCGACGACGGTGACGCCGTCGCGTTGGCCGAGGCGTTGCATGCGTCGGTCGAGGCCGCGGAAGCTTGAGAGGGCGGGGCCGATGTCGGCCCAGTCGACGCCGAGGCGGCGGGCGAGGATGGCGGCGGCGGCGGCGTTGTAGGCCATGTGCTCGCCCGGCATCGGCGGCTTGAAGGACAGCACACGCCCGTGGCCGGCGTGCTCGAGAGAGGCAGTGTCCTCGCCAAAGGCGATGCGGAAGTCGGCGTCGGGGTGGAAGCCGAGGGTGTCGACGGTGGCGGGCGAGTCGGCCGCGATCGCGTGGCGGTGCGGGCACTCGTGCTGGATGAGCAGGTAGCCGTCGTCGGGCAGTCGGCCGGCGAAGTCGGCGAAGGCGGCGATGATCTCGTGGAGGTCGGCGTAGTAATCGAGGTGGTCGGCCTCGACGTTGAGAACGGTCGCGAGCGTAGGGCGGAGGTGGTGAAAGGAGCGGTCGTACTCGCAGGCCTCGGCGATGAGTGTGTCGCGGTGGCCGACGCGGGCCGACCCGCCGATCTGTTCGCAACGGGCGCCGAGGATGAAGGACGGGTCGCGGCCGGCGCTGATGAGCACGTGAGCGAGCATGGCGGTGGTGGAGGACTTGCCGTGAGTGCCGGCGATGGCGACGCCGTGCCGGCCGAGCATGAGCTTGCCGAGCATCTGGGCGTACTTGACGACGGGCACGCCCCGGCGGGCGGCCGCCACGAGCTCGGGGTGATCGGGTGGAACGGCGGCGGTGGCGATCACGGCGTCGAGCCGATCGGGCATGGCGGCGCCGGATTGGTCGAGCGTGACGGCCACGCCGTCGGCCTCGGCGGCCCGGGTGGTGGCCGAGGCGCCGCGGTCGGACCCGCTGCAAGTGGCCCCGAGCGAGGCCGTGAGCCGGGCGAGCCCGGACATGCCCGACCCGCCGACGCCCACGAAGTAGAGCCGGCGTCCGGCCAGATCGAGGCGGCTGTCGGGCCGATCCGGGGACAGCCAATCGCCGCCGTTCACCGCGGGAGGGTGATCGTTCACATCGGGCATTGTGGCACGTCCGGGGTCGGCGATCGTCATCGCTGGTCTATCGGCCAGCCTCGCCTTGCGGCTCGGATTTCGGGGCCGATCCGCCTCCGGGTGGTACCCTCCTTCGATGAGCGATGCCCTCGGCTCCTTCTGCCTGGTCTTGCACGGCCACCTGCCTTACGTCCTCCGCCACGGCACGTGGCCTCACGGGGAGGACTGGCTGTACGAGGCCGCGGCCGAGACGTACCTGCCGCTGCTGGCGATGGTCGATGAGTGCGTGTTCTTCAACGCGACGCCCCGGCTGACGATGGGGCTGACGCCGGTGCTGCTCGAGCAGCTGGCGCACGACGATTTCAAGAAGGGATTCGTGCACTATCTCGAGGACCGCGTCGCCCGGGCCGAGCAGGACAAGGAGCAGTTCCTCTCGCCCGAGTTTGACAACGGCCACATGGCCTATCTGGCCGACCAGTGGATCGCGTTCTTCACCAAGGCGCTCGAGCAGTTCGAGTCGTACGGCCGCGACATCCCCAAGGCCTACGCCGAGCGGTCGGCCAAGGGCTACTTCGAGATCCTCACGAGCAACGCGACGCACGCTTACATGCCGTTGCTGCTCGAAGACTCATCGATCCGTGCCCAGGTGCGGGCCGGCGTGGCGACCAGCGAACGCATCCTTGGGTTCAAGCCGACGGGCATGTGGCTGCCGGAGTGCGCGTACCGCGGCGGCGGCACGTGGACCCCGCCGATCAACTGGGGCGTCCGCGAGGGACGCATCGGCATCGAGCACCTGGTGGCCGACGAGGGCGTGACGCACTTCTTCACCGAGAACCACCTGATCGAGGGCTCACGCTCCGAGCAGGTCCACAACGACGGACAGTGGTGGAAGGTCGACTGGTCCGAGGCCGAGAAGTACCCCTCGCGCGGCTGGCGGTCGGTGAACGAGCCGCACGCGGTGAACTCGGACGGCACGGGGCTCGGGCGGGCGGTCGCCTTCGGACGTGACCAGCACGTCTGCGAGAAGGTCTGGTCGGGGTCGATCGGTTACCCGGCGGACGGCGTCTACCTCGAGTTCCACAAGCAGTTCGGCCCGCGGCGGGGGCTTCGGTACTGGAAGATCACCGGGGCGAAGACCGACCTCGGCGACAAGCACCTCTACTACCCCGAGAACGTGCCGGGCAAGCTGCACGAGCACGCGCAGGACTTCGTGAACTCGGTGAAGGATCGGCTGCGGGCGTACCGCGACCGGGTCGGTCGGCCGGGCGTGGTGGTGACGACGTTCGACGCCGAGCTGTTCGGGCACTGGTGGTTCGAGGGCCCGCAGTTCCTCCGCGACGTGATGCTCACGATGCACGCCGACCCGGAGATCAACATCACGACGACCCAGCAATACCTCGACGACACGTTCGTCGACAAGGTGGTGAGCCTGCCCGAGGGGTCGTGGGGCGACGGCGGGGATCACCGCGTCTGGACCAACGACCAGGTCAACTGGATGTGGGACATCGAGTACCGCTGCGAGGCGACGTTCGGCCGGCTGACCAATCAGCTTAAGTGGCGGGACGGCGCGAATGATGAGGTCAAGGCCTTGCTGGAGAAGGCCGGCCGCGAGCTGTTGCTGCTGCAGGCCAGCGACTGGCCGTTCGTGATCCGTCGCGGCCAGGCGGTGGACTACGGCATCAAGCGCTACATGCAGCACGTCGCGCGGTTCGAGACGCTCTGCGACCTGGCGGAGAAGGTCGACAGCGACTCGGCGTATCTTGGCGAGTTGACGGAGGTCGAGCGGCACGAGATCAAGGACGCGGACATCCACGACGTGATCTTCCCGACGATCGACCTTGATTGGTGGAATATGTAGCCCGCCCGATGAAGCTCCTCCTCGCCACCACCAATCCCCATAAGCTCGACGAGATCCGTCAGATCATGGACGACCCCACGATCGACTGGCTGACGCTCGGCGAGATCGACCAGCCGATCGCCGAGCCGGTCGAGGACCAGGACACGTTCGCCGGCAACGCCCGGCTGAAGGCCAAGCACTACGCCGAGGCGTCGGGCCTGCTCACGCTCGCGGACGACTCGGGGCTGTCGGTCGAGATACTCGACGGGGCGCCGGGGGTGATCAGCGCCCGGTACTCGGGCGTGGCCGGCCCGAGGTCGAAGGTCGACGTGGCGAACAACCGCAAGCTGCTGGCGGAGATGCGGGGCAAGGTGAAGCGCGACGCGCGGTTCGTCTGCGCGATGTGCGTGTGGGACCCCGAGGCCGGTGACGCGTGGGCCGAGTCGGAGGGCGAGGTCCGCGGGCGGATCCTCTCGCTGGCCGAGCTCGACGCGGCGAGCCCGGAGAAAGGGCGTGGAGCCAACGGCTTCGGTTACGACCCGTTGTTCATGCTGGACAGCATGGGCATGACCAGCGCGGAGCTGTCGCCGGACGAGAAGAACCGCATCAGCCATCGGGGTAATGCGGCGCGGGCGATCTGGCCTCGGCTTCGGCTTCGGCTGATGCAGGAGGTTGAGGGCGGCTGAGGTCGCGCCGGCCGGCAGCCATGGCCTACTTCGATCGCGTCAACACCTTCTGCTTTTTCGTCTCCCCGGCTCGCAGCGGGCACTCGATCATCGGGCAGCTGCTCTGCGCCCACCCCGACGTGGTGCTCTCTGACGAGCTCGGGGCGGTCACGATGATCGACGAGGGGATGTCGGCCGATCAGGTGTATGCATTGATCCGCACGCAGGACCTGAACCTTCAGGCGCGCGGGCGGGCCAAGTCGGGGTACGACTACCGCGTGGGCGCGGCGCAGAACCGCACGGACAAACAGCCGTTGGTGATGGGCGATGCGAAGGGCGCGCGGGCGACGTCGCTGCTGGCCTGTGACGAGACGTTCCTGCCTCGGCTGCGCGAGGCGGTGGGCGTGCCGATCCGAGCGATCGTGCACCTGCGCAATCCGTTCGACATCGTGGGCTCGCGGGTAAAGCGGCGGGGGCGCAAGCTGGACGAGGCAATCAAGCGCGTGGAACTGCTGCACGCGGAGCTGCTGAAGGCGGTCGAGCGTCTGGGCGAGGACGAGCGATTGATCCAGCATCACGAGGACGTGATCGCCGACCCGGCCGGGGCGTTTCGGCGGATGTTTGCGTTCCTTGGTGTGAAGCCGGACGAGCGAGCCGTCAAGGCGTGTGCGGGCAAGCTGTGGCAGCGGCCGCGCACCGCTCGGAAACAGGCGGACTGGTCGGCTGACGCCATCGATCGGATGAGGCGGCTGATCGACGGTAACCCGCTGCTGGCGCCGTATCGAGAGCCCGACGAAGCGTTCACGCCGGGGGCGGTGTCGGCGTCGTCGTCCGGCGGAGCGGTTGCCGCGCGGCCTCGCGACGAGGATCGGTCGGGGGTGTTCGATCGCGTCGAGCGGTTTGTGCTGCTGATCTCACCGCATGCGCGAGGCGTGACGCGGCTGGCCGCCGCGCTGTCGCGACACCCCGAGGTGATGATCGGCAGTGAGTTGGTCGATGGGCTGTATCAGTTGCCTTGCCTGACCGAGCCGTACGACAAGGCGCAGCTGTTCGCGGTGATCCGTCATCTGCGGTTCTTACGAGAGGCGTGCGACGAGCGTGAGCGAGGCGACGATCGGCGATCGGTCAAGGTGTACGAGGAGGTTGCTCAGCAGCGACCGCGCGTGATGGGCTTGGCGTTGTTGCCTCGGACGATCCGCAGTATGGAAAGCAACCCTGACTTCCATGCCTCAGAGATTGAGCGGAGTTTGGGCATTCCTGTGCACTGTCATGTTCTAGCTGACGGAAAGCGGCGTTACGAGCAATTCGGCACGGGTTTGGCGACGGATGATCTTGCAATCCAAGGTTTCGATCGCACATCTCCGGCCGAGTTCAAAGCCGGCATGGATGGAGCGATTGAGAATGTGTTGTATCGCTTGGGCGTAGACACGATGCCGGCCCACATCGACGCCTGCGCTGAGGCGTTGGGTCAGGACCTCGCGTTGCTCAACGAGAACCTGCCGTGGTGGGTGGGGCCGGCGGCGTGGGTGAAGCGTCGGGCGCCGGGCGTGGTGTCGAGGTTGCGTCGGGGTTGATGGATCGGCCGTGTCATCGGCGAGCAAGCTCGCCGGCTAACGGGCCGATGGCGCGGGTTCGGAGCGGCGTCCCGGCGTGCCCCGGACCTGGCCCTAGCGTGGCCGAAGGCTTCCGTCGACGTGGAACGTCCGCGTCGAACCGGTTCGGCCGCCCCCCCCGAGAGCCCGACATGCAAACGAACGAATCGTCCCGTCTTCCGCTTCAGTGGCTTCGGCCTCTTCAGCCTCGTCCTCGGTTGCCTCTGTATCCTCTTCCTCATCATCGGCCGACAACCCTTTGGGCGCTGCGATGTTTGCGATCA
>JBCBUE010000028.1:0-40292 GCA_039818285.1 Planctomycetota bacterium | reverse complement strand
GCCAGAGTGCCCGGCCAACGCGTGTCTGCCATGGGGGTCAGCACACAGGATGAGCGAGGTGTTCCTACCCCCGGATCAACGGCATCAACGGCGCGCACAAACCTTGCCGTTAGCCCCGGCTTTCAGCCGGGGGCAACCGGTCAGTTTTGCTCCAAGCCCACTTTGAACACAGCCGCGACGCCACGCGTCCTGAAACACACACCATCACGAATCACGCTGCCCACCGCCCCACGTGCGCGCCCGCCTGCACTAACCACACTGAGACCCCAGCCGAACTCATCAGCGGCGCAGAGTCATCGCGGATTCACCTGCCGAACGACCATACGCATCGAACTAGGAGACCTCAAACTTCGCAACGCCGCCTCCGGTCGCGACTGTCAAGCCAGCAAGATCGAAGCTTGCATCGAAGGCTGAGTCATCGAGTCAAAGAAGAACCCAAAGTCGCCGTCACGCCTCAGTGTGCAGCCGAAACAAAATCGTGGGATCACATCATCCCGGCATCTTCTCTACGCCCAGGACGAAACGTCAACATCACCGTAGCAATGAATACCAAGGCCGCCCCGGGCTCAGGAATCGCGCGGGTGTAAATCGCATCGATGCCCACGCCATCGAGACCCGGAATGCTAAAACTCCCTGAAGTAAACGGGGCTTGTACATTCTCAATACCAAAA
This sequence comes from Planctomycetota bacterium, assembly GCA_039818285.1. Lineage (GTDB taxonomy): Bacteria > Planctomycetota > Phycisphaerae > Phycisphaerales > Phycisphaeraceae > JBCBUE01. The sequence goes on along the minus strand of JBCBUE010000028.1, from coordinate 39,621 downwards.
AACAGACCGCTGGCATTCGCTACGGGACCAGTCGCGACAATCACCGAATCGCCGTTGCTGTCCGTGAAGGTAAGGTCGAAATTGCCTGTGCCATCAGGAACCTCCGGCGCATCCGAGATAATGAGGCCGAAAGCCGTGACAGCCGTTGTGAAATCAAACACAAATCCACCACGCGAACCCATCGCTTGATAGGAAATCCTGCGGTCGCCATCGATGTTGAAACCCTGCACAAACGCGGTCGATGATGACTTGGACTGAATATCGAATCCGCCAGCAATATCGGCGCTGACTCTTAAATCAAAAGCATCCCTGTTAAAAATCTGAACGTCTTCATCGATCAGAGCACCTTCATCAATGAGGTCTTCAAAGCTATCAAAATCTGTCGGTGTGACCGCGCTTAAAAATGCTCCCTGGCTGCTGTAATAGAGAGGGCTCGCCCCCACGCTCTGAAGGATCATGGCGCAGCACGCAGCCATAACTAGACATTTCATTCTTTGTCTCCCGCGGAATGTTGTGAGTTGAAATCCTGCCACTCCGTCTAAGCTACTGACGGCAGGTCTTGATCAAATTAAAGAGATCATATGAATCAATTAACACTGGATGAGAACCCTTGGCACAACGCGCCTCTTGTTGCCGGAATACAAAGTGTTCCTCTGTGACTTCTTGCTTTAGATCAAGGGAAGATGCCGCGCATCGAATACACGCACGCCAGATTATCCAACGCCGCGCAGTACGCCGCGGTGCGCAGATCGCAGTTGTAACGGTGGGCCGCGACCCGCGTGCGCTTCGCCGCCGTCTGGATCTGCGTCCTCAGCTCTTCGTCCACGCGGTGAGCCGGCCACGTCACCGCCTGGCGGTTCTGACGCCACTCGAAGTAGCTCACCGTCACGCCGCCCGCGTTGCACAACACGGCCGGCAGGATGGACACGCCCTTTTCTTGAAGCACCCGCTGGCCCTCGGGCGTGGTCGGCGCGTTCGCGCCCTCGGCGACGACCTTGGCGTCGATCCAGCCGGCCTTCTCCTCGTCGATCATCTGCTCGAGCGCGGCGGGGACGAACACGTCCACCTTCAGCTTGTAGAACTCTTCGGCGCTGATGGTCTCGCCCTCGTCGAAGCCGATGACCCCGTTGTGGCACGAGGCGTACTCGGTGAGGTCGACGGCGTGCAGCCCTTCGTCGTTGTAGATCGCGCCGCTGTGGTCCAGGACGGCGACGAGCTTGGCGCCCAGCTCGGTCAGCAGCCGGCCGGTCCAGGACCCAACGTTGCCGAACCCGACGAGGCTGAAGCGCATGTTCTCAAGATCGATGCCGAGCTCGGGCAGCAGCTCTTCGAGCGCGAAGACCAAGCCCTGGCCGGTCGCCTTGTCGCGGCCGAGGCAGCCGCCGAACTCCAGCGGCTTGCCGGTGACGACGGCGCGGCCGCCCCAGCGCTGGTCGGGGCCGGCGAAGTTCATGTAGGTGTCGGCGATCCAGGCCATGATCTGCGCGTTGGTGCCGACGTCGGGCGCGGGGATGTCGTGCTCGGGGCCGATGTTCGAGCCCAGCGCCGCGGTGAACCGGCGCGTGACGCGTCGCAGCTCGTCGGGCGACAGCGCGTACGGGTCGACCTGCAGCCCGCCCTTGGCCCCGCCCAGCGGCAGCCTGACCAGCGAGCACTTGAGCGTCATCAGCACGGCCAGGGCTTTGACGTGGTCCAGCGACACCGACGCGTGGTAACGGATGCCACCCTTGTAAGGCCCGAGAATGTTGTTGTGCTGGACCCGATAGCCCTTGAACAACCGGTACTCGCCATCGTCCATGCGGACCGGGAAATGAACGATGACCTCGTTCTTGGGCTGGGCCATCAACAGCTGCAGGTGACGCGGGGTCTGGATGGTCTGAGCCGCGGCCAGGACGGTGTTGATCACGCCCTGATAGAGGTCTTCGGGGTCGTAGCGAAAGCCCAGCTCGTTGAGCACGTTTTGCGGTGAGTCGGCCATGGCGAAGGGAACTTGCGGTGATGGGGGTGGAACGATGAATGAGCCGTGTCAGAGGCTAACGCTCGGGGTCGGGGTATGCTTCCGGCATGCTGGTATATCGGTGTGCGGACCTGTTGTTCGGTACTCGCGTGCGCGCCGCGGCGGAAGACGCGGGGCTGGCGGCCCGGCCGGTGCGGTCGATGGAGATGCTGCGCAAGCGGCTGGACCGGGTCGACGACGGCAAGGCGAACGACGCGGTGACGTCGATGATCGTGGAGGTCGACGGCGAGCCGTGGGTGAACGAGCTGATCGCCGCGGCACGGGCGCACGACGCGACGCTGGCCATCGTGGCTTTCGGCCCGCACGTCGAGGTCGATGCGCTGAGCGCCGCGGGCGAGGCGGGCGCCGACCCGGTGCTGACGCGCGGCGCGTTCCACGCCAAGCTGCCCGAGCTGATCGAGGCGCTGCGTCGACGGGCGCAGTCCGTGGCGTGAGGCGATCTCACGAAGCCGTCAGGCTTGCCGCGCGGCGCCCTGATGGCGGGAACGAGGCCTCGGTCATCAGCCCCATCGACGCGAGACGATCGCCGAGCTCGGTCTCGGCGCGACGCCGCTGCTTGGCGCTGGCGGCCCGGCCCGACGTCGGCCTGGCGTAAGCCTGCAGCAGACGGTTGACGAAGTACGCGTCGAACGGCTGCGTCCGGCTGGGGTTGTGCGTCGCGATGGCGTCCTGCAACACGGGGGCACCCAACGCCACCCACTGCACCAGGTAGCCCGCGCCGGCCGATGCCTGACTCTGCCACTGGCGCCGCGCGATCGCGAGCAGGCGAGGCAGGTGCGACGCATACACGAGACGAGCGACCGCGTCGGCCTCGTCCAGCCAGCCCTCGACGCGATCCATCGCCCGCTTGCCCGGCTCGCGCGGCGGCAAGGCGTCGCGCAGCTCGGCGGCGTGACGCCTGAGATAATTCATCCGCACCAGCAACGAGCGGCAGTCGTCGGCGGTGAGCGTCGGCCGCGTCGCCGCCTCGACCAGCCAATCCGGCAGGCCGTCTTCCTCGGGACGGATCGGCGGTCGGCCGGCCGTCCAGTCGACCGCGTGGAATGGCTGACGCAGGATCACCGCCTCGGCGTCCGGCCGGTCGAACACGGCCAGATCGACCCACGCGATCGGCCGTTCCCGCAACCGATCGACACGCAGCTCGGCCAGGACGCGGTACACCGTCGACAGCGATCGACCGTAGCGCTCGGCGATCCGCGCCGCCTCGATCCCCATGCCGTGCGCCCGCTCGATCACCCGCCGCTGGCGGTCGGTGAGCGGGCCCTGACGGTCGGGGAAGATCGCTTCGTCGGGGCGCTCGCGGTCGTGGCGTTGAATGATCTGCCGGACGGTCTCCAGCCCCCGGCCGTGGAGTTCGGCGACGCGAGCCGCGACCTGGTTGAGCGTGGCGGCGCGCCGACGCGCGAGGCGGCGGGCGTCGGCGAGGATGCGTCTGACCGTCGCCGGCTCGGTGCGCGTGAACGACGCGGCCCGCGACACCCGCTCGCTTCCCACGCGGCGCGTGTACGCCTCGACCGCCGATCGGCAGATCATCACGCGGTGTCGCTCGCCCCCTTCGCCCGGCATCCACCGCCAACGCAGCCCGCCCGAACGCCAGCGCGTGATCGTCTTCAGGCTCGTCCCCAACTCCGCCGCCAGGTCCTTCGGCGAAACCGCCCCGCCCCGCGGCTCGCCGAGCGACACGGTCCGGCTCAGCCGATCGATCAGCAGCCGCAGGTCGTGCGCCGCCGAGCGACCAACGATCAACAGCTCGTCCAGCTTGGCCGATCGCCGCGTCCCCGTCACGCGATACACCAGGAACGACATCGGGTACGTCGTCTCGGCCTCGAGCTCGTCGTGCAGCCGCTCCGCCGCCTCGACCTGCCGCTGCCGCTGCGTTGCCGGCGCAAAGCCGAGCTGCCGCGTCAGGTCGGCCATCGCCTCGGTGTGAAACGGTTGTCCCCACGTGCGACTCATCGCGGCCCCGACCCCGCCATCGCCCGCACCGGCGCCACACCCACATCGACCAGCCCCGCCGACGCCGACTCGCTCGCAAACCGCGCCAGGCCCGCCAGCTCCCGCTCACCCAGCTCGTAGCGCAGCACGCGCGTCAGATACTCGACCGCCAGCTCAACCGGCCAGCCGTGCGTCGCCGCGTGTTCGACGGCCAACGACGCGCGCCGATCGACATTGTCCTCCCGCACCGCCGCCAGCCGCTCCGCGATCGCGTCGACCGGCTCGCCGATCCGCCCCGCCCACGCCGCGAAGACAAACGGCAGCCCCGTCCACGCCCGCCACGCCGCGCCCAAATCCACCTGATGGGGATACACCCACCGCGGCGGCGACGCCGTCACCACCTTGTCCCCGATCAACAGCAACGCGTCCGCCTCCGCCGCGCTTGCTCCGTCCGCCACCCCCGACCAGCTCACCCGCTCCACCCGCGGCAACGCCCCCGCCCATCGCCCGACCAGGAGCCGCGCCAGCACCACCGACGTGTGGCTGTCCCCGTCGGCCGCGATCGTCCGCACCGACTCCTTCTCGCACCGACAAAACAGCCGCACCGTCAGCGTCGGCCCGTCACAGGCGATCCCCCCGACCGGCCACGCCTCCAGCCTCGCCCCGTCCCTCAACAGGTCCGCCACCGGCACCAGCCCCATCGCCGCCTCGCCCCGCTGCACGTACCCCGGGATCGCCGCCGGCACGTCGTAAGTCACCCGCACCGCCCCCGCGCCCGCCGCTTCGCCAAATCGCCCGCGAGCATCGTCGATCAGCGGCTTGGCGTTCAGGTACGACACGCACGCCACCGTCCGCCCCGCCTCGGCCCCAACCCCATCGCTCAACTCGGTTTGACCGATCACACCGCACTATACTCGCCCCCCGCGCCGGCCCGCCGACCGCCCCGCTTATGCCCGAACCCGCCGATCAAACCGCCCAGGTCCTCGTCATCGACGACGAAGCCGACCACGCCGAGGTCATGGCCGAGTCCCTCCGCCGCCTCGGCCACGTCTGCACCCTCGTGCACTCCCGGGCCGAAGCGCTCGACGAGCTCAAGCACGGCCAGTTCGACCTCGTCGTCACCGACCTCAAGATGGAGGACGACACCGCCGGCTTCGACGTCCTCGCCGCGACGCGCGACGACCAGCCCCAGGCCGAGACCATCGTCGTCACCGCCCACGGCGACGTGCCCACCGCGATCGAGGCCGTCAAACGCGGCGCCTTCGACTTCATCGAGAAGCCCATCGACCTCGACCTGCTCCGCGCCCGCTGCGGCAAGGCCATCGACGCCGTCTTCAGCAAGGCCGAGAACCGCGACCTCCGCGACCGCCTCGACGACACCCTCGGCTTCGACGGCCTGATCGGTCGGTCGTCGGCCATGCGCCAGATCGTCACCACGCTCAAGCAGATCGCGCCCTCCGACGCGTCCGTGCTCATCACCGGCGAGTCGGGCACCGGCAAGGAGCTGATCGCCCAGGCCGTCCATCACCACAGCAACCGCGCCGGCCGAGCGTTCGTCCCGCTCAACTGCGCCGGGCTCAGCGAGTCGATCCTCGAGGACGAATTGTTCGGCCACGTCCGCGGCGCGTTCACCGGCGCCGAGAAGGACCGCGAGGGCCGGTTCGAGTACGCCAACCACGGCACGCTCTTCCTCGACGAGATCGGCGACATGCCGACCGCCATGCAGGCCAAGCTGCTGCGCGTGCTCGAGTCCGGCGAGGTCGTCCGCCTCGGCTCCAACACCCCCAAGCACGTCGACGTCCGCCTCGTCGCCGCCACTCACCACGACCTCGACGCCCTCGTCGCCGAAGGCACGTTCCGCGAGGACCTTTTCTACCGCCTCGCCGTCGTCCGGCTGCACCTGCCGCCGCTGCGCGACCGGCGCGAGGACATCCCGCTGCTGGTCGATCACTTCGTCAAGCATTTCGCCAAGCAGATGCACAAGCCCGCGCCGCGCGTGTCGGACGAGGTGCAGCAGGCCTTGATGCAGCAGCCCTGGCCTGGCAACATCCGCCAGCTCCGCAACGCCGTGCAAAACCTCGTCGTCATGGCCGACGGCGACACGATCGAGCTCCGCCACCTCCCCCCGAACCTCCGCGAGGACGCCGGCGGCGCCCCGGCCGGCGGCGGCGAGGTCAGCGGCGCGATGTCCCTCGACCAGCTTGAGAAGCAGGCCATTCGCCACGCCCTGCAGGCCACCGCCGGGAACCGCGAGCAGGCGGCCAAGATCCTCGGCATCGGCGAGCGCACGCTGTACCGCAAGCTGAAAGAGTACGGGCTGAAGTGAACCCTCGAGTCGGCCACGGCTTTGATCTTCACCGGCTTGAACCCGGCCACGACTTGATCGTGTGCGGCGAGAAGCTCGAGCACGACCGCGGCTGCGATGCGCACTCGGACGGCGACGTCGTCTATCACGCCGTGACCGACGCCATCCTCGGCGCACTCGCGCAGGACGACATCGGCCAGCTCTTCCCCGACAACGACCCCAAGTGGAAGGGCGCCGACTCACACGCCTTCGTCGAGGAAGCGGCCCGCCGGATGCACGAAGCCGGCTACGCGATCGGCAACCTGGATATCACCGTCATCCTTCAGCGCCCCAAGCTCAGCCCGCACAAGGCGGCGATGAAGGCCAACCTCGCCGAGCTGCTCGACGCCGATCTCGCCGACATCAACCTCAAGGGCAAGACGCACGAGAAGGTCGACGCCCTCGGCGAGAACCGCGCGATCGCTTGCCACTGCGTCGTGCTGCTGATCCCCGCCCCGTGACCCCTGGCCGACGCTCAGGCGTGGCTGACCGACCGCCCCCGCACCGTCCGCGGCACGCCGGGCCGACGAACGGGCTTGTACTTCTCGTCCAGCCTCGCGCTCCAGCGCGGGTGGCCCTTGGCCACCGGGATCCCCGTGAAATCGGTCCCGCACTGGTAGCAGGTCAGTCGGCGCCGGCTCGAGATCAGGATCACGATGTCCACCACCAACAGCGTGACGAACGCGGTCAGCCCGATCACCAGCTGCCCCAGCCCCGCAAGCAGCACCGCCAGCACCGCCGCCCCCGCCAGCACCACAAACCCCGTGACCTGCGGCACCGCCTTGCTCGAGTACAGGTCGGGGCACCCGCACACCGGGCAGTGACGCAGGTTCCCCGCGTCGTCCAACGCCCGGTCCCAGTCCAGGCTCACCCGGTTGGGCGTGGTCTGCGTCGGCCCCACGACCGTCGGCGGGTCTTCCACCTTGACGCTCACATTGATCGCCGAATCACCTTTATGGTCTTTAAGATCCAGACGCATGACGCTCCTTGCACCACAGTCTAGGACGATCAGGGGATTCACGCCGCATGAATGAACCACGCTGCCTCACCCGCGACCAGGCCCGAGCCCTGGACCGCCTGGCTATTGACGTCATCGGCATCCCGGGCGTCGTCCTGATGGAAAACGCCGCCATCAACGCCACCGCCGTCCTGCTCGACGCCCTCGACGCCCGGCTGGACCTCGCTCCCGCCGACGTCTCCGCCTGCGTCGCCTGCGGGCCGGGAAACAACGGCGGCGACGGGTTCGCCATCGCTCGCCACCTGCACGGCTGGGGCGCCGCCGTCCGCCTCTACGCCGTCCGCCCCCTCGAAGAACTCGCCGGCGACGCCGCGATCAACGCCCTGGCCTGCCGCAACCTCGGCCTGCCGATCGCGTTCGACCCCGACCCCGCCGCCTGGGACCGGGCCCACCTGCTGGTCGACTCCCTGCTGGGGACCGGCTTTGCCAGCGACACCGTCCGCTCGCCGATGGACGCCTGGATCGAGGCCGTCAACGCCGCCGAGCACGCCGACGTCGTCGCCGCGATCGACTGCCCCTCGGGGATCGACGTCGACACCGGCCGACCCGCCGCCACGACCGTCCACGCCGACCTGACCATCACCTTCGCCGCCGCCAAGCCCGGCCTCATCGCCGACGCCGCGGCCAAGCACGTCGGCGACCTCGTCGTCGCCGACATCGGCCTGCCCGACGAACTGCTCGACCGCGTCCGGCAGACCGACCCATGACCGCGCGGCGAACACCTTTATCGGGCTCGCCCGCCCGGCTACACTCGCCGGCATCGCCCCCGGCCTGACACGCCGATAGCTAGAGGCAGGACCGACCCTCCCGGCCGACCCCTCGCCGCGACCCATGGCCCAGAGCAAACCCACCTCCGCCCGACGACGCGAGATCCGCCGTCACATGCCCCGGCAGACGGCCGCCGTGTCGTCCACCCTCAGGCAGCACAAGGTGCTCTGGGCCTCGCTGTTCGCCACCCTCTTCGCCCTCATCGGCGGCGCCGTCTCGATCTATTCCCAGAGCCAGCCCCGCGTCGTCCTCGACCAGCGCGTCGACCAGCCCATCGTCGCCCGCGTCGAGTTCGCCGCCGTCGACCAGGCCGCCACCCTCGACGCCCGACAACGCCAGGCCGCCCGCGCCCCCGAGATCTTCACCGCCAACACCGAGTACCTGCGGGAGCTCAATGCCAAGCTCTACAACTTCGTCCAAACCATCGGCACCTCCGAATCCATCGACAACGTCACCCTGCCCGATGGCTCGCCGCTGACGCCACAGGCATTCGCCGCCCTCCGCACTCAGATTCGCGACGGGGTCCCCACGCCCGAGTGGGAACGAAACACCCGCGATTTCTTGCAACGACTCTTCGAGCTCGCCATCGTCCCCCCGCACGACGCGAACCGCATCCTCGACACCGACAAGACCACGACGATCCGAATCCTCCACCCCGATCCTCGGGACAACCAGACCGAGCTGACGCGTGGGTCCAACGTGCTGTTCCCGGTCGATCAGGTCGATCTCATCGCCGCCGAGATCGACCGCGAGCTCGGCCCGTACCCGCGCGAGCTGCGCCCCGTCGTCCGCAGCGTCGTCCTCGCCGACCTGCAGCCGACCTACCTGCCCGACCCAGACGCCACCGCGCAGCGCCGGCAGGCCCTCTTCGACGGCGTCGACCCGATCATCGACATCTACCAGCGTGGCGACACCATCGTCGCCCTTGGAGAGCGCATCGGCCCCCGCCAGCTCGAGCTGCTCGCCCGCGAGCGCGCCGCCTTCCACGACTCCCGCCCCGCCGCCAACCACCTCGTCACCATCCTGGCGATCACGGCGCTGCTCGCGTCCATCGCGATCGGCCAGTGGGCCTATATCCTCGCCTTCAACCCCCGCGTCGCCGAGAACCCGATGCGCGGGCTGGCGTTCATGCTGCTCACCACCGGCATGCTCGTCCTCGCGGTCGTCACCTCCGTGGCCATGCCCAACATGGCGCTGCTGTGGTCGACCCTGCCGACGGTGCTGGTCGCGATGACGCTCGCGGTCGTCTACGAGCAGCGCTTCGCCCTGGCGATCGGCGCCAGCCAGGCGATCGTCGTCGCCCTCGTGCTCGAGCAGCCCGCCGCCGACTGCCTCGTCGGGCTCATCGGCGTCGGCGTGGTCGCCGCCCTGCTCGACGAGGTCCGCACCACCTCCACCCTCGTCCGCACCGGCTTCTTCGCCGGCATCGGCATGGCCCTGGCCGCCGGCCTCGGCCACGCCGCCTCCCCCGACCTCTACCTCAACGACCGCCTCTGGCCCATCGCCGCCGCCGCCGGCGCCGCGGGCGCGGCCGGCCTCGTCGCCGGCTTCATCATGCAGGGCCTCGTCCCCTACATCGAAAAGCTCTTCCACGTCACCACCGCCATGACGCTCCGAGAGCTCAACGACGCCTCCAACCCCCTGCTGCAACGCATGGCCCAGGAGGCGCCCGGCACCTACGCCCACTCGCTCCGCATCGCCGACATGGCCGAGGCCGCCGCCGACACCATCGGCGCCAACGGCCTGCTCTGCCGCGTCGGCGCCATGTACCACGACATCGGCAAGATCAACAAGCCCGCCTATTTCATCGAGAACCAGGGCGGCGGCCCCAACCGACACGCCAAGCTCTCGCCGGCCATGTCCCTGCTCATCATCGTTGGACACGTCAAGGACGGCATCGAAATGGCCCGCGAGTACGGCCTGCCCGGCGCGATCCGTCACTTCATCGAGTCCCACCACGGCACCACCCTCGTCGAATACTTCTACCACGCCGCCAAGAAGAAGACCGAGGCCGAGGAACAGTCCGCCCCCTCCGAGTTCGAGTTCCGCTACCCCGGCCCCAAGCCCCAGTCGCGCGAGGCCGCCATCATGCTCCTCTGCGACGGCGTCGAGGCCGCCGCCCGCGCCCTGCCCGAGCCCACGCCCGTCCGCATCGAGCAGCTCGTCCACTCCCAGGCCAACAAGCGACTCATGGACGGCCAGTTCGACGACGCCAACCTCACCCTCGCCGAACTCTCCCGCGTCGAGGCCTCGATCACCAAGACGCTCAACGCCATCTACCACGCCCGCATCAAGTACCCCGACGGCGGCCGCTCCGGCAAACCCGCCGCCTCGCCCCGGCCGGCCGAGCAACGCGCCGAGTCGGCCTGAACCGCATCGCCCACTTCAGCCCTCGCGCAGCGACGCAGCCCCGCGGCGTTCAACCACGCGGCAACGCCCCCCATCGCTCAGCACGTCGCCGATCGATCGGCTCACCCCCGACCCGGCCCGCCTCCGCCGCCCGGTCCGCCACGACCCGGCCCACCGCCGCCCGGGCCCCCCTCTCCACCGCCGCCGGAGCGTTCACGCATGTCCCTCATCATGTCGCGCACCAACCGCATGTCCTGAGGGTTGCCCGTCGCCGCGTAATCATCGATGCGCTGGACCATGTCCTGTCGACGCTGCTCGCGGGCCTGCTCACGCTCTTCCTCGCTCATCGACTCGCGATCGCCGCCGCCGTCCCGGGCCGCACGCATGGCCTCGCGCATCGCCGCCCACTCGGCCGCCATCTCGTCGAGCAAACGCTGGCGCTCGGTCTCGTCGGCCAAGGCGTAGGCCCGCGCCCGCTGCACCATCGCCGCCCGACGCGCGTCCCACGCCGACCGCCGCGCCGCCTCGTTGCCGCGCATCGCGTCGAAGAACGCCGTCCGCTGCTCCTCGGTGGCCTCGCTGAGCAGCGTCTGCGTCCGCTGCGCGTAGTCGGCCTTGCGGCCCTCGGGCAGGTTGGCGTACCGAACGCTCGCGTACACCGCCGTCGCCTCGTCCAGCGAGCCCGGCAGCCCCGGCGGCGTGTTCGCCCACCACACGTACACCCCGCCGACCAGCACGCCCGCCGCCACCACGCTCAGCCAGCCGGCCATCAGCCGCTTGCGCATCGTGGCCCGCTGCTCGGCCCGCATGGCCGCCTCTCGCTTGGACTTGCCGGTCATGTCGATTTCCTTGTCAGTTGCCCAGCGCATAGGCCACGTGGCCGTCGGCGTACAGGGCGTTTCGGTTGAGGTGATTGAACCCGACGTCGATCGTCCCGGCGTCGGTATCCCAGACGGTGTCGTCCATGTCGTCGTCGAAGTTGAAGACGAAGTCGCTGCCGTCCAGGTCGGACATCACCAGGACGTCCGACTCCGTCAGCCCCAGCCGACGCACCAGCCAGGTGCTCTCGGCCGTCCGCCCGCCCAGCCGCGACTGGTAGTAGTAGCTCACGCCGTGCTCCCGGCCCGACGCCGCGGCCGTCAGCTCACTCACGACGTCGTCGCCCGGGCACTCGTACACCCGCTGGCTCTGACGATCGTCCAGGGGGATGTAAGCGTCCAGGGCCTCGTTGATCGCCCGACGGTCGGTCTGCTGCGGTCGGAACGGGGCGGGCATCCAGTTGGCCCGCGGGAACGTCTGGTCGTAGTCCCCGTGGTACATCTCAAAGCCCAGCCCGATCTGTCGCAGGTTGCTCGCGCAGGCGATGCCCGTGGCCCGGGCCCGCACCGCCGCGATCGTCGGCAGCAGGATCCCGATCAGCAGCGCGATGATGGAGATGACCACCAGCAACTCGATGAGCGAGAAGCCGCGGTCCCTGGAAAGAGCTTGCGTCATGCCCGTGGAAACGCGTCTCACCCCGGATTATTGCCCGCACGCCGGCACAAATCTCAGGACCAGGTCGAACAACTCGCCCCCCAGCTCCTCGGCGATCCCCGGGTCTTTCACCATGCACGTCTTCAGCACGTCCACCGTGAACTCCGCGTGGTAGTTGCTCTCCACCGCCCGGCCCATCCCCTCCAGGATCACCAGATCGACCGCCCGCCCGCCGACGCCCGAACCCGCCAGGGCCTCCAGTTCCGGGCTCAACCGCGTCAGGTCGATCAGCGGCGCCCCGTTCCCGCTGCCCACCAGCACCAGCCGACCCGCCGCCCGCGCCTCAGCCAGCTCGCCGTCCGCCGCCGCCGCGTGGTCCACCAGCGTCGCCAGGTCGTCGATCGTCACGTCGTTCAGCGACGGGAAGGTGTTCGCCGCCACGATCACCGCCTCGCACCGCCGCAGCAGCTCCCGCACCAGCGGCAGCATCCCCAGCACGATGTCCGGCCCGGCGTTGTCCACGAACACCAGCGGGCACCCCCAGCCGGTCTCGAACGCCGCCAGCCACGCGTCCGCGTCGTCCACCAGCCACGGCCGAGGCTTGAGCCGCTTGAGCGTGTCCATAAAGTCGACCCGCTTCTCGCGGAACATCGCCTGCGTCTGCGTCGCCCCCAGGTCGAAGATGTTGCCCGCGAAGACGCCGCGTGTGATCGCCGCCAGCCGATCCGCCGCCGGCATCGCGTCCAGCCGGGCCAGCAGCCCCGGCAGCACCTTCAACGCCGACTCGTTCTCCCGGTACTTCGCCAGCCGGTACGGATCGTCGAACCCCGCCGCCCGCAGCCGACGCTCCCGCTCCCAGCAGACGTCCAGCATCGTCAGCCGACCGCCCTGCCCGGCCTCGGCCGCGACCGCCGCGATGTCGCCCCGGCAGCGGTCCAGCCAGGCGAGGAAACCATCAACCGCCGCGTCCGCCCGACGCCGCGCATCGACGACGTCGCCGCCCGTGTCCTCGACCTCTTCCACCGCGTGATCGCCCATCGTGGGCATGTGCTCGGCGAACAGATCCAGCCAATACGCCCGGAAGTGCGCGTCGGTCACGTAGTCGACGGCGCAGGGCGTGTAGCCGTGGGGGTCCGCCAGCTGCGGGAGGACGCCGCGAAACGACTGGACGTCGGTCAGCCCGTACCCGTCGCGGCTGACCGGCGGGTCGGTCACGCCGGCACCCCGCCGGCGACCAGCGCCGCGAAGTTGCCGAGCATCGCCAGCCCCACCGCCTGCGACTTCTCCGGGTGGAACTGCGTGCCCCACACTTTCCCGCGTCGCACCACCGCCACGATCGGCCCGCCGTAATCCGTCGTCGCCAGCACGTCGTCCGCGGCCTCCACCACCGCGTGATACCCGTGCACGAAGTACACCCAGCACCCCGACGACAGACCGCTCAGCAGCGGATCATCGCCCGAGAAGTCCAACGCGTTCCACCCCATCTGCGGCACCTTGACGGGCTGGCCGCCACGCACCGGCTCGATCTCGACGACCCGCCCGTCGATCAGCCCCAGCCCGTCGACCGTCTCGGCCGACCCGCCCGGCCCCTCCGTCGACGTCGTAAACAGCAGTTGCATCCCCAGGCACACGCCCAGCATCGGCCGGCCGCTCGCCGCCACGCCGTGCACCGCCGCCTCCAAACCCCGCTCGGCCAGCTGACGCATCCCGTCGCCGAACGCCCCGACGCCCGGCAGGATCAGTCCGTCGCACCGCGCGATCCCCTCGGCCGAACCCACCACCTCGCAGACGACGTCGAGCCCCGCCTCGCCGACCACGCGCTCGATCGCCTTCTGCACCGATCGCAGGTTCCCCATCCCGTAGTCCACCACGCCGATCGTCGTCGCGCTCACCCGATCACTCGTTCAGCACCACGACGATCTCGACCCGCCGGCTCTGCGCCTTGCTGCCCTGCGGCCGCGTCTCGCCGAAACCCGCGGCGTACATCCGCTCCGGGCTCACGCCCTGCTTGGCCAGGTACCGATGCACCGCGGCCGACCGCTGCAGGCTCAGCTCGAGGTTGTCGGCCCACTTGCTCTTGCGGATCGGGTCGGTGTCGGTGTAACCCTCGACGCGAACCACGGCATCGGGGTACTGGCTGTTGAGCACGCCGGCGACCTCGCTGAGCGTCTGCGTCGACGAGCCGCGCAGGTCGACCTTGCCCGGCGCGAACAACACGTCGCCGGGGATGCGGACGTTGACCGTCCCGCCCGTCGAGTACGTCTCGATGCCCGCGATCGACTCAAAACCGGTGTTCGCCGACGCCGGCCCGGGCTCGAGGGGAGCGACCGACGACGAGGTCAGCTCGAGCTGATTCACCCGCGCCAGCAGCTCAGACCGCTCGGACTCGGCCGAGTCCAGCGCCGCCCGCGTGCGGTCCAGCTCGTCACGCAGCTCGACGTTCTCGTCGACCAGCGCCGCGTTCTTCAGCTTGAGATCGTCGTTGCAGCCCACCAGCAGCGGCATCGCCGCCAGCGCAAGCACCAATGGCACGAAACGCGAAAGAGTCGAGGTCATGGGTTTGGCTTCCTTGCTCGGACGGCCGGGCCGTCGGACGGGACGGTCAGAGAATACCAAGGAAACGGAGGATCGGGACGCGGGCCGCCATCATCACCACCACCGCCGCCGCCAGGTACGGCCCGTACGGGATCACGCGGACCCGGCCCTTGGCGATCGCCGACGCCCCGTACATCACCGCTGCCCCCGCCAGCCCGAAGAAAGGCGCGAGAAAGAACGCCACCGTCACGTCGATCGACCCGATCACCGCTCCCGCCGCCGCCATCAGGTGAACGTCCCCCAGCCCCATCGCCTCCCGACCGAACGCCAGCGTCCCCAGGATCCGCGTCAGCCACACCACGCCCCCGCCGATCAGAGGGCCGCCCACGACCCCGGCCCGCACCAGCGCCCGCGGCGGGGCGGGCGCCGGCGCGGGCGGCGGGCCCGGCCCGAGCATCCCCTGCCCCACCGCCACCGCCAGCCCCATCAGCCCCCCCACGATCGGGAACCCCACGAACAGCAACTCCCGCAGCATCTCCCTCCGCGGACGCGGGAAGCTCGTCACCTCCGCCTCCACCTCCGCCGCGTCCGCCCGATCGCCCAGCAGCCCGATCAGGATCATCGCCCCCCACGCCGTCACCAACGCCGCCACCGCCAGCCCCAACAGCCAGCCCACCGAGTTGCCCGAGAACTGCCACAGCCCGGGCGCTGGCGCCAGCCCCGTGTTCCACCCCGCCGCCGGCGGCGCCGCCGGGTACACCGCCTTCGGCCAAGCCAGCCCCAACGCCAGCAGCACCGCCGTCACCACGCCCAGACCGATCGACCCCCACGCCAGCGCCCCCCACACTTTTGCCACCGGGGCATCGCCCTCCGCAACCGGTGCCCCTGCCTCGCCGGCCTCCTCCCCCTCCCCCGGCGACGCCACCACCAGCCGACTCTCATCAAACGAACGCGGCACCACCCCCACCAGCAGCAACGCGTTCGCCACCACCAGACCGATCAACCCCCCGATCGCGATGTACATCCCAACGTCGCTGATCATCGGCGACGCAAACACCGATCGCAGGTCCACCGCGTTGTTCACCGTCCGAGACGGAAACGCGATCGTCGTCGGCCCCGGCGGATACCCCAGCGCCGTCGCCACCGGCAGCACCACCAACGCCACCACCCCCACGAACCACGTGATCGGCAGCGGGATGATGTACAGCCGCGCGTCGATCACCGTCGCGGCGATCAACGACCCGATCAACGCCAGGTGCACCAGCAGCACCGGCCACGTCGCCTCCAGACCCGGGTGCGAGAACGACGGCCGAAGCCCCGTCCCGTAGTACACCCACGCCAGCCACACGAACATCACCCCCGTCAAGAACTCCACCACCGGGTACTGCGGGCTGATCCACCCACCCGAGTGACGGCTCCGAGCGCCCAGCATCAGGTAACTCAGGATCGGGATGTTCTCCCACCACGACAGCTTCCGACCCGTCGCCGGATCGTGGCTGGGCGGATGGATCAGGCTCACGCCCTCGGGCATCCGCAGGATCACCACGTTCAAGAAACTCCCCACGCACGCCCCGTACGCGAACGCCAGCAGCAACCAGACCCACAGCCCGATCAAAACGGCGCATCCTCATCGCCCGACACGCCACGCCCCTCGATCGACCCCGCGTCCTCCGCCGCCTCGCCCGACACCTCCTCAATCGTCAGCTCCTCGATCCGTCGCTCGGCCCGGTCCAGCACCGCCCGGCAACGCTTCACTAGCGCCGCCCCCTGCTCGTACGCCGCAATCGACTCCTCCAACCCCGCCTCCCCCGACTCGATCCGCTCCACGATCGCCTCCACCCGCGCGATCGCTTCCTCAAAACTCACCGCGTCTTCGCTCGATCCGTCTTCGGCCCGCTGCGACATGAGCCGTCAATGTAGCCCAACGCCGTCACCCAAACAGCCCGCCCGCGCCCGACGCCCCGCTCGCCCCGCGCCCGCCGCGCGGCTTTCGCCGCTTCACCGGTGGGTCCCCCGCCCCGCCGTCACCGACCACGCTCTCGAACGACCCGTCCCCCGTCACCGTCGTCACCCGCTGACCGTCCCGCACGCCCCCCGACGACCGCACCAGCGCCCCGTCCGCCCCGCGCGTCAGCGTGTACCCCCGACGCAGCACGGCCATCGGCCCCACCGCCTCTAACCGCTGCGACAACGCCGCCACCCGAGCCCGCTCCGACGCCAGCCGGCGCTTCATCGCCCCCCCCAACCGACGCCCCAACCCCTGGGGCGCCTCACCCCGAGCACGCACCACGCCGCTCAGCCCCCGCCCAAGCCCCGCGGCCGCCCGCGCCAAACGCTCGCGCCGCGAAGCCGCCATCACCCCAGGCTCGGCCAACACCCCGCGCGTCGTCAATCGCTCCAGCCGAGCCTCCGCGCGTTCCGCCCCACGCCGAAGCCCGAGCCGAAGCCGACGCGACCACTGATCGACCTGCTCGTCCAACGCCCCGCGCTCGGGCACCACCGCCATCGCCGCCTGCGTCGGCGTCGCCGACCCCACGTCCGCCACCAGCTGCGCCACCGTCACGTCCGGCTCGTGCCCCACCCCCGTCACCACCGGCAGCCGACACCGATAGATCGCGTCCGCCACGACCCGCTCGTTGAACGCCCACAAGTCTTCCAGCGACCCACCCCCACGCACGATCATCACCACCTCCACCCCGCGCCCCGTCCCGTGCTCGCTCAACCAATCCACCGCCGACGCCACCTCCCCCGCCGCCGACGCCCCCTGCACCCGCACGTCCACCAAGACCAGCTCGCACCCCGCCCACCGCTGCCGCGCCGTCTGCTCCACGTCCCGAAGCGCCGCCCCCGACCGGCTCGTCACCACCGCCACCTTCGTCGGCACCAACGGCAACCCCCGCTTCCGCTCGACCAAAAAGTACCCCGCCGCCGACAGCTCAGCCTTCAGCCGATCGAGTTGCTCCTCCAGCGCCCCCCGCCCCGCCAGCTCGACCTTCTCCACGTAGAGCTGCAAACGCCCCTGCGGCGGGTAGTAGTCCACACGCCCCATCACCACCACCGCCGCCCCGTCCACGAACCCCTTCGTCACCCCCGCCGACAGTCGCCGAACGTCGCGCGACCAGCACACGCAACTCACCACCGCGTCCTGCTCCTTCAGCGCGAAGTACCAGTGATTCCGCTCCCGAAACCCGCTGACCTCCCCCGCCACCACGACCCGCCCGGCAAACCCCGCGCTCAAAACGCCCCGGATCCGCTCGGTCAGCGCCGCCACGCCGATCGGCGTCGCCTCGCCCGCCCCGTCCACGCCGTCCAGCAGACTCGCCATCACCGAAGGCTAATCCCTCCCGCCCCCACACGCCGGCGCACCACGCTTACGATCAAGCGTCCCCGCAACTCACGGCCGCTTTGTCACAACCTCCCGTCTACTTCTACCTCCCGCCCGAAGACACGCCGGGCGAACTCCCCGAATCGACCGGCGTCGGCTGGCGTGCCTTCCAGCGAGGCGTCCACATCTGGACCCTCCAAACCTATCTCAACCTCGCCCACCACGGCTTCGACTGCCGGCTCGTCGACCACCTCCCCGATCGCGGCGTCGTCTTGGCCCACCGTGACTCGCTCCCGGACCGGCTCCGCCCCGGGCCTGGCCAACTGCTCGTTTGCTTCTACGCCGACCGCCGCCGCCACCCTTTCGCGCAGGTCCACATCGTGCAGAACCCCGCCGGTCTCGGGCAACCCGCGCCGGCCGCCATCAAGCGACTCCTGCTCGGCGACACCCGCTACGCGATGCCCCACTGGCCTCAGCCCGGCCTGCTCCCTCGCCGGCCCCAACGCGGCGACCGCTTCGACACCCTCGCCTTCGTCGGCGCCGAGAAAAACCTCGCCCCCGAGCTGCGCGACCCCGGCTGGACCAAGACGATGAACGAGCTCGGCATCGCGTGGCGCATCGTCCACCAGCCCAACGCCTGGAACGACTACCGCGACATCGACGGCGTCCTGTCGGTCCGCAGCTTCGCCCACACCGGATTCACCAATAAGCCCGCCAGCAAGCTCTACAACGCCTGGCACGCCGGCGTCCCCGCCATTCTGGGCGTCGAGTCCGCCTATCGCGCCCAACGCCGAAGCGACCTCGACTACCTCGAGGCCGACTCCCTCGACGCCGCCCGCCACGCCGTGCGCCGACTCCGGCAGGACCCTGATCTCCGCCGCCGCATGATCGACCACGGCCTGGCTCGCGCCTGTGAAACCAACCCGGCCCGCCTGACCAAAGCCTGGATCGACCTCATCGAAACCCGACTGCGACCCGCGCTGCACCGATGGGCGGGCTCGGCCCTGCACCGGCAACGCTTCCACCTCGCACGACAGGCCACCGCCGCGCTGTAACAGCCGGGCTATCCGCGCCCGGCCGGCGATGCGCCTGGCCGATTTGACACCCCCACGCCCATGCCTAACGTGTGAGGCCCGTCGGTCGCGGTGATCACCGCCATCCACGGGTCGTCCCCCCACAACCTACCCCCCACCGCAGAGCCGCGGTCCGACCGCCGCTCACCCGCTAGGAGACCCTGCCATGGCCATCAAGATCGGTATCAACGGCTTCGGACGCATCGGACGTCTCGTCTTCCGCGCCGCCATGGAGCAGGGCGGCATCGAGATCGTCGGCATCAACGACCTCGTCCCCGCCGACAACCTCGCCTACCTCCTCAAGTACGACTCCATCCACGGCAAGTTCCCCGGCGGCGACGTCTCGGCCAAGGACGACGACAACATGGTCGTCAACGGCAAGACCATCCCCTCCATGTCCGAACGCGACCCCGCCAACCTCCCCTGGGGCGACCTCGGCGCCGACTACGTCGTCGAGTCCACCGGCTTCTTCACCGACTTCGACGGCGCCAGCAAGCACGTCGCCGCCGGCGCCAAGAAGACCGTCATCTCCGCCCCCACCAAGTCCCCCGACCAGGTCCCCACCATCGTCATGGGCGTCAACCACGACGCCCTCGACGCCTCGGCCACCGTCGTGTCCAACGCCTCCTGCACCACCAACTGCCTCGCCCCCCTCGCCAAGATCGTCAACGACGAGTTCGGCATCGCCAAGGGCCTGATGACCACCGTCCACGCCATCACCGCCACCCAGCCCACCCAGGACGGCCCGAGCAAGAAGGACTGGCGCGGCGGACGCGCCGGCGCCGCCAACTGCATCCCCGCCTCGACCGGCGCCGCCAAGGCCGTCGGCCTGGCCCTGCCCGAGCTCAAGGGCAAGCTCACCGGCATGGCCTTCCGCATGCCCACCCAGGACGTCTCCGTCGTCGACCTCACCGTCGTCACCGACAAGGCCACCAGCTACGACGAGATCTCCGCCGCCATCAAGAAGCACGCCGAGGGTCCGATGAAGGGCGTCATGGCCTGGACCGACGAACAGGTCGTTTCCACCGACTTCATCCACGACCCCGCCTCCTCCACCTTCGACCACGGCGCCGGCATCGAGCTCGACTCCAACTTCTTCAAGCTCGTCTCCTGGTACGACAACGAATGGGGCTACTCCAACCGCGTCGTCGACCTCATGAAGCACATGGCCAAGCTCGACGGCATCGGCTAAAACCCTACCCCTCACCGACTCCCTCCAAGCCCACGGCCCGCGCCGTGGGTTTTTTTTCGTGCCGATCTCGCCACGACGTCTCCCGTAGATGAGGAAACCAAGAGGTAAGCAAGGGAAAACAAGATGACGAGCGTTTCGCAAGCATTTCATGAGTTTCCTTGCGTCTCCCCAACCAAGGGCTAAACTTCCGCGTAGAACACGACCGCAGCGTTAGTGTTGCTGCGGCCGACTGTTCAGCCAATTTTCTTAAGAGGGACGAAAAAATGATGTTCTCCAGGGTCCGCACGGGCGTGATCGCCGCCGCCGTGATCGCCACCGGCCCGAGCCTCGCCGCCATCGACGCCGACTTCTTCGAGGGCGACAGCAACCGCTTCGACTTCTTCTTCGACGACAGCGAACAGGCCGTCGCCGAGGCACGCTACGGCAGCAACACCGCCAACGGCGACTGGGAGCTCGGCGTCGGCGCCGATACCCAGCAGACCGGCGAGTTCACCCAGGCCAACAACGTCTGGGGCAACGGCGTCTCCGAGGCCTTCACGGTCTTCTACGACGACTCCGCGATGGAGCTGACCTTCACCGTCGGCAGCACCACCATCGACTACACCCTCGACGCGCCCCTGACCGTTAACGACATCGCCCTGCGCATCGGGTTCAACGCCGGCAGCGGCGCGGGCAACGGCAACTCCGCCTCGCTCGACACCCTCGCCATCGACGGCACCCCGCTCTCGCCGTCCTCGCTGACCTCCACCTTCGACGAAGCCGGCGCCAAGTACCTCTTCGTCGAAGACGCCTTCGTGCTCGGCGACGACTTCACGCTCACCGGCAACCTCACCTTCGCCTGGTCCGCCACCAACCCCGCGCTCTCCGGCTCGCGGCCGTCGTTCCAGGTCAAGTTCGTCAACGCCATCCCCGAGCCGGCGTCGCTCGCCCTGCTCGGCGGCGGGCTGCTCGCCCTGATGCGTCGCCGCTGACCAACGCCCCGACCCCAACCTCCAAGACGACAAAGCCCGCGGACCGATGTCCGTGGGCTTGTCACATGGGTTCGGCTCTCTCGCCTCCGCCCCGTCGCGTCACCCGCGACTCAGGCCGCCAGCCGTGCCCGGTGCACGAAGCAGGGCTCGGTGGTGTCGCGCGTCCAGACCGACGATCGGCCACGCCGACCGATCAGGTCGGTCAGCCGCGTGAGATAGACCTGCAGGTCGTCTTCGTCGAAGCTCGTGAGGTACTCGACCGACGCCGAACGGTTGCGTTGGCGGATCGCGTCGATCATCTGCTGCTTGGTCATCAGGGGCATCGGTGGCTCCGACAGGACGGAAATCGTGGAACTCAGCGGGCGTCCTTGCCGGTCCGGGCCCCGGGCTCCGCCGGAGGCTCGCGATTCATCGACGGCAGCGCGAAAAAAACTTGAGGTGTAACTCAAGTGGACCTGAGCGCCGGTCGACAGCCCCGCCCCCGGCCGCGTGAACCCCGCCCCGCCGTCCGTTAAACTCACTCGTCTATGCCGATTACGGTCCTCAGCCCCTACAGCGGCCGCGCGGTCAAGGCACGCGACCAGGATATCGGGCGGGCGCTGCGCGACGAGGAAGGCCGCATCTTCTACATCGTCGAGCGGCCCGACGGCCACGGCCACTACGCCGCCCCCACCCGCAAGGGCTCCGACAAGGACCTCGAACGCTACGACGCGCTGCAGACCAAGGGCGAGGTCGCCCGCCAGACCCACCACGAGCAGTCCGCCCAGCAGGTCCACGACGCCCGCGGCAAGGGACGCAGCGGCAGCGGCGCCCGCAAGCTGGTCCTGCTGCTCCTCGCCCTCGTCATCCTCGCCATCGCCGGCTACATCGCCGGCACCCGGCTCGGCCTCATCGGCGGCGAGCCGACCGCCCCACCGCCCCACAACGCCAACCCCGCACCCGCCAGCGACGCCGGAACGCCAGCCCCCCCCGTCGACCCCGCCGCGGCCCACACCGACACGGCCGTCACCACCGAGATCGTCGAGACGCTCGCAGCCACCACACCACTGCCCACGACGCCCGCCCCCACGCCGCCAACCAACGCCCTGGCCGGTCCCGGTTTTCTCCCGCCCGCCGCACCCGCCGCCGACGCCCTCGAAGCGGGCTGGCAAGAGCTCGCCTCGGGCCTGCGCTACCGCGTCGACGAGCCCGGCTACGGCGAGCCCGCCCGCGCCGGCCAGTTCGTCACCGTCGACTACGAGGTCCGACTCGCCACCGGTGCCGTCATCGACACCAGCCAGCGCAACGGCCCGCTCCGCTTCGTCCTCTGGTCCGGCCAGGCGATGCGCGCCTGGGACGAGGCCGTCGCCGGCATGCAGCGCGGCGAGCGACGCGAGATCGTCATCCCGCCCGCGCTCATCGAGGACGACGCCATGGGCGACACGGCGCTCGGCGTCGACGGCCTGCGCCTGCGAGCCACCGTCGAGCTGCTCAGCGCCCGACGCGGCGTCGAGGTCGAGGTGATCGACGCCGGCGACACCGACGGCCCAACGGTCATGCCCGGCGATCGCGTCGAGCTCGAGTACGTCGGCCTCGTACACGGTGCCGACGAGCCCTACGCCTCCTCGGCCATCATGGGCGAGCCGCTGCGATTCGTGGTCGGCTCCGGTGAAGTCGTCCCCGGCCTGGACCTCGGCGTCGCCGGCATGGTCGTCGGCGAGACCCGACGCATCACGATTCCTCCCTACCTCGCCTACGGCCGACGCGGCGTCGGCCGGCTCATCCCCCCCGACGCCACCATCGTCTACGACGTCATGCTCAGCCGGATCACCGATGGCCGCTGAACCCCTCGCCCGTCCCCGGCAAGCCCGAGCCTCACGCGCCCGCCTCGCCGCGCACCTGCTCCTCGCCACCCTCGCCCTGCTCACCCTCGCCGGCTGCGGCGGGGGCAACGGCAACGATGCCGCCACCCCCGGCAACGGCAAGCCCGGCCTCACCTACGTCAACGCCTCCACCCACAACGAGTTCGACCCCCAGCGCATGAGCTGGTCCCAGGACATCCGCTTCGTCCGCGGCCTCTACCGACCGCTCGTCGTCCTCGACTTCGGCACCATGCAACTGGAGCCCGGCGTCGCCGAGTCGTGGGACCTCTCCGACGACCGGCTCACCTACACCTTCCACCTCCGCCCCGACGCCAGGTGGTCCGACGGCTCGCCCCTCACCGCGCCCGACTTCGTCTACGCCTGGCGTCGCGCCATGATGCCCGACCACGCCGCCCAGTACTTCAAGCTGTTCGAGTGCATCGAGGGCGCCCCGGCCTTCTTCGACTTCCGCAAGAACCAGCTCGCCGAGTTCGCGCGCGTCTCCGGCTCGGCCTCCGCCCAGGGCGGCGACGCCGCGCAAGACGCCGCCCGGGCCATGCTGAATCTCTGCTACGAAACCTTCGACGACACCGTCGGCGTCGAGGCCGTGGACGACCGCACCCTCCGCGTCACCCTCAACGCGCCCACCGAGTACTTCCTCGAGCTGGTCAGCTTCATCACCTTCGTCCCCAACCACCGCGAATCCGTCGAGCTCGCCACCACCCTCGACGCCACCACCGGCATGGTCCGCGTCGACCCCGCCTATTGGTCCGACCCCGCCCGCCTGATCACCAACGGCCCGTACCGCCTCACCGAGCGCAAGCACCGCGAGTCCACCCTCATGGTCGCCCAGCCGCACTACTGGGCCGCCGACCAAGTCGCCAACGGCTACGTCCGCGAGCTCATCGCCTCCGACGCCCAGTCCGCCCTGCTCGTCTACCGCTCCGGCGACGCCGACATCTGGATCGCCGTCCCCTCCACCGCCCCGGTCGCCGCCGAGCTCGTCCAGTCCGGCCGATCCGACGTCCACGCGGCCCCAATCGCCGGCACCTACTTCTACAACTACAACTGCTCGCCCACCCTCCCCGACGGCCGGCCCAACCCGCTCGTCGACCCCCGCGTCCGCGCCGCCTTCTCCCTCGCCGTCGACCGCCAACGCATCGTCGAGCAGATCACCCGCCTCAATCAGCCCATCGCCACCACCTTCATCCCCCCCGGCTCCATGGCTGGCTACGCCTCGCCCACCGACGGCGTCACCTTCGACCCCGACGCAGCCCGCGCCCTGCTCGTCGACGCCGGCCACACCGAGGGCCGCGGCCTCGACGGCCTGTCCATCCTTTACAACACCGGCCAGGGCCACGAGCTCATCGCCCAGGCCATCCAGGGCATGTGGCAACGCGAGCTCGGCGTCGAGGTCTCCCTCGAGGGCCTCGACGGCAAGGCCTTCTCCACCCGACTCCGCAACCACCAGTTCTCCATCACCCGCGCCTCCTGGATCGGCGACTACCCCGACCCCACCACCTTCCTCGACAAGATGCGCACCGGCGGCGGCAACAACGACGCCGCCTACGCCAACCCCGACTACGACGCCCTGCTCGACCTCGCCGCGACCCAGACCGGCGAAGAGCGCCTCGCCACCCTCACCCAGGCCGAGGCCATGCTGATCGCCGACCAGCCGATGCTGTTTCTGTATCAGTACGTCTTCGTCGACTGCTGGGACCCGCAGCGCGTCACGGGCATCGCGCCCAACGCCTGGGGCCGCTGGCGATTCGAGCAGATCGCCGTGAATCAATAACCCGAGGAGGGACCCGCATGGAAGACCCGACGCCGCCTGTCACGCCGTCCGCCCCGCCGCCTCGCTCCGGCGTCTTCGACGTGCTCGGCATCCTCAACTACGTCTACGGCGGGCTGATGCTGCTGGTCACGCTGTGCCCGGTGTTCTACATCGTGCTGGGCGTGCTCATGATCTCGGGCGTGATCGACGGTTCGGAGTTCGACAACGACCCCAACGCGCCGCCGCCGGAATTCATCTTCTTTCTGATGGGTTCCTGCGCCGTGTTCCCGATCGTCTACGCCGCGCTCGCCTTCCTCTGCGCCGGCCGCCTGCGAGCCAGGCGCGGCCACACCCTCTGCCTCGTCAACGCCATCCTCCAGTGCCTCAACATGCCCCTCGGCACCGCCCTTGGCGTCACCACCATCATCTTCCTGCTGCAAACCGACAAGAAAGCCGAGTTCGACCAAGCCCAAGCCATCGGCAATGACTAGGCTGGCTCCGCCGACCTTCCACGATGCGATCGACCCGGCGGCGAACGCATGAACGAACCCATCGCACGCGACTCGACCGACCAGCACCTCGACCTGCTTGGCGTCTTCAACTACATCGTCGCCGGCATCGCCGCCCTCATCGGCTGCTTCCCGCTGCTCCACGTCGCGATGGGCCTGGTCTTCCTCTTCGTCGACTTCCCCGATGATCAGCCGCCCCCGCCGCCCTTCTTCCCGTGGATCTTCATCCTCTTCCCGTTCTGCTTCATCCTGCCGGCATGGGCGATCGCCGTCCTGTCCCTGATCTGCGGCCGGCGTATCAAGGCTCGCCGACGCTACCAATTCTGCTTCGTCACCTCGGGGATCCAGTGCCTGTTCATGCCCTTCGGCACCGTGCTGGGCGTTTTCAGCATCATCGTGCTCAGCCGGCCCGAGGCCAAAGCCAGGTTCGACGGCGTGCCCGCAGCCGGGTGATCAAGCGGTGGCCGTCTGCTCGCGCATCTGCTCGACGCACTTGGTCAGCGCCGGCAGCGGATTGTCCGGATCGGCCTCGTATTCGATTACCGCGTACCCGTCGAAGTCCGTCGAATCGAGCGCTTTCACGAACGCCGGCAGATCGAGGTTCCCCGTGCCGACGATCACGTCGTTCCACGTCGCGTCGCGGTCAAACACGAAGTCCTTGTAATGCACGCCGTAGACGCGACCCTTGAACGTCTCGGCCGCCCACTGCACGGGCTTGCCGCGCTTGGGCCCGATCTGCAGGCACCACGCCGTGTCGAGGCACAGGCCGATCGATGGCCCGCCCAGCTCGAGCAGGTGACTCAACACGTCCGGCGACCCGCCGAACATGAAACCGCCGTGGCAGTGGATCGCCAAGCGGACGCCGTACTCCTCGCAGAGCGCCGCGGTCTTGGGCACCGCCTCAGCGAAGCTGTCGACCTTGAAGTGCGCCGAGATGTGCTTGGCGCCCGCGGCCGCGGCGCAGTCGAACCACGCCCGCTCGGTCGCGTCACCGACGAACGTCTGCACCCCCAGCGACACGATCGACACGCCCGCGTCGGCGTAGGTCTTCACGATCGCCTCGAACCCCTTGGGGTCGCCGAAGTCGGCGTGCACCGCGCACAGCTCGACCTTGTCCAGCCCCAGGTCCCTGACCTGGCCGGCCAGCACGGCATTGTCTTTCGTGGTCCGGAAGCAGTAGCTCTGCACGCCGAAATCGTGCGCGGCGGTCGTGGTCATGGCGGGTTCTCCTTGAATGCGACCGACGAAGGGTAGCAACCTCCCGCACCCCTTTTTGCCACGCGGGTTGCCCCCGCTCGATTCCACCTCTAGCGTGACACCATCGCCACGGCCGGACCGACCATGACCGCGAGCACTCCCGCCGCCACGCCACCTCGCCACGCCCCGGCGGCCACGCTGCCCGATCGCTTCCGCCGCGTCCGCGCCGCCACCCTCGCCATCACCCGCCCCCTCGCCGTCGAGGACTTCTGCATCCAGTCCTGCGAGGACGTCAGCCCCACCAAGTGGCACCTCGCCCACACCACCTGGTTCTTCGAGCGATTCGTCCTCAAGCGGTTCCACCCCGACTACGCCGAGTTTCACCCGCGATACGACTTCCTCTTCAACAGCTACTACAACACCGTGGGCCCGATGCACTGCCGACCGGCCCGCGGCAAGCTCTCGCGCCCCACCGTCCATGAGGTGCTCGACTACCGCCGCACGATCGACGACGCCGTCCTCGATCTCATCGATCGCTCCCCGGCGTTCGACCCCGAGCAGCAAGCCGAGTTCAACGACGTCATGGTCCTCGGCCTGCACCACGAGCAGCAGCACCAGGAGCTGATGGTCACCGACCTCAAGCACGTCTTCTCCTCCAACCCCCTGCTGCCCGCCTATCACGCCACCGAGTCCGTCTCCGAGCCCGCCTCAAGCGCACCGCTCGCTTGGGTCGATCACCCCGGCGGCATGAACGCCGTCGGCCTGCCCGCGGACCACGACGGCTTCTGCTTCGATAACGAGACGCCGAGGCACAAGCACTGGCTTGAGCCCTTCGCGGTCGCCAACCGCACGGTCACCAACGCCGAGTTCCTCGCCTTCATCGACGACGGCGGGTACGACCGCCACGACCTCTGGCTGAGCCTCGGCTGGGCGACCGTCCAGCAGCAGGGCTGGAAACACCCCATCTACTGGTATCGCGACGACGCCGTGGGCACCGGCCGGTGGATGCAATTCACGATGCACGGCCCCGTCCCGCTGGACCCCGACGAGCCCGCCTGCCACCTCAGCTTCTTCGAGGCCGACGCCTACGCCCGCTGGGCCGGCCACCGACTCCCAACCGAAGCCGAGTGGGAAGTCGCCTGCCGCGACGCCTTCACCACCAACCCCGGCGCAGCCCCCGATGGCCACTTCGCCGACACCCTCGACTTCCACCCCCGCCCGGCAACTCAGTCACCAAGCCACCAGACCGCCAAGCCGCCAAACCTCCTCCAGCCCTTCGGCACCGTCTGGGAGTGGACGTCCTCGCCCTACGTCGGCTATCCCGGCTACGCCCCGCTGCCCGGCGCCCTCGGCGAGTACAACGGCAAGTTCATGTGTAACCAATACGTCCTGCGTGGCGGATCGGTCGCCACGCCCGCGTCCCACATCCGCCCGACCTATCGCAACTTCTTCGACCCCGCCGCCCGCTGGCAGTTCACCGGCGTCCGGCTCGCCCGCTCGCTCTGACCCGACGTCGCTCGCCCACACCCACGTTCTTTGATCAGGGGAACGCCATCACGACCTTCACCGCCGCCCCGCCGCGCCTGCTCGACCTGCACCCGCCCGTCGGCGACCTCGTCGCCGAGGCCGTCGCCGGCCTCTCCGAGCAACAGCCCACGCTGCCCTGCAAGCTCTTCTACGACCGCGTCGGCAGCCACCTCTTCGACCGCATCACCGAGCTCGACGCCTACTACCCCACGCGCACCGAACTCACCATCATGCGCGACCACGCGACCGACATCGCCAGCGCCATCGGCCCCAACGCCTACCTCGCCGAGCCCGGCTCCGGCTCGTCGGCCAAGGTCCACCTCCTGCTCGACGCCCTCGACGACCCCGTCGCCTACGCCCCCATCGAGATCTCGCGCAAGCACCTGCTCGAGTCCGCCCACCGCCTCGCCGAGCGATACACCGACATCGACATCCTCCCCGTCTGCGCCGACTACACCCACCGCGTCGAGCTGCCCGACGCCCCCCGCCCCGAGCGCAAGCGCGTGGTCTATTTCCCGGGCTCGACCATCGGCAACTTCCGCGCCGACGACGCCCGCACCTTCCTCAATCTGCTCGCCGAACTAGTGGGCCCCGAGGGCGGCCTGCTCATCGGCACCGACCTCCGCAAGGACGCCGACGTCCTCCGCCGCGCCTACAACGACGAGCACGGCGTCACCGCCGCCTTCAACGTCAACGCCCTGATCCACCTCGCCCGCCTCGCCGACGCCGACCTCGACGCGGCCGCCTTCACCCACCGCGCCGACTGGAACGACGCCAAGTCCCGCATCGAGATGCACCTCGTCGCCGAGCGCGACACCGCCTTCACCCTCGCCGGCCAACGCTTCGCCTTCGCGGCCGGCGAGACGATCCGCACCGAGCTCAGCCACAAGTACACCCGCCACTCGTTCGACCTGATCGCCGACGCCTTCGAGCCCGTCGGCTACTGGACCGACGACCGCGGCTGGTTCGCCGTGCGGTACTACGAGGTGCGGAGCTAGGCGCTAGCGTTTAGGCGCTCGGCGCTAGGTCTGGGTGCCGAGGTGTGGCCTAGCGCCCAGCGCCTAACCCCTAGCGCCTAACCAAAACAACAACCCCGCCTGCGCCTCCACAAGCGGGGTCGTCGGATTGCCTGGCTGCGTCCGGGGTTCCACCCTGGGATCGTCCGTGACGCCTGGCGTCTCGCGGTGTCCGTACCGCGAGGCGAGAGTATGGTTCTGCTCACACCGGGCTGGCGTGGGCGCGTTCGATCTGCTCGATGACCTGACGCACGTGGAACGGCTTGCGGAGGTAGCCGTCGAAGCCGTTGTTCATCAGGTGCTGGGCCTGGCCGTCGGTGAGCTTGCCGCTCATCGCGATGACCTGGGTGCCCGGGAGGTCGGCGTTGTCCTTGACGAGCTTGAGGATGTCCTCGCCCTTGACGTCGGACAGGTGCATGTCGACGAGCATGACGTGCGGGCGGAACTTCTCGCACTCGACGCCGGCCGCGAAGCCGGTGTGCGCCGTCTTGACGTCGTAGCTCGCCTGCTCGACGAGGACCTTCTCGAGGACGTCGAGGATCTCCGACTCGCCATCGACGATCAGCACGCGGACCCGGCCCGACTGGAGGTTGTCCATCGGGATGTGGTGGGCCTTCATGAATCGGATGAGGGCGTTGAGGGGGATGCGACGGTCCTTGGAGCCCGGGATCCGGTAGCCGCGGAGCTGGCCGGAATCGAACCACTTGGAGACGGTGCGGGGGGCGACGTTGCAGATCTTCGCGACCTCGCCGGTGGTCAGGATGTCTTTCTGTCGTGGCATACGCGGTTTACCCTTTCTCCCAGGGTCCCTCCAGGTCGGGTGTCTCTCCTTCCCGACTGCTGAATCATCGACCGCTACGGGCCCTCCCTTAATCGGCACGACACGAAAAGACGCCCCCGGCCCCACCGACGACACAGGCGAACCAATCGCCGCCCGGACACGCACAACCGGCGCAAGTCAAACTCGGCGCACGATCGAACCCGACGCGGTCGCTTGAGTTGAACAGGGCCGCGGCCGTTATCGGGCGATCCTTGGCGGGGGCTGCCGCGGCGCGCTCTGGCTAGGGCAATGGCCGGGACATCGCGAGCATGGTCGAGCGGGCGAAGCCGTGACGTTCGTAGAGGCGTTGGGCGGGGGCGTTGTCGTGGTCGGTCAACAGCGCGAGACGTCCGCAGCCCGCCTCGGTCGCGACACGGACCGCCTCGTCGAGCAGGCGTGAGCCGATCCCGTGGCCACGCCGGGCGGGGTCGACCACGAAGTCTTCAAGGATCGCCGCCGGGCCACCGATCGCGGTCGAGACGATCCACAGCAGGTTGACCACGCCCACGACCTGCCGGTCGAGCTCGGCGACGAGGAGTTGGCCGACGCGGGGGTCGTCGAGGATGGCTTGCAGGCCGGCGATCTGCTTGTCGGGGTCCGGCGCGAACTCGTGCTCCTGGGCGAACAGCGCCGCCAGGAGAGCCGCCATCGCGGGCAGGTCGTCGGCGACGGCGGGCCGGATGCTGACGGGTCGCGTGCTGGGCATCAGAACAGCTTGCCCACCGGCGGGAGATCACCCACGATCGGTGCGGCGTAGGCGCGGAAGCTCTCGTCGATGTCGCAGCCGTCGACGACGTACTTGGTGTCGAGGTGCTTGGTCTTGGCGGCGATGTCGCTGATCTCGATGCGCTCGTACCGCATGGCGTACGGGTCGTCGGTGCGGAGCATGGCGATCGAGCCATCGGAATGCTCGCCGGTGCAGGCGAGCTCGGCGGCCTTGTAGCCGGCGGCGCGGGCCTCGGCGGCGTCGGACGCCGAGACGCAGCCGGCGAAAGAGCGCTGCATGTAGCCCAGCGTGTCAGCGCGGACGCGCTTGATGCCGAGCTTGGTCTTGATGGCGGTGGAGATGAAGTCGCCCAGGGCGCCCGAGCCGGAGAGCTGGATGTTGCCGTGGGAGTCTTTCTCGATCTCGGTGCCCGACTCCTCGGCGAGCTTCGCGGCCAGCGGCGTGCCGTCGGCGTCGTGGACGCCCTCGCTCATGGCGATGAGGCAGCGGCCTTGTGCCTTGTAGATGCGGTCGACGTCGCTCATGAGCTTGTCGATGGAGAGCGGGGCCTCGGGGACGTAGATCAGGTGCGGGCCGTCGGTCGCGTCCTGGCGGCCGAGCATGCTGGCGGCGGTGAGGAAGCCGGCGTGTCGGCCCATGATGATGTCGACCTTGACGCCGGGCAGGGCCTTGTTGTCGAGGTTGTCGCCCATGAGGGCCTGGGCGACAAACTTGGCGGCCGAGCCGAAGCCGGGAGTGTGGTCGTTGACCATCAGGTCGTTGTCGATGGTCTTGGGGACGTGATAGGCGCGGAGGTCGTAGCCCTTGGACTTGGCGACCTCGTTGACGATGCGGCAGGTGTCGGATGAGTCGTTGCCGCCGATGTAGAAGAAGTAGCGGACGTCGTTTTTCTCGAAGGCCTCGAAGATGCGCTCGCAGTAGGCGGCGTCGGGCTTGTCGCGGGACGAGCCGAGGGCGGAGGAGGGGGTGCCGGCGACGAGATCGAGCGTGGCCTGGGGCGTGTCGGTGAGGTCGATGAAATCGGACTTGACGATGCCGGCGACGGCGTGCTTGGCGCCGAGGATCTTGGCGACGTTGCCGTTGCCGTGGGCGCGGAGGCCCTCGACGACGCCGACCATGGACTGATTGATGACGGCGGTGGGGCCGCCGGACTGGCCGACGACGGCGTTGCCGGAGATGGACATCGTGGTGCTCTCGGGGTGGGCTGGGGTGGGTTGCGGGTCACGACCCGCGGCGTCGCTGCGGTCGGCCGCGGCTTGGGAGCGGCAATGTAGCGGGCCGAGGCGGGGTCGTGCGGTCAGCCCCCGAGTTGGGCGAGGGTGTGGCGCGCCAGGTCGCGGTCGTCGCCGGCGAGGCGTTGCACGGCTTCTTCGAGGAGCTGGCGGGCGCGGTCGCGTTGGGCGAGGTAGCGGGCGTAGATGAGGCCGAGGATCAGCTGCACGCGGGGCTTGTCGGCGTAGGTGCGGTGGACGCGGAGGAAGCCCTCATAAGCGCGGGCGGCCTCGGCGTGGTCGCCGTCGGCCATGAAGTGGTTGGCCAGGTCGAGCTGGGCCTGCTGAGCCATGACCTGGTCTTCGTCGAGCGCGACGAGCTGGCGGTAGGCCTCGGCGGCGGCGGGCAGGTCGTGAAGCTGCAGGGCGGCATCGACGTCGGCCCGGCGGGCGAGGACCTCGGGCGGGGTCGGCTTAACGGGCAGGTCGGCGGCCGCCTCGGGCTGGTGCTCCCAGGGGCGGTGGCCCCGCTTGACCATGCGCTGGAACACGCCGCGCCGGTGCCGGCGTTCCATCATTGAGATCAGGTCGTACGGCTCCCGGGGCAGCACGCGCGTCGCCAGCAGTCCCATGCCGACGGCAAAGCCCATGAGGTAGCCGGCGAGGTGCGCGAGATAGGCCGTGCCGCCAAAGCCCCAGAGCTGGAAGACCAGGTCCTGCGCGACGCGGAAGAGGATGAGCACGACCGAGCTGACCTCGAACGTGCCGACCGCCAGGAGCACCCAGTAAAAGATCGTCACGTTGGACGAGGGGAACAGCGCCAGGTACGCGCCGGTGACGCCGGCGATCGCGCCGGAGGCCCCGAGGATGGGGGTGATGTCGAAGGTGATGTGGGCCAGGCCCGCGAGCACGCCGGCGGCGGTGTAGAACGCGAGGTAGCCGACCTTGCCGAGTCGGTCTTCGACGGAGTTGCCGAAGACGAACAGGAACACCATGTTGCCTAGCAGGTGCCAGACGTCGGCGTGGAGAAACTGATAGGTGAAGAACTGGAACAGCCGCGGCTGCTGAGGGTCGAGGTAGAGGTCGCGGACCCACAGCTCGTCGAGGGCCAGCCGCAGCTGCACCTGCTGGGTGAAGTCGGTGGCCTGGTTGATCGCGACGGCGAGGTGATGAGCCTCGGCGACCTGGGTGGCGGTGAGCAGGAAGACCAGGACGTTGACCGCGATGAGCGCGTAGTTCAGCCAAGGGATCGACGCGAGCAGACGGTCGGTGCGCAGCGGGAAAAAGAACATGCGGTCGGGCGCGGGGAGGATCGCGGCCCCGGGCCGCGCGTCACGGCGTCACAACGCCGCCAACGCGTCAATCTAGCAAGGCGTCCCCGCCGTCGCTGGCGTCCGGCTCGACGGGCGGCGCGGCGTCGGGAGCGGTGATGGGCGGCGGCGTGGCCACCCGGCGATTGGGCAGGGTGATGTACCAGATGGCCAGGCCGAGCAGGCCCACGGTCGCGACGGCGACGACGACGATCAGCAGCGCGTGCCGAGGCATGGCGGGGGGCGGGCTGGCCGTGGGGCGACGGGCGGGCGCGGCCGGGGGCTTGGGCGTTGTGCCACGACGCCCGGCCGTGCGCTCCAGCAGGTTGGACAGGCCCGACAGGCCGACGACGTTGCCCTCGGGGTCGAGGTCGGGCGTCTCGGGGGCGATCTGCGGGCTGGGCGCGGCCGCCGCGGACGGATGGGCGTTGCCAACGCGGAGGGTGGCGTCGTCGACGGGGACGACTTTCTTGCAGGCGGGGCAACGGCCTGCCGCGCCACGCCGGGCGAAAGGCAACTCGATGGCGAATCCGCAGGACGGGCACGTGACCGTGTACACGTCGGCAATGTAGCCCCTCGACCGATCCGCGCGGCCCGCCGGGCTGGCCGACCGTATACTCGGGCCATGTCGCAGGGAAGCGACCCCCTCCAACACGACGCTTCGACCCCGCTCGACCACGACGCCGCGCGGGTGATCGCGCTGATCAACCAGAAAGGCGGCGTCGGCAAGACGACCACGGCCGTCAACGTCGCCGCCGCGCTGCAGCGCTCGGGCCGGTCGGTGCTCCTGATGGACCTCGACCCCCAGGCCCACCTCTCGCTGCACGCCGGCCTCGACCCCGAGCGTATCGAACGCACGCTCTACGACCTGCTGACCGACCCGCAGACCGTCGCGGCCCAGGCCGTCTACCGGCTGAGCGACGGGCTGGGGCTGATGCCGGCCGAGACGTCTCTGGCCGGCGTGGAGTCCGAGCTGGCCGAGGACACGCGAGACGGTCGTGCGCAGACGCTGCTGCGCGATCGCTGCCGGGACGTGATCAATCAGTTCGACTACGTGCTGATCGACTGCCCGCCGAGCCTCGGCGTGCTGACCGTCAACGCGTTGGCGATGGCGACCGAGGTCGTCGTGCCGATGCAGGCCCACTTCCTGGCGTTGCAGGGGCTGGGCAAGCTGTTCGAGACGGTGGCGATGATCCGAGGCGGGCTCAACCCGGCGTTGAAGGTGGCCGGCGTGGTGCTGTGCATGCACGACCGGCAGACGCTGCTGGCCGGCGAGGTGCGGGCCGACCTGGAGCGCTTCCTCGGCGGGGCCCGCGGCACCGACACGCCCTGGGCCGACGCGGTCGTGTTCGACCCGCCGGTTCGGCGCAACGTCAAGCTCGCCGAGGCGCCGTCGTTCGGCCAGTCGATCTTTTCCTACGACCAGACCTGCCACGGCGCGACCGACTACGCCGCGCTGGCCGCGTCGATCGCCGCGTGGCGGCCCGGCGACGCACCGTCGACGCCAAACCCGCCCGCCGCCGAGACCGCCCCGGCCGACGCCTCTCTCTAAACGCGTCTCGGCTAGGCTCGCGCCATGCCCACGCCGACCGTCCTCGACGGCACCCTGCCCGCGTCGATCGACGCCGCGGTCGATCTTCTGCGCGCCGGCCAGCCCGTGGCCATGCCGACCGAGACGGTCTACGGCCTGGCCGCCGATGGGCTCGACGAGCGCGCCCTGGCCGGCGTGTTCGACCTCAAGCGACGCCCGCGGTTCGACCCGTTGATCCTGCACGTCGCCGAGCCGGCGGGCTGGCACGACATCGCCGAGGGGATGAGCGACGCGGGCCGGCGCCTGGCCGAGGCGATGTGGCCGGGGCCGATCACGCTGGTCGCGCGGCGTCGAGACGGCGTGCCCGACCTCGCGACCAGCGGCCTGCCGACGGTGGCCGTGCGGTGCCCGAGTCACCCGGTGGCGAACACGCTGCTGCGGGCGTTTGGCGGGCCGCTGGCGGCGCCGAGCGCGAACCGGTTCGGGGCGATCAGCCCGACGCGGGCGGGCCACGTCTCCGACGAGTTCGCCGACGCCGACCTGCTCGTGCTCGACGGCAGGCCGTCCGAGCGGGGGCTGGAGAGCACGGTCGTGCGGGTGCTCGAGGGCGAGCCGCCCGAGGTCCTGCGCCTTGGGGCGGTTACGCTCGAGGCGATCGAAGCGGTGATCGGCCAGACCCCGCGCGTGCGGGCGGCGACCAGCCAACCGGGCTCCGCCGAGCCCGCCGAGTCCCCGGGCCTGCTCGATCGGCACTACGCCCCGAGGACGCCGCTGCGCCTGATGACCGAAGCTCAAGCCAAAGAGCTCACGGCGGACCAACGCCAACGAGTCGCCCTGCTCGGCAGCGACGAGGCGGTCGCCACGCTCGGCGAGGGCTTCGCCACGGCCGCCACGCTCGGGGCCGCGGACCGCGCCGCGGAAATGGCCGCCCGGCTGTTCGAGGCGATGCGGGAGCTCGACGCGAGCGACGCCGGTCAGATTGTCGCGATCCGCGTCGAAGACGCCGGCCTGGGCCGGGCGATCAACGACCGGCTGGCCCGCGCGTCGGCTTGAAATCGGCCGCCGGATCCCCGCCCGAGGTCATTGCCAGGGATTGAAGAACGGCTATCATCACTGCCGATGTCGTAGCTGGATCGCAGGCCTGCGGTCTACTGCCACGGCAGCCCCCTTTCGCCCCCGATCGCCGGGGGTCCCGCCTACGGTGGTCCTAGAGATCGGATCACGCCACACCTTCCCGGTCGGCAGATCGGGCCCGCCCAAGGAGTCAGTGCCATGACCGAAGTAAACACCAGCCCCGCCAACCCCGACGCCGTCGAGTTCGACGACACCAACCTGCACCGCGTGCTCAAGGCCATCGGCGTCGCGTTCGTCGTGCTCGTCCCCGTTGCCCTGCTCGCCCTGCCTGGCATCGGCGTCATCGCCCGCATCTGGATCGCCTTCCTCGCGGCCAACCTGCTGGTCTGGACCGGCGTCGTCGCCGTCGCCGCCGTCGCCGCGATCAACCGCGGCCTCGCCGCCGCCCGCACCAGGCAGGCCGAGACGACCGAGCCGCAGCCCGCCCCGGCGCTCGCCGAGGCCGCCTGAATCGACCGCCCATCCACCTCAATTCCTCACGAGCATCG
This sequence comes from Planctomycetota bacterium, assembly GCA_039818285.1. Taxonomy (GTDB): domain Bacteria; phylum Planctomycetota; class Phycisphaerae; order Phycisphaerales; family Phycisphaeraceae; genus JBCBUE01. The sequence continues at coordinate 3,536 of JBCBUE010000028.1, read as the reverse complement.
GCTCTCCGCCGATGCTTTTTTTTTGCGTCCCGGTCGGTCGTCGGTCAGCCCACCTCGCGCCGCTGGAACAGCAGCACCGCGATCGCCAGCACGGCCGCCCCATACAGCGTCGTGTACAGCGTGCAGCTCGCCAGGTAGGTCAGCGTGAACGGGTTGCCCTCCGAAATCGCGTCCGCCGGCCAGAGAAACTGAAGGTTCGGCAGCACCAGGTACAGCCCCTTGGCCAGCACGAACAACAGGCGATTCAGCATCGGCGCCTCGGCCGTCAACACGACCCAGAAGCTCGGGAACAGCCCGACGCCGGCCGGGATGTCCAGCCGCTCGTCGGTGATCGCGTTGAGCGAATTGCCGATCAGACCCACGAAAAACACGCCCGCCGAAATGACAATCGTCATCACCTGCCCCAACCGCGTCGACACCGCCACCGCGACCGCGGCCAACAGCAGCTGCGCCTGGAACAGCAGGATCAGACCGATGCCGATCTGCACCAGGTCGAAGTCCGAGTCCGTGAACTCGGCCAGCGGCGACTGCAGCGCAAAGTCCTTGTCGATGACGAGCACCAGCAGATAGGCGACCACCCCGCCGATCGCCGCCGCGTGGGCGAACGTGCTGGTAAAGACCCAGCGCAGGTGATAGTTCGTCCAGGCCGCGAACGCGATCGCCGCCGCCACCGCCCCCAGGCCCAGCAGGACCACCGGGAAGTCCACGTCGTCCCGGGCCGTCTGCTGCACCCCGTGGCGGAGCGTCATCAGGAAGCTGGTGCAGACCACCACGTTGCCCAGCCCCAGCGCCATCGCCACGCCCAGGTACTTGCCCAGCACGAACACCGGCCGGGGAACGGGCTTGGAGACGACGGTGAGCGCCGTTCGATTCTCGATCTCCTCGGACACCACCCCCGTGGCCGTGAACGCCCCGATCAGAAGCCCGACCACGAAAATCGTGCTCAGGCCCAGGTCGACCATCAGCTTGTTGTCGCTCTCCAGCGTGTAGGCCGCGAGGTTGACGTTCAGGATCATCCCCAGCACGCCGACCAGCAAAAGCACCGCAAAAACAGGCTGGCGGATCGCCTCGATATAGGTGTTTCCGGCGATGGTGAGCAGCTGTCGAAACATCAAGCAGGCGGCGGGCGGAGGATCGATCGAACCGAAACGGGAGAGGGATGGTACGTTGGGATACGATGTGCGGCTCGCTTAAGTTGAGCGGGCCAGCCGGTCGGCGTTCGTCGGCCGGCGGGGAAGACCGATTCTGCCACGCCGCGTTCGCGGATCAGAGAGCATGTCGCTAGACCAACGGGCTTACCAACGTGCCGCCTCCGCCGCCCTCGTCGGGCTGTTCGCCCAGCTCCTGCTGGCCGTGGTCATCGGCCTGGCCGGCCTCTACGCCCAGTCCGCCGCCATCCACGCCGCCACTTGGCACGCCATCGGCGGCATCCCCATCTGGTTCGTCCTCTGGGCCCTCTTCCAGGCCCACGGCCAGGAACGCCGCGAGGCCCTTGAGGCCGAGCAGCTCGCGGCCGACGACGCCCAGGCCGCCGCCCTCTTCGACGAGGCAGGCCAGAACCTCCGCCTCGCCAAGCGTCGCCTCGACTCCCTCACCACCTGGGGCCTGGGTGCCACCTCCGCCGTCACCGCCGCGTTCCTGCTCGTCATGGGCCTCACCCTCGCGCTGGTGAACTTCGGCCTCATCGCCCGTGAACCCGGCGAGCCGATCGACCCCACCCCACTGCTCAACGCGGCCATCAGCGAGCAAGCCCGCGTCTCCCTGCTCGCCGGGCTGTTCATCGGCGCCGGCCTGGTCATCTTCCTGGTCGCCCGCTACGTCGCCGGCATGACTGTGGAAAAGGCATGGCTGCCCCTCCGAGGCGGAGCCGGCTACCTGCTCGGCGACGTCGTCGCCATGGCCCTGCTCGCCGCCGCCTGCCTCATCCAGTCCTGGCAAGGCGGGGACCGCACCGCCTTCGCCGCGCTCTCCATCGCCATCCCCGTCCTCATGGCCCTGCAGGGCCTCGAGATCCTGCTCAGCTTCGTCTTCGGCCTGTACCGCCCGCGCAAGGCCGACGAGGCCATCCGCCCCGCCTTCGACTCCCGCGTCCTCGGCTGGCTCACCCGGCCCGAGTCGCTCGGCAAGATCGTCGGCGAGACCCTCAACTACCAGTTCGGCTTCGAGGTCAGCCGGTCGTGGTTCTTCTCGCTGCTCGCGCGGCTGGTCTCGCCGCTTTGCATCGTCGCCATCGCCGTCTTCCTGCTGCTCTCCTGCCTCGTGCTCGTCCAACCCCAGCAGCGGGCGATCATCACCCTCAACGGCGCCATCGTCGGCGAGCCCGTCGGGCCCGGCCTGCACTTCAAGGCGCCCTGGCCCTTCGGCGGCGTCGACCGCGTCAACGCCGCGCGCGTCGAGCAACTCACCGTCGGCTCGCTCGTCGGCGCCAGCGACGGCGAGAACGCCCTGCTCTGGTCCAGCGTCACCGACGACACCGGCGAGACCTTCTTCGTCTCCGCCCCCACCCCCCTGCCCGATGTCGACGAGCTCGGCAACGCCGACTCCGCCGCCGGCGAGCTCGTCAGCATCACCATGACCCTCGGCTACCGCGTCAAGCAGCCCACCGACCCCGGCGGCGACGGCGTCATCGCCTACGCCACCTCCTCGGCCAACCCCGGCAAGCTCCTCGGCTACCTCGCCTCTCAGCAGCTCAACAACTTCACCGCCGGCCGCGAGATCAACGACCTGCTCGCCGACCCCGCCGGCGACGCCGCCGACACCCTGCGCACGGCCATCCAGCAGGCCGCCGACGACTACGGCGTCCGCCGCGGCGGCATGGGCATCGAGATCGTCGACGCCTCGATCACCGCCGTCCGCCCGCCGACCAACGAGGAGGTCGCCAACGCCTTCATGAGCCAGCTCAGCGTCCGCCAGGAGGTCGCCGCCACGCTCGAGACCGCCCGCAAGGACGCGATCGCCACCCTCGCCGAAGTCGCCGGCTCGCGCGACCGCGCCCTGACCATCGCCTCGGCGATCAGCGAGCTCGAACGCATGCGTCAGGCCGACGAGCCCACCGAGGCCGTCGCCGCGCAGGAGGCCCAGATCGAGGGCCTGCTCGAGTCGGCCGGCGGCGAGGCCGCCCGCATCCTGCAGGAGGCCCGCGCCTATCGCTGGCAGCAGGGCCTCTCCGAGCAGGCACGCGCCGACAGCTTCGCCGCCCAGCGCGCGGCCTACGAGGCCGCCCCCTCCGTCTACCGCGCCCGTGTCCTGCTCGAAGCGGTCGCCCAGTCCCTCGCCAACACCCGCAAGATCGTCGTCGACTCCGCCGACCCCGCGGCCGACACCATGCGCCTCGACCTCAACGACACCACCGGGTCGTTCCAGGGCATCTTCTCCGAGTAACCCGGTCAACCCCGCTGCACTACCGCCATGGACCCCAAGAAGCTCTTCTCGTTCTCCTTCCTGCTCGCCGTGATCATCGTCGCGGCCTTGAGCCTGTTCATGTTCAGCTTCACCGTGCGATACGACGAGGTCGCCGTGGCCACGCGCTTCGAGCG